>NZ_LPUY01000013.1 GCF_001518015.1 Tritonibacter horizontis
GCCCCGGACCGGGGCCGCAGGCGCGGCCCAAGGCCGCCAAGGGGGATCGCCCGAAGGGCCTATCCACCTGCGGGCGCGGGAGCCTCCCCCTTGTGGCCGATCCTGAGGTCGGTGGCCGTCTGGTCGTCAGGGAGCGCGTCCGACAGGCGGTCGCCCGGGGCAGGGCAGGACAGAGCAGAACAGAACAGGGCACGTCTGTGACGCAAGAGACCGCGCCGGGGGCGGCGCGGTCTCGGTCTCTAACTTGTGAGGACGCGTAAGGGTCCCGGCGGTGCCGGAGACCGGATTATTCGGCGGCGTCCGGCTCCAGCTTGTCCTGGGTCCTGGTTTCGAAATCGGAAGCGGCGTGGCGTTCGCGCAGCTGCGACGACAGCTCGCCAAAGGCGCGGTTCACCATGCGGCCACGCTGCACGGCGGGACGCGCATCAATGGCCTTGGCCCAGCGCATCACATGTTCGTAGCTCTCCACGTCGAGGAACTCGGCCGCCTCATAGAGCCGACCCAGCACCAATTGGCCATACCAGGGCCAGATCGCGATATCCGCGATGGTGTAATCCGGCCCGGCGATATAGGTCTTTTCCGCCAGTTCCCGGTTCAGCACGTCCAGCTGGCGCTTGGCCTCCATCGCGAAGCGGTTGATGGGGTATTCGAATTTCTCGGGCGCATAGGCATAGAAATGGCCAAAGCCGCCACCGAGATAGGGCGCGGAGCCCATTTGCCAGAACACCCAGTTCATCACCTCGGTGCGCGCGGCACCGTCCTTGGGCAGGAAATGCCCGAATTTTTCGGCCAGATGCATCAGGATCGAGGCGCTTTCAAACACCCGCACGGGCGCGGCGCCGGACCGGTCATGCAGCGCCGGGATCTTGGAGTTGGGGTTGATGGCAACGAAATCGGACCCGAACTGGTCGCCTTCGCCGATGTTGATCAGCCAGGCATCATATTCCGCCTCCTTGACGCCGGCCTCCAAAAGCTCCTCCAGCATCACCGTCGCCTTCACCCCGTTGGGCGTCGCCAGCGAGTAGAGCTGGAAGGGATGCGCGCCAATCGGCACCGCCTTGTCATGGGTGGCGCCGGCAATGGGGCGGTTGATGGAGGCAAATTTGCCACCGCTTGCCTGGTCCCAGGTCCAGACCTTCGGGGGGGTATAGGTCGTATCACTCATGGAGAGCCTCTTTCTTCCCGTGTCAGAATATCCGCAAACGCGGCCGGTCAATGGCTGCGCCGGGTATCAGGTGGGAACGATACTCAAAATTCCAATGACTGGAAGGTCTGTGCGGGGTAAATTTTCCGTCACACGGCATTTTAGTGGCGGTGCGGCGGTGCGGATGCGCGACTTGGGCGCTCTGTCGCTTGCGTGGTTTTCATTTCCGCCCAGATGCGTATGTATGGAACAAACCCCTTTGACGTGACTGGATCCCCGATGCGCAACAGCGACAAACCCCCTCTTCTCGCGGTGCTGATTGATGCGGACAACATCTCTGCCAAATACGGCGAGGCGATGTTCGAGGAGATTGCCTCGCTGGGGGAGGCGAGCATCCGCAGAATTTACGGCGACTTTTCCGGCGGCGGGCCGCAGGGCTGGACCAAGGACCGGCTGGCGGCCCTGGCCATTGTGCCGCATCAGCAATTCGCCAATACCACCGGCAAGAATGCCTCTGACATCGGGCTGGTGATCGACGCGATGGATATTCTGCATTCCGGGCGGTTTGACGGGTTTGTGCTGATCTCCTCGGACAGCGATTTCACCCGGCTTGCCAGTCGGATCCGCGAGCAGGGGCTGGATGTCTATGGAATGGGAATGCGCAAGACGCCGGCGGCCTTTGTGCGGGCCTGCAAGCGGTTCATCTATGTGGAGAACCTGCAAAACGACACCCCGCCGCCGCCCACCAAACCCAAGGTCGCCAAGCCCAAGGCGGCCGAGCTGGCCAATCTGGCGCAGGACGATCAGGCGCCGACGGAACTGGAAGATCCGCAAAAGCTGGTGTTGCGCGCGATGGAGGCGATCAGCCAGGAGGACGAATGGTTCTCGCTCGGGCAGATCGGCCAGTATATCACCGCCGCCTCGCCGGATTTCGACACACGCAGCTATGGCAAGCGCAAGCTGTCGGACCTGATCGCGACCATGAAGATCCTGGAAACCAAACGCGGTGAGGGCAATCAGATCGTGGTGCGGAGGCTCGATTGATGGCAGGCGGTGCCGGCGTGATCCTGTGGCAAAAGGCCGAGGGCGCGGCGATCTGCGCCGTGGGTCTGTGGCTGTATGCAGGGGCGGAGTCGGTGCTGTCGCTCTGGGCGGCCATTTTGGTGTTCTTCGCGCCGGATCTCAGCTTTGTCGCCTATGCGCTGGGCCGGCGCGTCGGCGCCTTTTGTTACAATCTGGTGCATGTCTACGCCTTTGGGGCGCTGGCCCTGGCGATCGGACATTTGTTGCAGATGCCGATCTGGTGGGAAGTGGGCGCGCTTTTGCTGGCCCATTCCGGGTTTGATCGCATGTTGGGATATGGCCTGAAAACCACCGAAGGTTTCACGGTCACCCATCTCGGCCCCATTGGGACGTCGCGGACGGGCTGACGTGCGGGATGAGGCGCGCGCGGGGCGCGACCGAACGTCCGGTTGCTCCCTGCACATCCCCCCCTGCACGTCACTGTACCGTCACCGGCCCGTCGCAGGCCAATCACAGGCCAATCACGGGTCCATCACGCAGGCTCCGTGCGCAACACAGAGCTGTGAGACCCACTTCGCAAATCAACGGCTTCGGGTATCTTCGCAGCAGGTCTCGCGACGGGCGCGGGACGGGATCAGCGACGGCGCGGGCTTGACGCGCAACAAAAGGATTTTCGCATGAGACATTTCACCTTCGCCGCTGTAATGGCGCTGACGACTGCAGGTGCCGCCTTGGCAGGGGAGCAGTTCGTCGATGAGACCGGCTTTGCCGTTTCCGGCTTTGATGTCGTGGCCTATCGGACGCTGGAGCAATCCCCGGTCGGCACGGCCCAGCCTGCCGCGGTTCCCGGCTCTGCCGCGATTACGGCGGAGTACAACGGATCGACCTTTGCCTTTGCCACCGAGGCGAACCGGGCAACGTTTCTGGAAAACCCCGCGCATTACGTGCCGCAGTATGACGGCCATTGCGCCTATGGCGTCGCCAAGGGCGGCAAGGTGCCGGGCAATCCGAACCTGTGGCGGATCATCGACGACAAGCTCTATCTGAACATCACGGAAAATGTGGTCAGCTTCTGGGAAGAGGACATTCCCGGCAACCTGACCCTGTCGCAAGGCAATTGGCCGAGCCTCGATCCAAAGCCGGCTTCGACCAACACAATCCCCAATTTCACATCAGAGGCGCCGGACAAGGGCTAAGGGCCCGGGCGGCGGCGGGGCGGCCTGGCATCAGCCGCCGCTCTGCCCACACCCCGTCAGCCAGCGCCGGCGTGGTGGCGGCGGTTGCCCGCTGGGGCAGGGCGACGGCCTGAAAGACAAAGCCCCCGGACACCATCAAAAGGGTCCGGGGGCTTTGTCTGTCTGTGCGCTTGTGGTGTCGGGCCAGGCGTCCCGGCCGCGACGGGGTCAGCGTTTGCGTTCTCGGCGCGAGCTCATCGGCTGGAAGGCGACGCCGACATGGGCATCGCAATAGGGTTTGCCCTGCTGCACAGGCAGGCCGCAGAACCAGAAATCCTCGGTCGCGGGGTCGCCCACCGGCCATTTGCAGGTGCGCTCTGTCAGTTCCATCAAGGTCAGCCGTTTGGCTTTCTTCTCGATCTCGTTGACCTTGGCGAGCGCCTCCGGGCTGATTTCATTGGCGGAGGGCTGCGGCGGCAGCGGTTGGCCGGCCGGGATGATCTGCTTGCGGGCAGGCACCGAGGGTTTGCTTTCCGCCGAAGCAGAGGCCGCCGGGGCCGCGGCGGCCGGTTCCGGCGTCACGGGGCGGGCCGGTTCGGTCTTGGGCTGCGCCTTGGGTTTGGCGGCCACCTTGGGCGCCGGCTTTTCCTTGGGCTCGGCAGCTGGTTTGGCGCCGCCAGTCGTGCGGTTGGACAGACCGAGACGATGGACCTTGCCGATGACCGCATTGCGGGTCACGCCACCGAGTTCTTTGGCGATCTGACTGGCCGACTGGCCTTCGCCCCACATTTTCTTGAGCAGTTCGACGCGCTCGTCTGTCCAGGACATTAGGTGCCTTTCAAAGCTAATAGCGGCCTCAAGTAACCTGTGGCCGCCATCGAATTCCAAGTTCTCGCCCTATATTAATTACTGGCGGGCGAGATACAAGTCATGAACGCGGCTGGTCCTGGGGAAGATCAGTGCCTTGCATCCCACTGTTCAGCCTTTATGCATGCAGCGGAAACAAATCGGGGGTGATCATGTCAGACAACAGCACGCAGGCAGGATATCGCGTCGCCTTGGGCGAGCGCCGGTTCGGGCGGGTGAACTGGCTGGGGTTGCGGACCCTCGCCGGGCGCGAGATTACCCGGTTCCTGGTGGTCCACACCCAGACGCTGCTGGCACCGATGGTGACGGCGGCGCTGTTCCTGTTGATCTTTAACATCGCCATCGGGCCGCGGCGCGGCGATGTGATGGGGGTGCCCTTCATGTCCTTTCTGGCGCCGGGCATCATGATGATGACGGTGATCCAGAACGCCTTTGCCAATACCTCCTCTTCGATTGTGATCACCAAGGTGCAGGGCAATATCGTCGATACGCTGATGCCGCCGCTGTCGGGGCTGGAAATCCTGATCGGGTATCTGGCCGGCGGGATTGTCCGGGGGGTCATGGTCGCCGTCGGCATTTGTCTCGGGCTGGTCCTGGTCCTGGGGCTGGTGCCTGTGTATCCGCTGGTGACGCTGGGCTTTGTGGTGCTGGGAGCGGCCTTCCTGGGCGGGCTTGGCATTCTGGCCGGGGTCTTTGCCGAGAAATTCGACCAGATGGCCGCGATTACCAACTTCATCGTCACGCCGCTCGCGTTTCTGTCGGGCACCTTCTATTCGGTCGAGGCCCTGCCGCCGGTGCTTTATGCGGTCAGCCATGTGAACCCGGTGTTCTACCTGATCGACGGGGTGCGCTTTGGCATGATCGGGGTGTCCGACAGCGATCCGGCCTTTGGCGCGCTGGTCTGCCTGCTGGCGACGGCGGCGATCTGTCTTGTGGCCTGGCAGATGTTGCGGACGGGCTATCGGCTGAAGGCCTGAGCCACCGCGACCCCTGACAGGCGGCTGCCCTCTGGCCGCGTCAGGGGGCCGGGCGGCGCAGCGTGACGGTGGGCCGCTTGCCGTTGACGCTTTCACGCCAGGCCAGAAGTGCCGCCCCCGACAGGATGATCCCCGCCCCCAACAGGGTGATTGCATCCGGCAGGATGGCAAAGATCAACGCATCATAAAGCGCGGCAAACACCAGGGTGCCATAGGCAAAAGGCGCGACAAAGGATGCATCGGCCCGCGCCATGCCGTTGATGAAACAGGCCTGCGCCGCCGCCATCATCACCCCCAGCGCCGCCAGCGCGCCCCATTGGGCCGGCGTCGGCATCTGCCAGACCGCAAGGGCGGCCGCGCTGGCGATGGCCATGCCGATCAGGTTGTTGACCCAGAGCACCTGCAGCGGCGGCTCGCGCCCGGCCAGTTTCTTGATGAAGATCAGCTCCGCCCCCATCGCCAGCGCCGCCCCCAGGGCCAGCAGCGCCGCCGGCTGAAAGCTCTCGGGCGTGGGGCGCAGCAGGACCAGCGCGCCGCCCAGGGCAATGAGGGCCGCCATCCAGCGCCAGGGTCCGACCCTTTCGCCCAGAAAGGGAATCGCAAGGACCATGCCGATCACCGGGTTGAGAAAGGAAATCGCCGTAGCATCCGCCAGCGGGATAAAAGCCACCGAGGCGAACATCAGCGTCACGCCCCCCCAGCCGAAGGTGGACCGCCCGATATGCAGGCCGAGATGCGGCTGGCGTATCTTCTGTTTCAGAACCACGACCGCCGTCGAAATGGCAATAAAGGCAAAGACAAACCGCCCCTGGCTGATCTGCAGCGGATGCAGTGCCGGACCCAGCGTTGCCGTGCCAAGCGCCTTTGCCAGCAGGGTCGTGGCGGCGATGAATACGGTGGCCAGCAGGATCAGCGCGGCCGCCAGGGGCGGGTTCTGGGGAGTCTCATGCGTCATGGTCACTACCGGTGCGTCAGTGCGACGCCAAAGGCAAGCCGAAATGCGCGCCTGCACCTCCGGCGCAATCCCCCGGCGGTCCGGGCTGGTCTTGTCCGCGACGGGGCCGCCGGCCCGGCGCCTGCGTCCAAATTGTGCCAACAGAGGCGTCAAAGGGGGTTTTCACGCCGTGATTCCTCCGTTATGGAGCCTTCCTATGATCAAACATGCATTTCTTTCGTCCGCCCGACGCCGACGCCAATCTGCCTGACCCACGGCCCCGCGCCGTGCCCTTTGATCTTGCGCTTCGCTCCCCATATCCTGCGATGCCCCCACCCAAGCCTGCGTTTCCCGGACCCACATCCATGCTGATGATTGACCAAACCACCGGGGTGGGGCACTGATTTGGCTCTGACCCGCTGCGCAACCTCTGCAAACCCGATCCTGTCAACACGACCCTGCAAAGGACGATCCCGATGATCCCTTCCGTACTGCCGACCTACAACCGCGCGCCGTTGAACTTTGTCAAAGGCGAAGGCTCCTGGCTTGTCGAGGCAGATGGCCGCCGATTCCTCGATTTCGGCTCCGGCATCGCGGTCAATGCCCTCGGCCATGGCCATCCCGCCCTGGTCGACGCCCTGACCACCCAGGCGCAGGCGCTCTGGCATGTCTCTAACCTCTACCAGATCCCGCAGCAGCAGGCGCTGGCCGACAAATTGGTGGCCGAAACCTTTGCCGATACGGTGTTCTTCACCAATTCAGGCACCGAAGCCTGCGAGCTGGCGGTGAAAATGGCCCGCAAATACCATTATGAGGCCGGCCAGCCGGAGCGGGTGGAAATCATCACTTTCGACGGATCCTTTCATGGCCGCTCTTCGGCGGGCATCGCCGCGGCCGGCTCTGAAAAGATGACCAAGGGCTTTGGCCCGCTGCTGCCCGGCTTCGTGCACCTGCCCTGGAACGACCAGGAGGCGGTCGCCGCGGCCATCGACGAAAAGACGGCCGCGATCCTGCTGGAGCCGGTGCAGGGCGAAGGCGGCATCAAGCCGATGCCCGATCAGGATCTCAAGGCGTTGCGGGCGCTCTGTGATGCGCAGGGCATTCTGCTGATCCTTGACGAGGTCCAATGTGGCGTTGGCCGCACGGGCCGGCTGTTTGCCCATGAATGGGCCGGGATCACGCCCGACATCATGATGGTGGCCAAGGGCATCGGCGGCGGCTTCCCCTTGGGCGCGGTGCTCGCAACCGAGGCCGCAGCCGCCGGCATGACGGTGGGCACCCATGGCTCCACCTATGGCGGCAACCCGCTGGGCTGTGCCGTCGGCAATGCGGTGATGAACATCGTCGCCGCACCGGAGTTCCTGGCCGAGATCAACCGCAAGGCCGGCCTGCTGCGCCAGAAACTCGAAGGCCTGGTGGCCGCCCATCCAGAGGTCTTTGAAGAGGTCCGCGGCTCCGGGCTGATGCTTGGCCTCAAATGCAAGGCGCTCAATGCGGATGTGGTCAAGGCCGGCTATGCGGCGGAAATCATCACCGTGCCCGCCGCCGACAACGTGATCCGCCTGTTGCCGGCCCTGACCATCACGGAGGCCGAACTCGACGAAGCCGTGACCCGTCTGGACGCGGCAGCCACGGCGGTTGCGGCGGGCTGACCTTCATCTTTTCGAAAATACCTCGGGGTGCGGGGCAGAGCCCCGCCTCTCCGGTTTCAAGAAAGCGACTGAGCATGACACATTTCCTCGACATTCACAAAACCTCGCCCGACGACCTGCGCGGCATCATCGACCAGGCGGCGGCGATGAAATCGGCCCGCGCCGGCCGGCCGAAAGGCATGGCGGATGACGAACAGCCCCTGGCCGGACGCATGGTGGCCCTGATCTTCGAAAAGCCCTCGACCCGGACCCGGGTTTCCTTTGATGTCGGCGTCCGCCAGATGGGGGGCGAGACCATGGTGCTCTCGGGCAAGGACATGCAGCTTGGGCACGGCGAAACCATCGCCGATACCGCGCGCGTGATGTCGCGCTATGTGGATCTGATCATGATCCGGACCTTTGACGAAACCGTGCTGACGGAAATGGCGGAATACTCCGACGTGCCGGTGATCAACGGCCTCACCGATCGCACCCATCCCTGCCAGATCATGGCGGATATTCTCACCTACGAAGAACATCGTGGCCCGATCCGGGGCAAGAAAGTCGTCTGGACCGGGGACGGCAACAACGTCTGTGCGTCCTTCCTGCACGCGGCCGGCCAGTTCGGGTTTGACCTGACCTTTACCGGCCCGTCGCAGCTCGACCCTGAGGAGGAGTTCGTCGGCCTGGCCCGCCGCGCTGGCTCCACCATCACGATCGAGCGCGACCCGGCCAAGGCGGTGGCCGGTGCGGATCTGATCGTTGCCGACACCTGGGTGTCGATGCATGACAGCCAATCTTCCAAGGAACGGCGCCACAACATGCTGCGGCCCTATCAGGTGAACGACGCGCTGATGGCGCATGCCAAGCCCGACGCCCTGTTCATGCATTGCCTGCCAGCTCACCGCGAAGAAGAGGTGACCTCGGCGGTGATGGATGGTCCGCAGTCGGTGATTTTCGACGAAGCGGAAAACCGGCTGCATGCGCAAAAGGCAGTGATGCGCTGGTGCCTCGGCGTGTGAGAGGCTGCGTCGCAAGGCCACGGAGCAGCGTTGCGACGGTTGCCAGCACACAGGTTGCCAGCACACAGAAGGGGATACTCCCGCCCGGCACCAGTCAGGGCGCAGGCGCCCTGACGCGCCCGTTGGGCGTGGCGCCGGGCCTGATGGCCCGGCGCTTGGCGCGCTGCGGCACCGGGCGGACCGCAGTGGGGCGCGACCGTGCGACCTGGCCGGGTGGGCGTGGGAAATGAACCAGACAAGTGTGGTGATCAGGGAGATTTGACAGATGCGTGACGGGCAGATTGTCGTCTTGGGGGAGCCTGCAATGGCCGGATTTTGCGCCGGTCTCTGGGCCACTGCCGGGCATGACGTCTGTTGGATCGCCCCCTCCGCCCATGTCGCCCGGTTCCACCACCATGGCATGGCGCTGACCGACCCGGGCGGGCTGGAGGCACGCATCGGGGCAGAGACCCTGCGTTGCACCCAGGACCTGGCCCCGCTGAGCACGGCGGCGCTGATCGTTGTCGCCGACTGTGCCGGGGGTGATGTCGATGTGCTCGACCTCGCGGACCGGATCGCGAAGATCTCCTTGGTCACGACGCCGGTGCTCAGCCTGCAGTCCGCCGCCTGTCCTGAGGACCCGCTTGTGGCCCGTCTGCCGGAGGGCCGGGGCTGGCCGGGGCTGATCCCCTGGCACGTGCGCGACCTGACGGGCGCCGACGGTGTTGCGACATGCGAAGGGGCGACAAGCGCCGCTGCTGCTACCGCTGCGACGGCGATTAAGCTGCACCGTCAGGGGACCGGGCCATTGATCCTGGACGCCGCAAGTGGCGCCGTGGCGCGCGAGCTGGATGTCCCCTGCCTGGAGGTGGCGCTGCGGCGGGATGTGGCGGCGCTTCACTGGGGGCGGCTGCTGGAGGATCTGCTGCCGGTTTCCGCCCAACTGGCGGGGCTTTCGCCGGGTCTGGCGCTGCGGGATCCGGGCGTTCGTCGGGGCCTGGCGGACCATCTGACCGAGGCGCTCCGCGTTCTGGAGCGGGCGGGTCTGCGACCGAGGGGGCGACAGGGGCTGCCGCTGACCCTGCGGGCATGGATCCTGCGGGCCCCGCCTGTGCCAACCCCGGTCGCCCGGTGGCTCGGGGGCGCCTGGTGGCTCGGCTGGCGCGATGCCTCGGGCGTGACCCCGCCTGCCGCGATGCGGGCGGCGCTGGAGCGGCTGCTGGCGCTGGGCGCGGACCTTGGCGTGGCGACGCCGCTCACGGCTGAACTGGTCGCGGCCCTGCGACAGACGGAGGCGCCAGCGGACCCCGGCTGCGGCAGTCAGCGGCCACAGGACAGCGCGCGCGGGACGTCTGGCGTCAGCTCAGCGCCGTGAACAGACGCAGGACGGCATAAAGACCGGCCGCGAGCGTGGCGGAGATCGGTACGGTGATCAGCCAGGCGGCCAGAATGGTCAGAACGTGGCTGCGCCGGACCAGCCGGCGGCGGCGGCGATCCTCTTGCGGCAGGCCGGGGC
>NZ_LPUY01000014.1 GCF_001518015.1 Tritonibacter horizontis
CCGAAGGCGCGGCCGCCGCCCCCCCGCGATGCGCAACGCGCAGCGCAAACCTGAAAGGTCGCCACCGGCAACCCGGTAACAATGACGCCACCTTGCGGCGCCAGCGCGCGCCTGACCGTTGTCCCGTCCGTCCGTCTGTCCGGCCGCCCGCCTAGCGCAGCGCGGCGCAGAAGTGCTGGATGCGGCTGCAGGCCTCCTTGAGCGTTTCATCCGCCGTGGCGTAGCTGACGCGAAAATTCGGCGACAGGCCAAAGGCGGCGCCAAAGACCACGGCGACATTGGCCTCTTCCAGCAGCGCGGTGGCAAAGGTCTCGTCATCGGTGATCCGGGTGCCGGCCGGCGTGGTCTTGCCGATCAGCCCGGCAATCGAGGGGTAGACGTAGAAGGCCCCTTCCGGCACCGGGCAGGTTATGCCGTCGATCTCGGACAGCATCGACACCACGAGGTTGCGGCGGCGCACGAAGATCTCGTTGTGGGTGGCGAGGAAATCCTGCGGGCCGGTCAGCGCCGCCAGCGCGGCATACTGGCTGATGGAACAGGGGTTCGAGGTCGATTGTGACTGCACCTTGCGCATGGCGGCGATCAGGGGGGCGGGGCCGGCCGCATAGCCGATGCGCCAGCCGGTCATTGCATAGGCCTTGGAGACGCCATTGCAGGTCAGGGTGCGCTCATAGAGCTGCGGTTCCACCTCGGCCGGGGTGGCGAATTTGAAATCGTCATAGGCGAGGTGTTCGTACATGTCGTCGGTCATCACCCAGACATGGGGATGGCGCATCAGCACCTCCGTCAGCGCCTTGAGTTCGGCATGCGAATAGCCGGCCCCGGTCGGGTTCGAGGGCGAATTGAAGATGAACCATTTGGTTTTCTCGGTGATCGCCGCCTCCAGCTGCTCCGGTGTCAGCTTGAAGCGGGTCTCCAGGCTGGCCTCGACCACGATAGGGGTGCCGCCGGCCAGCAGCACCATATCGGGGTAGCTGACCCAATAGGGGGCAGGGATGATCACCTCGTCGCCGGGGTTCAGGGTCGCCATGAGCGCGTTATAGAGCGTGTGCTTGCCGCCGGAGTTCACGGTGACCTGGGCGGGGGTGTAGTCCAGCCCGTTGTCGCGTTTGAACTTGTCGCAGATCGCCTGTTTCAGCTCCGGGATGCCGTCGACCGTGGTGTATTTGGTCTTCCCTTCTGCAATGGCGCGCACCGCGGCATCCTTGATGGATTGCGGCGTGTCGAAATCGGGCTCGCCCGCGCCCAGGCCGATCACGTCCCGCCCGGCCGCCTTCAGCTCGCTCGCCTTTTGGGTGACAGCCATGGTCGGCGAAGGCTTCACGCGCGAAAGTGTCGCAGAAAGAAAGGACATGTCGGACCTCGATTTGTATGTCATCTCCAAACCTCTTAGGGTGAGGCCAGACGGCAATCAAGTCATCCACGAAGGAGAGACCACATGACCGAGACCACGACCGATTGGTATGGCCCCGATGCAGCAACTTTCGGCGATCGCGTGGCGGCCGCGCGGGAAAGCGCAGGCATGTCCCAGGGCCAGTTGGCGCGGCGGATGGGGGTCAAGAAATCCACGCTGGTGGGCTGGGAACAGGACCTGTCGGAGCCACGGGCGAACAAGCTGTCGATGCTGTCGGGGTTGCTGAATGTGTCGATGAGCTGGCTGCTGACCGGCGAGGGCGACGACCTGTCGGCCCCGACCGAGGACACGCTGAGCGAGGACATGGCGGCGGTGGCGCGCGAGTTGCGCGGCCTGCGGGAGGATCTGCGGGCCCAGGCCGAGCGCGCCGGTCGCCTGGAAAAGACGCTGCGCCGTCTGGCCGCCGCACAGGAGCCCGCAGAATGACCGACGAAAGCAGAGAGATCCGGATCAAGCGGCTGACCATGCGGTCAATGCGACGGGGAATCAAGGAGATGGATATCCTGCTTGCCCGCTATGCGGAGGCGAATCTGCCGACGATGAGCGCCGAAAAAATGGATCTCTACGACCATCTTTTACGGGAAAATGACCAAGATCTTTACCAATGGGTAACGGGTCAGGCCCCGGCGCCAGAAGAATTTGGGGCCTTGGTGAACGAGATCTCTCGAACATACGGAAAATAAAAGGGAAATTCGGTTTAACGCATTTTCAGGAAATACCCGTCACATTTGTCATGAAGCAATTTCGATTCGGAGATGCTGAATGAGTATGGAACGACCAATCAGCCAGGTGGACCGCAAAGGGTTCATGACTGGCTACCTGGATGCACTTGCACTGGTGGAGCGCCTGCACCGCCTGCTGTTGGATGTAATCAAGGACGAGTTTGAACGGGTGGGTGTCCTTGACATCAACGCGGTTCAAGCTCTGTTGCTGTTTAACATCGGCGACAACGAAGTGACTGCAGGGGAGCTGAAATCCCGTGGCTACTATCAAGGTAGCAACGTCAGCTATAACCTGAAGAAGCTGGTGGAGATGGGCTATATGCACCATCAGCGCTGCGAGATCGACCGTCGGTCGGTGCGTGTGCGTCTGACCCCCCGGGGCCGGGAAATCCGCGACATTGTGGCGTCGCTGTTCTCTCGTCATGCGGAGGGCCTGGAGACCAAAGGCGTGATCAGCGCCGAAGGGATCGAGGATATCACCGGCTCGCTGAAACGTATGGAGCGCTACTGGTCTGACCAGATCCGCTACATCTATTAAAAACCGCTTTTACGGGCCTTGAGGTCCGGGAAGTACAAGACAGAATTTGCAAGCTCGCCCCAAAAGGCTCCGTCACTAAAAGGCAAAGTCACCGGACGATCCCGCAAAACTGTCAACCCTGTCCTCACCACCGCATGTTGCGGTCAGGTCGATGAGAGAGGGGCGGTTGCAGAAGCAACCGAGGCACTGCCGAAGCCGACAATATCGGCCATCTGTCAGTTTAGTGTACGTTAGACGTTGCAACCCTCATGTTACGGGATTGCTGCGACGGTGACCCCCTGGGGCACCCGACCAGCGCCGTAACGTGGTGCGTCAGTGTCTGCCCCGTACCCCGTGGGCGCGTTTCAGCCAAGAGCGCGAAACACGGCGATGATCTGGTCGGCCGAGGGTCTGGGTCCTTGGCCGGTCGCGTGCATCAGCATGATGCCGTCAATCAGCCCGGTACAGGCCTCCACCTGTGCCGGGCTGGTGTCGTTGAAATTCAGCTCCAGAAAGAATGCGATAGGCCGGCGGGTGGCGGCGCTGAGCCGATCACCGACCCCCGCCAGCGCCGGGTCGCGCCGCGCCGCGAGGGTCAGCTCCAGCCGCGCCAGATAGTGCGGTCGGGCGCCATCCGTATACCGCAGCACCTCGGCGCCGACAAAAGCCAGCCCAGCCTCGATCCCCCCCTGGGTGACGGCCTGCGCGAACCCGACCTGCAGATCGGCACAATCCTTGCTCAACAGATCTTCGAGATGGGTGGCCGCCGCCAGCAACAGCGCCGGTTTGCGCGGATAATGGTAGCTGGTGGAGCCCTGTGGCAGCCCGGCAGCGGTGTCGACCGCGCGATGGGTGACCCCCTTCAGCCCCTCGCGGGCCAGCAGGTCGATCACGGCGGTTTGAATGGCAGTCTTGCGATTGTCTGTGGACGTCATGGATGCTTCGTGCGTTTTGTTAATTACTACATATGTAGTGATTTCCGCGTCATACCTTGCACTCATCGCCACAGGAAACCAATATCATGGCCCATCCCGTTACGCGACTAAATCCCCCCAGCCTGCCGAATTCGACCGAAATCGGCTATTCCCAGATCTCTGTCGTGGAACCGGGGCGTATGGCCTTTGTCTCCGGTCAGGTGGCCTGGCACGCCGATGGCAGGCCAACGCCGGAGGGGCTGCCGGCCCAGATGGAGCTGGCCTGCGCCAATGCCGGCGCGGCGCTGGCCGCGCTCGGGGCCGGCCCGCAGGACATTGCGATTCTGCGCTGCTACATGACGGATCTGACGCCGGAGCGTCTGGGCGTTGCGATGCCGGTTCTGCAGGCCTTCCTTGCGGGGGCGAGCCCGAGCATCACCGGTATTGGTGTCGCTGCCCTGGCGGCACCGGAGCTGCAGGTGGAAATCGAACTGACCGTGCGGCTGCCGGACTGAGCCCCAGCCCCAGCGACACCGACTCTGAAACGCAGCAAAAAGCCCGCCCCCGGGATACGGGAGCGGGCGGACAATAGCGGGCGCGGTCTGGCAGCGCCAGCGCCGGTGGCGTTACCAGTGGCCGGTGTTTTCCATGCTGGCCCAGGGTTCGGCGGGTGCAAGCGCCTCGCCGGCCTGCAGCAGTTCGATCGAAATATTGTCGGGCGACCGGACAAAGGCCATATGGCCGTCGCGCGGCGGGCGATTGATCGTCACGCCGTTGTCCATCAGGTGCTGGCAGGTCTCGTAGATATTGTCGACCTCATAGGCGAGGTGGCCGAAATGGCGGCTGTCGGAGGGCAGCTCGTCATCGCCATCCCAGTTATAGGTCAGCTCGATTGGCGCCTCTTCCTGACCGGGAGGGGCGAGGAAGATGAGCGAGAAGCGACCGCCTTCGCTGTCCATGCGGCGCGTTTCCTTGAGGCCGAGCAGAGCGTAAAAGGCCATGGATTTTTCCAGATCCTTCACGCGGACCATCGTGTGCAAATACTTGAGCGGCATCGGAGTTCCTTTTTTTCAGCGACTGATTTTAATCGGCGTCGCGGCTCAACCTAAGCTGCGTTTCGCGAATGTCGAGAGGGCGCGGAGCAATCCGCTTGGATCTTGGGGTTCTGCGCGCTATCACCGGGGCAAACAGGAGGCCCGAACGATGCAGCAATACCACGCCGCCCTGCAGCATATCCTTGAGCATGGGATCAAGACGAGCGACCGCACCGGCACCGGCACGCTGTCCTGTTTCGGGATGCAGCAACGCTATGACCTGGCGGAGGGATTTCCGCTGGTGACGACCAAAAAGCTGCATCTGCGCTCGATCATTCATGAACTGTTGTGGTTCCTGTCGGGGGACACCAATATCCGCTACCTGAAGGACAACGGCGTTTCGATCTGGGATGAGTGGGCGGATGAAAACGGCGACCTTGGGCCGGTCTATGGCCACCAGTGGCGCCGCTTTCCCCGGCTGGAGCTGGCCGCGGGCACGCTGGGGGACGAACCCCTGTATCGGGCGGGCACGGTGGATCAGATCACCGAACTGGTAGAGATGATCCGCAACAGCCCCGACAGCCGCCGCCTGATTGTGTCAGCCTGGAACCCGGCGGATGTGCCGGAGATGGCGCTGCCGCCCTGTCATACCCTGTGGCAGGTGCGCATTCTGGGTGGCAAACTGCATCTGCAGCTTTACCAGCGCTCTGCCGATATGTTCCTGGGCGTGCCGTTCAACATCGCCTCTTATGCGCTGTTGTTGCAGATGCTGGCCCATGTGACCGGCTATGAGGCGGGGACCTTTGTGCACACGATGGGCGACGCGCATATCTATTCCAACCATATGGAGCAGGTTGAATTGCAGCTGTCCCGGACGCCAAAGCCGCTGCCCCAGATCCGGATCCGCCGCGCGGTTTCGTCGATCTTTGATTTCAAATACGAGGATTTCGAGGTCATCGGTTATGATCCCGATCCCTCGATCAAGGCGCCCGTCGCGGTCTGAGCGCGGGTAAAAACATGGCTGAGGCGGATCTGAAATGATTACATTGATCGTGGCACGGGCCCGCAACGGGGCCATCGGCAAGGACAATGACATTCCCTGGCACGCGCCGGAGGATCTGAAGGCCTTTCAGCGCGAGACCCTGGGCGGCGCCATCATCATGGGCCGAAATACCTGGGACTCGCTGCCGGTGAAGCCGTTGAAAAACCGGATGAACATCGTTGTCTCCTCGCGCCCGGATGCGGCAGAGACGGTCGCTCCCTCGATCGAGTCGGCGGTGCAGTTGGCCCACGATGCGGGCTATGGGCGCATTTACGGTATTGGCGGTGCCGGGATCTACAGCGGGATGCTGGCGATGGCGGACCGGTTGATGATCACTGAGGTCGATCTGGAGATCCCAGAGGCTGATGCCTATTTCCCGGAATTTGAGACCGCAGAGTGGCGTGTTGCCTATGAGCAGGAGTTGCGCCAGACCGCACCGGTCTGCGTCTTGCGGGAATATCTGCGCCGTCCGACCTGACCCTGTTTCGGGAGGCCAGCGGACAAAGACCGCCGCAGCTGTGGCAGGTGCACAAAGCGCGGTGCTGCGCCCAGTCCGCGCATCAGGGCCGGGCGCAGCGATGTTTGGGGGAAGGGCTCAGAGCGGGCGAATGTCGCCGGCCATCTGTCGGCCGTCTCGGCCTTCGCTCAGCTCATATCCCACTTTTTGGTTATCCGCCAGGCCGGTGAGGCCGGAGCGTTCCACGGCGGAGATGTGCACAAAAACATCCTTGCCGCCTTCGTCGGGTTCAATAAAACCATAGCCCTTGGTGGTGTTGAACCATTTCACGGTGCCACTTGGCATCTCCCGTGTCTCCTTCTTACTTGCACTTCACTTTAAGCAACCTCAAAGTACCTTTCACTCACACGCGCCGGACCCGCTTGGGCGACCCACGGACGACGGTGACCGAAGTCCTTGGTTAACAAGAACCGAAGTTAGTTTGGCATGAGGGTGCAAAAAATCAAAGAAAATCGGCGGAGATCTACCGGAAATTGTGTGAAATTTTGGTACGGAAGAAGAGGCAGCAATGAAACTTTATGGTTTGAAGGCCTGCGATACCTGTCGCAAGGCGCTGAAATCCTTGCCGGAAGCGGAGTTCGTGGACGTGCGCAAAACACCGGTTCCAACAGCGATCATGAAGCAGGCATTTGCTCAATTCCCGGACAAGTTGTTGAATAATCGTTCAACCACGTGGCGAGAATTGACCGCAGAGCAGCGTGAAAAACCTCCACTGGAGCTGCTGGAAAGCCACCCGACTCTGATGAAGCGACCGCTGATCGCGCATGAGGGACGGCTGTATCTGGGCTGGACCTCCGAGGTGAAATCCGCACTTGGCGTGAGCTGACCCGGCGGCGCTGCGGCCGGCCGGGTCATATCGGTGTCAACGGCGGCGCAGGACCGCATCCAGCGACAGCAGCCCGGCGCCCTTGGTCACCAGGATCGACAGCATCAGAACCCAGAGCAGGCGCTGATCGAGGATCACCCCGTCGGAAAACCGGTCGAACCAGGCCCCGAGGGTTTTGATGTCGGTGGCGCCGTGCCCGAAGACATCGGTCAGCGATTGCACCACGACGAACCCGATCATGCCAAGCGCGGCCAGGCGGGTGGCCAGGCCGATCACGATCAGCAGCGGCAAGATGAACTCGGCATAGGTCCCCGCCATCACCACGGCCCAGTGAAAGAGGCCCAGTTGGGAGGCGTCATAGCCTGCGGCCTCCAGCTGCTTGGGAAAGATCTGGCTGTAGGCGCCGATGGAGGGGGAGAACAGCCCGAACATCCCATCGCCCAGTTTGGTCAGGCCGGAGTTCCAGTAGTAGACCAGCAGCACGGCGGCAAAGCTGAAGCGGGCAAAGAGCGGCAGCAGCCGGTCGCCCGCGCGCGCGATCCGCGCGAACACGCGATCATAGAGTGAAATCAAGGTGTTCATCGGTCATCCTATTGCGAAAGGTCTATGAGGGCGGCGCCCTCGATCAGCAGCGCCAACGGGGCGCTCAGGTCGAAATCCGGCTGCATCCGGCTGGCGGTCTCGGTCGCCTGGGCGAGGGTTTCACCCGCCATCAGCGCCGCGATCCAGGTCGCGCCCCCCGGTGGCAGCAGATGCGGAACAGGGTCGTAGTCTGGCCGGGTGATCAGCACATCCTCGGCCCGGGCGTCGGGTTTCGGCGCGCCGTCAACGCTATTGTAGCGCCAGATCGAATGGATCGGCCATGGCGATTGCAGCAGCGCGACCGCGGGGGCAAACCGGAACCGGCTGGCCATCAGCGCCTCGGGCGCGCGCGTGTCCAGCATCTGGGGGTCGATCAGGGAGGTATCGGCAGCGTGATAGCTGCGGCGCAGCGCCAGTTCCAACTGGGCGACATCCGGCAGGTAGCCCAAATGGGACAGCTGGGCGAGATCCCGCAAAAAGGCGGGAAATTCGGCGCCGTAGTGCATCATCAGCGGCGAGCGGGGCGGGTGCGCGCGCAGGAAAAGTCCGGCAATGCCGTCCATGTTCTCTTGCCCCAGCAGCCGCGCGATGACCGGAAACCCTTTGTGGAGCGCCTCGGTCAGCGAGACGGCAACATTGTTTCGGTAAACGCTGAAGCGGCGGCCCGCCGGTTGGTTGGACCCATCCACAAGCCCCTCGGGCACCGGCAGCCGGGCATCGAGAACGGCGCGGGTGAAGTCCTGCTGGCGGGTCATTCGGTACGCGCCTGACCCTGGGCGGACAACTGCGCGGACAGCTGGGCCGGGGCCTCGGGTGAAATGCGGGCCAGGGCGGCTGCGGCGCGGGCCGCCTCGGCCTCCAGCACGGGCCAGTCGGGCACATCGGTGTCCCATTCCACCAGCGTCGGGCGCGCACCCGAGCGGGCCAAAGTATAGTCGAGAAGCGCCCAGACCGGGTCGACCACTTCGGCCCCATGGCTGTCGATCAGCAGCGGCGCCCCGTGCTCATCCTCGTCCTCGTCATGCCCGCCGAGGTGAATTTCACCCACCAGATCAAGCGGATATGCATCGATGTAGGCCTGCGGGCGATAGCCGAGGTTGGTGGCGGAAACAAAGACATTGTTGACATCCAGCAGCAGGCCGCAGCCGGTGCGCCGGGCGATTTCCTGCAAAAATGCGGGCTCGTCCCAGGTGCTCTCGGCGAAGGCGAGATAGCTGGAGGGGTTCTCCAGCAACATGGGGCGGGCCAGAACCTGCTGCACCTGGTCGATGTGATCACAGACCCGTGTCAGGGTCGCGTTGGTATAGGGCAGGGGCAAGAGGTCGTTGTAGAAATGGCTGTCATGGGTGGACCAGGCGAGATGCTCCGAAAAACTGGCCGGATTGAGCCAGCCCACCAGATGTTTCAGCCGGGCGAGGTGATCGGGATCAAGCGCCTCGGCGCCGCCGATCGAGAGGCCGACCCCATGCACCGAAATCGCAAATCGCTCTGCCAGGTGGCGCAGTTGTGCCAGCGGACGCCCGCCATCGCCCATGTAGTTCTCGGCGTGGATCTCCAGCCATTGGACGCAGCCCGCATCCGCCATGATCGCCTGGTAATGCTGCGGCTTGTAGCCGACGCCGGGCCGGGCGGGCAGGGCGGAGCGGTCAGGGGTGTCGAACATGGCGCACCTCATAGGCGAGTTTGCGGAGCATTCCAGCCCTGGCCGAGCTGAGCTGGCGGAACAGGTCAGCCGCTCCGGAGCGGCAACCGGGGGCGCAGGGCACCCGCCCCCGGCAAGGTCAGCGGGTTGATTTAGGCCGGCAGGTCCCGGTCAAGCGGTTCAAGGGAGCCGCTGCGTGCGGAGCCATCGGCCATGTCGGGCACGTCGATTTCCGTGCAGGTGCCGGCATCCACAAGGGTCCAGGCGTTGCCCTGGTAGTCGACGGTTGAGGTGCCCGCGCAGGTGGTGCCGGGGCCGGCAGCGCAGTCGTTCTGACCTGCTTCGGAAACGCCGTAGCATTTTTCCTTGGCCTGCGCGGCTGCCTGAGTGGTGGCGGCTGCGGTCAAGGCGGCGGCGACGGCGCTTGCAATAGCGAGGGTTTTCTTGGTGGTCGACATGGGCATGTCCTCCTGAATGATGAACGTCGTCTGGACTGACTATGACACCCTAGCCGTGTTTGCGGGCAGAAATAAACTCACGAGGCTGTGCCTCACGCGGGCGTCAGGCAGAGTTATCGCCAGATCCCACAGAACGGGGCGGCAGAGGGCCATTTTCAGCGGCTTGAAACAAAACGGCCCCCAAGAGGGAGCCGTTCGTTTCAAAACCGGGGCGAAATATTACAACAGGTCCGGCGGTGTCGCATCACGGGCGAGGGTTTCTGTAACATTGGCGAGGCTTTCGACCTTGGTCTGCTTTTCGCCGAGCCGGCGAACAGAAACGGTGCGCTCCTCCACTTCGCGGTGGCCGACGGCAAGAATGACCGGCACCTTGCCCACGGAATGTTCGCGGACCTTGTAGTTGATCTTCTCATTGCGGATGTCGGCCTCGGCCCGGACGCCGACGGCACGCAGGGTTTCCACGACCTCGTTCACGTAGTCATCCGCCTCGGAGGTGATGGAAGCCACCACCACCTGACGCGGCGCCAGCCAGAACGGCAGCTTGCCGGCGTGTTCCTCGATCAGGATGCCGATGAACCGTTCAAAGGAGCCCAAGGTGGCGCGGTGCAGCATGAAGGGGCGGTGCTTGGCTCCGTCCTGTCCGATATAGGTCGCATCCAGACGCTCCGGCAGGTTGGGGTCGACCTGCAGGGTACCGCATTGCCAGTTCCGGCCGATGGCGTCGGTCAGGGTGAATTCCAGTTTTGGACCATAAAAGGCGCCTTCGCCTTCAAGCAGTTCATAGTCATAGCCCGCCGCCTTGCAGGCATCGCCAAGCGCCTGTTCGACAAAATCCCAGCTCTCGTCGCTGCCGATGCGCTTTTCGGGGCGGGTCGACAGTTTGATGGTCCAGTCGTGAAATCCGAGGTCGGCGTAGATCTTGGACAGGAAGGCGATGAAGCGGGCAGTCTCTGACTCGATCTGATCTTCGGTACAGAAGATATGGCCGTCGTCCTGGGTGAAGCCACGGACCCGCATGATGCCATGCAGGGCGCCGGAGGGTTCATAGCGGTTGCAGGAGCCGAATTCCGCCATCCGCAGGGGCAGGTCGCGGTAGGATTTGAGACCCTGGTTGAAGACCTGGACGTGGCAGGGGCAGTTCATCGGCTTGAGCGCGTTGATGGCCTTCTCGCGGGCGTGTTCTTCGTCCACTTCGACGATGAACATATTCTCCTGGTATTTGTCCCAGTGGCCCGATGCTTCCCAGAGTTTGCGGTCCACAACCTGGGGGGTGTTGACCTCGACATAGCCGCCCTTGTCCTGCTGGCGGCGCATATAGTCCTGCAAGGTGGTGTAGACGCGCCAGCCGTTGGGGTGCCAGAAGACCTGGCCCGGGGCTTCTTCCTGCATGTGGAAGAGGTTCATTTCGCGGCCCAGCTTGCGGTGGTCGCGCTTGGCGGCCTCTTCCAGCATGGTCAGGTGAGCTTTCAGCTTTTCCTTGCCGGTGAAGGCAACGCCGTAGATCCGCTGCAGCATCTGGCGGCTGGAATCGCCGCGCCAGTAGGCCCCGGCGATGGACATCAGTTTGAAGGCATCGCCCGGCAGCTGACCGGTGTGCTGCAGGTGCGGACCGCGGCAGAGGTCCTGCCAGTCGCCGTGCCAGTACATGCGCAAGGGTTCGTCGCCGGGAATGGCGTCGATCAGCTCGACCTTATAGGGTTCGTTGTTGTCTGTGTAATGCTGGATCGCGCGGGCACGATCCCAGACTTCGGTGCGGACCGCGTCGCGCTTGTTGATGATCTCTTTCATCTTTTTTTCGATGGTGCCGAGATCTTCGGGAGTGAAAGGCTCCTTGCGGTCGAAATCGTAATACCAGCCGTTTTCAATCACCGGGCCGATGGTGACCTTGGTGTCGGGCCAGATCTCCTGCACGGCGCGGGCCATGACATGGGCGAGGTCGTGGCGGATCAGCTCATTGGCCTGCGCTTCGTCCTTCATGGTGTGAAGGGAGATGGCGGCATCGCTGTTGATCGGCCATTGCAGGTCCCAATGGGCGCCGTTCACAGTGGCGGAGATGGCTTTTTTCGCCAGAGAGGTGGAAATGGAGGCGGCGACCTCGGCCGGGGTGACACCCGCGTCGAAGCTGCGTGCGTTGCCATCGGGGAAGGTAAGGGAGACTTGGGCCATCTGCTGGCTCTCCTCGTCGGTTTGGCGCCCACAGAACGCCCGGTTGCGGGTTATATACGTTCCAGCTGTTTGGCGGAGGGGGCGGGGGAGGTCAAGCGGTTCGGGCGGAAAATGCAGCGCCGGGCGTGTCATGGTCTGGCCCGGTGGCGGGTTGGGATGGGGACGAGGGGCGCTGCCCCTCGCGC
>NZ_LPUY01000015.1 GCF_001518015.1 Tritonibacter horizontis
GCCCGCAGGGCGCGGCCCCGGCGCCACCGCGATTTGCACAGCAAAGCGCAAAACCTCTGGCAAGGCGGGCGGCGATTGCTGGCGCGGGCCTTCGACCCGGCCCTCTTGCCGGGCTGCGGTCTTGTCTGACTGCGGTTTTATTTGATTTCTGCCTGTCAGACGGTTGCCTGTCTGACTGCTGCCTGTCGGGCTGTAATCTGTCGGGCTGCGGCGGTGAAGGTCACTTTGGCGCGCCGCCTGGCGCGCGTCAGCCCGCCCGGTAGAACATGTAGCGCCCTTCCGGGATGCCTGCGGGGCCGTCGATCTCTGTAAAGCCGACCAAGGGCTGACCCGAAATCACCAATCCGCCCGGTGCCATCACCGCCGCCAGTGCGGGCGACAGTTTTGCCGCCTCCGCCACATCCTGATCCTTGACGCCAAAGCCAAGGTCGTAGTGCGCCAGCGCCAGCCGGTGATCACTGGCCGCCAGCCGGGCCAGCATCGGTTCCGCTTCGCCCTGAAGGAAATCCGCCTCGGGCGGCACGCAGGAGGGGTGGCATTGCAGCACCCGGTCGATAACCCAGACGCGGCGCTCCGGCAGCGTGCTGCGCAGGTGGTCGTAGGTGCGCCCGTTGCCCAGGCCGAGATCAAGCACATCGCCGGACACCTCGGAAATGGCGGCGGCGGCCCAGTTCAGCCCGTCCCGCTGGGCGGTCAGGCGGCGCAGCATACTGTCTAGTCGGCTCATCTCAGCTGATCCTTTCGCTGTAGCGCCAGGGATGCGCGGGCCCGTCCAGCAGGCGGCGCAGGAGGGTCTCGCTGAACTCCCAGATTGCCGCGTCATGCACAAGGTGGTGCGTGAGCAGACCAAGCGGTTCCGTGCGGTCCTGCCGTCCCTCCCGCCGGGCCTGAAGCTGCAGCAGCAGCGGCGCAAGGATCTGATCCTGCGGGAGCAGGCTGCGGCTGCCCTTCCAGTCGATCGGGTCGATATGGGTGTTGATCTGCACCAGACCCGGCGCGGCCAGTTCGCGTTTGCGCGGCCCATAGGTGGACAGCGCTGCATAGCCAAGGCCCGCCAGCCAGGGCAGCAGGCCGGGCGAAATCCGGTTCCAGGGCGGCACGAACATCGGTTGCAGGCGCGGGCCGAACAGATGCTTCAGCCGGTCGATGCCCTGTTCGGCATCGTTCAGCGCCTCGTCCACCGGGCGGGTGCTGGGGAATTCGCAGGTCTTGCGGTCATCGGGCGCGTGGTTGCTGTGGGCCCAGCCATGCACCACCGGCACCAGATGGGACGAGGTTTGCACGATCTCGGCCAGGTCCGCGCCGGCGCCCTCGGGGATCACCGCGAGATGGACGGGGATGTCGCAGGCAGCCGCCAGAGCCTCTAGTCGGGTCAGAGCGGCGCTGCCGGCCACCGCATCGTCGTCCCGCCACCAGAGCGGCAGGCGCAGCCCCGCCGCGGTCCAGAGCTCAAGTTCGGCGTCCAGCGCGTCCCAGTCCGGTGTCATGCGATCTCCCCAAATTCATGCACGCTGCCTCCTCAGCAGCGTTGCAACAATCTCCACGCTGGCGCGGGCCCCGTCAAATTCAAACCCGTCAAGGCTGCGTTGCGTGTCCTGCATGACTTGACGCAGCGCCGCACAGAGCCGCTCTGGCGTCAGGCTGGCTGCAGGCTCCAGCGCGAAACCGGGGAGCGGCGCGAGGCTCTGCGCGCGCAGCGATTGTTCCACCTCACTGCCGGCATCAAACGGGACGAGCACGCTTGGCACGCCGGATTGCAGCAGGTCCAGCGCGGTGTTGTAGCCACACATGCTGACCGATGCGGCCGCATGTGGCAACATGGCGCGAAACTCGGGGCGGGCCGGCTCCAGCCGCGCGGGCGAGGTCGGATCGGCGAGGGTGGCAATCCGCGCGGCGGCGTCGCTGCCGCCCACCAGAATGCGCCAGGGATGCTGCGGCATGTGTTTGGCCGCCGCCACGGCGCAGGCATAGAGCGCATCGCCGACACCGCCGCCGCCCGCGCTGACCAGGATCTCGCCCCGCCCCAGGCCCGCAGGATGAGGCGCCGCCGGCGCCGGGGCAACATAGCCGGTATAGTGCAGTTTTGCGGCCAGCGCGGCGGAGACCGGCCAGCTGACCTCCAGCCGGGTGGCCTTGGGGTCGGAATGGACCAGCACCGCGTCATAGAAGCGGGCGATCATCGCATCCGCCGCTTCGGCCTTTTGCGGCTTGGAGGGGGGCGCCAGAATATCGCGGATCGACGACAGGATCAGGGGGCGCTGGGGCAGGCTGTCGGCGGCCTCCAGCAGGGCGCGGAACTCGTCGCGCAGGGCGCGGCGGCCGAAGGGGTACAGCTCGGTGATCACCACATCCGGGTGCAGCGCGGTCACGCAGGTCACCAGCCGCGCGCGGCGGTCGGCGTGATAGGCCGCGGTCGCAAGCGCGCCGGTTTCATCCAGCAAACGGGAAAACGCCACCCCGTCCGAGCGCAGCGGAGGCAGTTGCGCAAAGGTGACACCCGTGGTCGCAAGCTGCGGTGCGGGAAAGCCGCCCGAGCAGACGGTGACCTGATGGCCCGCTGCGGCAAAGGCGCGCCCCAGCGTCAGGGCGCGGGACAGATGGCCGGTGCCCAACAGATGGGTGACGGCGATCAGCACCTTCATGTCTTGGCCCCAGGCGATGTCGGGTCAGGTGGTGGGGTATTCGGCAATGTGGAGTCGGTCGGCGGGGCTGCGGCTGGTGGCGCGGGCGTTGCCACCTCTGCCGGGAGCAGGCGGACCGGCGTGGACCAGGGGGTGAGGCCGTGACCGGTGTCGGTGATCTCCACCACGAACAGGCGGTTGCGTTTGATCTGAAACGGGGCGGGGCCGTCGAAATTCCAGCCATGGGCGCGGGCGAGGATCATGCGCATGATGCCAATATGGCAAATGGCCACCGAGTCGCGGCTCAGCCGGGCGAGCCAGGGTTGCAGGCGGGTCCAGACCTCTGCCGGGGTTTCGCCGCCGGGGGGGCGGTAGTCCCAGCCCCAGGACTCGATGTCGCGAAATCCCGACGCGGGATCCGCGCGCAAGTCGACGCCCTTCAGCCCCTCCCAGTCGCCCCAGAACATTTCGGTCAGGGCCGGGTCGGTGCGGGGCGTCTGTCCGGTGACCAGCGTGGCGGTTTCGGTGGCGCGCAGCAGGGGGCTGGACCACAGCTCGGCCTGGGGCCAGTCGTCCGGCAGGCGTTGCGCGGCCAGTTCGGCGCGGGCAGCCTCATCAAGCGGTATGTCGCTGCGGCCCTGAATACGGCCGGCCCGGTTCCAGGGCGTATGGCCGTGGCGCAGCAGGGCGAGGCGGATCACCTGCCGCGTTCCAGCAGCGGGCGCAGCGCGGACCAGAGCGTTGCGCGGGCGGCGGGGCACAGGTGGCGCGTGGCGATATGGTCCCGGGCCCGCCGTCCGATGGCGGCGCGTTCTGTTGCGTCCGACAGCAGGCGCGCCACTGCGGCGGCGAGGCCCGAGGCCCCGGTTTGCGGTGCCGGATAGCAGGCGGGATCGGCAGAGGGCAGCAGCACATCGCGCAGACCGGGCCGGTCCTGGGCGACGACGGGCAGACCATGCGCCTGGGCTTCGAGGTAGACCATGCCATAGGCCTCGTTGACCCCGGGCCAGAGGAACAGCGACGCCTGACCATAGGCTGTTGCCATGGCGTCGGCCGAGAGCTGCCCGAGAAAGATCACGCGATTGCCGAAGGGGGCCATGAGCGCCTCCACCTCGGCGCGCGCGGGGCCGTCGCCTGCAATCTGGAGCCGCCAGTCGCCCGCGCGCCCCTTTGGCGCCATCGCCTGCAGGTGGCGCAGGGTTTCAGCGATCAGCGCATAAGAGGCCAGCTTGTCCCCCTGACGCATCATGCCCGCGGCCAGCATCGGGCCGTCCAGCCTGCCCGGTGGCGGCAGATCAGGGCGCGACAGGAAAGGGCGCAGATGGACCAGCGCCTGGTCCCCGGCGCGATCCCGCTCCAGCGTGTCGCGGTCCTGATCGGTCAGGTAGAAAATCACCTCGGCCTGATCCGCCGCCGCATGCGCCGCCTGCGCGAAATCCGCCCAGGGGCCGATCAGGCGTTTGCTGGCCCGGGTGCTTTCGATCTGGACATAGGGAATATCACGCGCGGCGGCGACGGCGGGGCCGATCAGATCGGGGGCCTTGTAGTAGTTGTGGTAGGTCAGCCAGAGATCGACCTCTGGCATGTCCTCGACAAGGCGGCTGACCTCATCCGCGGCGCGCTGTTGCAGCAGCGCCTGATGGGGGCGGTCGCCCAATTTGTCGTGCAGCCGCAGATCGGAGGCCAGGATGACCTCGGCGCCGTTGGGCTGGGCACCGGGGGGCTGGGGGCCGCCGGACGGGGCACCGGGAGGCTGGGCGCTGTCAACGGGCCCCTGCTGCAACAGGGTCATCAGGCTTTGTGCCATGGCGCGATCCCCGGAGGGGACAGGGTGGGTCGGCGCCTTCATCGGGGCGTAAAAGGCAACTCTGGGCCGGGTCATGGGCAACGCTCCAGCATCTCGGTGAGGCGGGTGTTGAGCTGCGCGATACCGGGGGGCATCGCAAAGTCGGTGCGCAGGCGCATCAGCGCCGCCTCGGCCATGCGGGCGGTGTCCTGCGGCGTTGCCGCCAGTTGCTGCATGGCGGCGGCGAGCGCGGCGGGCGCGTCCTCGACCAGGAGCCCGTGGGTGCCGGTTTCGATGAACTCCGGGATGGCGGACACCGGTGTCGACAGGATGGGCAGCCGTTGCGAGGCGGCCTCCATCAGCACGTTGGGCAGCCCGTCGCGGTCGCCATCCGCCGCCACCCGCGAGGGCAGCACAAAGAGATCCGCGCCCCGCATGGCGTCGATCACTTCGGGCTGATCGCAGGCCCCGCGCCAGGTGATGCGGTCCGCCACGCCGAGGTCGGCGGCCAGATCCTGCAGGAGATCCCCCAGCCCGCCACCGCCAATATGGGTCCAGTGCCAGTCCAGCCCGGCGGGCAGCAGCGCCAGTGCGGCAATCAGCCGGTCAAAGCCCTTCTTTTCCACCAGGCGCCCCACGGACATCATGTGAAAGGGCGCATCGGGCGCCCGCGTCGGGCGATCAGGCGGCGGCGGGAAACGGCCGAGATCGAGCCCGTGATAGATCAGATCCACCGGGGTGCCGTCGGCCATGTCCTGCAGATGGCGCGCGCCAAACCCGGTGCAGGTGGCGCCAAAAGCCGCGCCATGGGACTGCTCCGACAGCTTTTCGGAAATCTCCCAGTCGGGAGAGGTCCAGATGTCCTTGGCATGGGCGGAAAACCCCCAGGGCAGCCCTCGCATGATGGCAGCATAGCGCGCCACCGACGATGGCGTATGCAGGAAATGCGCATAGAGCCCGCGCACCTCGGCCGGCAGTTCGGTGGCCAGAACGCAGGCCTGCCCGAACCGGCGGATACGGTTGTGGGTCGGATCACGGCGCAGGTCGGCGCGCCAGATCCGCCAGGCCTCGGCGTAGCCCGGCAGCGCCCGTGCCGCCGCGCGGGCGCGGGTGACACGGGCGGGGGCGTCGTGGAGATATTCGGGCAGATAATGCACCGGCGCTTGCAATCGGTCGTGCAGCGGGTGGGTCTTGGTGTCGGTCGGATGGCGCAGGGACCAGATCTCGAACGGCTGTCCCGCCGCCTCCAGCGCCACCAGCTCCTGTGCGATAAAGGTCTCTGACAGGCGCGGCCATCCCTTTACCAGCACGGCGAGCGCCGGGCGTTTTGGCGTCATTCGGCGGCCTCGCGCGGCAATTGGTGCAGCAATGTGTCGACGCGCCGGGTCACGTAGTCAAGCCCGTCCAGCAGCCCGTCCGCGATCGCCTGCGACGGGGCGGGTTGCTGTTCCAGCGCGCGGATTGCGCCGATCATCGCCTCTGGCGTCCAGCCGTCGCGGGTTTCGTCCAGCATCGTCACCAGGTTCAGCTCTTCGGCGCGACTGGCGCGGATCCATTGCTCCAGCCGGGGCGAGGTGCGCGGCACGATCACCGCGGGTTTGTCAAAGGACAGAACCTCGCAGAAGGTATTGTAGCCGCCCATGCAGATCACGCCCTGCGCGCCGACAAACAGCGTCTCGATCTCGCTTTCGAACCCGACCGCCGTGACCCGCCCGTCGAGTGCGGCCACCCGTTCCTCGAACGCGGCGCGGGTCTCGCCGGACAGGAAGGGCCCATAGACCAGCATCGCGCGCGGCCCAAGCGTCGGGTCGCGTTCATAGGCGGAGATCGCCAGATCCACCATCATCGCGCCATCGCCGCCGCCACCGGGTGTGATCAGCACATAGGGTTGCTCTGGCGGTGCCCCTACCGTGCCAAGGTCGCGGCGCAGATAGCCGGTCCAGTGCATCCGGGCCTGGGCCTGCGCGCTGAGGTCGATCCCGGCGGTCGGATCATAGATGTCGCGCAGCCCGTAGACCCAGATTTCGTCATAGAAACGCTCGGTCGCATGCAGGGCCTTCTTGCGGTCCCATTCGGCCCGCAACACGTCGGGTTCATCCAGCACATCGCGCAGACCGAGCACCAGCTTGGCCTTGCCGCGCTCCTGCAGAAGCTCCAGCGTGGGCAGCAGCTCGCCACGAAACCCGGTTGGCTCCTTGTCGACGACCAGAATATCCGGGTCGAACTGCTCTGCGGTGGAGCGGATCAGCCCGGCGCGCAATTCGGTCGTGTCCTCGATGTTCATGCCCATGGTGCGGCTGGCATAGGACCCGTCGGTGCGTTTGATCACGCCGGGCAGGCGCATGTGATCCACCCGGTTGGGAAAGGCAAAGCGCCCGGCCACGGGCGAGCCGGTCAGGATCATCGCCGAGGCCTTGGGGTCGGCCGAGGTTATGGCGCTGGCCAGCGCGCGCGACCGGCGCAGGTGGCCCAGACCAAAGGTGTCGTGACTGTAAAAGAGGATGCGTGGCCCCCGGACCGTGGCAGGGCCAAGGCGCGGCCGCGACGTCGCCAGATCCGCACTCATGTGGCGGCACACGGGCGGCGGTGCGGCGCGCAGCGACACAGGCCTGCGCCTGACCGCAAGGGGCGTGTGAGGGGGCGCCATGGCCGCTGAGAGGTGCGGCGCCCGGAGTCTGTGGCGCCTTGGGTCTTGGCCATATTCCGCCCCAACATTCCTGCGGTCGCGTGCCTGTCAGCAACAAGACGCGGCCGGTTTTATCATTTCGCTGCCTCGCATTTTTATGGCCCGACGAACACGCAGGGCCAAAATCGCAGGCGATTAAACAACCGTGATATAGCCTGCACGCCACGGGCATGCAATCAAACGGATGTGATCTGGAGACAATCTGGGGCGCAATTGTGCCAGCTGCGCGGCTTTTTCGCCTCAGACGCAGCCGGCAGCAACCAAACGCCGGGGAGACGGCCACATGCAGAGCCTGTTTTTTGCCCTTCGGGGATGGGCCGTCGCCCTGCTTTTGACTTTGGGGATGACCTTGCCCGCCCTGGCGCAAATTGCGCTGCCCACCGCGGGCGGCGCGGCGCCGGAGGCCAGTGCGGAGGTCTCGGCCCTGGCCGAAGCCATCCGTCAGGCCAGCGAAGCCGGGGTCAGCGTTGTCATAGTGGATCGTCAGGGGCAGCCGGTGCCAACGGCGACGGTGATCGGCGCGGATGGCGCGGACGCGGGGCAGGGGCAGGGGGACAAGCTGATGGGCGAGGCCTCGGCGATGATGCACGCCCAGACCGAGATCCGCAGCTTTCGCGAAAAGCTGGACGAACGGCTGCAGGCGCTGCCCAATTCGCTGATCGAGATGACCTATATCCTGCGGGCCACCAGCCCGGACGGGCGCATCATGACCTATCTGGAGGTTCTGGGCGTCACCACCCTGTTGCTGTTGATCGGGCGCTGGCTGTCGATCGAAGTCTACGGCAAGCGGTTCATCCAGCGCTTCGTGGTCAGCCGCATCGAAGCAAATCCGGTTGGCTATCCCGGCAAGATGCCGTTCCTGCTGATGCGGTTTGCCACCGGGCTGGGGGCGACGCTGGTCGCGATGGTCTTTGCGCTGGTGGTCACCATGCTGGTCTTTGGCCCCTCCGGCGATGTGTCGGTCGAGTTCACGTCGCTGGCGGTCTATCTGACCTTCTTTGGGGCCCGGACGATTTCGGATCTGTGGCGCATGGTGCTGTCGCCCTATCTCAGTCAGTATCGCATTCCCAGTCTGACCGACCGCGATGCGCGGCGGCTCTATCTCTGGGTGTCGACCCTTGCGACCTTTGATATCGCGGCGGTGATGGTTGCCACCTGGGTCAAGGATTTTGGCCTGAACTACAATATCTATGCGCTGACCTACAGTATTCTGGTGCTGGTCTCGTCGCTGCTCGGGATCGCCATGGTGCTGGTCAATGGCCGGGCGGTGACCAGGGCGATCCGCGCGGTGCGGGCGGGGCAGAGCATCGACTGGCCGATGCGATTGCTGTCCTGGATCTGGGCGCCGATGATCATTGGCTATGTCGCCTTCGGGTGGCTGGCGCTGACGTTTGATCTGGTGCTGGAACGGCCCAGTCCGGTGCCGCCGAACATGGGGCTCTTTGCGGTGCTGAGCTCGATTCTGGTGGTCTATGGGCTGATCAACTATGTGATCGAACATATTGCTGGCCGACGCCGGGTGCTGGTGCTGGCCGAAGATGTTGACGCGGCAGACGACACGGGTGCTGGCGCCGATCCTGATGCAGATCCTGGCCCCCGTACTGGCCCCGGTACGGGCTCGGGTACGGGCGCGGCTGCCGGGACGGCGGAGCAGGGCCCGGGCGCGCACAGGCTGGTGCGCCGGCCACAGGCGCATCCGCTCGCCACCTTCCGGGATCTGGCGCGCCGGGCGGCGGGGGTGCTGGCCTTTGCCGGGGGGGCGCTGGCGCTGATCCTGGTGTGGGATGCCGATTTCAGAATCGAACCGGACTCGGTGCTGGACAGTATCCTCGACGTGCTGACGATCCTGTTCATCGGGTATCTTGTCTTTCACATCGCGCGCATCTGGATCGACAGCAAGATCGCAGAGGAAAACCAGGACGAGGAGGACGGCGAACTTGGCGACGAGGGCGGCGGCTCCAGCGCCAGCCGTCTGGCCACCCTGCTGCCCTTGTTCCGCGGCGGCATCCTTGCGGTTGTCACCGTAAGCATCGTGCTGATCGCACTGATGGAAACCGGCGTGAATGTCAGCCCGTTGTTCGCCGGTGCCGGGGTGGTCGGTCTGGCGGTCGGCTTTGGGTCGCAAACCCTGGTGCGGGATGTGTTTTCCGGGGCCTTTTTCCTGATCGATGACGCCTTTCGACGGGGCGAATACATCGACATTGGCTCAGTGAAGGGCACGGTCGAGAAAATCTCGGTCCGGTCGTTCCAGCTGCGTCATCACCTTGGGCCGTTGCACACCATTCCCTTTGGCGAAATCCAGGTTCTGACCAATTACTCGCGGGACTGGGTGATCATGAAGCTTCCCTTGCGGGTGACCTATGACACCGATGTGGAGCGGGTGCGCAAGATGATCAAGGCGCTGGGGCAGGATCTGCTGAAGGATCCGGTGATCGGGGAGAATTTCCTTCAGCCGCTGAAGTCGCAAGGCGTCATCGAGATGCAGGATTCGGCGATGATCATCCGGGTGAAGTTCATGACCAAACCGGGCGACCAATGGCTGGTGCGCAAAAAGGTCTTTGAGGAAATCCGGGCCTTGTTTCAGCGCGAAGGGATCAAATTCGCCCATCGTGAGGTCACGGTGCGGGTGGTTGATGACGCCGGGACGACGGTCTCCGGGCCAAAGCGCGATGCGGCCCTTGGTGCGGCCCATGGCGTCATCGAAGAGGCCGAGATGGACGCCAACAGCGGCGGTGACGACCGGTAGGCACATTGCATCTTGAACCGGGAGCTCCCGCCCTCGCGCCGGGGCGGCAGGGGTCCTGCCGCGCGCGCGATGTTGGTCCGCGCGGCGCGGGTCGTGTCGGGC
>NZ_LPUY01000016.1 GCF_001518015.1 Tritonibacter horizontis
GGGGTGACCCGGCTGGGGGGCAGGGATTTCTTCATCGCGCGCGACGGGGTGGTCGGCTGGACTGGGGATCAGGCCGAAACAACATGCAGGTTGGGCTTTGCGATGGCGCTGCGGATCTGGCGGGCGACCGCTTCGGCCACCGGCGGCGGAAAGGCATTGCCGACCTGACGATAGGCGTTGGTCTTGGCGCCGGTGAAATGCCAGCTGTCCGGAAACCCCTGCAGGCGGGCGACCATACGCACGGTCAGCCGGGGCATGTCGTTGTGAAACGGGTCGGGGGCCTCATTGGCGATGGTGCGCCCTTCGACCCCCAATGCGGCCCAGGCGCGGCGCGCCCGCGTCGGGCCAAGGTCCGGTCCGCCGTGTTTCTTGGAGCCGCCAACAACGGTCGGCGCGATCTCGTCGGCCTTGCGCGCCCAATCCTCGGCCCCGCGCCAGCCGCGTTCCTGCATCAGGTCCAGCAGGGTTTCCCCCACCGTGGCGGGGTTGCGGGGCAGCGGGTCTGGCCAGTCGAACTGGTCCGCAAACTCGCGCCGCAACGCCACGATCGCCACCCGCGGGCGCAATTGCGGCACGCCATAGTCCGAAGCATTGAGCAGCCGCCAGCCGGTTTCATAGCCCAGCTTGCCCAGCTGGCTTTTGAGCTTTTCGCGATAGTCGTGAAACACCGCGTCGAGAAATCCACGCACGTTTTCGATCATCACCGCGCGGGGGCGGGTGGAATCGACGATGTCGATGGCGTCGTCGAACAGATTGCGTTCGTCCTTTTCGCCCAGCTGTTTGCCTGCGACGGAAAACGGCGGGCAGGGCAGGCCGCCGGCCAGCAGATCAATGCCGCGAAAATCGCCGGCAACGGATTTGAAATTCCGCACATCTTCTTCCAGCACGTTCCACACGGGGCGGTTGTGGCGCAGGGTGGCGCAGCAATGCTTGTCGATTTCCACCAGCGCCGTGTGGTCATATCCGGCCTTCTCCAGCCCGAGGGCCTGACCGCCCGCACCTGCGCATAGTTCCACCGATGTCAGCATATGTTCCGCCCGCCTGAAGAAGTTCTTGCTCTGTTCACCGACGGTGATACCCCGGCCTGACCGGACAAGGCAAGTCCCACGTAGCGCAATCGCGCAGACAATTCTGCCGACCGCGCGGCGCAACAGCGCACCGCTGGTGAACAGGCCAATGGATCTGCTGTGCCGGAAGAGGACCGAATGGAGCGGGCGAGGCGATTCGAACGCCCGACCCTAACCTTGGCAAGGTTATGCTCTACCCCTGAGCTACGCCCGCATCCTGTTCGGTGACGCGGGTTTAGGCGGCGCTGTGCCGGTGCGCAAGCGGAAAATGCGCCGGTCTTGCCGATTTTCCGTGTGATTGCGCGACGGGATTTCCAGACCGCGCCGTATCAGATTGAACAACAGCACAAAGCAGATCGAGGAGAGATTGCGATGAAATTTGGAGAGGTGTCCCGCCTGACCGTGCTCGGGGTGGCGATCGGGCTGGCGCTGCTGGTGCAGCCGGGTGGCCAGGGGCGCGCCGATGCCCACGCAGTGGCGCCGCTGCCGCCTCAGGTCGCGGTTGAAACGTGCCCCCTGGACGCATTGCCCTGTTTGCACACCTGACGGCCGATCCCGATCCGGGGCCCGATCATCCGCTCACGCCCAAGTGACCCGGTGGGAGCGGCGCGCGGCTTGTGTCGTGGCCCGGTTTTCATGTGACAAACAAGGGGTCCCGCCAACGGAGTATTTGTCCGCCATGCCCGCTTTCCCCGCTGCCGACATCCGGTTTCTGCGCTTGCCAGAGATCCCATTGGCCGAAATCGCCCGCCATATGTCAGACCCTCGTCTGGCCGCGCATATGCCGCTTCTGGCCGGGGTCATCTGGGACGCCGAGACCACGGCCCGTTTTGTTGCCACCAAAGAGGCCTGCTGGCACCGGGACGGGCTCGGCCACTGGGCCTTTGTGCAGGGCGACCGCTATGTCGGTTGGGGCGGGTTCCAGAAAGAGGACGAGGCGTGGGATTTCGGATTGGTTCTGCGCCCCGAGGCCTTCGGGCTGGGCCTGACCCTTGCACGTCAGGCGCTGGCCATCGCGCGCACCGATCCGCGCATTCCCTTTGTGACCTTTCTGTTGCCGCCCTCGCGCCGCCATCTGGGGGCGCTGCGCCGGTTGGGGGCGAAACGGCTTGCTGATGTCACCTATCAGGGCACGCCGTTTCAGAAATACCGGCTGGAGACGGCCTGAGCCATCTTGGCACCGGACCTTCTGTGGTCGCGCCCGTCGGCCCCGTCGACTCTGTCGTTCTGTCGTTGTCCTGTCGCGTCCTTGCGGGGTCTGCCCGACCGAAACGAAAAGACCCCCGGTGTCGGGGACACCGGGGGTCTTTCCAGACGGGTTTAACCAGTCGCGGGCGATCTACTCCAGTTCGACCAGCAGATCCTTGGCATCGATCTGGCCGCCGGGCTGGACGTGCACGGCCTTGACCACGGCGTCCCGTTCGGCATGCAGACCCGTCTCCATCTTCATCGCTTCGATGGTCAGCAACAGATCGCCTTCCTTGACCTGCTGGCCCACCTGCACCCCGATCGAGGCGACAACCCCCGGCATCGGCGCGCCAATGTGGTTGGGGTTGCCCACTTCGGCTTTCGGGCGGGCGGCGGTGGTGGATTTCACCAGACGGTTCGGCACCCGGATGACGCGCGGCTGGCCGTTCAGTTCGAAGAACACCTTCACCTCGCCGCTTTCATCCGTTTCGCCAATGGCCTGCAGGCGGATTTCCAGCTTCTTGCCGGGGTCAATTTCGGCGGTGATCTCGTCGCCGGGTTCCATTCCGTAAAAGAAGGTCTTTGTCGGCAGGGCACGCACCGGGCCGTATTGGCGATGGCGTCCCATGTAATCCAGGAACACCTTGGGATACATCAGATAGCCGTTGAGATCCTCGTCATCGACCTTGAACCCCTCCAGCTCCTTGGACAGATCCGCGCGGGTGGCTTCAATATCCACCGGCTCCAGATGGGCACCGGGGCGTTCCGTGTTGGGCGCATCGCCCTTCAGCACCTTCTTGACGATGCCCTCGGGGAACCCGCCGGGAGGCTGGCCCAAGTTGCCGCGCATCATGTCCACGACCGAGTCGGGGAAAGACACATCCGATTTCGGGTCTTCCACCTGCGCCCGGGTCAGGCCCTGAGAGACCATCATCAGCGCCATGTCGCCAACCACCTTGGAGGAGGGCGTCACCTTGACGATATCACCGAACATCTGGTTCACATCGGCATAGGTCTGGGCGACCTCATGCCAGCGCTCCTCCAGACCCAGGGATCGCGCCTGTGCCTTGAGGTTGGTGAACTGACCGCCGGGCATCTCGTGCAGATAGACCTCGGAGGCCGGCGCCATCAGGCCGCTTTCAAAGGCGGCATATTGCGCCCGGACCTGCTCCCAATATTCCGAGATCTCGCGGATGTTGCCGATGTCCAGACCGGTGTCGCGGTCGGTGTTCTTCAACGCCTCCACGATGGACCCCAGACAGGGCTGCGAGGTGCCGCCCGAGAACGCATCCATTGCCGCATCCACAGCATCAACGCCCGCATCCGCCGCTGCCAGAATGGTCGCGCCCGCAATGCCAGAGGTGTCATGGGTGTGGAAATGGATCGGCAGGCCGACTTCTTCTTTCAGCGCCTTGATCAGGATCTTGGCCGAGGCCGGTTTCAACAGACCCGCCATGTCCTTCAGGCCCAGCACATGCGCGCCGGCCGCTTCCAGCTCTTTCGCCATGCCGACGTAGTATTTCACGTCATATTTGGCCCGCGCGGGGTCGAGGATGTCGCCGGTATAGCAGATGGTGCCTTCGCAGATCTTGCCGCTCTCGACCACGGCGTCCATGGCGACGCGCATGTTCTCGACCCAGTTGAGGCTGTCAAAGACGCGGAAAACGTCGATGCCCTTGGCGGCTTCCTTGACGAAGAACTGCACCACGTTGTCGGGATAGTTGGTGTAACCCACCCCGTTGGACGCGCGCAGCAGCATCTGGGTCATCAGGTTCGGCATCGCCTCGCGCAGGTCGCGCAGGCGCTGCCAGGGGCATTCCTGCAGGAAGCGATAGGCCACATCGAACGTCGCGCCGCCCCAGCACTCGACCGAGAACAGCTGGCTGAGGTTCTGCGCATAGGCCGGGGCCACCTTGATCATGTCATGGCTGCGCATGCGGGTGGCCAGCAAGGACTGGTGACCGTCGCGCATGGTGGTGTCGGTCAGCAGGAGCTGGCGCTGCGCCTTCATCCAGTCGGCGACGGCCTTGGCGCCTTTCTGCTCCAGCAGGTTGCGGGTGCCATAGGGGGTGTTGCCCTTGTCGACCTTTGGCGCGCGCGGCTCTTTCAGGTCGGCTGAGGGCGCGGCGCGGCCTTCGGTCTCCGGGTGACCGTTGACAGAGATATCGGCGATATAGGTCAGCACCTTGGTGCCGCGGTCACGACGCTTGGCGAATTGGAACAGCTCCGGCGTCTCGTCGATGAACTTGGTGGTGTATTCATTCGACAGGAAGGTCGGATGCTTCAGCAGGTTCTCGACAAAGGCGATGTTGGTGCTGACACCGCGCACCCGGAATTCGCGCAGGGCGCGGTCCATGCGGGCAATCGCCTTTTCCGGCGTCGGCGCCTTGGCGGTCACTTTGGTCAGGAGACTGTCGTAATAGCGCGTGATCACCCCGCCCGCATAGGCGGTGCCGCCATCCAGACGGATGCCCATGCCGGTGGCCGACCGATAGGCGGTGATGCGGCCATAGTCGGGAATGAAGTTGTTCAGCGGATCCTCGGTGGTGACGCGGGTCTGCAGCGCGTGACCGTTCAGTGTGATCTCGGACTGGGCGGCCTTGCCGGTCGCCTCGGCCAGGGTCTTGCCCTCGGCAATCAGGATCTGCGCCTGCACGATGTCGATGCCGGTGACCTCTTCGGTGACCGTATGTTCCACCTGCACGCGGGGGTTCACCTCGATGAAATAGAACTGCTCCGTTTCCATATCCATCAGGAATTCAACGGTGCCGGCGCATTCGTAATCCACATGGGCGCAGATCTTGCGGCCCAGCTCGCAGATTTCCGCGCGCTGCGCTTCGGTCAGATAGGGGGCGGGGGCGCGTTCCACGACCTTCTGGTTGCGGCGCTGCACGGAACAGTCCCGTTCAAACAGGTGGTAGATCTCGCCGTGCTTGTCGCCCAGGATCTGCACCTCGACGTGACGGGCCCGGATGATCATCTTCTCCAGATAGCCCTCGCCATTGCCAAAGGCGGCTTCGGCCTCGCGGCGGCCCTCCAGCACCTTTTCTTCCAGCTCGGCCTCGGACTGGATCGGACGCATGCCGCGACCGCCGCCGCCCCAGGAGGCTTTCAGCATCAGGGGATAGCCGACCTTGGCCGCTTCCTTGCGGATCGCGTCCATGTCGTTGCCCAGCACTTCGGTCGCCGGGATCACCGGCACCCCGGCCTCCACCGCCACGCGACGGGCCGACGCCTTGTCGCCTAGGGCGCGCATGGTTTCCGCCCGTGGGCCGATAAAGGTGATGCCATTGCGGGCGCAGGCGTCAACGAAATCCGGGTTTTCGGACAACAGCCCATAGCCGGGATGGATCGCATCCGCGCCGCATTCCTTGGCCACGCGGATGATCTCGTCGATCGACAGATAGGCCGCGACCGGGCCAAGACCCTCGCCGATGCGATAGGCTTCGTCCGCTTTGAAACGGTGCAGGCCCAGCTTGTCCTCTTCGGCGTAGACGGCGACGGTGCGCTTGCCCATCTCATTGGCGGCACGCATCACACGAATGGCGATCTCGCCACGGTTGGCTATCAGGATCTTATTGAACTCGGTCATCTTCATCCCCCGGGGTCTTGATGATTTTGGCGGGTGCTTGCGGCTGTTTGGCATGCAAGCCTCTCTGGCCTATCGGTCTCTGCGGCATGATCGCGCTCATTTACGCCCTTGTTTCCTGAATTTCGGCGGGTGGGAGTGCCGAAACGAGAAGGTTTTGCCCGCACAGGCGGGTTTTGCCACCGCAGAAACCCACTTTGTAGAGCGGGCTGGCGATGTTGTACCTAGCCCAAAGGATAGAAGCACGCACTTTTTTGCACTGCAGCATTCTATCGCGCGCTTGCCCGATCGTTAACCACTCTTTCGAGTAGTTCTTCTATTCTGTCGAGTTTCAGGTAAATTTTAATCAACAGCTAAGGATCAGCCAGAAGCGATCTCCAAGACCCCAGGAAAGTAAGTTCAACCGCCCACGATTTTTCAAGGAACCGAACCCGATGCACCGTTTTGTCTATGTCAGCACCGCAACTTGCTCGCTCACCGATCACCAGATCGCAGATATCGCGGGCGCCTGTCACCGCAACAATCGCCGCAACGGGCTGACCGGTATGCTGGTGGCGCATCAGGGCAAGTTCCTGCACATTCTCGAAGGCGACGAAGCGGCCATCCGCCGCCGCGCCCAGATGATCCAGAATGACCCGCGTCATGGCGAATTCGAAGTGATCGAAGCCCGCGAGATCGAGATGCGCGCCTTCACCGACTGGACCTTCGTGACCGAAACACCCAAGGCGCTGCCGCTGCTGGGCAATGAAAAAACCGCCGCCCTGGCCGACCTGATGCCGATCAACAGCCCGCTGCGGGGTCGCGATCTCAGCGTGCGCCACATGGTGCGGGATTTCCTTGCCAGCTTCAAACAGCTGCTTGCGGCGGCCTGAACCAGACCAGACAAGATCCAGCCTGACCGGGGGGGAAGGCGAAATGGCGTGATCCCGGGCGGGGATCGCGCCATTTTTTATGCGCCGTTTCCTGTTCCGTGCCTGTGGCGGGCGGGGCGGTTAGGACAAATCGACCTGCGTCACCGCCCGCAATTCGGGCAGGGTGGCAACCCCGAGCTGACCCATATTGGCCGCCATGTCGCGGCGCAGGATGTCGCTCAGATGCGCCGGACCCGCCGCGCCCAGGGCCGCCAATGCATAATGATAGGCGCGTCCGAACATCACGAAATCGGCGCCGCAGGCCAGTGCACGCAGGATATCCAGCCCGCCCTCCAGCCCGCTGTCGAGTATCAGCGGCAGCTGCGTTGCCGCGCGGATCTGCGGCAGCACCTCGATGCTGGCCGGGGCGGCATCAAACTGGCGGCCGCCATGGTTGGAAATCCAGATCCCATCGACCCCGGCCGCTTCCAGCCGCGCCACATCGCGCACATCCAGCACGCCCTTGACCACCAGCGGGCCCTCCCAATGCTGGCGCAGCCAGTCCAGATAGCTCCAATCGGGGGCGGTGCGCAGCAGATACCCGATATGAGCGGTCGACGACAGCGCCGCGGCGGCGGCCCCGCTGGTGTATTTATCCAGCGTTCGCATATGTGGCATGCCGCCGTCGCGCCGATGCCGCGCCGCCATCCCAAGCGCCCAGGCGGGACGCCGCGCCACCTGCGCCAGCAGGCGCGGGGTCAGCCGTGGCGGTTGGGTCAGACCGGACCGCACCTGCCGCTCGCGGCGCGAGGCCACCGGCACATCCACCGTCAGCACCAGCACCTTGAACCCGGCGGCGCGGGCGCGCGCCAGCATATCCTTGCGAATGGTCTCGTCCTTGGGCGGGTAGAGCTGGAACCAGCCGTGATCGCCCAGATGAGGCGCCAGATCCTCCGGGCTCTGACTGGCCACCGTGGACAACCCATAAGGAATGTCGGCGGCGCGGGCGTGGCGCGCCAGATGGCCTTCGGCATCGGGCCAGATCAGCCCCGACATGCCAAGCGGCGCGATGCCAAAGGGCACAGGAAGGCGCGCGCCAAACAGGGTGCAGCTCAGATCCACCTCTTTCGGCCCGCCCAGGATCGCCGGCAGCAGCCCGATCCGGTCCAGCGCCAGCCGGTTGCGCGCCTGGGTGGCCTGCTGTCCGGTGGCACTGTCCAGATACTCCCAGACAAAGCGGGGCAGGCGGCGGCGTGCCCGCGCCCGCAGATCGTCAACGCCGGGATATCTCTGGTCCAATGTCATGGTCATGGACTAGGCCCCGCGCCGCACGATTCGGCAAGCACCCGCGTCCTTTGGCTGTTTTGCGGCCCGTTTGCGGCATGCAACCCGACGCGGTTGAAAATAAGGCGCGAAAACCTCGGAACATGTCGTGAACAAACTCTTTCCCTCCGGGGCTGAAAACTCTAGATTGATCGCCATGAGCAGTTTCGACGAAATGGACGCCTTCGAGGGCGCATCCCTGTCCGCCCGTGCCATGGCCGCGCGGCCCATGCCCTATCTCGACGGGTTGAACCCGGCCCAGCGGGAGGCGGTTGAAACCCTGGATGGTCCCGTCCTGATGCTGGCCGGCGCCGGCACCGGCAAGACCAAGGCGCTGACCACCCGCATCGTGCACCTGTTGTCGACGGGCAAGGCCCGCACCAACGAAATCCTCGCCGTGACCTTCACCAACAAGGCCGCCCGCGAGATGAAGGAACGGGTGGGGCGTATGCTTGGCCAGCCCGCCGAGGGCATGCCCTGGCTTGGCACCTTCCATTCCATCTGCGTCAAACTGTTGCGCCGCCACGCCGAACTGGTCGGCTTGAAATCCAATTTCACCATTCTGGACACCGACGACCAGATCCGCCTGTTGAAACAGCTGATCAAGGCGGAAGGTATCGACGACAAACGCTGGCCCGCCCGCATGCTGGCCAATATCATCGACGATTGGAAAAACCGCGCCCTGACGCCGGAGAAAGTGCCCGCCAGCGATGCCAGCGCCTATAACTATCGCGGTACGGAATTCTACGCCCAGTACCAGGCCCGCCTGAAGGCGCTGAATGCCGTCGATTTTGGCGACCTGCTGCTGCATGTGGTCGAGATCTTTCAGACCAACCCGGACCTGCTGGCGCAGTATCATCGCTGGTTCCGCTTTATTCTGGTGGACGAGTATCAGGATACCAACGTGGCCCAGTATCTCTGGCTGCGGCTGCTGGCGGCGGGGCACAAAAACATCTGCTGCGTCGGCGATGATGACCAGTCGATCTATGGCTGGCGCGGCGCCGAGGTGGGCAATATCCTGCGGTTTGAAAAGGATTTTTCCGGTGCCAAGGTGATCCGGCTGGAGCAGAACTATCGCTCCACCGCGCATATCCTTGCCGCCGCCTCCGGCGTCATTCGCGGCAACGAGGGCCGCCTGGGCAAGGAACTGTGGACCGAGGCCGAGGGCGGCGAAAAGCTCCGCCTGATCGGCCATTGGGACGGCGAGGAAGAGGCCCGTTGGATCGGCGAAGAGATCGAGGCGACCCAGCGCGGCACCCGTGGCCAACGTCCCATCGGGCTGAACGAGATGGCAATTCTGGTGCGCGCCTCGCACCAGATGCGCGCTTTTGAGGATCGGTTTCTGACCATCGGTCTGCCCTATCGCGTCATCGGCGGCCCCCGCTTTTACGAGCGGTTGGAGATCCGCGATGCCATGGCCTATTTCCGGCAGGTGATTTCGCCGGACGATGACCTCGCCTTCGAGCGGATCGTGAACACCCCGAAACGCGGGCTGGGCGACAAGGCCCAGCAGACCCTGCAGACGGTGGCGCGCGCCAATGGCGTGTCGCTGGTCGATGGCGCCCGGCTGGCGCTGGACGAAGGGCTGATCAAGGGCAAGGGCGGCACCGCGCTGCGCCGTCTGGTCGATGATCTGGCGCGCTGGGGCCGACTGGCGGGCGACGGCGACCTGTCGCATATGGAACTGGCAGAGATCATCCTGGACGAATCCGGCTACACCACCATGTGGCAGAACGACAAGAACCCGGATTCCCCCGGCCGACTCGAAAACCTCAAGGAACTGGTCAAGGCGCTGGAAAACTTCGAGAATTTGCAAGGGTTCCTCGAACATGTCAGCCTGGTCATGGACAATGACAAACAGGATGCCGAGCAGAAGGTCTCGATCATGACCCTGCATGCGGCCAAGGGGCTGGAGTTCCCCGCGGTCTTTTTGCCGGGCTGGGAGGACGGATTGTTCCCCTCGCAGCGGTCGATGGATGAAAGCGGGCTGAAGGGCCTCGAAGAGGAGCGCCGCCTGGCCTATGTCGGCATCACCCGTGCGGAGGAGCTTTGCACGATCTCCTTTGCGGGCAACCGGCGGGTCTTTGGTCAATGGCAGTCGCAATTGCCCTCGCGCTTTGTCGATGAATTGCCGGAAGAACACGTGGAGGTGCTGACCCCGCCCGGGCTGTATGGCGGTGGCTATGGTGCAGCGGCCCCCCGGGCCGGGTTCGAGGAGGCGCCGATACGCTCCACCATCGAGGAGCGCATGGCGCAGGCGGACGGGTATAATTCGCCCGGCTGGAAACGGATGCAGGCCCGGGCGGGGGAACGGGGCATGAGTCAGCCGAAAGAAAGCCGGACGCAGATCATTGATCTGACGGCGACCTCTTCTTTCACGCTGGGCGAGCGGGTGTTTCACCAGAAGTTCGGCTATGGCGTGATCGCCGGTATCGAAGGCGACAAGCTGGAAGTGGATTTTGAAAAGGCGGGCCTGAAAAAGGTCGTCGCCCGTTTTGTGACCGCCAGAGACGATATTCCTTTCTAGGTCTGATTCGAGTCTGACCGATGTGCGACAGGGCGCACTGCCAGCGGGCAGTGCGGGTCGGATCGCGTTGCGATCCGACC
>NZ_LPUY01000017.1 GCF_001518015.1 Tritonibacter horizontis
GCCTCGGAATAGGTCGGATGCGCGTGGCAGGTCAGGGCGATGTCCTCGGCGGAGGCGCCGAATTCCATCGCCACGCAGATCTCGTGGATCAGATCGCCGGCGCCGGGGCCGATGATGGCTGCGCCCAGCACCCGGTCGGTCTCGGCATCGGTGATCAGCTTGACGAAACCACCCTCGGCCTGATGCACCGCCTTGGCGCGGGCGTTGCCCATGAAGTTGAACTTGCCGACCTTGACCTTGCGGCCCTCGGCCTTCAGCGCGTCTTCGGTCTGGCCGACGGTGGCCACCTCGGGCGTGGTGTAGACGACGCCAGGAATGACGCCGTAGTTCACGTGGCCATGTTTGCCCGCGATCACCTCGGCGACGGCCATGCCTTCGTCTTCGGCCTTATGGGCCAGCATCGGCCCCTCGATGACGTCGCCGATGGCGTAGATGCCCTGGACGTTGGTGGCCCAGTGGCCGTCGGTGGCGATCTGGCCGCGTTCGGTCATCTTGACCCCCAGCGCATCAAGGCCGAGGCCCTCCGCATAGGGTTTGCGCCCGGTGGCAACCAGCACCACATCGGCGTCGAGGGTTTCTTCGTCGCCGCCCTTCTTGAGCTGGTATTTGACCTTGCCCTTGGTTTTGGTGGTCTCGACGCCCTGGACGGCGGCCCCCATGATAAAGGTGAGGCCCTGCTTTTCCAGGATCCGCTTGAAGCCACGCTGGACGTCCTTGTCCATGCCGGGGCAGACTGCGTCCATATATTCGACCACGGTGACCTCGGTGCCGAGGCGGGCATAGACCGAGCCAAGCTCAAGCCCGATAACGCCGGCGCCGATCACCACCATTTTCTTGGGCACCTTCGGCAGCGCCAGTGCGCCGGTGCTGTCCACCACGATGCCGCTGTCGTTGTCGACCTCAACACCCGGCAGGGCGGAGGGCACGGAGCCGGAGGCGATGACGATATTCTTGGCCTCATGGGTGTCGTCGCCGACCTTGACCTTGCCCGCCTCGGGGATCGAGGCCCAGCCCTTGAGCCAGTCGATCTTGTTCTTCTTCATGAGGAATTCAACGCCGCCGGTGTTCTGGCCGATGACCTCATCCTTGTAGGATTTCATCTGGTTCCAGTCGACCGAAGGAGATTTCCCCTTGAGGCCCATGGCGCCAAAATTGTGTTCTGCTTCGTGCAGCATATGGGTCGCGTGCAACAGCGCCTTGGAGGGGATGCAGCCGACGTTGAGACAGGTGCCGCCAAGGGTCTCGCGGCCTTCGACGATGGCGGTCTTGAGGCCCAGCTGGGCGCAGCGGATGGCGCTGACATAGCCGCCGGGGCCTGCGCCGATGATGATGACGTCATAGGATGCCATGGGTCATGTGCTCCTTAATGTTGGGTTGGTGGAGAGGCTGACAGAGGGGCGCTGCCCCCGGCCCTGCGGGCCTCCCCCGAGGTATTTGAGAAAAGATGAAGGGTCATAGCAGTGCCGCGATCAGCATCAGGGCGGTGGCGAGGTAGCCGACGGCCCAGATGAAGCTGCGCCAGGGCACCCAGCCAAAGGCGTAGGCGGGGATATAGGCCAGCCGCGCGGCGAGGTAGGCATAGGCGCAGGCGGTGGTAAAGGGCGCGCTGCTGTCGGTCAGGGTGACAGTGACGCAGGCGACGGTGAAGAGGATGAGACCTTCGAAGTGGTTGTTCATCGCCCGGTAGAGCCGCGCGGTGCGTCTGGAGACCTGATCCTGCAGATCGCCGCCTAGCCGGTCGCGGTCGCGCGGGCTGAGGGTCTTGCCCTGGCCGAGTTCCAGGTTGGCCGGCACCGCCATCAGGGCGATCTGGAAAACCTGCAGGAGCGCGGCGAGGGTGAGGGCGGTGAGTTCAGGGGTCATTTTTTCAGTCAACACTTGGCGGTGGGAGGCGCTTTTGAGGAGGTGGCGGAAGCTTTGGCACTGCGGGCTCGCTAGGAAGGGCTAATATTTGCAGCTTTTCCTGGTGAGCTTCTTCTTGCAAGCCGATGAGTTGCGCTATGGTTGCAATTGCGTGCGGCGCATCCGCAAGGAACGAAGTCGTCCCGACGAGCGCCGCTGCACATAAAGAGATTGCTTTAAGTGTATTGTTGTAGTCGAGTTTTTCCGCTTCGACTTCTGAACGTAGTCTTTTCAGAAGAGAAAAGACTTTCTCTTTGCGATGATCGGCTAACTCAGACTGGCGAACGATGTCGGTTAAGCGATCTACTTCAGAAATAAGCCGACCTCGCACCGCAGATGAAACTGGAAGCACATCGGCCTGCCCAGACTTACGAGGCTGAAATGATAGTTGCGCTGCCAACGCCGCCGCTTTCGCTCGGAACTCATCGAACTCGTCTAGAGCGTTGCCTACGGAAATAGCAGAGAGCGTTTCCGGCCGGATGGCTTGGGCCGTTACGCTCAGGACGTGGGAATATTCCAGCATTGCCCAAACTGGCAGCCCGCTTTCGTAGTCTTGAGAGTCTAATAGGCGCCTTTCCAATAGATCACGTAATTGCAGCCAACGAGCAATTGGCTCATTGGGTAGATCCTCATAGTCGTTGGCTGCAATTAATGCCAAGCTTACAGATCCATCAGCAACCGGCGGGGATCTTCCAGCGCTTCTTTGACGCGCACGAGGAAGGTCACAGCGCCTTTGCCGTCGACGATCCGGTGGTCATAGGACAGCGCCAGATACATCATCGGGCGGATTTCCACCTTGCCGTTGATCGCCATCGGACGGTCCTGGATCTTGTGCATGCCCAGGATACCGGACTGCGGCGGGTTCAGGATCGGTGAGGACATCAGCGAGCCATAGACACCCCCGTTGGAGATGGTGAAGGTGCCGCCTTGCATTTCCGCCATCGACAGCTTGCCGTCACGGGCGCGCGCGCCTTTCTCGGCAATTGCTTTTTCGATGTCGGCAAAGGACATCGCATCGGCGTCGCGGATGACCGGAACCACCAGGCCCGTGGGCGTGCCCGCGGCGATGCCCATGTGGACGAAGTTCTTGTAGACGATGTCGGTGCCGTCGATTTCGGCGTTGACCTCGGGGACCTCGCGCAGCGCGTGGCAGCATGCCTTGGTGAAGAAGGACATGAAGCCCAGTTTGACGCCATGCTTCTTCAGGAACAGGTCCTTGTACTCGTTGCGCAGGGCCATCACCTCGGTCATGTCGACCTCGTTGTAGGTGGTCAGCATTGCGGCGGTGTTCTGGCTGTCCTTCAGACGCCGGGCGATGGTCTGACGCAGACGGGTCATCTTCACCCGTTCCTCGCGGGCAGCGTCATCTGCGGCCACGGGCGCGCGTGGCGCGGCGGGGGCCGAGGCGGCGGCAGGTGCTGATTTCGCAGCCGCGATTGCGCTTGCGACGTCTTCTTTCATGATGCGCCCGTCGCGGCCTGTGCCTTTGACGTTGGCGGCGTCCAGCCCGGCTTCGGCCATCGCCTTTTCCGCCGATGGCGCATTGGCGACGTCCTTGGACGCGGCGGCCGGAGCCGCAGCTGCGGCTGGCGCTGTGGCCGGGGCCGCCGCTGCCGACGCCTCACCGCCAGAGATCACGCCGAGTTTGGCGCTGGCATCCACGGTTGCGCCCTCTGGGGCGGTGATCTCGGCCAGAACGCCGGCGGCGGGGCTTGGCACTTCGACCGAAACCTTGTCGGTTTCCAGCTCACAGAGCATTTCGTCCTGCGCGACCGTGTCGCCGACCTTCTTGAACCAGGTGGAAACGGTCGCCTCGGTGACGCTTTCGCCCAGGGTGGGCACCATCACATCGACAGAGGCGGCGGCGCTGTCGCCCTTGGCGGGGGCGTCTTCTGCGCTGGTCTTCGGCTCGGGCGTCTCGGGGCCTGCTTCGCCGGCTTCGGCGATATTGGCCAGCAGCGCATCGACGCCGACGGTGTCGCCTTCGTTCGCGACAATCTCGGCCAGGGTGCCAGAGGCCGGGGCGGGGACCTCGACGGTCACCTTGTCGGTTTCCAGCTCACAGAGCATCTCGTCCTGGGCCACGGGATCGCCGGCCTTCTTGAACCAGGTGGCAACCGTTGCTTCGGTGACAGATTCGCCCAGGGTGGGCACGCGCACTTCGGTGGTCATGATCTCAATCTTCCTCAGATGCTCAGCGCTTCGTCGACGAGCGCCGCTTGTTGGGCTTTATGTTCACTGGCCAGACCCGTCGCGGGCGAGGCCGATGTGGCGCGACCGACATAGGTCGGACGGGTGTGCTTGGCTTTGATCCGGGTCAGGACCCATTCGATATTGGGTTCGATAAAGGTCCAGGGGCCCTGGTTCTTGGGTTCTTCCTGGCACCAGACCATGTCGGCATCCTTGAACCGCTCAAGCTCCTTCACCAGGCTGATCGCCGGGAAGGGGTAATATTGCTCGATCCGCATGATGTAGACATCGTCGATGCCGCGGGCGTCGCGTTCTTCCAGCAGGTCGTAGTAGACCTTGCCCGAACACAGCACGACGCGCTTGATCTTCTTGTCGGCGACCAGTTTGGTGTCCGACGCGCCGGTTTCCGCATCATCCCACAGCACCCGGTGAAAGGACGACCCGGTGGTGAACTCATGCGCCTTGGAGACCGCCAGCTTGTGACGCAGCAGCGATTTCGGCGTCATCAGCACCAGAGGTTTGCGGAAGGTGCGGTGGATCTGGCGACGCAGGATGTGGAAATAGTTCGCCGGCGTGGTGCAGTTGGCGACGATCCAGTTGTCCTGGCCGCACATCTGCAGGAACCTCTCCAGACGGGCGGAGGAGTGCTCCGGCCCCTGGCCCTCAAACCCATGCGGCAGCAGGCAGACAAGGCCCGACATCCGCAGCCATTTGCTCTCGCCCGAGGAAATGAACTGGTCGAACATGATCTGCGCGCCATTGGCAAAGTCGCCAAACTGCGCTTCCCACAGGGTCAGCGCGTTGGGTTCCGCCAGCGAGTAGCCATATTCAAACCCGAGAACCGCATATTCCGACAGGGCGGAATCGATGACTTCGTATTGCGCCTGTCCCTTGCGGATGTTGTTGAGCGGATAGTAGCGCTCTTCGGTTTCCTGGTTCACGATGCCGGAGTGGCGCTGCGAGAAGGTGCCCCGCGTGCTGTCCTGCCCGGACAGGCGAACCGGATAGCCCTCGGTCAGCAGGGAGCCAAAGGCCAGCGCCTCGCCGGTGGCCCAGTCAAACCCTTCGCCGGTCTCAAACATCTTTTTGCGCGCATCCAGGAAACGCCCGATGGTCTTGTGCACCGGATAGCCCTCGGGCAGCGTTGTCAGGCCGCGCCCGACGCTGTCCATGGTTTTGGGCTTGATGGCGGTTTCGCCGCGCTGATAGTCCTCTTTTTGCTTATCGAGGTGCGACCAGCGCCCGTCCAGCCAGTCGGCCTTGTTGGGCTTAAAGCTTTTGCCCGCTTCGAATTCCTCGTTGAGCCGGGCCTGGAAGGCCGCCTTCATGTCCTCGATCTCGCCCTCGGGGATCAGCCCGTCCTTGACCAGACGTTCGGTATAGAGCGACAGCGTCGTCTTGTGGCCCTTGATCTTCTTGTACATCAACGGGTTGGTGAACATCGGCTCGTCGCCTTCGTTGTGACCAAACCGGCGGTAGCAGAAGATGTCCAGCACCACATCCTTGTGGAATTTCTGGCGGAATTCGGTGGCCACCTTGGCGGCATGCACCACCGCCTCCGGGTCGTCGCCGTTGACGTGGAAAATCGGTGCCTCGACCACCAGCGCGTTGTCGGTGGGATAGGGCGAAGAGCGCGAGAAATGCGGCGCCGTGGTAAAGCCGATCTGGTTGTTCACGACGATATGCATGGTGCCCCCGGCCCGGTGGCCGCGCAGACCTGACAGCGCGAAACATTCCGCTACCACGCCCTGGCCGGCAAAGGCCGCGTCGCCATGCAGCAGGATCGGCAGAACCGTGGTCCGGTCGGAATCGTTCATCTGGTCCTGCTTGGCGCGGACCTTGCCGAGCACAACCGGGTTCACCGCCTCCAGGTGAGAGGGGTTGGCGGTCAGGCTGAGGTGCACCTTGTTGCCGTCAAACTCCCGGTCCGACGACGCCCCGAGGTGGTATTTCACATCGCCGGACCCATCGACGTCCTCGGGTTTGAAGCTGCCGCCCTGGAATTCGTTGAAGATCGCCTTGTAGGGCTTTTGCATCACATTCGCCAGGACCGACAGACGGCCCCGGTGGGGCATGCCGATGACGATATCCTTGATGCCGAGGTTGCCGCCCCGCTTGATGATCTGCTCCATCGCAGGGATCAGGCTTTCGCCGCCGTCCAGGCCAAACCGCTTGGTGCCCATGTATTTGACATGCAGGAACTTTTCAAAGCCCTCGGCCTCGACCATCTTGTTCAGGATCGCCTTGCGCCCCTCGCGGGTAAAGCGGATTTCCTTGTCGTAGCCTTCGATCCGTTCCTTCAGCCAGGCGGATTGCTCGGGGTCGGAAATATGCATGTATTGCAGCGCGAAAGTGCCGCAATAGGTGCGTTTGACAATGTCCACGATCTGGCGCATCGACGCCACCTGCAGCCCCAGAACGTTGTCGATGAAGATCGGGCGATCCATGTCGCTGTCGTTGAAGCCATAGCTCTTTGGGTCCAGCTCCGGGTGCGACGCGGCAGAGCGCATGCCCAGCGGGTCCAGATCCGCCGCCAGGTGGCCGCGAATACGGTAGGCGCGGATCAGCATGATCGCACGGATCGAGTCCAGAACCGCGCGCTGGATCTGGTCGTTGGAAACCGCAACGCCCTTCTCAGCGGCCTTTTCCTTGATCTTCTTGCCGGCCGCCTTGGTTTCCACCGGGGCGGGCCATTCGCCCGTCAACGCACAGGTCAGATCATCCTCGGGGGCGGGCGGCCAGTCGGCGCGCGCCCAGGACGGCCCGGCGGCCTCGTTCTTCACATCCTGATCGGCATCGCCCATGGCGCGGAAAAATTCCGCCCAGGCGGCATCGACCGCATTGGGATCATTGGCATACTGGGCGTAAAGCTGCTCCAGGTATTCCGCGTTATGCCCCTGCATGAAGGAGGACGCATGAAAAGTGTCGTTGGGGCTTTGGTCGGTCATGGGGGGGTGCCTCTTGTGCGTTTGGACCGTAAGCAATCAGCCCCGTCGCCTAGGACTGAAAGCCCGAAAAGGGCGAAATGTTTCGTTTCAATACAGTGGCGGATCCTGCGGCGAAGGCGGCCATTCGGCCGCATCGGCAACAGCATCCATAGGGTGTCCGGGGGCGGGCGCAAAACGCCCACCCCGCAAGGTTCTGACCGACCCGAGCGTTGTCTTGGGTCGCTGTGGCATCAGCCCTTCGCGATGGCGGCCTGAACCGCTTCGCCGAGGGTGGCCGGGCTGTCGGCAACGACGATGCCTGCGGCTTTCATCGCTTCGATCTTGTCCTCGGCACCGCCTTTGCCACCGGCGACAATCGCGCCCGCGTGACCCATGCGGCGGCCCGGAGGCGCCGTGCGGCCGGCGATGAAACCAGCGATTGGCTTCCAGCGGCCTTTTTTCTTCTGCTCGGCGATGAATTCCGCCGCTTCTTCCTCGGCAGAGCCGCCGATCTCGCCGATCATGATGATCGACTGGGTTTCCGGATCGTCGAGGAACATGTCCAGCACGTCGATATGCTCGGTGCCCTTGATCGGGTCGCCGCCGATCCCGACAGCGGTGGACTGGCCAAGACCGATGTCGGAGGTCTGCTTCACCGCCTCATAGGTCAGGGTGCCGGACCGGGACACAACACCGACCGAGCCACGCTTGTGGATGTGGCCGGGCATGATGCCGATCTTGCAGGCATCGGGGGTGATCACGCCGGGGCAGTTGGGGCCGATCAGGCGCGATTTGGAGCCTTCCAGCGCCCGCTTGACCTTCATCATGTCCAGCACCGGAATGCCTTCGGTGATGCAGACGATCAGTTCCATCTCGGCGTCGATCGCCTCCAGGATGGAATCGGCGGCAAAGGGCGGCGGCACGTAGATGACCGACGCATTGGCTTCGGTCACATGCTTGGCTTCATGCACGGAGTTGAAGACCGGCAGGTCCAGGTGGGTTTGCCCACCCTTGCCGGGGGTCACGCCGCCAACCATCTTGGTGCCATAGGCGATGGCCTGTTCTGAGTGGAAGGTGCCCTGCGAGCCGGTGAGGCCCTGACAGATGACTTTGGTGTTTTCGTCGATGAGGACTGCCATTTTATTGGTTCCTTCTGTGCTATCTGGATCGTACGACGGCTACGTCGAATGTATTCGAATTCAGACGAGCACTTTTGATTTCGGGGTTCCCCGGCTTGGCGCCGGGTTTGATCATCTCTGCTGTCGATTCCGCAAATTCCGCGCCAGGCAATTCGTCGCGCCCCTTACGGGCCACGAAGCGCGCACTGCAGACCTTGGAATTGATGCGCAGATGGATCGCGAATTTGGGGTGCTCGTGAAGGCCAGTCGCTTGGTCGAGTACGAAGCTGTTGGCTTCGGCCGTTGCGATTGCAGCCTTCACGTTAGGGTAGGCGTTTTGGCAAATACTTCCGTAGAGTTGCCCCGCCATCTTCAGGGTCACCTTCTGCCCTCCCGGAGCATCCGCATGCGCGGGAAGAGCAGCGCCCAAGGCGACAGCAACACATGAAAGTTTAAGCCAACGCATCCCGCTTAGCCCTTGACCGCTTTCACGATCTTCTGGGCACCGTCGGACAGGTCATCCGCCGCGATCACGTTCAGGCCGGAATTCGCGATGATCTCCTTGCCCTTCTCGACGTTGGTGCCCTCAAGGCGCACAACCAGCGGAACCTTCAGGCCGACTTCCTTCACCGCGGCGATCACGCCCTCGGCGATGACGTCGCAGCGCATGATGCCGCCGAAGATGTTCACCAGGATGCCTTTGACGTTGGGGTCAGAGGTGATGATCTTGAAGGCCTCGGTCACTTTCTCCTTGGTGGCGCCGCCACCCACGTCGAGGAAGTTTGCAGGCTCCGCGCCGTAGAGTTTGATGATGTCCATGGTGGCCATCGCCAGACCCGCACCGTTCACCATACAGCCGATCTCACCATCAAGCGTGATGTAGTTCAGGTCGTATTTGGAGGCTTCCAGTTCCTTGGGGTCCTCTTCCGAGGTGTCGCGCAGTTCGGCGATATCGGCGTGGCGGTAGATCGCGTTGCCGTCAAACCCGACCTTGGCGTCCAGCACCTTGAGGTTGCCGTCGTCCGCGACGATCAGCGGGTTGATCTCCAGCATCTCCATGTCCTTCTCGGTGAAGGCTTGGTAAAGCTGACCCATCAGTTTGACGCATTGTTTGATCTGCGCGCCCTCGAGGCCGAGCGAGAACGCAACGCGGCGGCCGTGGTAGGGCTGATAGCCGGTGGCCGGATCAACAGAGAAGGACAGGATCTTCTCCGGGGTCTCTGCTGCGACCTCTTCGATGTCCATGCCGCCCTCGGTGGAGCAGACAAACGACACGCGCGAAGTGACGCGATCGACCAGCAGCGCCAGGTACAGCTCTGTCTGGATGCCGGACCCGGCTTCGATATAGATCCGGTTGACCTGTTTGCCCGCCGGGCCGGTCTGATGCGTGACCAGGGTGCGGCCGAGCATCTTCTTGGCTTCCTGGGCGGCCTCTTCGACCGATTTGGTCAGGCGCACACCACCTTTTTCACCGGCATCGGCTTCGGTAAAGGACCCTTTGCCGCGGCCCCCTGCGTGGATTTGGGCCTTTACAACCCAGAGCGGGCCGTCAAGCTCCCCTGCGGCGGTTTTGGCCTCGTCTGCTTTCAGCACAACCCGCCCGTCGGAAACCGGCGCACCATAGCTGCGAAGGAGGGCCTTGGCCTGATATTCGTGGATGTTCATGAGAAACTGTCCCGTCTGGCTACATTTGTCCCTTTCTAATACGCCTTGATCAAACAGGAGGTTAAAGGGTTTTCTGCCGCGTGAGCGCTAAATGATGGAGTTTTTGTGCATTTGTGATCACGGGTTTGTGGCGTGTGATCACATATTGAAAACGACTAAAATGCTGCGATTCGCGCTGTCCGTTGTCAGCGAATTCCCGTTTGGCAAGCATTGGGTTTACAGCACATGAGGCGGAGTGCGGGCGCCCCGATGGGCCTGCTGGGGCGCCCGTCGGCGGCGTTATTCGGCCGGTGGTTTGACCTCGGTTTCCGGTTTGTGCGGCCGTTTGCCGAGCGGCATCAGGCGCCGCAGGCCATACCAGGAAATGCGCACGCGGACCTCTTTCTGGGTCGACCGTCGGGCCTGCGCGCGCGTCACATTGATGGCACCGCCGCCCATCAATACGATCAGTACTGCGACAGCCGTTCCCACCATGATCAGGGTCTTTGCCCACAGGGGGGCAGACGACAAAATGTCGGTCATAGGATCCTCCTACCGGATTGAAGATGAACAGGAATTTTGGCTGCGGTAGACCCGCGCTTCGTAGCAAGAGGATGCAATACCGTCCGCTGTCCTCTCTAGAAAGGCGCTGTTGGCCCCCTTCGCATCACAAAGGTTATGTGATTCCACGCCGCCTTTTGTGACGAATGTGAAACAGTTTTATGACATGGATTTGCGCCCTGTTTGCGCTGGGGGGCCAGATCTGGCGAGGCGGACACAAAAAAGGCGCTCCAACAGGAGCGCCTTTCGAGATCACAGAATGTCAGCTTGGGCTTACGCCAGCGAGCTGTCGATGCCTTTGCAGGCTTCGACCAGGCCCTGAACCGCTTTGACCGACGCGTCGAACATGGTCTGTTCTTCGGCGTTCAGCTTGATGTCGACCACACGCTCCACGCCGCCGGCGCCGATCACGGTTGGCACACCGACATACATGCCGTTCAGGCCGAGGGCCCCGTCCACATAGGCCGCGCAGGGCAGGACGCGTTTCTGGTCTTTCAGGAAGGCTTCGGCCATCTCGATCGCCGAGGTCGCCGGGGCGTAGAAGGCAGAACCGGTTTTCAGCAGGCCAACGATCTCGGCGCCGCCATCACGGGTGCGCTGCACGATCGCGTCGAGCTTGTCCTGGGTGGTCCAGCCCATCTCGACCAGATCGGGCAGCGGGATGCCGGCCACGGTGGAATACCGCACCGATGGCACCATGGTGTCGCCATGGCCGCCCAGCACGAATGCGGTGACGTCCTTCATGGAGACCTTGAATTCCTCGGCCAGGAAGTGGCGGAAGCGTGCGGAGTCCAGAACCCCTGCCATGCCGCAGACTTTTTCATGCGGCAGGCCGGAGAATTCGCGCAGCGCCCAGACCATCGCGTCGAGCGGGTTGGTGATGCAGATGACAAAGGCGTCGGGGGCGTTGTCGCGGATGCCTTCGCCGACGGATTTCATCACCTTGAGGTTGATGCCCAGCAGGTCATCGCGGCTCATGCCGGGTTTGCGCGGCACGCCGGCGGTGACGATGCAGACATCTGCGCCTGCGATATCGGCATAATCCTGGGTGCCTTTGAGGCTTGCGTCAAAGCCTTCTGACGGACCGGATTCGGCAATGTCCAGCGCCTTGCCTTCAGGGGTGCCTTCGGCAATGTCGAACAAAACGACGTCGCCAAGTTCCTTGAGGGCTACAAGATGCGCGAGGGTGCCACCGATCTGACCTGCGCCGATAAGGGCGATTTTGGGTCGTGCCATGGGATAATCTCTCCGGTCCGGTTGATTTCTGAACCGATGCCTAAGACGTTCGGCCCCGGCGCGCAAGTGTTCTGCAATGCAGCACATCCCGGGCCGCAGCCTATGTGGTTTGAAAAAGCGTATGAATTCAGCGGCTTTGAGGGTCGGCCTGACCGGCGAGGCGAGGGGCCCGCGCCCGTCGGGTGCGGGGCGGGCCCTGTCAAGTGGGGCAACGAATCATTTTCATGGGCCCTTGAATATGACCGGAAGCAGACGGGACCAGACCGGAAGCAGACGGGCCCCAGACCGGAAGCGGTCGGGCCCCAGACCGCACCCAGAGCCGAGCCTGACCGGGGATCGACCAGAGCTTGGCTCCGGGCGGTCCCTATTCTGGACCTGCGAGGCTTGGACCAGCGCATGTTGGACCAGCGCGTGTTGGGCAGGCGGGTCCGGGGCAGGCAAGTCCGGGATCAACCAAATCTGAGCCTGCCAAACCTGAGCCTGCCAGACCTGGATTTGCCAGAAGTGAACCTGCGTGGCCAGCGGTGTTCCGGCCCGCGGTGGTCAGGCGTCGGTGTCCAGTGTCGGCAGCGCCTCGGCGAGAATCTCATAGGATTGCCCGGACGCCACCAGGCAGGTCATGCCATTGGGGGTGGTCACCGTGATGGTCCAGGAGCCGGACTCGCCCGAGGCGAAGGTCTCCATCACCATGCCCTGCTGGCCCATGCCGATGCTTTGGCGGCTTTCGCCGTATTTCTCGGCCAGCCGTTTGACAACAAGGTCACGGGGCGCGCAGTTCTGACCCTGCGCGGCGGCGGATTGTGCGGAAACTGCCAGAGCAAGGCCCGCTAACAGTGAAAAAAGCGTCTTCTTCATTGGTTTTACCCCTTTCGGAACGGCTCCCTCAGCGGGGCCCGAAAGAGCGCCCCGGGTTCCGAGGGGGGACCGGTTTTCTGGTGACGTAATCATGACTGCGGGCCTAAGGCCCACCGGGCGCCAGGAGGGAACAAGTCCAACGGAGGAGAGCGCCAGTACAGATAAGATTGGCACAGAGGTCCAAATAAGTGGTTAACATAGCGTTCATATTTAATTTCAAGAGCTTAGGCTCATATTTTTTGGGGAATACACGCTTCTTTCTGCATTGCGGCGCGATTTCTCTTGAAAATATTTGGTCCAGATTGTAGCGATCTGGGTAACTTTATGACCTGGAGGATGCCTCATGGACCCGCGCTCCCGTCCCTACCGTTCGGTTCTTTATATTCCCGGCTCCAAGCCGCGGGCGCTCGACAAGGCCCGCAGCCTGCCGGTTGATGCGATCATTTTCGACCTCGAAGACGCCGTCGCGGCCGAGGAAAAGGACAGCGCCCGCGCCACCCTGGCCGATGCGCTGCAGCAGGGCGGCTATGGCGCGCGGGTGCGGATCGTGCGCATCAACGGGCTCGACACGGCCTGGGGGCGCCAGGATGCCGAGGCTGCCGCGAAAATGGACTGTGACGCCATCCTCGCGCCGAAGGTGTCTTCGCCTGCTGATCTGGAGGCGCTGGCAGAGATCACCGCCGACCGGCCGCTCTGGGCGATGATGGAGACGCCGCGCGCGATGCTGAATGCCGCCGCCATCGCGGCGCATCCGGCGCTGCAGGGCATGGTGATGGGCACCAATGACCTGGCCAAGGACATGCAGACCCGGTTTCGAGCCGACCGCCTGCCGTTGCTCAGCGGCCTCGGTCTGTGTCTGCTCGCGGCCAAGGCCGAGGGCAAGGTGATCGTCGACGGGGTCTATAATGCCTTCAAGGACGACGCCGGGCTGGAGGTGGAATGCCGTCAGGGGCGCGACATGGGGTTCGATGGCAAGACGCTGATCCACCCGGCGCAGGTGGATATCGCCAATGCCGCCTTTGCCCCCTCCGAAGATGAAATCGACCTGGCCCGCCGTCAGATCGCCGCCTTTGAGGCCGCAGAGGCAGCAGGGCAGGGGGTGGCCGTGGTCGATGGCAGGATCGTCGAGAACCTGCATGTGGTGACCGCGCGCGAAATCCTCGCAAAAGCGGATGCAATCGCCGGGATCTCGGGCTAGTCCTTAACGCAGGCACCCGTCTCGCGTTGGAGTTTAGACATGGCACTTTTGATTCTCGGCATCGTTCTGTGGTGGGCCGCCCACCTGTTCAAACGCCTCGCCCCGGCGCAGCGCGCCGCCCTCGGCCACAAGGGCAAGGGGCTGATGGCGCTGGTTCTGCTGGGCGCGGTGGCGCTGATGATCGTCGGCTTTCGCGGCGCGGAGTTCATCCACGTCTGGGCGCCGCCACCGACCTTTGTGCATGTCAACAATGCGCTGATGGTGCTGGCGCTGTTCTTCACCAGCCCCGGCCCGCGCAAGGGCACGCTGTTTTACAAGATGCGCCACCCGCAGCTCTTTGGCTTCTCGCTCTGGGCGGTGGCGCATCTGCTGGTCAATGGCGATCTGGCCGCGATGCTGCTGTTTGGCTCGATGCTGGCCTGGGCCGGGGCCGAGGTCGTCCTGATCAACCGGGCCGAACCGAACTGGACACCGGGGCCGCGCGGCAGCGTCGCCAAGGGGCTGATGTTCCTCGTCATTTCCATCCTGCTGGTCGGTGTGATCGGCTATATCCACGGGCTGATCGGGCCCTCACCATTTCCGGGGTAAGACATGAAACTCTATCGATTCCTGAGCGAGGATGACACCTCTGCCTTTTGCCACAAGGTGACAGAGGCGCTGAACAAGGGCTGGGAGCTTTACGGCAGCCCCACCCAGACCTTTGACCCGGTCAAGGGCATCATGCGCTGCGGCCAGTCGGTGGTGAAGGAGGTCGACGGCACCTATACCCCCGACACCAAGCTCGGGGCGCACTGATCATGACCAAGACCAACCGGGGGCGGTTTTTCGAGGATTATCGCATCGGCGAGGTGATCCACCACGCGGTGCCGCGCACTGTGTCGGGCGGCGAACGGGCGCTCTATCATGCGCTCTACCCCGCGCGCCATGCGCTGCATTCCTCGGATGAATTTGCCCGCTCGGCGGGGCTGGCCCAGGCGCCGCTTGACGATTGGGCGGCGTTTCACCTGGTTTTTGGCAAGACGGTGCCGGATGTCTCGCTCAATGCGGTGGCCAATCTCGGCTATGCCGAGGGGCGCTGGCATCTGCCGGTCTATCCCGGCGATACCCTGCGCGCCACCAGCGAGGTGATCGGGCTCAAGCAGAACTCCAACGGCAAGACGGGGGTTGTCTGGGTGCGCACCCGCGGGCTCAACCAGCGCGACGCCTGTGTGCTGGACTACGTGCGCTGGGTGATGGTGCGCAAGGGCAACCCCGACGCCGATGCACCGGAGACCCGGGTGCCGGACCTCAAGCCGGTTTTGGCAGCGGAGGATCTGGCGCTGCCTGCGGGGCTTGATTTCACGGGGTATGATTTCACCCTCGCGGGCGAACCGCATCGCTGGGGCGATTACGCCATCGGCGAGCAGATCGACCACGTTGATGGCGCGACCGTCGAAGAGGCCGAGCATATGCTCGCCACCCGTCTCTGGCAGAACACCGCCAAGGTGCATTTCGACACCTCCGCGCGCCCCGATGGTCGCCGCCTGATCTATGGCGGGCATGTGATCTCGATGGCGCGGGCGCTGTCCTTCAACGGTCTGGCCAACGCACAGATGGTGGTCGGGTTGAACGGCGGTGCCCATGCCAACCCCTGTCTGGCGGGCACCACCCTCCGCGCCTGGTCCGAGGTGCTGGACAAGGCCGAAACCGCCGCGCCGGGTGTGGGCGCGATCCGCCTGCGGCTGGTGGCAACCTCCGGCGGCGCACCGTTCCAGCTGAAGGGGGCGGATGGCAAATACCTGCCCGAGGTGCTGCTGGATCTCGACTACTGGGCGCTGATGCCGCGCTGAGCCTGCGCACCCTGCGGGTGTGGCAGGATCCGCACCGCTTCGCTCTGTTTCAGGAGATTTCATCATGGCCCGTGCGATTTACCTGACCCACCCGGAGGTGGTTATCGACCCTGATGTGGCGGTGCCCGACTGGGGTCTGAACGCCGCAGGCGCTGCGCGGGTGGCGGCCCTGGTGGCACGCGGCGTGGCGCGCACGCTCTATGTGGTCTCCAGTGCCGAACGCAAGGCGCTGGAAACGGCCTGGCCCCTCAGCGCTGCCACCGGCCATGCGCTGGAGGTGCGTCCGATGATGCATGAAAACGACCGCTCCGCGACCGGGTTTCTCAAGGGGCCGGCGTTTGAGGACATGGCGAACGCCTTCTTTGCGGCGCCCGACACGTCGGTCAAAGGGTGGGAGCCGGCCCGTGCGGCGCAGGCGCGCATCCTGGCAGAGGTCAAACGGGTGCTGGCGGCCCAGCCTGATCGGGATGTGCTGTTTTGCGGTCATGGCGGGGTCGGAACGCTGCTCTATTGCGCATTGGCAGGCGAAGAGATTTCGCGCCGTTGGGATCAGCGCGGGGGCGGCCATTGGTTTGCCTTTGACACCACGCATCTGCGTCCCGCCGGACATTGGGCGCCGATGGAAACCCTCGCCCTGGCCTGATCTCTCTCCGGCACGTGTGGTCGCGCGCCGCGCTGACAAATGCGCGAGGCTGCAGGTGCGGCGTGGGTTTGACCTTGCCCGGACACGGAGCGCGCCGCACTGTTGTGATATGCGCCAGATGCCCCGCCTTCCGCCCGCCCTCGTGCGGATCCTGTGTGCTGGCCTGCTGGCCGCGATGCTGCCGGCAGGCCATGCGCGGGGCTGCGATCTGGCGCTGGTGCTGGCGGTCGATGTCTCCGGCTCGGTCGATCCACAGGAATACCGGCTGCAGATGGACGGTCTTGCCGCCGCCCTCTCGGACCCGCTGATCAGCGAGGCATTGGTGCAGGCCGAGGCGCAGCTGGCCCTGGTCCAGTGGAGCGGCAAATCGCGACAGGCCCTGTCGCTGCCCTGGACCGGGATCACCGATTTCGCGGCCCTTGCCGCCTTTGCCCAGCGGGTGGGGGCGGCAGAGCGGCACTGGCGCAACTACTCCACCTCGATCGGCGAGGTGCTGCGCTTTGTGCTGCCGCTGTTTGACCAGGTCCCGGCCTGCCGTCGCCGGGTCATCGACCTGTCCGGTGATGGCCCCTCGAACGAAGGCGCGGCGCCGGAGGCGGTGAAATCCGCGCTCGCCACCGCCGGCGTGACGGTCAATGCCATCGCCATCGAGGCCAGCGAAGACGGTCTTGCCGCCTATTTCTTTGACCATGTGATCCACGGTCCCGGCGCCTTTGTGGTCTCTGCCCGAAGCTTTGCCGACTATCCCGACCAGATCCACAAGAAGCTGCTGCGCGAGGTCGTTAAACAGACAGCAACCCATATGTCCGAGCCTGAGGCGAAGAGTCCGGTCGTTGATTCTGACTGATCTGCTAGGGATTTCATTTGTGATCACACCATTCCGGGATGTGATCACATAGGCCAAAAATTAGATCAAACGTCAGCGATAACAGGCAATTTTTACCACTCGTTTGCGTGACAGCGCCTTAAAATAGGGTAGAACACGCTCAGCAACCGGAAAAGGAGCCAACATGGCCGATGTCAATCGGGGAAACCGCCCGCTTTCGCCCTTTATGATTGGGCCGTACTACCGGCCTCAGCTTACCTCCATCTCCTCCATCATGGTCCGGATTACCGGCATCGCTGCACTGGGTGCGGCGCTTCTGGTGGTGTGGTGGTTGCTGGCGGCGGCCACCTCTGCAAATTCTTTCGCCCTGATCGACGGGCTGCTGCGCAGCATTCTGGGCGATCTGGTCCTGCTGGCCGCGACCTGGGCGATCTTCTACCACATGCTGGGCCGTCTGCGTCACGTGATCTGGGATTTCGGCTATTGCCTTGAGGTCGCCGTATCCGAGACCATGGCCAAGGGCATGTTCATCGGGGCCACCGTCCTGACCGTCCTCGCGGCGATCTTGGTATAAGGAGCAGGGACATGAGATTTCTGACCGACCGTAAACGCGCCGAAGGTCTGGGCGCAGGGGGCACCGGCACCCATCACCACTGGCAGATGATGGTCACCTCCATCCTGCTGGTTGTTCTTGTTCCCGCCTTCGTGATCACCTTTGGCCTCGGGCTGGGCGGCACCTACGAAGAGGTGCTGGCCTATTACAGCCGCCCGCTTCCCGCGATCATCACCGGGCTGACGCTGGTGGTGGTGGTGATCCACCTGATGCGCGAAACCCAGGTCGCGGTCGAGGACTATGTGCACGGGATCGCAGGCAAGCTGACGCTGATCGCGGTGCAGGCCTTTTCCTACACTCTGATTGCTGCGGGCCTGTTTGCGCTCGTCAAGCTCGCCCTCTGACCCGCCGCTAAGGAATTCAAACGATGACAGCAGCATATGAATATGAAACCCACGACTATGACGTGGTGGTTGTCGGTGCCGGCGGCGCGGGTCTGCGCGCCACTCTCGGCATGGCGGAACAGGGTCTGCGCACCGCCTGCGTGACCAAGGTGTTTCCAACCCGGTCGCATACCGTGGCCGCCCAGGGCGGCATTGCCGCCTCGCTGGGCAACATGGGGCCGGACAGCTGGCAGTGGCATATGTATGACACCGTCAAGGGCTCCGACTGGCTGGGCGATACGGATGCGATGGAATACCTCGCCCGCGAAGCGCCCAAGGCGGTTTACGAGCTGGAGCATTACGGCGTGCCGTTCAGCCGCACCGAAGAGGGCAAGATCTACCAGCGTCCCTTTGGCGGTCACACCACCGAATTTGGCGAAGGCCCGCCGGTGCAGCGCACCTGTGCCGCCGCCGACCGGACTGGCCACGCGATCCTGCACACGCTCTATGGTCAGAGCCTGAAGAACAACGCCGAATTCTACGTTGAGTACTTCGCCATCGACCTGATCATGTCCGACGACGGGCAATGTCAGGGCGTGGTCTGCTGGAAGCTGGATGACGGCACCATGCATGTCTTCAACGCCAAGATGGTGGTGTTGGCGACAGGCGGCTATGGCCGGGCCTATTTCTCCGCGACCTCGGCCCATACCTGCACCGGCGACGGTGGCGGCATGGTGGCACGCGCAGGCCTGCCGCTGCAGGACATGGAATTCGTGCAGTTCCACCCGACCGGCATCTACGGCTCCGGCTGTCTGATCACCGAGGGTGCGCGCGGCGAGGGCGGGTATCTGACCAACTCCGAAGGCGAGCGGTTCATGGAGCGCTATGCGCCCAACTACAAGGACCTCGCGCCGCGGGACTATGTCAGCCGTTCGATGACGATGGAGATCCGCGAAGGGCGCGGTGTGGGCGAACATGGCGACCACATCCACCTGAACCTCTCCCACCTGCCGTCCGAGGCGCTGGCCGAACGTCTGCCGGGGATTTCCGAATCCGCGAAGATTTTCGCGGGCGTGGATGTCACCAAGGAGCCGATCCCGGTGCTGCCCACCGTGCACTATAACATGGGCGGTATCCCCACCAACTATTGGGGCGAGGTGCTGAACCCGACCGCCGAGAACCCGACCGGCATCGTTCCGGGCCTGATGGCCGTGGGCGAGGCGGGCTGTGCCTCGGTGCATGGTGCCAACCGTCTGGGGTCGAATTCGCTGATCGACCTCGTGGTCTTTGGCCGGGCCGCCGCGATCCGCGCGGGCAAGGTGGTCGACCCCGAAGCCGCCAATCCGGTGCTCAACCAGGCCTCTGTCGACAAGGCGTTTGACCGCTTCGACGGGCTGCGCAACGCCAAGGGTGGCACGCCGACGGCGGAGCTGCGTCTGGAAATGCAGCGCACCATGCAGGCGGATGCGGCGGTGTTCCGCACCGACAAGACCCTGAAGGAAGGCGTCGGGAAAATGGAGGCGATTGCCGCCAAGCTCGACGATCTGCACGTCACCGATACCTCGCTGGTGTGGAATTCCGACCTGATGGAGACGCTGGAGCTGACCAACCTGATGCCGAACGCATTGGCGACCATCGTCGGGGCCGAGGCGCGCAAGGAAAGCCGGGGCGCCCATGCCCACGAGGACTACGCGACGCGGGATGACGAAAACTGGCGGGTGCACACCGTGGCGCGGGTGGAGGGCAACAAGACCAGCCTGAGCTTCCGTCCGGTGATCACCGAGCCGCTGTCGACCGAGGCAGAGGGCGGTATTTCGCTGGCCAAGATCGCACCCAAGGCCCGCACCTTCTGATGAGCTCTGCGCCGCCCCGGATCCTGTGCATCGGCACGCATCACAAGACGGGTACCGTCTGGATGCGGCGTGTCTGGCGCCTGATCGGGGCGGCGCTCGATATTCCGTTTGTGCCGGTGCACAATCCGGCCAAATGGACCAAGATCCCGCCCACGGGCCGGGTGATCGTGGTCAATTGGGCGGCCGCCTTTGCGCCGGAGCTGTTTGACCAGCCCGACGCGCGCTTTGTGCATATCATCCGCGACCCGCGCGATGTCCTGCTGTCGGGCGCGCGCTATCACGAGACCAGCCCCGGCCGTCAGGAGCGGTTCCTGCACGGCGCCCGCGACGACCTCGCCGGCAAGAGCTATCAGGAGCACCTGCAGGCGCTGGACAGTGCCGAGGCAAAGCTGGCCTTCGAGATGCAGAACATGCATCAGAAAACCCTGACCGAAATGCTGGCCTGGCCCTATGGTCATCCCCGTGCGCTGGACCTGCGGTACGAGGATCTGATCGCCGATACGGACTGCAACCAATTCGTCGCGGCGCTGCAGTTCTTCGGTTTCGATCAGGCCGAGATCGCGACCGCCCGCCAGATCTATCACGACAATTCGCTGTTTGGCGGTTTGCGCACCGACAGCGGCACCGGGCGCACGGCGACCCATGTGAATTCCGGCGCCGCGCGACAATGGCCCGAGGCCCTGCCGGCGGCGACCGCGGCGCTCTATCTGGAGCGGCACGGCGCGGATCTGATCACGCTTGGCTATGAGACGGACAAGAAATGGCTGAGCCGGGTGGCGCCGGTCCCTTTGGCCCTGGCGGCAGGGGGGATGGCATGACCTCTGTCGCAATGCTGCCATCTGAGGCCGATGCGCCCCACCACGCCGAGACGGTCGCGCAGACCGATGCCGCGGGTCCAGATGCAGGCGCGCAATGGCGCGACCTTGGCCTGATCCCGGCGCGCGTGTTGCGTCTGGTGGGGATGCGCCGGTCGGGCAATCACGCGATCTGCAACTGGCTGCAACGCAACGCGCCGCAGGGGCGGGCGCTGTTTCTCAACAATTGCCGGCCCGGTGCCAATCCGCTGCGCAGCCACAACGGAATCGAAGTGTCGGGCCAGCCGCAGGGCAGCAGCGATCTGCAGGCGGCGGCACGTCTGGCCGGCGATGGCGCGCTGGTGCTGGTCTCTTACGAGGATACGCTGCATGGCCGCTACAACGCGGCGCGGCCGATGTCGCCACCCCATGGCGATGCCGCCTTTGATTGCGATCTGCTGATCTATCGCAGTTTTTGGAACTGGAGCGCCTCGCTGCTGAAGAAACTGCAGGCCAATCCGGACTATCGTTCTGGCGACCGGATGGCCGTGGCCGCGCGCGCCCTGGCGACCTATGGCGATCTGCTGGCCGAGGTGCAGGCCGCAGCGGAAACCGGTCGTGTGGCGATCTGCTATGACCGCTGGTGCCGGGACGAGCTGTATCGTGCCCGGCTGCTGGCGGATCTGGGCCTGCCGATGACGGACAATGCGCTGGGCCCGGTTCAGGCCTATGGCGGCGGGTCGAGTTTCCAGAAAGACGCGGACCGGGCCGAGGATCTGGCCTCGCAGGACCGCTGGCGGCAGATGCTGGGCGACAGCGAATATCAGGCGCTGTTGCGGCTGGCCGCGCTGGATCCTGTGCTGCGGGCCCGGATCGGCGCGCAGTTCCCCGAAGATGCCGCACGGCTGGCCCGCATCGCCGCCTTGCCCGGTTTTGACGCGGAGGATCTGACGTGATCCGCCGCCCCCGTTTCACGCGCGCCTGTCGCGCCCCGAATGATGTCCGGAGGTTTCCGGGCCCAGCCCTCTTCCCGCGCCGACTGGCGTCGGGCAGCTAAGCAAGGAGACAGATCATGGTCGAATTCGCACTTCCGAAGAACTCCCGGATTACCACGGGTAAGACCTGGCCCAAGCCTGAAGGCGCGACCAATGTCCGCAAATTCCAGATCTATCGCTGGAACCCGGACGATGGCAAAAACCCGCAGGTGGATACGTATTTCCTCGATATGGACAAATGCGGTCCGATGGTGCTGGACGCGCTGATCAAGATCAAGACAGAGGTCGACCCGACCCTGACCTTCCGCCGGTCCTGTCGCGAGGGGATCTGCGGCTCTTGTGCGATGAACATCGGCGGCATCAACACGCTGGCCTGTATCTACGGGCTGGACGAGGTCAAGGGCGACGTGAAGATCTATCCGCTGCCGCATATGCCGGTGGTCAAGGACCTGATCCCCGACCTGACGCATTTCTATGCGCAGCATGCGTCGATCATGCCCTGGCTGGAGACCAAGACCAACCGCCCCGCCAAGGAATGGAAACAGTCCATCGAGGACCGCAAGAAGCTGGACGGGCTTTATGAATGCGTGATGTGCGCGTCCTGCTCCACCGCCTGCCCGAGCTACTGGTGGAACGGCGACCGCTACCTCGGCCCCGCCGCCTTGTTGCATGCCTATCGCTGGATCATCGACAGCCGGGACGAGGCCACGGGTGAGCGTCTGGACGAGCTGGAAGATCCGTTCAAGCTCTACCGCTGCCACACCATCATGAACTGCGCCAAGACCTGCCCGAAGGGTCTGAACCCAGCCAAGGCGATTTCGCATATCAAACAGATGATGGTCGAACGGACCGTTTGATCCGCCCGCCACATGCGTTTTGGAGACCCCGCACCGGATGGTTGCGGGGTTTTCTGTTTGCGGTCTTTGCCGGTCGGCGCCTGATCTGGGCAGGGGGCGTCTGCGCGGGCAGGAATAACAATAGGCGGCCGCCCATCGGGCGGAGGGTCGGAAGGGGTGGAAAGCCCCCTGTCCGGGTCAAGATCTCGGTTCGGACCCTGCCTGCACCCAATGAGGGGGTGGTCTCGGGCGGGCCGTATCTCCTGGTTGTCATGTCGCGACGCCGCCAGTCTGCCAGACGCTGGTGAAATCTCCGCCAATGGCGCGTACGCCGGGGGCGCAACAGCTGGCAGCGCCCCCTTGCGGTGGGGCAAGGCACTGGCTAGATGCGGAGCATGCCGGTCCTATTGATCCTTTTGCTGCTGGGCACGCTGGCCTATCTGTACTGGCGTCGCAAGACGACGACGCTGACGCGCGCCTGCCGGTGGCGCCAGGATCGCCCTGCGGGCGGCTGGCGCTGTGCTTTTTGCGGCGCAGTCGAGACGGGGCAGGCGCAGCCCAAGCGGTGCAAGCGCGCAGGGCAGGGCGGCTAGGTTCTGAATTTTTCATTTAGAATCAATGCTATGTTCACCGTCACGCCGCCTGGAAATCCAACCGGCGGCCAGCCCGCCAGCCATGCAGAAAAGAAATATCTCCCCTGCGAAAAAAGAGGCTTGATCGACTCGGGGTTTTGCCTGATATGCCGCGATAAGACGCCAACGCACGCGCCTCTGTCGAAAGGGTTAAGGTCCCTAGGGTTACGTAGCGACGGTAACGTCTCTGATGGAACTGAGCGGTCATATATGGCCGAGTCTTTTGGAGATGACGATGAACGCCAACGTAACCGGGCCCTCGGCCCGCCAAGACGTGACTTTTGTCCCGCGCCACCTGCAATACATTGCACACACCCGTTTTGACCGGCCGACGCTTGTCATCGACAGCGAAGCCGTTGCCCGCCAGTACATGGGTCTGGCCCGCGGCCTGGGTCGTGCGCGCATCCACTATGCCGTGAAGGCCAACCCGGCCCCGGAAATCCTGCGCCGTCTGGTTGCGCTGGGCTCCAATTTCGATGCCGCCAGCCGGGTCGAGATCGAAATGTGCCGCGCCGCCGGCGCCAGCGCCGATCGCATCACCTTTGGCAACACGATCAAGAAAACCACCGATATTGCCTATGCTCATGCCATTGGCATCACCCATTTCGCCGCCGATGCGGTGGAAGAGCTGGAAAAGCTGGCCGAGCACGCGCCGGGCGCCCATGTCTGCATCCGCATTCTGGTTGACGCCTCCAGCGCCGACTGGCCGCTGAGCCGCAAATTCGGCTGCACCCCGGACATGGCGCTGTCGCTGATGGACCGGTGTGTCGCGCTGGGGCTGATCCCGCATGGCCTGTCCTTCCACGTCGGCTCGCAAACCCGCGAACCGCAGATGTGGGCGCCGATCCTCGATCAGGTGGCGGATGTCTGGACCCGGGCCCGTGCCGCCGGTCATGACCTCAAGCTGCTGAACATCGGCGGCGGGTTCCCGGCCGGTTATCGCAATGCCGTCATGGCGCCCGAAGCCTATGCGGCCGAGGTCATGGCGCAGGTCGATGCCCGTTTCGCCGATGTGGATCACATCATGGCAGAGCCGGGTCGCGGTCTGGTGGCGGAATCCGGGGCCATTGCCGCCGAGGTGATGCTGGTGTCGCGCAAGGACGACAACGATCTGCACCGCTGGGTGTATCTGGACATCGGGAAATTCTCCGGTCTGGCCGAAACCATGGACGAGGCGATCCGCTACCGGATCACCACCGACCGCGATCTTGAGCCGATGGGCACCTGCGTTCTGGCCGGTCCCTCCTGCGACAGCGCCGATGTGCTGTATGAAAAGCAACCGGTGCAACTGCCGTTGGGCCTGAAATCCGGTGACCGCGTGGTGATCCACTCCTGTGGCGCCTACACGACCACCTATGCCTCTATCGGGTTCAATGGCTTCCCGCCGCTGGATGTTGTGGTGCTCTGACAGGATCGATCTGATCGGTTTGCCAAAGGCGCTCGGGACTTGTGCCCGGGCGCTTTTGCGCGTTTGACTGGCGGCCTATGCCACAGCGGAGCGCGCCATGACCGAGAAGACCCCTGCCATCCCAGACGACGCCGACGCCCGCCGCGCGGTGGCTCCGGTGATCTGCTATCCGACCGAAACCCTGCCGCGCCCGGATCTGGATCTGTACCAGCGCGCGCGCGCCGGGGCGGAAAAGATCGCCGAGGTGATCGTGCCCGCGCGCGAGGCGGCCACGTTCGAGGTGGCGGCGGGGCAGGTGTTTCGCATCACCTCGATTGAGGGGCCGCAGGTCGGTGACCTCAACCTGTGGAACGCTGCGGATCTGGACGAGCGGTTTTTTTCGGGCAAGACGCGGGCGCTGCATGGCACCCATGTCAGCACCGGCGCGCGGCTGTGGAGCAGCCTGCCGCATCTGCGCCCGATGGCGACGATCATCGCCGATACGCTGGGCTGGTACGGCATCGACGGGTTCGGCGGCTCGGTGCATGACGTGATCGGCACGCGCTGTGATCCCTATACCGGCAACCTGCTGTCGGGCGCGCCCTATCATCACTGCTGTCATTCCAACCTGACCCGCGCGCTGGCGGATCATCTGGACCTGCCCCTGAGCGCGGCGGAGCGCCATGTGCATGATGTGCTGAACGTGTTCATGTGCACCGGGTTTACCCGCGACACGGGCCAATACTTTATGAAGGCCAGCCCGGTGCGGCCCGGTGACTATCTGGAGTTCTTTGCCGAGATCGACCTGCTGGGGGCGCTCAGCGCCTGTCCGGGGGGCGATTGTTCGACGGTGCATTCCAGCGATGCGGCGGCCTGCTACCCGATGCGGGTCGAGGTTTTTGCGCCGCAACCGGGGGCGCTGGGGGATTGGACGCCGCCGCCGCGCAACGGCTATGACGGCAGCCACGGGCGCTGAAAGGGCCGCACCACTCGGATCATCGACAAGGACACGGGCCGCCCCAGAGGAGCGGCCCGTTTTGTGTGTTATGGTTCCCGGATCACAGTTCGGGTCTGACGCGGCGGGGTCTGGGCGCGGCTGGTTGGTGAGCGTGCCGCGCCGATCAATCCCGCCCCTGGTCAGGCGAAGGCGGCGGCGAGGGCGATTTCCACCATCTCGCCAAAGCTGCGTTCGCGATCCTCGGAGGGCAGAGCCTCGCCGGTCTGCAAGTGGTCAGAGACGGTCAGAACCGCCAGCGCGCGCCGGTTGAAGCGGGCGGCGACGGTATAAAGCTCTGCCGCCTCCATCTCGACCCCCAGAACGCCGTGTCGGACCATCTGTTCGTTCAGGTCCGGGCGTTCGTCGTAGAAGGTGTCGGAGGAATAGATGCCACCGACATGCGGTGTGATCCCCTGCGCCTCTGCGGCGGCAACGGCGTTGCGCAGCAGGGTCCAGTCGGCGGTGGGGGCAAAGTTCACATCCCGAAAGATGGTGCTGGAGGGCGTGGTGACGCTGGTCGCAGTCATTGCAATGATGACGTCACGCACCTTTACACTGGGCTGCATGCCACCACAGGAGCCGATACGGATCAGGGTCTGGGCATCGAAATCCCGGATCAATTCGTTGGCGTAGATCGACAAGGACGGCATCCCCATGCCGCTGCCCTGGATCGAGACCCGGTGCCCGTTCCACGTTCCGGTAAAACCAAGCATTCCGCGCACCTCATTTACAAGACGCACATCGCTTAGAAAAGTTTCGGCGGCCCATTTCGCACGATAAGGGTCGCCGGGCATCAGGACGGTTTCAGCGAAATCGCCTTTTTTTGCTCCGATATGAACTGTCACCAATGCGCTCCGGTTCAGATTTCGAGATCAGAGATATCGGCGCCATTGCTCAGCGCGGCATGGACCCAATGCGGTTTTCGGCCACGGCCGGTCCATGTTTCATCCGGGTTTGCCGGGTTGCGATATTTCGGTGCCGCTTTTGTCTTGCGGGCGCCGACCTTGGAGGGAGAGGTCAGAACTTCGTCCAGGGAGAAGCCGTATTCCGCGGCCGCTTTTTCGGCGGCTTTCAGCGCTTCGGTGCGTTCGCGTTGTTCCGCGTCTTTCAACGCTTTTTCGACGTCGGTCTGAAGCTGTAGCAGCTCTTTGCGCGACATTTCTGTCAAGTCGAGTGACATTTTATTACTCCATTGAATTCAGCCGGTGGATCGTTTCCTCGGGCTATTTCGTTTATTGCCCGAATGCCAGATGCTCTTCAGCAACTAATTTGTGTTTGACCCATTTTTAGCGGAATTCAGCAAATCGTGAATTAGGGCGGAGTGTTTGTTTTTGCCAGCTCGACGATGTCCTTCATGATTGAATTCAGTTCAAAGTTTTTCGGCGTATAGACTCGCGCGACACCAAGGTCGCGCAATTTTTTTGCGTCCTCTTCGGGAATAATTCCCCCGACAACCACCGGGATATTTCCAAGCCCTGCGTCGCGCAATCGCGTCAATGTGTCTTCAACCAGCGGCAGATGGCTTCCGGACAGAATCGAAAGACCTACAACATGCGCCTCGTCCTGACGCGCAGTGGCGACAACTTCTGCGGGAGTGAGGCGAATACCGTCATAGGTGATGTCCATGCCGCAGTCGCGGGCGCGAAAGGCGATTTGCTCGGCGCCGTTGGAATGGCCGTCCAGACCGGGCTTGCCGACCACGAATTTCAGCCGCCGCCCCAGCTGATCGGAGACCGCGTTGACCGCCTCGCGCAGTTCGTCCAGCCCGTCGGTGCGGTTCGACATTGACGCAGAGACACCGGTGGGGCCGCGATAGGTTCCGTGGACTTTGCGCATCTCTTCGGCCCATTCGCCGGTGGTGACCCCTGCGGCGGCGGCGCGAATCGATGTGGGCATGATGTTGGCACCGCTTCGGGCGGCGGCGCGCAGGGCGGCCAGCGCCTCGGCCACGGCGGTTGCATCCCGGTTCTGGCGCCATTGCTCCAGGCGCTGGATCTGCTCGGCCTCGGTCGCCGGGTCCACCACCATGATGCCGCCATCTGCGGTCTGCAGCGGCGAGGGCTCTCCCTCGATCCATTTATTGACGCCGACCACCACGGTTTCGCCGGCCTCGATGCGGTTCAGCCGGTCGGCGTTGGACTCGACCAGGCGGGATTTCATGTATTCGATCGAGGCGACGGCGCCGCCCATGCCATCGAGGTTGGCCAGTTCGGCGCGGGCGCCGGCTTTCAGCGCCTCAACCTTGGCATCGACCACCGGGCTGCCATCAAAGAGGTCGCCATATTCCAGCAGGTCGGTCTCATAAGCCAGGATCTGCTGCATCCGCATCGACCATTGCTGATCCCAGGGCCGGGGCAGGCCGAGTGCCTCGTTCCAGGCGGGGAGCTGCACGGCGCGGGCGCGGGCATTCTTGGACAGGGTCACCGCGAGCATTTCGATCAGGATGCGGTAGACGTTGTTTTCCGGCTGCTGTTCGGTCAGCCCGAGCGAGTTCACCTGCACACCATAGCGGAAGCGGCGGAACTTGGGGTCGGTCACGCCATAGCGGTCGCGGCAGATCTCGTCCCAGAGATCGACAAAGGCGCGCATCTTGCACATTTCGGTGATAAAGCGGATGCCGGCATTCACAAAGAAGGAGATGCGCCCCACCATGGCCGGGAAATCCGCCGCCGGAACACGGGGGCGCAGCTCGTCCAGCACCGCCTGGGCAGTGGCGAGGGCAAAGGCCAGTTCCTGCTCCGGCGTCGCCCCGGCCTCTTGCAGGTGATAGGAACAGACGTTCATAGGGTTCCATTTCGGCACGTTCTCGTAGCAATATTCGGCCACATCCGCGATCATCTTCAGGCTGGGCGCGGGCGGGCAGATATAGGTGCCCCGGCTGAGGTATTCCTTGATCAGGTCGTTCTGCACCGTGCCTTGCAAGCCGGAGATATCGGCGCCCTGTTCCTCGGCCACCGCAATATAGAGCGCCAGCAGCCAGGGGGCGGTGGCGTTGATCGTCATCGAGGTGTTCATCTGGTCCAGCGGGATCTGGTCGAACAGGCTGCGCATGTCGCCGAGGTGGCAGACCGGCACGCCGACCTTGCCCACCTCGCCGCGCGCCAGCACGTGATCGCTGTCATAGCCGGTCTGGGTCGGCAGGTCGAAGGCCACCGACAGGCCGGTCTGCCCCTTGGCGAGGTTGTCGCGATAAAGCGCATTGGAGGCAGAGGCGGTCGAATGCCCGGCATAGGTGCGGATCAGCCAGGGGCGATCCCTGACCGGTGTTTCGGCCGGAGCGGGAGCCGTGGGGCGATCATTCTGCGCAAGCGACATGGCGAACCTCGTGAATCACGTTTCGGTAATTTTATTTCGTCATGGCGATATAAACTGGAATTTTGGAACCTTGTCAATTCGCCGCATTGCGGCAATTGACCGGCTGAGGGCCTGTGCCTGCTTCTGTGGCATCGCGCTGGCTTGTCTTGGTCGGGGGGCTCGGCCAATGTGCGGGCATGACGCAGACCGTGGAACTCCCCCTTTGGGCCTTTGTGCTGATTCTGCTGTTCGCGGCGGTCACCTTTGCCTCGCATTTCCTGTTTCCCTCCGTGCGCTGGTTCTTTCGGCGGCGGCTGGAGCGTGCGGTGGAGCGGCTGAACCGGCGGTTGGAGCGGCCGATCGAACCCTTCCGGCTGGCGCGACGCTATGACATGATCCAGCGGCTGATCTATGATCCGCAGGTGGCGCAGGCGGTGTCGGATCACGCGATGGCGCGGGGCATCCCGGAAAACGTCGCTTTTGAGGACGCCCGCCGTTATGCGCGCGAAATCGTGCCGTCGTTTTCCGCCTTTACCTACTTCAGCTTTGCGATCCGGGCGGCGCGGTTCCTGTCGAATTCGATCTATCGGGTGCAGCTGGGCAGCTATGACGAAGGGCTTTTGAAGGTCATCGACCGGGATGCCACCGTGGTCTTTGTGATGAACCACCGGTCGAACATGGACTATATCCTGGTCACCTATCTGGCGGCGCAGCGCTCTGCATTGTCGTATGCGGTGGGCGAATGGGCGCGGGTCTGGCCGCTGAGCAGTCTGTTTCGCGCCATGGGGGCCTATTTCATCCGCCGCAAATCGCAGACCGAGCTTTATCGCAAGGTGCTGTCGACCTATGTGCGGCTGGCGACGCGGGGCGGGGTGACGCAGGCGATGTTCCCCGAGGGCGGGCTGAGCATGACGGGGGCGCTGTCGCCGCCGAAACACGGGCTGCTCAAATACATCGTCGAAGGGACCGAGGCGGCCGGCAAGGATGTGGTCTTTGTCCCGGTGGCGCTGAACTATGACCGGGTGCTGGAGGACAAGATCCTGACCCGCGCTGCCCGCGCCGGAGAGCGGCGGTTCCGTGCCCGGATCGGCGTGGTGCTGTTGCGGGGGCTGCGGCAGCTCTGGCTGTGGATGACCGGGCGCTATCGCCGGTTCGGCACCGCCGCCGTGACCTTTGGCCGGCCGCTGAGCCTGAGCGAAGTGCCGGCCGAGACGGGGCGCGATCAGTCGCGTGACCTGGCCTCGGAGCTGATGCGGCGCATCGGCGAGGTGGTGCCGGTGCTGCCGGTGCCGATGGTGTGCTACCTGCTGTGCACCCGCGGCACCATGAGCGAGGCGGCGCTGGTGCATGCGCTGACGGAGACCACCGCCCGGATGCCGCTGGCGCGGATCCATATGCCGGCCCATGGCCATGACATCGCGGTCCAGGGCGCGGTGCAGCATCTGCGCCGCCGGGGATTGGTCCGGCTGACGGCGGGGCTGGTGACGCCAGAGCCCGGCGCCCGCGATCTGTTGCAGTTCTACGCCAATTCGCTGGCGCATCTGGTGCCTGCGGCACTGGCCCCACCGCGCGCCGACACCCCCGGCACCGCACCGGAAACGCCGGGGAATGCCGCAGCAGCAAAAGGAAATTCTGCGTCCGCTGGGTCATAAAATTTCAAACATGTGACGATTATGGTTGCAATATTACCTCGCCGTTTCTAATCCTAGGGTCAGACAGCGCGATTCTGCATTGCAGAATGCTGCGCGCATTGGATGATACCAGGGGAGGCCACCATGGCTTTGGACACGCAGGACGGCATCATGAGCTACGACGCACCGCAGAAAGACCTCTATGAAATGGGGGAAATCCCGCCCATGGGCTATGTGCCCAAACAGATGTACGCCTGGGCGATCCGCAAGGAACGCCACGGCGAGCCGGATACTGCGATGCAGCAGGAAGTGGTGGATGTGCCCAGCATCGACAGCAACGAGGTGCTGGTTTTGGTGATGGCGGCCGGCGTGAACTACAATGGCGTCTGGGCGGCGCTGGGCCAGCCGATCAGCCCGTTTGATGGCCACAAGGCCCCCTATCACATCGCCGGGTCCGATGCGGCCGGGATCGTCTGGGCCGTCGGCGACAAGGTGAAGCGCTGGAAGGTCGGCGATGAGGTGGTGATCCACTGCAATCAGGACGACGGCGACGACGAGGAATGCAACGGCGGCGATCCGATGTATTCCTCCAGCCAGCGGATCTGGGGCTACGAGACGCCGGACGGGTCGTTTGCCCAGTTCACCAATGTGCAGGCCCAGCAGCTGATGCCGCGCCCCAAGCACCTGACCTGGGAAGAAAGCGCCTGCTACACGCTGACGCTGGCTACCGCTTACCGGATGCTGTTCGGCCATGAGCCGCATGACCTGAAGCCGGGCCAGAACGTGCTGGTCTGGGGCGCTTCGGGCGGTCTGGGCTCCTATGCGATCCAGTTGATCAACACGGCCGGCGCCAATGCCATCGGGGTGATCTCGGACGAGAGCAAGCGCGATTTCGTGATGTCGCTCGGCGCCAAAGGGGTGCTGAACCGGCGCGATTTCAAATGCTGGGGCCAGCTGCCAACGGTGAACACGCCGGAATATGACACCTGGTTTGCCGAGGCGCGCAAGTTCGGCAAGGCGATCTGGGACATCACCGGCAAGGGCAACAACGTCGATATGGTGTTTGAACACCCCGGCGAGGCGACGTTCCCGGTGTCCACCTTTGTGGTGAAAAAAGGCGGTATGGTGGTGATCTGCGCCGGCACCTCCGGGTTCAACTGCACCTTTGACGTGCGCTATATGTGGATGCATCAGAAGCGCCTGCAGGGCAGCCACTTTGCCCATCTGAAGCAGGCCTCGGCCGCCAACAAGCTGATGATCGAACGCCGTCTGGATCCCTGCATGTCAGAGGTCTTTGCCTGGGCGGATCTGCCCTCGGCCCATATGAAGATGCTGCGCAACGAGCATAAGCCGGGCAATATGTCGGTTCTGGTGCAGGCCCCGACAACCGGGCTGAGAACACTGGAAGAAGTCGTGCAGAGCTGATCCAGCGCGCCGCTCTGACGTTGGATCTGGCAACAGGCATCTGACCTCTGTCTGGTCGGGTGCCTGTTGGTGCGCGTAAAACCGCGCGGCGGCGCGCGGCTGTCTGCCGACCCAAGGGCGGGTCCGCTTGACATCCCGCGTGTTCAGCGAAAAACTGCCCCTCGCACTGAACAGAATGTTTGTGGATCACGCGCGTAAATGGCCGATTGTCCTCCCTTGTGGGGGGGGGTGGCTCTGTCCCGGAACACTGTCCCTGACCAAGGTCTGGACCACCGCAATCTGGAGGGGCCATCTGGACGGGACTGCAATCTGGATGGGGACGACGGTCCGGCCGGTCGGGCCGGGTACCAACCCCCCGTCGAACGCGTTCAATTCCAAAGAAACACGCGCCGCCCCCGCGCCGTCCGGTTTGAACCGGCAAGCGGCGGACCCGGGGCCGGATCGCCAAACGGGATGCGCTGTCGGATGCAGCGTCAGAACCGAAAGGACGCAGAGGACTGGATGTCGAGACCGCAAAAACTGAACGCTCTTCTCCAACAGATCGAAAAGGCCCAAAGCCTGGGCGAAATCGGCGCGGTCCTGGCGCAGTTTCAGACCCTGATTGAGGTCGCCCATGTGAACTACAGCTGGCTGGACCATTCCGACGGAATTATCGGCTGTTCGACCCTGCCCGAAGCCTGGCTGGCGCGCTATGCGGCGCAGCGCTATCACCGGATCGATCCGGTTGTGCTGGGCTGCTACACTGCGTTTTACCCGGTGGACTGGCGTGATTTGGACTGGTCGTCCCGCGTCGCCTCGGCGTTTCGCAAGGATGCGCTGGCGCATGGGGTCGGCCCGCAGGGGTTCAGCATCCCGGTGCGGGGGCCAAGCGGCCAATACGCGGTGTTCAGTGTCTACAGCGCCTGTGACGATGCGGAATGGAGCCGGTTCACCCGCAAGATGAGCCGGGATCTGATTCTTGTGGCGCATTATGTGAACCGCCGGGCGCTGGCGCTGGAGACCTCCTTTGAGCCGCTGCCGGAGCAGCCGCTGTCGGCGCGCGAAGCGCAGGCGCTGAGCCTGCTGGCAGAGGGGCACAGCCGCGCCCATGTGGCGCAGATGCTGGACATCTCGGAACACACATTGCGGGTCTATATCGAAGGCGCGCGCGACAAGCTGCAGGCGCAGAACACCACCCATGCGGTGGCCCGGGCCATCGCGATCGGGCTGATTGCCGTCTGACGCCTGGCCCCTGCGCGATCCTGCTGGTGCCCTGCGCGCGGCGGATGTAGGGTCGCGCCATGACAGAGACCCCGCTCCCGGCGCCCGCGCTTCAATTCTCCGACGATCAGGCGCAAGCCTATGACAGCCTGACCGAACAGCTGCGCCAGGCGGGTGTCGATCTGGGCGAAGACCTGCTGCATCCACCGCGCGGCGACACCGGGGTCACCGCTGTGATCGGCAAGGCCGGGTCGGGCAAGACGCTGCTGCTGGCGGAGTTCTACAAGGCGCTGGCTGCGGCGGGGGTCGATGTGGTTTCCGGCGACTATGAAAGCCGCAAGAAAAACGAGGACAAGCGCACCCTTGCGATTCTGGCGCCGACCAACAAGGCCGCCAGCGTGCTGCGTCTGCGCGGCGTGCCGGCCACCACCATTCACCGGATTCTGTATACGCCGGTCTATGATCCGGAATACGAACGCATCGCCGAATGGCTGACAGGCGAGGGCGAGCGCCCCGAAATCGAAGGCATCACCGAAGAGGCCCTGAGCCGCGCGGCGGCGTTCTTCCAGAAGAATAAATCCATCCCCGGCGCGCTGGCCTCTGCCGGGCTGCGGGGGTCGGATTTCATCACCGGCTGGAAACGGCGCGAGGAACCGCTGGACATCGGTTTTGTCGATGAGGCCTCGATGCTGGACAATCGCCAGTTCGAGGACCTCAAGGAGATCTTTCCGACGCTGGTTCTGTTTGGCGACCCGGCGCAGCTGGCGCCGGTGAACCAGTCCGGCTCGATGGTGTTCGAGGGGCTGCCCAAGGAGCGCCAGCTGATCCTGAACCGCATACACCGGCAGGAGGCGGACAACCCGATCCTGGATCTGGCCCATGCGCTGGCCGATCCGCAGCTGGGGTTCGAGGATTTTGAACGCATGGTCGAGGACAAGGCCCGTCAGGATGACCGTGTGGTCTGGGGCCAGCGGGTCGAGGTCGATCTGATGGCGCGCTCGCCGGTGCTGGTCTGGCGCAACAACACCCGCATCCGGCTGATCAACGCGTTCCGTGCGGTCTATGGCGCGCCCGAGGATGCGCTGTTGCCGGGCGAGCCGCTGATCTGCGACGGGTTGGAGCTGCCGTTGAAACACCGCAAGAAGCGGCTCGACCTGGAGGCGCGCGGGCTGATCAAGGGGGCGCAGGTGATTTACCTTGGCCCCGGTCGCAAGCCCGGATTTTCGCGGCTGCACGTGATGGGGGCCGAAGATCCGCAGGTCTCGGCCGCCTCGATCGTGAAGATCGAGAAACCCGACGAGGAAGAGCCGTTCATTCCCTTTGCCGCGCGCATGGGCGCGACCTTTCTGCATGGCGCGGCGGTGACGATCCACAAGGCGCAAGGCTCGCAATGGGACACCACGCAGGTGTTTGCGCCCGACATCTATGCTGCTGCCCGCATGGGCCGGGTGGAGGCGGGGCAACCGCTGTGGAAACGCCTGGCCTATGTGGCGATCACCCGCGCTCAGGAGCGGCTGATCTGGGTGGTGCGCAACCGGTTGGCGAAACCCAGCGGCGTGCTGCCGATTGACGATTTGCGGGCGGCCCCGGCTGCTGCATTGACCTTGGAACTTCAGGAGGAGGAGGAGGCCCCCGTATGACAACCCGCACAATTCTGGTGACCGGTGCCAGTTCCGGCATTGGCCGCGCGGTGGCAGAGCGGTTCCTGGCCGAAGGCTGGACCGTCGGCCTGTTGGCACGGCGCGCGCCCCTGTTGGCAGAAATCGCCGAGGGTCATCGCCGTGCCGTGGTGCTGCCCTGCGATGTGACCGACCCGGAGGCGGTGACAGCGGCCTTCGCGCAATTCAGTTCCGAGGCCAGGCGGCTGGATGTGTTGTTCAACAATGCCGGGATCTTCACGCCGCCGGGCACCATCGATGAAATCGCGCTCGAGGATTGGTTCACGGCCGTGAATGTGAATCTCAACGGTATGTTCCTTTGTGCGCGGGCGGCCTTTGCCCAGATGCGGGCGCAGGCGCCGCAGGGCGGGCGGATCATCAACAATGGCTCCATCGCCGCCCATGTGCCACGGCCGCAGAGCGCGCCCTATGCGGCGACCAAGGCGGCGGTGACCGGGCTGACCAAATCCCTGTCGCTGGATGGCCGCGCCTTTGACATTGCTTGCGGCCAGATCGACATCGGCAATGCCCGCACGTCGATGGTGGCGGATCTGGCGCAGCGGCAGGCAGAGGCCGACCCGGATGGACCGGCGCTGGACAGTTTTGATGTCGCGGATGCGGCGGCCTCGGTGCTGCATATGGCGCAGTTGCCGCCAGAGGCCAATGTGCAGTTCATGACCTTGATGGCGACCAAAATGCCCTATATCGGACGCGGATAGCAGCGCCTAGATCGCTGGGGGGGGGCTCCCGCCCGGACCCAGTCCAATGTGACCCTGCCCAGTTGGGCTGGGTCATATTGGACCTTGTCCGGTTGGGCGTGGCGCCGCGCTGGTGCGCGGCGCCGGGCGCGTCCGGGATCAGCTGTTGCGCAGCATCTGGAAGAGCGCCGCCGCCCCCCAGCCTGACAGCGCCGCAATCACCAGGGCCAGCAGGCCATAGAGCGGCGGCTGGTCCTGTGACAGGTTGTAGAGAAACCGCTCCAGCCCGACCTTGTTCACCTGGATCACGGTCTCGTATCGCGAGACCACCCGGCCAGCGCGGGTGAGGAAAATCCGCGTCTCATATTCACCCTCGATCAGATCCGCCGGCATTTGCAGGGCGGTGCGGAACAGGGTCTGTTCATCAAGCGTGACCGCGTTTTCCTGCAGGGAATAAAAGCCCTTTTCCTCGCGAATGCGCATCAGCGCGTTGGAGAAATCCTGCGCGCCCTGCAGCGTTGAGCCCACTGAACGGATCGCGCGGCGGATGGAGATCTTGTGGCGCAGATCCTCGGTATCGCGCAGTACGGCGCCGAAGGGCGCACTGGTGGCCACCGCGTAAAAGCTCGGCGCCGAATCCACCGACACACTTGCCGTATTGACCCAGATCCCCATGCTGCGGTCCTTGCGGCGCACGATGACCGGCTCCTTGGGGCCGGAGACGGTGACGATCACCTCCAGCGGGGCCGTGGTCGGGATCGGGGTTTCGCGTTTGACCGCGCCGAAGATCAGGATCTCGGAGCCATCGAAATTGGCGGTGATGGCGACGCGGTCGTGGCTGAGGCCCAGCACGACCTCCTCGGCCTGGGCGGGTGAGGTGACTGAGGCGAATGGGGCGACCAAGACCAGGACACAGGCCGCACAGAGGGAGGCCAGCAGGGCGTGCAGGGACCGCAGGATCCTCATTTCGTCACCCGGACCGGGCTGAGCGAGTAGATCTCGCTGGGTTCCAACAAGAGGTCGAGCGCCAGTTTGGCGCAGACCAGCAGCACCAGCAGCGCCAGGAGGATCCGCAGTTGCTCTGCCTTCAGGCGCATGCCGATGCGGGTGCCGAACTGGGCCCCGACCACACCGCCCACCAGCAGCAGCACCGCAAGCACGATATCGACTGTCTGGTTGGTGATCGCATGCATCATGGTGGTGGCGGCGGTGACGGTGATGATCTGAAACAACGAGGTGCCGACCACCACCTTGGTGGGCATGCCGAGGAGATAGATCATTGCGGGCACCATGATAAAGCCGCCGCCGACGCCCATGATCGCGGTGAGCATACCAACAAAGAGGCCAACCGCCACGGGAGGCAGGATCGAGATATAGAGCCCGGAGGTGCGAAACCGCATCTTGAACGGCAGGCTATGGACCCAGCCGCGTTGCTTGCGCTTGGGCGGGGTGCCGCGTCTGGATTTGCGCAGGGCGTTGACGCTTTCGATGAACATCAGCCCGCCGACGATGCCAAGGAAAACCACATAGCACAGGGTGACGAACAGATCGACCTGACCCAGCGATTTCAGGTAGTTGAAGATCGCAATGCCAAGGACCGCGCCGATCATGCCGCCGACCTGCAGCACCACCCCCATCTTGAGATCCACCGAGCGGCGGCGCAGGTGGGCCAGCACGCCAGAGACCGAAGAGGCGACGATCTGATTGGCCCCGGTGGCAACCGCGACGGCGGGCGGGATGCCGATAAAGAACAAAAGCGGCGTCAGAAGAAACCCGCCGCCGACGCCAAACATCCCCGACAGCACCCCCACCATGCCGCCAAGTCCCAGAACGAGGAACGCGTTCACGGAGACTTCGGCGATGGGAAGATAGATGTTCATATCCGTGACGGGTCTTTTATTGTGCGTTCGGTCAATAAAATACCGCGCGGCAGAGGATGCGGCGCTGGTTTGGACCAACTGTAGTGCAGGGAAATTTCGAAAGCGACTGCCAGTCTTGGAAAAACGCCCCCGCGCTCGGAACTGAGGCGGGGGCGCTACAGGCGCGGGCGGATGCCCGCTGATGGGATGGCCTGTTGGCCGGGGCTGGCGTGGCCCTAGCGTTCCTTCACATAGGGTTGGCCGCCGGCACGGGGCGGGATCGCCTTGCCGACAAAACCGGCGAGGATCACCACGGTCAGGATATAGGGCAGGGCGTCCATCACCTGCACCGGGATGGTAAAGCCGCCGAACTGGATGCTCTGGAATCGCAGGGCGATGGCCTGCAGCAGACCAAAGAGCAGACAGGCCCCCAGCGCATGCCAGGGCCGCCATTTGGCAAAGATCAGTGCCGCCAGCGCGATATAGCCGCGCCCGGAGGTCATCTCGCGCACGAAGCCGGCCTGCAGGCCAGTCGCCAGATAGGCGCCGGCAATGCCGCAGAGCAGGCCGCAAATGCCCACTGCCGCAAACCGAAGCCCCTGCACGGAAACACCTGCGGTATCCACCGCCGCCGGGTTTTCCCCCACCGCCCGCAGCCGCAGGCCAAAGCGGGTGCGAAACAGCACCCACCAGGTCAGCGGCACAAACAACAGCGCCACATAGACCAGGATGGAATGGCCGGAGATCAGCTCGGAGTAGAGCTGCTGGATCGGGCCTGCTTCCTTGATCAGCTCGTTCAGGGGACGGTCGGCGGCCGCCGCATCGGCGGGGCCGATGGCAAAGGGCAGCTCGATCCCGTTGAACCGCCCGTCGGTGAGCAGGGACGGCGTGCGCCCGCCCTGCCGGAACCAGCTTTCGGCGATCAGCACCGTCAGACCAGAGGCCAGGAAATTGAGCGCCACGCCGGAAATCAGCTGATTGCCGCGAAAGGTGATGGAGGCAAGCCCATGCAGGCCCGAGAGCACCAGCGAAGAGGCGACACCGGACAGCAGGCCGAGCCAGACATTGCCGGTGGCCGCCGCAACCGCAGCGGAGAAGAACGCCGCCATCAGCATCTTGCCCTCAAGGCCGATGTCAAAGATGCCCGCGCGTTCCGAGAACAGACCGGCCAGGCAGGCCAGCAGCAGCGGGGTTGCCATGCGCATGGTGCTGTCGAGCACCTGAATCAGGGTGAGGAAATCCATCAGGCGTTCTCCTTCCTGAGGGCGAGGAATATCTTTTCAATCGGCATCCGCACCATATTGTCGAGCGCGCCGGTGAACAGGATCACCAGGGCCTGGATGACCACGATCAGTTCCGACGGGATATTGGTCCAGAGCGCCAGTTCCGCGCCGCCCTGATAGAGAAAGCCGAACAGGATTGCCGCGAGGAAGACGCCGAAGGGGTGGTTGCGCCCCATCAGGGCCACCGCGATGCCGATAAACCCGGCTCCCTCTGTCGCGTTCAGCACCAGCCGTTCGGCCTCGCCCATGACGTTGTTGGTGGCCATCAGGCCGCAGAGCGCGCCGGAGATCAGCATGGTGATCATCACGGTCCGTACCGGTGAAATCCCGGCATAGACCGCGCCGCGTTCGGATTTGCCAAGCGCGCGGATCTCGTGTCCGAGCGGCGTGTGCCAGATCAGGCCCCAGACCACAACGCAGGCGGCAATGCCGACAAACAGCGTCACATTGGCGGGCGAGGATTTGGAAAACTCGATGCCGATGGGGGCGAGGATGTCATGCAGCGACGGCAATTGTGCGCTTTCGGGGAAGCGGCCGGTTGCGGGTTCCATCGACCCTTTGGGTTTCAGGGTGTTCACTAGCATATAGTTCAGCACCGCGGCGGCGATGAAGTTGAACATGATGGTGGTGATCACGATATGGCTGCCGCGTTTGGCCTGCAGATAGGCGGGGATCGCCGCCCAGGCCGCCCCGAAGAGCCCGGCCCCCAGGCCCGCAACGAGCAGGGCAATCGACCAATGGGGGAAGGGAATATAAAGGCAGACAATCGCCAGCCCCAGCCCGCCGAGCATCGCCTGACCTTCGCCGCCGATGTTGAACAGCCCGGCATGGGCCGCGACCGCCACCGCAAGTCCGGTGAACAGGAAATTGGTGGCATAATAGAGCGTATAGCCCCAGCCATTGGTGGAGCCCAGTGCGCCTTCGACCATCAGGTCCAGCGCCTCGATCGGGCTTTCGCCGATCAGCAGGATCACAATTGCGGAGATCAGGGCGGCCAGCAGCAGGCTGATCACCGGGATCAGAACCACATCGGCCCATTTTGGCATTTTTTCCATTTACGCGGCCTCCCCCGCGACGCCGGCCATCATCAGGCCGAGTTCTTTTTCATCGGTTTGATCTGCGGGGCGTTCGCCCATGATCTTGCCGTCAAACATCACCGCAACCCGATCGCTGAGCGACAGGATCTCTTCCAGTTCCACCGAGACCAGCAGGATCGCCTTGCCCTGGTCGCGCAGGGCGACGATCTGCTGGTGGATGAATTCAATCGCCCCGATGTCGACGCCGCGGGTGGGCTGGCCGATCAGCAGCAGGTCGGGGTTGCGTTCGATTTCGCGTGCCACAACGAGTTTTTGCTGGTTGCCACCGGAAAAGCTTTTGGCGGCAAGCCAGGGGTTGGGGGGGCGGACGTCGAACTTTGCCATCTTGGCCTCGGTGTCGGCGCGCAGGGCGGCGTTGTTCAACAGGACGCCCTTGCGATAGATTTCCTCGCGGTGGTAGCCAAAGCCGATGTTTTCCCAGGCGTGGAAATCCATGATCAGGCCTTCGCGCTGGCGGTCTTCGGGGACATGGGCGATGCCTGCGTGCCGGCGCGACCGGGCGTCCGATCCGCTGCCCGAGAGGGGCAGGGGGGCGCCGTTGACGCGAATGGTGCCGGTGCCGACACGCATGCCGCCCAGCACTTCGAGGAGTTCCGACTGGCCATTGCCGGCCACCCCAGCCAGACCGAGGATTTCGCCGGCGCGCACGGTCAGGTCGATGCCCTTGACCCGCTCTACCCCGGCGCTGTCGACGACAGAGAGGTTTTCGATTTCCAGAACCGGTTTGCCGGGACGCGCGGGCACTTTGTCCACCCGCAGCAGAACCTTGCGGCCCACCATCAGCTCGGCCAGCTGCTCGGGGCTGCTTTCCGAGGTTTTCACGGTGGCGTTCATCTCGCCCCGGCGCATCACCGATACCGTGTCGGTATATTCCATGATTTCACGCAGCTTGTGGGTGATCAGGATGATCGTCTTTCCCTCGCTGCGCAGACGGTCCAGAATGCGGAACAGCTGGTCCGCTTCGGGCGGGGTCAGCACGCCGGTGGGTTCGTCCAGGATCAGGATGTCGGCCTTGCGATAAAGCGCCTTGAGGATCTCCACCCGCTGTTGCAGGCCAACGCCGATCTCGTCGATGCGCTTGTCGGGGTCGACGTAAAGTTCGTATTCTTCCTCCAGCTCCTTCAGCTCCTTGCGGGCGCGCGAAAGGGAGGGCATCAGAAGACCGCTGTCTTCGGCGCCGAGGACGATGTTTTCCAGAACGGTGAAATTCTCGACCAGTTTGAAGTGCTGGAACACCATGCCGATGCCGGCTGAAATGGCGGCCTGGCTGTCGGGGATCTCGGTCTTGGTGCCCTTGATCCAGATTTCGCCTTTGTCGGCCTTGTAGAACCCGTAGAGGATGCTCATCAGCGTGGATTTGCCGGCGCCGTTTTCGCCGATGATCCCGTGGATCGTACCGGGCTGGACGCTGATCGAGATGTCCTTGTTCGCCTGGACCGGGCCAAAGGCCTTGGAAATGCCTTTGAGTTCGATTGCTGGTGCCGTCATGCGGGCTCCCCTGTTCATCTCACCGCCGGTTGCTGCGGGGGCGGCCCCGAAGGCCGTCGTTCATGTTCTTGTCACCAAGAGGACCGGCACGGGAAAAACCAAACCCGGAGGGCAGCTGAAAGCGACCTCCGGGCCAAATTGGACCGCCCCGTCCCCGGCGCGACCGCAAAAGGCGGGTCGCTGTGGGCACGGGGCGCAGATCACATGGATCAGAAGCTGAGAGCCGGGCAGCTGTCGTCGCTGGTGTAGTCATGCACGACCACATCGCCGGCAACGATGGCGGCGCGGGCCGCTTCGACGGAGGCTTTCATCTCGTCGGTGACCAGAGCTTCGTTATGCTCGTCGATCGCAACGCCAACACCATCGGCCGCGAGGTCGAGGTTCTGGAAACCGGTTTCCAGATCGGCGCCGTCCTTCAGCGCGTTGTAAACGGCCACGTCCACGCGTTTCATCATGGAGGTCAGGACCTTGCCGGGATGCAGGTGGTTCTGGTTGCTGTCGACGCCGATGGACAGAACGCCCTCATCCGCAGCGGTTTGCAGAACGCCAACACCGGTGCCACCTGCCGCGGCAAAGACAACGTCAGAGCCTTGCGAGATCTGCGCCTTGGCCAGTTCGGAGCCTTTGACCGGATCGTTCCAGGCATCCGGCGTGGTGCCGGTCATGTTGGAGACGACAGTGGCGTCCGGGTTCACCGACTTCACACCCTGGGCATAGCCACAGGCGAATTTGCGGATCAGCGGGATGTCCATGCCACCGATAAAGCTGACGGTGCCGGATTTGGAGGCTTCGGCGGCCATGACGCCCGCCAGATAGGAGCCTTCATGCTCGGCAAAGGAGATGGTCTGCACGTTCGGCAGATCGGCCCAGCCGTCGATGTTGACGAATTTGGTGTCCGGGTAGTCCGGCGCCACGTTTTCGATCGTCGAGGTCATGGCAAAGCCCATGGTGATGATCGGGTTCGCGCCGCGCTCTGCAAAGCGGCGCAGGGCCTGTTCGCGCTGGGCGTCGGATTTCAATTCGATTTCCAGGTATTCGCCACCTGTTTCTTCAACCCAACGCTGGGCGCCGTTATACGCCGCTTCGTTGAAGGATTTGTCGAACTTGCCACCAAGGTCGAAAATCAGGGCCGGGTCGGCCAGTGCGGCGCCAGCCGACAGCGCGACCGCAGCCGCCGCGCCCATGAGCGATTTCATCAGGGTCATTCAGGTACTCCCAGTTGGTCTTTTTTTTCCCGCGGGGCGGGCGTGTCCATTCAAAAAGGTGGAGCGATTTAGCCTGCTGCGTTGGGTCGGGGTCAACATTTTTTTGACCACCCGGTCCAAAAACACCTGTTTCCCTTAGGGAAACAACCGTTTCATGAGCAATGCGTCTGCCGCTGCTGCCTTTGGGCGCGGATAATAGGCCTTTCGAATCCCGACAAGCCCGAATCCGCAACTTGAGTATAGCGCCTGGGCAGCGCCATTGTCTGCTGCGACCTCGAGAAAAGCTGTCGTGACACCACGTTGTGCAGCCTTTCTCATCCAGTCCTGCATAATGCGGGTGCCGTGACCCTGCCGTTGATGGTCTGGATGGGTCGCGATGGTCAGCAGTTCCGCCTCGTCGGTGATCTCGCGCACCAGCGCAAAGGCGCGGCCATCGCCGGTCAGATGGGTGAAGCGATCCGCCAGCAGATCGGCGAATTCCTGCGTGGTCCAGGGGCGCGATTGGGTGAAGGCCGCGGCATGAGTCGCGGCCAGCGCCGACGGGCTCTGGTCTTCAGTCATCCAGAAGCACGGGCGGCTGGTCGCGCGACGGGGCTGCATCTGCCGGGCGCAGATAGAGCGGCGCAGGGGGCGGCAGGTCGGTGCGGCCAATCCGGCTGGCGGCGACGCGGGCGATGGCCTCTGCCACCGGGTAGCGGGCGGCAGTCACTGTGCCGCCACATCGGGCGGCGATCTCGTCGGCGCGGTGGCCGATGCAACGTGGCGCGGCACCGGTGGTCGGCAGATCGGCGGGCAACGTGTCGAGCGTGCAATGGCAGGGCGCCGACGCGGGAGCTGCTGAACTGATCACCTGCACATAAAGCCCCTCGCGCCGCGCATCGAGGCTGGAGACCACCAGGCCGTCGGTGCCAAAAGCCTGTGCGTCCAGGCTGGAGACGCCGATGGCCGGCACCTCCAGCCCGAGCGCGAGGCCCCGCGCCGCCGAGACGGAAATGCGGATGCCGGTGAAATTGCCCGGACCAATGCCGACGGCCAGCGCCGACAGCGCGCCAAAGCTGGCGCCGCCCTCGGCCAGGATCTCTTCCAGCAGCGGGATCAGGCGTTCGGCCTGTCCCTTTGCCATGTCTTCTTGTCGCTGGGCGAGGATCTGCGGGCCGCGCAACAAAGCGGCCGCGCAATGCGCGGCCGATGTGTCAAACGCCAGGATCAGCGGATCGTCTGTCATCTGCTCAGGCGGCAAAGAGTCAGACCGCAACCGGGCGCACTTCGGTCACCTCGGGGATGTAATGCCGCAGCAGGTTCTCGATCCCCATCTTCAGGGTCAGTGTCGAGGACGGGCAGCCGGCGCACGCGCCCTGCATGTGGAGGTAAACAACGCCGCGATCAAACCCGTGAAAGGTGATGTCGCCACCGTCCTGTGCCACCGCCGGGCGCACGCGGCTGTCCAGCAGTTCCTTGATCTGGTTGACGATTTCGCCATCCTCACCGGTGTGTTCGGCATGGCCGGAGGCTTGCTGGCCGCCTTCGTCGATGACCGGCTGGCCGGATTGGTAATGTTCCATCACCGCGCCCAGTACGGCGGGTTTGATGTGGTCCCATTCAACGGTGTCATCCTTGGTGACAGTGACAAAGTCATTGCCAAAGAACACGCCGGTGACGCCCCCAACCGCAAAGATGCGCTGGGCGAGCGGGGATTTTCCCGCCGCCTCGACGGTGGGGAAATCGGCCGTGCCCGCATCCAGAACAGTCTGGCCGGGCAGGAATTTCAGGGTCGCCGGGTTCGGCGTGGATTCGGTCTGGATAAACATCTCGGCTCTCCGTCAGGCTGGCCCGGTCAACATGGTCTGCATATGCGACCTGCCCGGTGGCCTGTCAAGTTTTGGAATGATTCTAAATTAGGGGCTGCGGCGCGAAATGCAAGGCTTTCAGCAAGCGCCTTGCAAGGGCGGCGTGGCGGGCGGGTGAGCTGCACGGGGCCGTCAGGTGATGGCCTCGAGCCTTTCCTTGGACATATCACCGGGCACGATGGTGATCGGCAAGGGCAATGTGCCGGCGGTGCGGGTCAGTTGGGTGACGATGGGGCCGGGGCCCTTGCGGTCGCTGGCGGCGCCAAGCACCAGCACGCCGACCTCCGGGTCCTCTTCGATCTGGGCGAGGATTTCCGGCACGATGTCGCCCTCGCGGATCATCAGCTCGGGGTCCACGCCCTGACGGTCGCGCATCCATTTGGCGAAAACTTCGAAATGGGCATGGATGCGTTCGCGGGCTTCTTCGCGCATGACCTCGCCGACGCCGATCCAATGGTTGAATTCATCCGGCGGGATCACCGAGAGGATCAGCACGCCGCCGCCGGTCTTTGCCGCGCGCATGGCCGCGAACCGCATGGCGTTCAGGCATTCGCGGCTGTCATCCAGCACCACTAGAAACTTGCGCATCCTACCCCCTGTCGTCCTTGCGGCATATTGGCCGAAGCAACCGGGCGACGCAATAGAACTGTGGGGGCTCCTGGGTGCGGCGCCCGGCGCGGGGCGGTGCCGGGATCAGGCGGATTTGGCCCAGTCCCAGTACATTTCGCGCACCCGGCGGGTCACCGGACCGTGCTGATAGCTGACATCGTCAAAGGCGGTGACGGGGGTCACCTTGGCCATGTTGCCAGACAGGAAGACCTCGTCCGCGGCCTCGAAATGGGCGTAGCTCAGCACCGTTTCATGCACCTGAATACCGTCGGCGCGCATGTTCTCGATATGGCGGGCACGAGTGATCCCGGCCAGGAAGGTGCCATTGGCAATCGGGGTGAAGACCTCGCCATCCTTGACCATGAACACGTTCGAGGTCGCGGTTTCGGCCACGTTGCCCATCGCGTCGCAGGTCAGCGTATTGGTGAACCCCTTGGCGCGGGCTTCGCGCAACATGCGGGCATTGTTGGGATAAAGGCAGCCGGCCTTGGCATTCACCACAGCGGATTCCAGCACCGGACGGCGAAAACTGGTGCGGGTCAGGGTGGCCGAGGCGGCCGCTTGCGCCATCGGGATTTCCTCAAGGCAGAGGGCGAATTTGGTCGCTTCGGGGGCGGGGGCGATCATGGTCTGGTCGCCTTCGGTGGCCCAGTACATCGGCCGGATATAGACCGCGCTGTCGGGCGAGAAGGCGCTGAGCCCCTCGCGCACGATCTCGACCATCTGGTCGGCCGGCACGGTCGCGGCCATCATCAGCGCCTCGGCCGAGGCATTGGCGCGGGCGCAATGTTTGTCGAGGTCGGGGCTGACCCCGTCGAACCAGCGCGCGCCGTCAAAGACGGACGAGCCAAGCCATGCGGCGTGATCGGCGGCGGACATGATGGCGACATCGCCGTCATGCCATTGGCCGTTGAAATAGGTGCGGATGTTTTTGCCGACAGCCATGGGGAAACCTCGGGTCTTGGAAATCTGGATAGGGGGTGACGTTAGGCGGCGGGCCGGGCAAGGTCCAGTGCGAAAGGCCGCGGCAAACGGATGGAATTTGACCAGCGGCCGGGGTCAGGCATCGTAGCTGATCACCAGCCGGTCGCTGAGCGGGTAGGACTGGCAGGACAGCACAAACCCCTTGGCGACCTCGTCATCCTCCAGCGCGTGGTTGGCGGCCATTTCGACATCGCCCTCGATCACCCGGCAGCGGCAGGTGGAGCAGACCCCGGCGCGACAGGACCAGGGCGCGTCCATCGCGTTCTCCAGCGCGGCCTCCAGCACGGTGGTGTTGCGGTCGAGCGTCACGGTGCGGGTGGCGCCGTCGAGCGTGATCGCGGCCGTTACCGGCGCGCGGGCGGCGAGCCCGGTCGCGGCGGCCTGTTGCGTCACGCGGCCGGGCTGGTTGGAGGCGAAGAGTTCAAACTTGATCTGGTCATCTGCCAGACCGGCGCTGCGCAGGGCGGCGGCAATGCCGAGCATCATCGGTTCCGGCCCGCAGATAAAGGCGGTGTCGATCGCGCCAATAGGGATCCAGCGTTCAAACAGCTGGGCGCATTTCTCTTGCGTGACGCGACCGGTGAACAGGTCCACCTCCTGCGCGTCGGTTTCCAGCACATGGATCACCGACAGACGGCCCATGTAGCGGTTCTTCAGGTCCTCGATCTCCTCGCGGAACATGATCGAGTTCACGCCCTTGTTGGCATAGACCAGCGTGAAACGTGACCGGGGTTCGGTCTGAAGCGTGGTTTTCAGGATCGACAGCACCGGCGTGATGCCCGACCCGCCGGCAAAGCCGAGGTAGTGTTTTTCGGCGCTCGCATCGAGGGGGGTAAAGAACCGCCCCTGCGGGGGCATCGCCTCGACCGTGTCGCCGACCTTGAGCTCCGTATTGGCCCAGGTGGAAAAGGCACCGCCCTCGACCCGTTTGATGCCCACCTTCAGGAGGCCGTCGTCGCGGCCGGCACAGATCGAATAGCTGCGGCGCAGTTCGGTGCCGTCAAACGTGCGGCGGAAGGTCAGGTATTGGCCTTGGGTAAAGTCGAACGCCGCCGCAGCACCATTGAGCGGTTTCAGCGTCACCACCACCGCGTCGCGGATGGTGTGTTTGATCTCGGTGACTTCGAGCGGGTGAAAGCGGGCCATCGGGCTGGTCAAGGGGCGGGCCTCCTCAGATACACTTGAAATAGTCGAAGGGTTCCAGACAGGCGTCGCAGCGCCAATGGGCCTTGCAGGGGGTGGAGCCGAACTGGCTGACGCGGGTCACCTTTGGGCTGGCGCAGCGCGGGCACTGGTCGGGGCCACCGGCCGGGGAGGGCGGCGCGATGCCGTAGTCGGCCAGCCGCGCGCGGCCCTTGTCCGACAGCCAGTCGGTGGTCCAGGGCGGCGCGATCTGGGTCTTGATCGTGAGCCGGTCGATGCCGTGGGCGGCGAGTGCGGTTTTCACGTCGAGGCGAATGACCGAAGTGGCGGGGCAGCCGGAATAGGTCGGCGTCAGGGTGACGATGAGGCCGTCGTCGCTCCACTCAACATCGCGCACGATGCCGAGGTCGACGAGGGAGATCACCGGGATTTCCGGATCGGGCACCGCGTCGAGCCAGTCCCAGATCTGCGCGAGGGAGGGCTGGTTGGATTGGGTGTCGGTCACAATGAACCTCCGGTCCGGCCGATAGGCCGGGCCACGCCCGTCCCGCCCCTCACGGGGCGGGCGCTCCACGCCCCCCCCGCCGGGCCGGACGCGGCCCTCAGGGCAATAGGACAGGGCAAAGCAAACATCACCACGTCGCTCCCGGATAGGCGCGCTGCATCCACTGCATGGTGGTCAGCAGATGGCCGAGATGCTCGGTGTGCATCTTGCCATCGCGGCCACCGCCACGGGCACGCCGGGCCGCCGGTAGGGTCAGCGTCGCCTCGCCCAGCACGCGGGCGAGGGTGGCGTCAAACTCCGCCCGCAGGGAGGCCGGATCGGGGGCGATGCCGGCCTCGACCAGCGCGGCATCCACCGCGTCGCTGAGGAACATCTCGCCCACGTAAGGATAGAGGTAATACAGTGCCGCCTGCATGCGCGCGTGGCTTTCCTCGGTGCCGTCGCCAAGGCCGATCACCGTCTCGGCGGAGCGGTCCAGATGGTAGGTCGCTTCCTTCACCGCCTTGGCGGCGATGGCGGCGACACGCGCGTCAGAGGAGGAGGTCAAGGCCCGCAGTTGCAGGACGTGCCAGGCATCAAACAGGAATTGTCGCATCAGGGTCTGGCCAAAATCGCCATTCGGCATCTCGACCAGCAGCAGGTTGCGAAACTCCCAGGCATCGCGCAGAAACGCGAGGTCATCGGCGGTCTTGCCCTGTCCCTGCACCTCGGCGGCGAGGCCAAGCCACATCTGGGTCTGGCCGATCAGATCCAGCGCGGTATTGGCCAGCGCGATGTCTTCCTCCAGCGCCGGGCCATGGCCGCACCATTCGCTGGTGCGATGGCCGAGGATCAGCGTGTTGTCCCCCATCCGCAGGAGAAATTCAGCGAGCGCCTGATCCTGCGACATCACATCGCCCCCACGTCATCGGGAATGTCGAAAAAGGACGGGTGGCGGTAGACCTTGCTTTCGGACGGGTCGTACATCGGCCCCTTGTCCGAGGGGGAGGAGGCGGTGATCGCCTCCGCCTCGACAACCCAGATCGACACCCCTTCATTGCGGCGGGTGTAGACGTCGCGGGCGTTCTTGATCGCCATTTCGGCGTCAGCGGCGTGCAGGCTGCCAACGTGACGGTGGCTGAGGCCATGCTGGCCGCGGATGAAGATTTCCCAGAGGGGCCATTCGGTTTTCATGGTCTGTCCTTTCGGTGCTGAGACAGGCCGCGCCCCAGTGAAGAAGGCGCGCGGGGCTGCCGCAGGGCATGTCAAAACGTGACGGGCGCCTATTCCGCCGCCGTCTTGCGGGCGCGTTTCTTCTCGGCATGGGCCATCAGCCCGTCGCGCACCCAGGCGCCGTTGTCCCAGGCGGCGTTGCGGGCCGCCAGGCGGTCCACATTGCAGGGACCGTTGCCCTTGAGCACCTCGAAGAACTCTTCCCAATCGGGTTCGGAGAAGTCGTAGCCGCCCTTGTCCGCGTTCCATTTGAGGTTTTCATCCGGCACCCGGAGCCCGAGGTAATCCGCCTGCGGCACGGTCTGGTCGACGAATTTCTGCCGCAGCTCGTCATTGGTGTTCATCTTGATTCGCCAGGCCATCGACTGCGCCGAATGGACTGAATCCTTGTCGGAGGGGCCGAACATCATCAGCGAGGGGAACCAGAACCGGTTCAGCGCATCCTGCGCCATCGCCTTTTGCTGGGGCGTGCCCTTTGCCATCTTCATCATGATGTCAAAGCCCTGACGCTGGTGAAAGCTCTCTTCCTTGCAGATGCGGATCATGGCGCGGGAATAGGGGCCGAAGGAGGTCCGTTGCAGCGGCACCTGGTTCATAATGGCGGCGCCATCCACCAGCCAGCCGACCGCGCCCATATCGGCCCAGGTCAGGGTCGGGTAGTTGAAGATCGACGAATATTTCATCCGCCCGTCCAGCAGCATCCGGGTCATCTCGTCGCGGGAAATACCCAGCGTTTCGGCGGCTCCATAGAGATAGAGCCCATGGCCGGCCTCGTCCTGCACCTTAGCCAGCAGGATCGCCTTGCGTTCCAGCGTCGGCGCGCGGGTGATCCAGTTGCCCTCGGGCAGCTGGCCGACGATTTCGGAATGGGCATGCTGGCCGATCTGGCGGATCAGCGTCTTGCGATACCCCTCGGGCATCCAGTCCTTCGGCTCGATCTTCTCGCCCGCGTCGATGCGATCCTGAAAGGCGGCGTCTTCGGGCGACATATCCGCCCGCGACATCACGCCCTTGCCGGTCGATTTGACCATTTGCGCGTACATGGCTGGTTCCTCCGGTGCGGTCAGGGGAGCAGCAGCCGTGGCCCCTGAACAGGCTCAGTCCCGCGCAGTCTAGGCGCGGCTTTGATTCGGCTCAAGATGAAATGTAACAGAAATAGATGTTTTCTGAATTTTGTGTAACGTAAATTGCGATACCTCCCACGGCCGGCGCGTCGCAACCGATAACCCACCGTAAAAATAAGAAAATTGTGACAGTCCCGAGACTCAGGCGCATAGTCTGCGGCATGATAGCTGCACTGGAAACCGAGTCGCTGTGGCTCGGCTGACAGGTCAGACTGAAGAAACCCTGAGGATAAGAGGAAGAACAGGCTGCCCGAATTGAGTAACGTTCTGCGTATCGGCGGCGCCTGCGGATATTGGGGCGACGCCGCGCATTCAACCCCGCAACTTTTGGCGACGGGCCAGATCGACGTTTTGGTCTATGACTACCTGGCCGAGATCACCATGGCGGTGCTGGCGCGGGCGCGGGCCCGCGATGCGAAGGCCGGTTTCGTGCCGGATTTCCTGCATGACGCGTTGGTGCCGAACCTGAAACGCATCTCCGATCAGGGGGTCAAGGTGATCACCAATGCCGGCGGGGTCAATCCGGCGGCGCTGGCCACCGCGACGCGGGAGGTGATCAAACGGGCCGGGCTGTCACTGCGGGTGGCGGTCATCGCGGGTGACGATCTGATCACCCAGGCGCCGGAGTTGGTCAAGCGCGCGCCCATCGACATGTTCACCAAAGCTCCCTTTCCACAGGCCGAGGCGATCGTCAGCATCCATGCGGAAATCGGCGCCAAGGCCGTCGCGGCGGCGCTGGAAGAGGGGGCCGATATCGTCATTACCGGCCGCTGCGACGAAACCGCCCTGACGCTGGGGGCCGCCATCCACCGGTTCGGCTGGCATATCCGCGATCACAACTACCTTGCCGGTGGCGCGTTGGCGGGGCATGTGCTGTCGGGGAGCGTCCAGGCCACGGGCGGCAATTTCACCGATTGGGACGCCGTCACATCCGGCATCGACACGCTGGGCTACCCGATCGCCGAGATCGCCGGCGATGGCAGCTTTGTGCTGACAAAACCCGAAGGAACCGGTGGACTGGTCAGTCGCGGCACCGTCAGCGAGCAGATTCTCTGCGAGATCGACAATCCGCAGTCCTATGTGGTGCCCGATGTGGTCTGCGATTTCTCCGAGGTCAAGGTGGAGCAGATCGGCCCCGACCGGGTGCAGGTGCGCGGCGCCCGTGGCAATCCCTCGCCCGACCACTACCGAACCTGCGTGAGTTGGGCCGACGGGTTCAAGGTCGGCCAGTATTTCCCCTTTTACGGTCAAGGGGCGGAGCAAAAGGCCGAGCGGTTCGCCGAGGCGGCCCTGGCCAAGGCCTCGGCCATTCTGGAGTCCCGTAAAATGCAGGGCTTCAGTCACAGCAGCGTTGAATTCCATGGCAGTGAAGCCCAATTCGGCGCGCTGCGGGCCACTGACGCCGTGCGCGATGTGGTCGTCAAAATCGCCGTGCGCCATGCCGAGGCCGCCGGGGCCATGACCTTTCTCAAGGCCGTGAATGGTCTTGCAATGGCCGCGCCGCCCGGACTGTGCGGCTATGCCGGGTCGGCGCCACGCCCGACGTCGGTGCTGTCGCTGTTTTCCTTTCTGATGCCCAAATCCGAGGTGCCGCTGACGGTCCAGGTCGGAACCGATTTTGAGCGCAAGCTGACCAGCCCCAGGACCGCCCTGCCAGAAGAGCCAAAGCCGCCGAAATCACATGTTCCGCCGCGCGCGCCGATGTCGCGGGGGGCGGTGGTGTCGGTGCCGCTGTCGCGTCTGGCCTGGGCGCGCAGTGGCGATCTGGGGGATACCGTCAATCTCGGCGTGATCGCACGCCAGCCGGAGCAGCTGCCGTGGATCTGGGCCGGGCTCAGCATCGGACATCTGGAACGTGTCTTCGGGCACCTGATGGAAGAGGGCAGCATGACCCGCCATTTCGTTCCCGGCATGGCGGCCGTAAATATTACCCTGACAAAGGCGCTGGCCGGCGGGGGCACGTCCTCCCTGCGCAGTGACCCGCAGGGCAGAGGGTTCGCGCAGCTGCTGCTTGCTGCGCCGATATCGGTGGATTGGTCGCTGCTGGGGAGTAGCGAGCAATGAGGGTAACGAAGCTGTCAGCGGCAGCTCGGTGGGGGCCGAGTTTCAGATCTGAAAGGAGACTGTTATGAATGCCGTCTACAGCAGGATTACCCCCACGGACACCGGCCTGTCGCACAATCGTGCCGAGATGGAGGCGCTGATCGCCAGAATGCGCCGACTGGAGGCGCGGGCGGCGGCCAAAAGCGCAGAAAAACACCAGTTATATGAACGACGCGGCCAGCTCTCACCCCGGGACAGGCTGGCCGCGCTTCTGGATCCCGGGCTGCCGTTTCTCGAACTTTTCAACATGATTTCCTATCTGGTCGACGACCCGGACCCGGCGACCTCGGTGCCGGGGGCGTCGATGATCGCCGGCATCGGGTTTGTCGCTGGGGTGCGGGTCATGGTCTGCGTCGATGATGCTGCCATCATGGGTGGCGCGCGAACGCGGAAAACGGCGGACAAGTTGCTGGGGCTTGTGACCATCGCAGGGCGGCAGAAACTGCCCTTTCTCTTTCTGATGGACAGCATCGGCACGGACCCGATGCGCGACGGAGTGGAGAGCTGGGCCCGCGCCGGGGACTGTCTTGGCGCCTTTGCGCGGCTGTCGGCTGCGGGCGTTCCGGTGGTCACGGTCCTGCATGGTGTGGCAACGGCGGCAGAGGCCTGTCTGGCCGGGGGCGCGGATCATGTGATTGCCGTTCGTGGCCGGGGCCAGGCGATGCTGGCCGGGGCCGCCGCGGTTCAGGCGCTGACCGGCGAAGAGGTCGGCGGCGCGGCTCTGGGTGGTGCGCAGATGCATGCGGAGGTCACCGGGCTGGTCGATGATCTGGCCGCCAGCGATGCCGATGCGGTGGCCATCGCCCGCCGCTGGGTCGAGGGCCTGCACTGGCAGACCTGTACCGGCCCGCGTGCGCCTTATGCGGCGCCGGCCTACCCGCCGGATGACATCCTGAATGTGGTCAGCGCGGATTACCGCAATCCGTTTGACATGACAGAGCTGGCGCTGCGGCTGGTGGATGGCGGATCCCTGCGGCGTTTCAAGCCGGAATACGGCATGGCCCTGCCGTGCTGGCAGGCGCGGATCATGGGGCATGATGTGGGCCTGCTTGGCAACAACGGACCGCTTGACCCGGAGGGGGGCCGCAAGGCCTGCCAGTTCCTGCAGGCCATGGAGCGCGCGGATACTCCGATGATTTTCCTCAACAATACAACAGGCACCGCGCTTGGCTCCCGGTCGGAGCGGGCGGGGATGATCCCGCAAGCCGCGCGTATGATACGGGCCGTGGCCACCCTGAGTGTGCCCAAAATCGCGCTTCTGGTCGGCGCCAGTTTCGGGGTGGGCAATAGTGGCATGGGGGGGCAGGGCGCGGGGGCGGATTTTCTGTTCTCCTGGCCGAATGCCCGCAGCGGCGCCCTGGCCAGCGGCCACGCGGCCCTGACCATGGAACAGGTCGCCCGCCGCACTGCCGCCCGCTGTGGCCGCGGCATTGACGAGGCGCGCCTTGGTCGCCAGCGCGACGCGGTGCTGCGCCATTTTGACCGGCAGTCGGAGGCGTTCTTCACTTCCGGTCAGGGGTTGGACATGGGGATGATTGACCCGCGCGACAGCCGCCGGGTGATCGGGATCTGTCTGGACACCTGCCAGGAGGCGCGGGCGCGACAGCTGCGCGCTGGAGGGGACCGGAGTGTGCGGGCATGACGAGACCGCCGAAAACCGGCCCTTTCACCCGGCTTCTGATCGCCAATCGGGGCGAGATCGCGCTGCGGATCCTCCGGTCGGCGCGGGCGATGGGGATCACATGCGTCACCGTCCATACCCGTGCCGACGCCGATAGCCCGCATGTGCGGCTGGCGGATGACAGCCTGTGCATCGGCGAGGGGCCGCCGGCCGACAGCTACCTGTCGATTGCGGCGCTGATCGCGGCGGCCCGCACCTGTGGGGCGCAGGCGATCCATCCCGGCTATGGTCTCCTGTCGGAGAACGCGGGCTTTGCCACCGCCTGCGACCGGGCGGAGCTGATTTTCATCGGCCCCTCTGCCGAGGCGATCGCCCGGATGGCCAACAAGTCGGGGGCCCGCCAGCATATGGCGGCGGCGGGTCTGCCCTGCGTGCCCGGCTATGACGGCGCCGATCAGGCCCCCGGACGGCTGGCGGACGAAGCGGCCCGGATCGGCTACCCGGTGATGATCAAGGCCTCCAACGGCGGCGGTGGGCGGGGCATGCGACTGGCCGAAGGTCCCTATGCCTTTGACACCGCGCTCCGGCAGGCGCAGGCCGAGGCGGCGACGGTGTTCGGCTCCGGTCATGTCCTGCTGGAAAAGGCGCTGGACGACCCGCGCCACGTCGAGGTGCAGATCCTCGCGGATGCCCATGGCACCCTGTTGCATCTGGGCGAGCGGGATTGCTCGGTGCAGCGCCGCCATCAAAAGGTGATCGAGGAAGCCCCGGCGCCGGGGGTCACGCCGGCCCTGCGCGCCGAGATGGGCGCGGCCGCCATCACCGCCGCACGGTCGATCGGCTACGTCGGCGCGGGGACGGTGGAATTCCTGCTCGACAGCAGCGGCCGGTTTCATTTCATCGAGATGAACACCCGGCTGCAGGTGGAACATGCGGTGACGGAGGCGATCACCGGGGTCGATCTGGTGCAGGAACAGCTGCGCATCGCGCAGGGGTCGCCGCTGGGGCGCGCCCAGGACGACATCCGGTTTGAGGGCCACGCCATCGAGGCGCGTCTGTATGGCGAGGACCCGGCAGAGAATTTTGCGCCCCAGGCCGGTCGGTTGGCGCTATGGCAACCGGGCGAGGGGGTTCGCGTCGATGCAGGCGTCGAAAGCGGCCAGGTGCTTTCGACGCATTTCGAGCCGCTTCTGGCCAAGCTGATCGCCCATGGCCGCACCCGCGACGACGCCCGCCTGAGCCTGCGGCGTGCCCTGCAGCAGACGCTGGTCTTTGGGGTGACCTCCAACCGGGACATGCTGATCGACGCGCTGGGCCATCCGGCCTTTGCCAGTGCTGCGGTGCACACCGGATTTCTGGCAGAGCATTTCCCGCGGATCTCGGCCATGACCCTGTCTGCGGGCGAGATCGCCGTTGGCGCTGCCCTGTTCTACTGGCGCGCGGCAGAGGAGGCCGCCGCGCAGACCCCGCATGTGCCGCCTGAACTGCGGAGCTGGTCGAGCCAGGGCGCATTGAACCGGCAGCTGCGCCTGCGGGCGACCCAGGGCGTGCTGCCGCCCGGTCTGGCTGAGGCGGATGGGGCGGTGATCCTGCGGGTCGAGGATCAGGGGGACCAGCTGCAGATCCGGGTCGGGGTCCTGACCTTGACGCTGGCCCGCGACCGCGACGCAAAGGGTCAGATGCGCATCTTGCTCGATGGGGCGCCGGTGCGGCTGCGGGCGCAGGTGTTTGACGGCGCACAGCTGCATCTGGCGACCGAACAGCGGATCTTTGCCCTGATGCTCTGTCCGAAGTCGTCGCCGGACCGGTCGCAGGTGGCGCGCGGCGAACTTCATGCCCCGCACAGCGGTCGCCTGCAGGAACTGCGCCGGGGTGTCGGCGATCTGGTGCAGGAGGGGGAGGTGCTGTTGGTGCTGCACGGGGTATCGGGGCCGCAGGACATTCGCGCGGGCCAGACAGGGCGCATCGTGGCGCTGCCGGTGGTGGCGGGCGATCAGGTTCTTCGGGGTGATCTTCTGTGCCGGATCGTGGCCAGCGAAGGCGCGGTTGAGGCGATCCCGGCCGCGGTGTAGCGCCACTTGCATCAGGGGTCCGGTTGGCCGACACGAGTTGCCAAGCGCAGGGCGGCTGCCGTAAGCAGGTCCGGACGCAGCAGCAGGAGACCGAAATGGCCGGGCAGACCGAGACGCTGATTGCCTCGATCCTTGCGGATATCGACGCGGGCCGCCTGGCGCCGGGCCAGGAAATCGACGAGCCGACATTGGCCAGTCGCCACGGCGTGTCGCGCACACCGATCCGCGAGGCCTATATCCAGCTGGAGGCCACCGGCCTGATCCGCCGTCTGCCGCGTAAGGGGGCGGTGCTGTTCAAGCCGACGCTGGAGGAGTTCCTCGCCATTCAGGAGGTGCATGCGCAGCTGGAGGGGCAGGCGGCCGGGCTGGCCGCGCGCCGGATCTCTGCCGCGCTGCGCGCCCGACTGGAGGCCGCGACCCGGGCCTGCGAGAGCCACGCGCAGACCCATGGCGACGCGGACCCGGACGGCTACTACCAGTTGAACCTGGTGTTTCACGAAACCGTGGCGCTGGGCGCGGCAAACCCGTTTCTGGTGGAGATGATCAAGACCAACGCGCGCAAGCTGATGGCCTATTACCGGGCGCGCTATCGCTATCCCGGTGCGATTGCGCAATCGGCGCTGGAGCATCGCGAGATTGCCGGGAAGATCTTTGCCCATGATCGCGCGGGGGCCGAGGCTGCCATGCAGGCGCATGTGCTGTTCGATCAGGTGACGGTCATGGACCTGCTGGCGGCGCTGGCCTAGGCGCGCGCCGCGGCCTCGAAAAAACGCGCGATGGCCTCGGCCAGGGCGGGCTGGTCGGCGGCGGTGGACAGGCTGTCCTGCGCGCGGGCGTAGACCTCTGGCCCCATATGGCTGCGCAATTCCTCGGTCAGGGCACAGATGAAACCATGGTCCATCTCGGGGTGGTGCTGGGTGGTGGCGATATGGTCGCCAAGGGTAAACCCGGTGTTGATGCCGTCGCGTGTCATCAGCGGCACGGCGCCCTCGGGCAAATCGCGGACATATTCCACATGCGAGCCGTAGATTGCGACCTCATCCGGCAGGGCGCGGGCCCAGTCCGGCCGCGCGACAAGGTGATTCCATGTCAGCCCATGCACCCAGCCGCCGGGCAGGTGGTCCACGGTTCCGCCCAAGGCGAGGGCAATCGCCTGATGCCCGAAACAGACCCCAAACAGCGGCAGCCGCGCGTCATGCATCTGCCGGATCAGCCCCATCAGCCGGTCGATCCAGGCCGCGCCGGAGCGGGTGGAGGCGGGGCTGCCGGTGATCATGACGCCATCATAAGTCGTTATGTCTTCGGGAAAAATACCGCCCTTTGCCAAATACACGTCACAGGACCAGTCGGGGCGGGCCATCTGTACCAGCGTGGTGAATTTGGCGCCGTCCCTGGGATGGGCCTGGGCAAACGCGCTGTCGTCCGTGTTGGTCACGAGAATGGCAATCTGCATCTTCGGGCTTCCCATATGCATATTTACGGTGCTTAATAGTATACACACGAAGCAAGTCAAAGGAAGACCCGCGATGACCATCTGGACCCCGACCGACAGCGGCCATGCGGATCTGTCCTGCCATGACACCTTTGCCGAAGGCGCGCCGCACAATACTTTTGCGCGGCTCAGACGCGAGGATCCGCTGCACTGGACCGACTATCCCGGCGGGCAGAATTTCTGGTCGGTGACCCGCTATGACGACATCACCCGGATGAACAAGAACACCGAAGTGTTCTCCTCGGCGCAAGGCATCCGCATGGAGGATCAGACCTACGAGGAATACCTCGCGCGGCGTACCTTTCAGGAGACCGACCCGCCGGAGCATGCGCAGGTGCGGATGAAACTGCTCAAGGCGTTCTCCAAGACCACGATGGCGCAATACGAACAGGACATTCGCGATCTTTGCGCCGAGATCCTCGACCCCGTGCTGGAAAAAGGCACCTTTGACGCCACCAAGGAGATCGCCCGGCAATTGCCGATGCGGATGCTGGGTCGCGTCGTCGGCCTGCCGGATGCGGATCTGCCGTGGCTGGTGGAAAAGGGCGACGCGCTGATCGCCAATACCGACCCGGACTTCACCTCACATGTGCTCGACAAGATGGACACGGATGAATTTCGCCTGATGCCCTTCAACTCCCCAGCGGGGGCGGAATTGTACATCTATGCCAAGGAGTTGATGGAGGCGAAGGCGCGCGCAGGTGATACCTCTGGCGTGCTGAACATGATCCTGGCGCCGGCCCGCGACGGCTCCACCATCACCGAGTCGGAGTTTCGCAATTTCTTCTGCCTGCTGGTGGCGGCCGGCAATGACACCACGCGCTATTCCATCGCGGCGGGCATTCAGGCGATGTGCCATCAGCCGGAACTGCTGACGCAGATGCAGGCGGGCGGCGATATCTGGGAGACGGCAGCGGATGAGATCATCCGCTGGGCGACGCCTGCGCTTTATTTTCGGCGCACCGCGACGCGGGATGTCGAAATGCACGGCAAGCTGATCCGGGCCGGGGACAAGGTGCTCTACTGGTTCATCTCTGCCAATCGCGACGACAGCTATTTTGACGATCCGTTCCGGGTGAACCTGCGTCGCAGCCCGAACCGGCATCTGTCCTTTGGCCAGTTCGGCCCGCATGTCTGTCTTGGCATGTGGTTGGCGCGGCTGGAGGTGACGGTGTTGTTTCAGGAACTGGCCAAGCGGATTACCGCGATTGAACCGGCGGGAGAGCAGAAATTCCTGCGCTCGAACTTTGTCGGCGGCATCAAGGAATTGCCGGTGCGGGTACAGGCCGCGTAGGCTCAACAGAAGACCCGTTCGGGCGGTTGCCCGGACAGCGCCCGACCTCCCGCACGGGAGGGCGCTTCGCACCCACCCGAGGTCGGCCGCTGCCCTCTGTTGGGACCCAATCCGGGCCAAGACGCACGCCAAAGATGCGCAGGCCTGTCCAACAGGAAAGGAAACCAGATGAAGACTCGGCTGCGCGCGCTTTTTTGCGACCACCTCAGCATCATGCGCGGAAAATACCTGCCGCACTCCAAGATCGGTGATGACGACACGCGGTTCTGCCGCTCGGTTTTTGGCACCCATTATGACCGCGACCTGCTGGATGCGCCGGGGTCGATGGTGAAACAGGGACTGCCGGATATGGAGCTGCGCTGGCGCGGCGAGGAGATCCGCGACAGTTGGCATGCCTCGACCAAGATCGTGCTCGGGGATCTTTATGATGACGCCGGCGCGCCGCTGTCGCTCTGTCCGCGGGGGGCGCTGAAACGCGCGGTGGCCGCCTGGCAGGCCCGCGGACTCAGTCCCAAGATCGGGATCGAGCTGGAGGCCTATGCGCTGCAGCCCGACGACGACGGCCGTCTGGTGCCCTATGACACGCCGGGCGGGGTGGTCTATGGCACCGGTCCGTTTGCGGATCCGCTGCGGTTCAACGACCGGATCTGGGCAATGGCGGACGAAATGGGCTTCTCGCTCGATATGATCACAGCCGAGTTCGACACGCCGCAGTTTGAATACACGCTGACCTTTGACGATGCGGTGAAGGCGGTGGATGACATCGTGCTGTTTCGCCTGATGGCCCGCGAGATCGCGCTGGAATATGGCATCGTGCTGACCTTCATGCCGAAACCGGTGCCAGGGGGCGGTGGCTCTGGCATGCATGTGAATATGTCGTTCTCGGACGAAGGCGGCGGCAATGCGCTGTCCTCGGGGCCGCGCGGGGGGCCTGAGCACATGAACGATCTGGCGCGCGGCTGTCTGGCCGGTTTCCTGCATCATCACAAGGGTCTGGCCGGGTTGATCGCGCCCACCGCCAACAGCTACATGCGGCTGCAACCGGGCAGCCTGTCGGGCTTCTGGCAGAACTGGGGCGGCGATCATCGCAATGTCACCACCCGGATCAGCTCTGAAGGGGGCGCCAAGGCACGGCTGGAACACCGGATGGCGGATGCGTCGTCGAACCCCTATACCACGGTGGCGGCGCTGTTGCAGGCCGCTCGGCTGGGGGTCGAGCAGGGGTATTCTCTGCCACCGATGGAGACCGGCGACGGGTTTGACCGCACCGATACCCGCGACAGCACCGCCATGACCCTGAAGGGGGCGGTTGCGGATCTGGAAAAGGACCGCGCCCTGAGCGAGGCGGTGGGTGCGGAGCTGGTCGCCAACCATGTGTTCATGAAGCAGAAAGAGGTCCGCAAGACCCGCGATCTGGAGGGCGATGCCCTGCGTGATTTCTACGTGCATTTTGTCTGAGCGCACCCCGGGCGCGCCATCACCATGCTTGCCTTTTGTGGTGCCCCTGCGCCAAGGTGGCGGCCAGAACAACAGGCAAAATGGGCGGGACAATGTCTGATCAGGCGAATGAAACGGTTGAGACACCGGTCGTGACACAGGAGGTTGCCGCCAATTGTCTTGGCGTCAAAGTGCCCCGGTCACGGTTTCTCAGCGAGAAGCGGATCGAGCGGATCAATGCCGCTCGCTATGAACGGCACGAAATCAAGGGCGCGCTGCATGTCGTGCGCCCCGAAGATCGCGTGCTGGAGGCGGGGGCCGGATTGGGGATCGTCGGTGCGGTGATTGCCAGCAAGGCGGGGGCGCAAAAGGTGCTGTCGTTTGAGGCAAACCCGGAGTTGATCCCGGTGATCCGGGCGCTGCACGAGATGAACGACCTGGGCGACCGGATCGAGCTGCGCAATCAGGTGCTTTTTGCCGGCAAGGACAGGCCGACGACGATGACGTTTCACCTGCATAACTCCTATCTTGGCTCCTCGCTCCTGAATGACGGCAACCGTTCGGCGCGGGCGGTCGAGGTCGAGACGGTCGATGTTGCCGAGGTGATCGCAGCCTTCCAGCCGACGGTCCTGGTGATGGACATCGAAGGCGGCGAACTGGCGCTGCTGGAAGCGATGGATCTGGCCCCGTTCCGGGCAGTGGTGATCGAATTCCACCCGGATGCCTATGAGGTCGCGGGGATGCGGCGGTGCAAGACGATCCTGCGCGAGGCGGGGTTCAAGAAGGTCGAGGAGGTGTCAAGCCGATCTGTCTGGACCTGTCTGCGCCCGGCGGAGACAGAGCCGTCAGAGCCGTCAGAGCCGTCAGCGTAACCGTCGGCAGGGACGGTGGCAAACGGCGGTGGGCTTGTTTCACCGTCTGACCCTCCCCCGGGACGCAAGGCAAGGCCTGCGAAAAAGCCAGGCCCGTGCCACAGGCGCGACCGCGCCGCGCCAGCGGCGCCACCGACAGATGCGGGCCCGAAGCCATAGGCTTCGGGCCCGCCATGGTATCTGGTGGCCTTCGGCCCCCTCGCGGGGGCCAAAGGCGGGCGCGTCAGGCCCCGAGGTCAGGAGACGGCGGCGAGGCCGGCATCAAGCGAAGACAGGATCTGATCGACATCTGCTGCGGTCAGCACCAGGGGCGGTGACAGGATGATGTTGGGGCCGCTGACCCGCACCATGGTGCCGGCCTGATAGGTGACTTCCTGGATCGTCTTGATGGTCTGCTTGTCGATGGGCGCTTTTGTGTTGCGGTCGCTCACCAGTTCCAGCGCCGACATCAGCCCATGGCCACCGCGCAGGTCACCGATCAGATCGTAGCGCGCCTGAAGCGCCTCGAGACCGGCATGAAGCTGCGTGCCGCGCGCCGCCGCATTGGTTGGCACATCGAGCCGCCGGGTCTCTGCCAGGCAGGCCAGCGCCGCCGCCGCCCCGACGGGATGGCCGGAATAGGTATAGCCATGGCCGATTGCCGCCTGGCCCGTCGTGTCCTTTTCAAACGTATCCACCAGCCGTTCCGAGATCATCACCGCACCAAAGGGGAAATAGCCGTTGGTGATGGCCTTGGCGGTGCACATCATGTCCGGCTGCACGTCCCAGTGGCGTGACCCGGTCCAGGATCCGGTGCGACCAAAGGCGGTGATCACCTCATCGGCGATCAGCAGGATACCATGTCTGGCGCAGATCTCGGCCACGCCGGGCATGAAGCTTTCATGCGGTGGGATCACCCCGCCGGCGCCCAGGATCGGCTCCATGATGAAGGCGGCGATGGTGCTGGCCCCCTGAAAGGCAATCTCGTCCTCAAGGGCCGCCAGACAGAGCTGGGCCAGGCGCTCCGGGTCGGTTTCGTTGAAAGGATTGCGATAGGTATAGGGGGCGGGAATATGGTGACAGCCCGGCAGCAGCGGTTCGTAAGCGGTGCGAAAGTTGGCGTTGCCATTCACCGAGGCACCGCCGAAATGGGTGCCGTGGTAGCCCTTCTTGAGGCTGAGGTATTTCACCCGGCCCGGCGCGCCGCGCAGTTTGTGATACTGGCGGACCAGCCGCAGCGCCGTCTCGACCGAATCCGATCCGCCGGAGGTGAAGAACGCGCGGCTCAGCCCATCCGGGGCAAAGAAATCCCGCAGCTCCTCGGCCAGCTGGATCACCTGGTCATTGGAGGTGCCCCGAAATGTCGAGTAATAGGGCAGGACCTCCAGCTGGGCCGCGATGGCATCCTTGACCGGCTGGCAGGAGAATCCGAGGTTGACGTTCCACAGTCCCCCGACAGCGTCGACGACCTCGTGCCCGTCCACATCGGTGATGCGCACGCCGGCAGCACCGGTGACGATGGTGGGCGGGTTGGCCAGGCTGTCGCCCGGATGCGCCATCGGATGCCAGAGGCTGCGGGCATTGTGTTCTTTCAGGAAATTGGCGTCTTTCATCTCGGGGCTCCTGTTCGGGACGTCAGGGAAGGGGCATCGGCGGAAAGTCCGGCGGGCAGACGCCGCCGATCCGTTGGGTGAGGGCAAGACCCGCCGCACGCAGGGCGCGGGGTATGGCCTGTTTTTGGGTATCCGTCATGCGCGAGCTTGGCGCGGCCACCGCAAGCGCGCCCAGCACCGCGCGATCCGGACCAAAGATCGGCACCGCATGGGAATGCACCTCGGCCTCAAATCCGCCAACGGATTGGGCCATGCCGGTGCGGCGGGCGGCGTCAATCAGACGACGGATTGCGGCCGGATCGGTCTGGGTCTGTGGGGTGCGCGCTTCCAGCGGGCCGTCGAGGATCGCGGCGACAAAGCTGTCATCGGCAAATCCGAGCACAGCCAGACCAGAGGCGGTGCCGTGAAAGGTCAGCACCTCGGCATCCTCCATCATCACCTTGGTCGCATGCTGCGGCGCATAGGCATGTGACAGCGACGCCAGCTGGTCGCCCTGCAACAGCGACAAATGGGTGGTTTCGCCGGTTTCTTCCGACAGTTCCCGCAGGACGCGGCGCGAGGCCGACAGGATCGGCACGCTGGCTTCGCGCAGAGCCGCCAGACGCAAAACCTGCGGTCCAAGGCGATAGGAGCGCGCGCCATCGACCTGCTCGACGAATCCCACCGCCTGCAACTCTGTCATCAGCCGATAGACTGTCGCCTTGTTCATCCCCGACAGGCGTGTGAGGTCGCTCAGCCCGATCTCAAGCCGCCCGTGGTTGAAATAGCCAAGTAAGTTCAGTGCTTTGGACACAGTTCCCATGGGCGCGTGCATTCCTGATCTGCCGAAATTCTCAGCGCCGTTGCGGGCATTGGATGGCGCCGTTGTAGTTTTTGTTGACAGATGAACCCTGTCCCTGTCAATCTAAATTCAAACCAATGGTTCAAATAATGAACCAGATGCGGGCCAACGCGACCCGCGCAAGACAACCAAGAACGAGCAGCCAGAAACGCTGCCATGATGAACCGGGCCGCAACCGACGGGACGATCGGTGCTGGGGTCCAGAATGCGGATGGCGATCAGGGAGAGAGCCAATGAGAGTGACTTCAATCTTCAAGACACCGCTTGCGACAATCGGCGCTGCGGCGGCCGGGGCTGTCCTGGCTGCGGGTGCGGCGCTGGCGGACTACCCCGAAAAACCCGTGAATTTCATCGTGCCCTGGCCTCCGGGCGATCTGGAGGATGTGCTGACCCGCATGATCGCCGAGGATTTCCAGGCCAAATACGGCGTTGCGGCAGCGGTGGTGAACAAACCGGGCGGCGGCGGCGGTCCCTTTCCCGGCGCGATCGAGGTCGCCAATGCGCCCGCCGATGGTTATACCGTTGGCTCCTTCGTGATCGGGGTGCCAGTGATGGGGCATCAGATCGACATCCCGCCGCTGACCCCGGCGAAGTTCGACCCGCTGGGCATTTTCCTGACCTATCCGTTTGTCATCGCTACCTCCGGTGATGCGCCCTACAGCTCCATGGCGGAGCTGGCGGCCTATGCGCAGGACAATGACGTGGTGCTGGGGCATTTCGGCGACGTGCTGACCCCGACCCAGGTGACCAAAGCCTATGCGAAATCCGCCGGTTTCGAATGGGGCTCTGACGCGGCCTTTGATGCACTGGATTGCAACACGCTGGCCTCTGGCGATGCCGATGTGATCAACACCACGCTGCAGCTGATCCTGCCCTGTCTCGATCAGGTCAAGGTGCTGGTGTCGATCACCGACCAACGCATTCCGCTGGTGCCGGATGCGCCCGCGATTGCAGAGCTGGAACCGGATCTGAACATCGCGCTGTGGAATGGTCTCTTTGTCACCAAGGACACGCCGCAGGATGTGCGGGACAAGATCATCGCCGTGGCACAAGAAACGGTCAATTCCGAACGGGCGCAGGCCGTGGCGGCGGAAACCGGTGCGCTGGTCTACTGGCAATCGGCCGAAGACAGCGCCGCGCGGGTGGCCAATGACATCGACACGATGGCCCGGATCGGCGCGGCGCTGGAATAGCTCCGGCCGTGACGAAAACAGGCGCAAGCGGGGCGGACCCGTTTGCGCCGGACCACCTCCCCGCGCCTGCTGCCGGGGGCCTTGCGTTTGGCCCCGGCGGAGTTTTCCCAACCCGTGATCTTGTCCGAGACCCCTATGCAAAGCGAACGTGAACGCAGATTTGTCGGCCCACGGCGGGGGCAGCTGCTCTTTATCCTCAGCTTTCTGATGCTGTCGGCCGTGCTGTTGTCGCTGATTGGCCAGCAGACAGCCTGGGTCAAGAAGACCAGCTTTTTCGCCCAGCCCCGGTTCTGGCCGGCGGTGGGCGTTGGCGGCATGGTGCTGTTCACCGCGCTGCATCTGTGGCGCCTGCCGTTTCGCCGCATCGAGCGTGCCGATCTGCGCGAGGCGCTGCGTTGGGGGGCGGGGTTGGAATTCGCGCTCTGGTTCATGGGCTATGTGATGCTGGTGCCATGGGTTGGCTACCTGCCGATGACAATGATCTTCGTGCCGCTGCTTGCGCGCCGCATGGGCTACCGCAGGCCACGGATGATGGCGATCAGCTTCGGCTTTGCCGTGCTGACGGTGCTGGTGTTCAAGGGGCTGCTGGCGGTGCGTATCCCCGGAGCGCTGCTGTATGAATATCTGCCGGATGGGCTGCGCAGCTTTGCCATCCTTTATCTCTAGGAAAGATCTGCGCCCATGGACCTGATCCTGTCTGCAATCGAAATCCTGATGCGCTGGGACGTGGCGCTGGCGCTCTTGGCGGGGTCCGTGGGCGGGGTGCTGATCGGCGCAATCCCCGGTGTTGGTCCGGCGGTTGCGATTGCCATCCTGTTGCCGGCGACGTTTTCCATGGATCCCATCGTCGGGCTGACGGTGCTTTTGGGGATCTACGGCTCCTCCATGTATGGCGGGGCGATCCCGGCGATCCTGATCAACACGCCCGGCACCGCGGTCAATGCGCTGACCACCTATGACGGCTATCCGATGACCGCGCGGGGAGAGCCGCGCCGGGCGCTGAGCCTGGCCTATTCCGCCAGTTTCTTTGGCGGGATCTTTTCGGTGATCTGTCTGATCCTTTTTGCGCCGGTGCTGGCCAAGGTGGCGCCGCTGTTCGGCGCCCGCGAGATCTTTCTGGCGGCACTGCTTGGTCTGTTGCTGGTGGTTGTTGCCCACCGGGGGCAGGCGCTGATCGCCGGGGCGCTGGCCTGTCTGGGGATTTTTCTCAACACCATCGGCATGGAGCCGGTGAAATACACCCAGCGCTATACCTTTGGCGTTGATGCGCTTGGGTCTGGCATCAATCTGATCGTCGTGGTGCTGGGGCTTTTTGCGATCAGCCAGGCCTTTGCGCTGCTGACCGAAGAAGACGAAAAGATCCGCGTGACCAAGCTCCGGGGCGGGTTGTTTCAGGGGCTGCGCGAACTGGCGCGTCACCCGCGTGTCGCCTCTGTTTCGGCGGGTTTCGGCGTGGTGATGGGGATGGTGCCCGGCGTCGGCGAGTTTACCGCGCAATTCATGTCCTACACCTATGCGCAGAAGACCTCGAAGCGGCCGCAGGATTTCGGCAATGGCTCCTCCGAGGGGCTGATCGCGGCCGAAGCCGCCAATAACGCCGTGCCCGCCGCCGCCATGGTGCCGCTCCTCGCGCTGGGCATCCCGGGCGAGGCACTGACCGCGATGATGCTGTCGGTGTTTTACGTGCACAATGTGGTGCCGGGGCCGGGGCTGTTCCAGAACCAGATGGATTTTGTCGTCGCGCTCTATCTGGCGCTTCTGATCCTGAATGTGCTGGTGCTGATCTTCCTGCTGGCCGCGACCCGGTCGCTGGTGCAAGTGGTGCGCATCCCCAACCGGTTCCTCGGCGTCGCGATCCTGACCCTGAGCTTTGTCGGGGTCTATTCGCTGCGCAACTCTGCCAGCGATTGCCTGATCGCGGCGGGCTTTGGCCTGTTCGGATTTGTTCTGAAACGGCTGCACCTTCCGGCGGTGCCGATCATCCTCGGCATGGTGCTGGGAGGCATCATGGAAGTGAAGCTGCGCGCCGCCATGGCGCGGGTCAAGACACCCTTTGATTTCATTGACCGCCCGGTGGCGTTTGTCCTGTTTACCATCATCATACTGGTGCTCGTGACGCATCTCTTTCGCATTCGCAAAGAAGCCCGCGCACTGAAGGAGGCCGAATGGCAGATCAAGACCTCATCGACGCGCTTCGGGTCGCTCCTGTTGCGCCGCAGAAGCTCTTTCTTGAAGGAACATGGACGCAAGGTTCGGGCGCGCCATGCGACGTTACTTCGCCGATTGACGGATCTGTTCTGACCACAGTGGCGACCGCAACGGCGGCGGATGTCGACCGCGCGGTGGCGGCTGCGCGGCGGGCCTTTGAGGATGGCCGCTGGTCGCGTCTGGCGCCGGCTGCGCGCAAGAAGGTGCTGCACCGGATCGCCGACCGGATCGAGGCCGAGGCGCTGGCGCTGACCGTGCTGGGGGTGCGCGACAATGGCACCGAGATCTCCATGGCGCTCAAGGCGGAGGCCGGATCGGCGGCGGGGACATTCCGGTATTACGCCGAGGCATTGGACAAGGTCGCAGGCGAAGTGGCGCCAACCGCGCCGGATGTGCTGGGGCTGGTGCATCGCACAGCCGTCGGGGTGGTCGGGGCCATTGTGCCGTGGAATTTTCCACTGATGATCGGGGCCTGGAAACTGGCGCCTGCCCTGGCGATGGGCAATTCGGTGGTGCTGAAACCGGCGGAGACCGCATCGCTGTCGCTGCTGCGTCTGGCCGAGATCTGTTCCGAATGCGGCCTGCCCGATGGGGTGCTGAATGTGGTGACCGGTCCGGGCGCGGAAACCGGCGCGGCGCTGGCCGACCATATGGATGTCGATGTCATGGTCTTTACCGGATCCGGGGCGACGGGGCGGCGGCTGCTGGAGGCCTCGGCGCGGTCGAACCTCAAACGCTGTTATCTGGAGCTGGGGGGCAAATCGCCCAATATCGTCTTTGCCGATGCCAGGGATCTCGATCACGCTGCCAAGGTCACGGCCATGGGGATCTTTCGCAATTCAGGTCAGGTCTGTGTCGCCGGGTCGCGCCTGCTGGTGGAAGCCTCGATCCACGACGCCTTTGTGGCGCGGGTGGTTGCCCATGCCGAGGCCCTCGTCGTCGGCGATCCGCTGGCGCTGTCAAGCCAGATCGGCGCGGTGAATTCCGAGGCGCAGCTGGCGCGAAACCTGGCGCATGTGGCGCAAGCCCGCGCCGAGGGCGGTGAAGTGCAATGCGGCGGCCTGCGTATCCTGGCCGAAACCGGCGGCACCTATATGGCGCCGACAGTGATCACCGGTGTGACCGCGCAGGCCAGCCTGTTCCAGCGCGAGGTCTTTGGCCCCGTGCTGTCGGTGACGCCGTTTGACAGTGAGGCAGAGGCGCTGCAGCTGGCAAATGCCACCGACTTTGGTCTTGCTGCAGGGGTCTGGACGCAGGACCTGTCGCGCGCCCATCGCTGTGTCGCGGGCATTCGCGCCGGGGTGGTGCATGTGAATACCTATGGTGGGGCGGACAATACGGTGCCGCTGGGCGGCGTTGGTCAATCCGGCAACGGCCATGACAAGTCGCTGCACGCATTGGAGAAATACATTGATCAGAAGGTGGCCTGGATCCAGCTTTGAGAGCGAGGCCTTGCGGTGCAAGGCCTGCGGCCTCCGGCGGAGGTATTTGGGAAAAGATGAAGACGGGCGCGTGACGCGTCTGTGGGGGAGGCTGAGATGAGCGCCGAGAAGACAATCCTGGTGGTGGGCACCTGGGACACCAAGGAAGACGAGCTGTCCTATCTTTGCGGGGTAATTGCCGGGCAGGGCGGTCGGGTCCTGCGGATGGATGTCAGTGTGCTGGGCGCGGCGACCGTGCCGGTGGAGGTGACCAAGCACCAGGTCGCCGCGGCGGCTGACAGCACCATTGAGGCGGTCATCAACAGTGGCGATGAGAATTCCGCGATGCAGATCATGAGCGCCGGCGCGGCCGGACTGGCGTTGGATCTGTGGCGGGGCGCGCGCATTCATGGCGTCCTTGTGCTGGGCGGCACCATGGGCACCGATCTTGCCTTGGATCTGTGTGCGGCGCTGCCGCTGGGGGTGCCGAAATACATCGTCTCGACGGTGGCCTTTTCGTCGTTGCTGCCACCCGACCGGATCGCGGCGGATGTACAGATGATACTCTGGGCTGGCGGGCTTTATGGGCTCAATGACATTTGCAAGGCCTCGTTGAGCCAGGCGGCCGGGGCCGTTCTGGGGGCGGCGCGGGCGGTGGAGGCGCCGCGGTTTACGCGACCGATGGTGGGCATGACCTCCTTTGGCAAGACAGTGCTGCGCTATATGGTGGCGCTGAAGCCGGAGCTGGAAGCGCGGGGGTTCGATGTGGCGGTGTTTCATGCCACCGGTATGGGGGGGCGTGCCTTTGAGAGTCTTGCGGCGGAGGGGGCCTTTGCGGCGGTGATGGACTTTGCCCCGCAGGAGGTCAGCAACCACCTGTTTGGCGGGCTTTCGGCCGGCGCGGGGCGGATGACCCATGCGGGCCGAGCCGGGGTGCCGCAGCTGGTGGCGCCAGGGTGCTATGATCTGGTTGATTTTGTCGGCTGGCAAGAGGTTCCGGGGCCGCTTGCCGGCCGAGAGGTTCATGCCCACAACCGGTTGCTGACCTCGGCCATGTTGACGGCGGCAGAGCGGTGTGAGGTCGCGCGGACGCTATGCCGCAAATTGGCGGTTGCGACGGCTCCGGTGGCGTTTTTCCTGCCGACAGGGGGGTGTAATGAGTGGGACCGGGCGGGCGGCGTGCTGCAGGATGCTGCGGGCCTGACCGCCTTTTGTGGCGAGATGCGCCAGTGCCTTCCGGACAATGTGCTGCTGCGGGAGCTGGCCTGTCACATCAATGATGCGGGGTTTGTCGAGGCGGTCCTGGCGCAATTCGACAGCTGGCTGGCCGAGGGTGTCATTTCGCAGTGAGGGGCTTGCACCCCGGAGCAGGGCACTGGTCGGCGGAGACCGGGTGGGACGCTGGGTTGGCCAAGGCTGGACCGGGGGCTGGGAATGGGCCAATGTCCCGACGGATCAAGACGCGCAATGTCAACGGAGGCGGCTATGGACCCGGAACAGGTTGTGACCACGGATCAACCGGAACACCGGATCCTCACCGATCCGGGCTGCCAGCAGCTGGTGGGATATGAGACGCGGATAGACGCGACCGGCGCCTGTACCGTGCGGCTGGAGGTTCAATCGCAGCATCTCAACCGGCACGGTATCCTGCATGGCGGTATGGTTGCGACGGTGATGGATGTGGCCTGTGGCAATACCGCCTCGCAGTATTTCGACCCCCTTGGTCATGCGGCTGTGGTGACTGTTGCGCTCAACCTGTCCTACATTGCAGCGACTGGTCCGGGGTCGGTGATCGCGACCGCGCGGCCGACCGGGGGCGGCAAGAGCACGGTGCATGTCTACGGAGAGCTGCATGACGGCCAGGGAAGCCTTCTGGCCACCGCGACCGGGGTTTTCCGGCGGATCGGCAGGCGGTGACCCGCCGGACCGCAAGGTCCGGCGCCCGGCCCAACGGGCGAGGTTGCATTTCCAATGCAAGGGAGACGGGCGGGAGCCGCCCCCGGGCGTTTGCGACAGACGCCGGATCAGCCGTTGTTCGCAGCCGCGCGGATCTTGCGGATGTTGTCGCCGTAGACCTCTGCCGTGTGGACCGAGCCGCCGCGGAACACGGCCGAACCGGCCACCAGCACATCCGCGCCCGCCGCGGCGACCAGCGGTGCCGTGGTGGGATCAACGCCGCCGTCAATCTCGATATGGATGGGGCGGTCGCCGATCATGTCGCACAGGCTGCGGATCTTGGCCGTCATGTCGATGAATTTCTGACCGCCAAAGCCGGGGTTCACGGTCATCACACAGACCAGATCGGTGAGGTCGAGGAGATGCGCGACCGCTTCGGCCGGGGTGCCCGGGTTCAGCGCCACACCCGCCTTCATGCCCGCGCCGCGGATCGCTTGCAGCGTGCGGTGGATATGCGGCCCGGCCTCCACATGGGCGGTCAGCACGTCGGCGCCGGCATCCGCGTAGGCCTCGATATAGGGATCGACCGGCGCGATCATCAGGTGCACGTCCATCACGGTTTTCACATGCGGACGGAACGCTTTGACCGCAGCCGGGCCGAAGGTGAGGTTGGGCACGAAATGCCCATCCATCACATCGACATGCACCCAGTCGGCCCCCTGGGCCTCGATGGCTTGGATCTCCTGTCCGAAATTGGCGAAATCCGCCGACAGGATGGAAGGGGCGATCTTGAGGGTGCGGTCGAAGGTCATCGGCAGGATCCTTGGCAGAGGGGGCGGTGAGTCTTTGCGGTTTGAGCGCCATATAGCGCCTCCGCCCGCCTCTGGACAGGGTGTGTCTGTGAATTGACGCCGTGCCACCCCTCCGGGCGATCAGCCGGTGACGGGCGGCAAGCCGAGCAGACGCCGGGCCTCGTCGGATTTGAGGGCAAAGTCCTGGCCCACCCAGGCGTCGCCGCCGGGACCGGCCAGCCAGAGCAGCGCCTGAGCCACCCAGTCGGCGGGGATATGCACAGCGGGGTCGAGCTGGGAGACCGGGTTGATCCCGGAGGCCCGGATGCGTTCTTGCATCTCGGTGGCGACGGTGCCGGGGCTGAGGCCCATGACGCGGATGCCGTGGGGCGCGTATTCCACATGGGCGCAACGGGTCAGCGACAGCACGGCGGCCTTGGAGGCGCAATAGTGGCTCCAGCCTTCGAGCGCGCCGGTGGCGGCACCGGAGGAGATATTGATGATCGTGCCCGCGCCGCGCTGCTCCATCGTCGGCAGCACCGCCCGCAGCCCATGGTAGACGCCCTTGACGTTGACATCCATCACCGTGGTCCAGCCTGACACATCGCTGTCAGCCAGGCGGGCAATCGGGTCGATCAGGCCGGCGTTGTTGATCAGCAGATCCACCGGGCCAAACTGCCTCTCGGTTTCGGCCACCAGCGCTTGCACCTGCGCCCAGTCGGCGACGTCGCATGGGATCGCGCGGGCCTTGCCGCCGCTTTGCGTGATGTCTTCGGCGATTGCGCTGATGGCTGCGGCACTGCGCGCCGCGAGCACCACGTTGGCGCCGGCCGCGGCAAAGGATCTGGCGGCGGCCGCACCGATCCCACGGCTGGCGCCGGTGATCAGGACGGTTGTCCCTTTGATGTCAGACATGAGGATCTCCTTTATATGTTTGGTCTGGACCCTCTTAATTGATGTTCATTTGCCGGTGACATGATTGAATAATCGCCACCGTCATGCGAAATCTACATGAATGGATCTCCTGCAGTACAAGACACTTCTGGCCGTTGCCCGTCATGGCAGCTTTGCTGCAGCGGCACGGGCCTTGGAACAGGACCCCTCTGTGGTGTCGCGCACGGTGGCGGCGGCAGAGGCGCATCTGGGGGTGCGCCTGTTTGAGCGCAGCACCCGGCGGCTGGCCATCACCGGGGTGGGGCAGGGCTATCTCGACCGGATCGCGCCGCTGGTGGAGGAGCTGGAGCAGGCCGCCGAGGAGGCCCGTTCGGCGCGCCGCGCGCCCAGCGGACGGCTGCGCATCACCGCATCGGTGGCCTATGGTCAGGAATGCCTGGTGCCGCTGCTGCCGCGGTTTCGCGCCGACTATCCCGATATCGCGCTGGATCTGATTTTCACCGACGGCAATCTTGACCTGCTGGCCGAAGGCATTGACCTGGCAATCCGTCTGGCGCCGGCACCGCAGGGGGACCTGATCAGCACGCGGCTGCGCCGCACCCGCTATCATGTCTGCGCCGCCCCGGCCTATTTGTCGGCCAAACGACGGCCCAGGGACCCGCAGGAATTGCGCACGCACGATTGTCTGCGGATGCCGCTGCCGGGCTATGACAGCACCTGGCGTTTTCGCAACGGCACCGGTGAAGAGGTGCATGTGCCGGTTGCCGGATCGGTGGTGATTTCCAGCCCCCTGGCCCTGCGCGAAGCGGCGCGGGCGGCGCTGGGACCGGCGCTGCTGGCGGATTGGCTGGTCAAAGAGGATCTGGCCCAGGGCAGGCTCGTCCCGCTCTTTGACGGGTGGGAGGCAACAGCGACCGGATTTGATACCGGCGCCTGGGCGCTCTATCCCAGCCGCAACTATATGCCGGCCCGCCTGCGGCTGATGCTGGATTTCCTCAAACAGCACGATCGCTAGGCGGTTGCGGCGGCGGCTCCGGGTTTTGCCCCGCAAACCGCACGGCTTTACAAAACTTTTACCGGTCTGACACAAATGGTTCGGTGAATATGCGTAGGCAGTCGCGGAACCAAAGGGGGCCGCACGTGCTGCGCATCAACAATCTGACCAAGAGATTCGGCGACAAAACGGCTGTCGAATCCGCGACGCTTGAAATCGACAAACCCTGCATGCTGGGCATCATCGGACGCTCTGGCGCAGGCAAATCCACCCTGCTTCGGATGATCAACCGGCTTGGCGATGCCACCGAGGGATCGATCACCTTCGAGGGGCGGGAAATCACCACGCTCAAGGGCCGCGACAAGCGCGCCTGGCAGTCCGAATGCGCGATGATCTTTCAGCAGTTCAATCTGGTGCCCCGGATGGATGTGGTGTCCAACGTGCTGCACGGCACGCTGAACCGGCGCTCTACGCTAGCCACCCTGTTCAACCTCTATCCGATGGCCGACATCCACCAGGCCATCGACATTCTGGACCGTCTCGGCATCGCCGAGCATGCCCCGAAACGGGCGGAGGCCTTGTCCGGCGGCCAGCAGCAGCGCGTCGCCATCGCCCGCGCCCTGATGCAGGACCCGAAGATCATCCTGGCCGATGAACCCATTGCCTCGCTCGATCCGATGAACGCCCAGACCGTGATGGAGGCGCTGCGCCGCATCCACGAGGAGGACGGCCGCACCGTGGTCGCCAACCTGCACACGCTGGACACCGCGCGGCGCTACTGCGACCGGGTTGTCGGCATGCGCGACGGGCGCATCGTCTTTGACGGTCTGCCGGAACAGCTGACCACCGGTGTTGCGCGCGAAATCTATGGCGCCGGCGCGGATTTCTCCGAAGCCGCGACCTCCACCGAGATCGAGACCCTCGACCGCAGCGACGGACGCACCGCCGCCATTCGCGAAGCCGAGGCGTTTGTCTGACCGCTTTGCCCTGTTTCATCACCCCGACGCGCAATGTGACGCCGGGCCAACCAAAACTGGAGTTTCCAAGATGAAAAAACTGATCGCGGCCGCATTGGCCACCACCGCCCTCACCACCCCGGTTCTGGCGGAGGACATCTCTGAATTCCGCATCGGCATCCTTGGCGGTGAAAACGCCCAAGATCGCTTGAACTCCAACGAGTGCCTGCGCGCCAAAACCGAAGAGCTGCTGGGTGTTGAAACCAAGCTGTTCGCCCCGGCCGATTACGACGGTGTGATCCAGGGCTTGCTGGGCGGCACCATCGACATGGCATGGCTCGGCGCCTCCGGCTATGCCAAGACCTATCTTTCAGATCCCGAAGCGGTCGAACCGGTTCTGGTCAAAGTCAACGTGGACGGTGGCTACGGCTACCACTCCATCGGTTTTGCCCGCAAGGACAGCGGCATCACTGCCTTGGAAGACGTCAAGGGCAAGGCCTTTGGCTTCGGTGATCCGAACTCCACCTCCGGTTACCTGATCCCGTCGATCGAGATCCCGGCGCGCACCGGCTCCACCATGGAATCCGGCGCTTACTTTGGTGAGGTCAAATTCACCGGCGGCCACGAGCAAACCATCGTTGCGGTTGCCAATGGCGACATCGACGCCGGTGTGACCTGGGCCGACGGCCTGGGCAACTGGGAAGACGGCTATAACTCCGGCGCGCTGCGCAAGGCGGTTGATGCAGGTCTGGTTGATATGAACGATCTGGTCGAGATCTGGAAATCCAAACCGATCCCAGAAGGTCCGGTGGTTCTGCGCAAGGCGCTGCCAGCCGACGTCAAAGTCAAGATGACGGCGCTCATGGCCTCCATGCCGGCGATGGATTACGATTGCTACTACGCTGTTGCGGCCGGTGAATCCAAAGGCTTCCAGCCGATTGGTCACGACGCCTACGAAGTCATCATCGAAGCCCGCAAGCTGAAGTCTCAGTAAGCGCTGCGCGTTTGACCTTGGCGGGGTTCGGTTCAAACCGGACCCCGCATTTTGGCCCCGTTGCGCAACGATCTGCGCCGGGCCACCTTTGACCCAGGACGAAATCAATGGCTGATCTGACCTCTCATGCCCCTAAATCGGCGGATGAGATCCGGGAGACCTACACCGAGCTGACCCGGCGCAAACGTCTTTATGGCGGGGTGCTGCTGGTGTTGTTCGTGGCGCTGATGGCTGCCGGCTTCCGCACCGCCGACGACCGCAATGCGGGCTCGTTTTATGACGGGTTCCACCGCATTCTGGACTACCCGGCAGAGGTGCTGGCCGAAGCCGGCGAAAAGGCGGCCCAGCTGCCCGGTCACATGGTTCATTTCTTTCCCGCCTTGATCGAGACCTTGAATATCGCCGGGGCCGCGACCCTGATCGGGGCCATTTTCGGCACCCTCCTGTCGCTGTTGGCGACCCGTGGCATGGCGCCCTGGCCGCGCCTGATCCCGCTGTTTCGCCGCATCATGGACATCTGCCGCGCGATCCCCGAAATCGTCATCGCGCTGGTGTTGATTTTCGTGCTCGGGGGCGGGCCGGTGCCCGCAATGATCGCCATTGCGATCCACACGGCCGGCGCGCTGGGCAAACTGTTCTCGGAAGTGAACGAAAACGCGTCGCTGAAGCCGGTCGAGGGGCTCAATTCCACGGGCGCCTCCTGGGCACAGCGTATGTGGCTCGGGGTGATCCCGCAGGTGGGGCCGAACTACGTGTCCTATGCGCTCTTGCGGTTTGAAATCAACATTCGTGCCTCAGCCATTCTCGGCTTTGTCGGGGCTGGGGGCATCGGCTACGAGCTGAAAAACGCCATGTCCTGGGGGCAGGGGCGCTATGACGAGGCCGCCGCGATTTTCATCCTGCTTTTTGCCTCTATCGTTGTTGTCGACCAGATCTCCGGCGCGATGCGGGATCGGCTGACCCACGGCAAACGCACGTCCACCCGCAAAGGTGCCACCGCATGACCCTGATGGATCTGAACGCATCGCCTCTCAAAGGCGACATGGACAAGCTGTTCCTGAAAAAACGGCTGATGAATTTTGGCATCCCGGCACTGATTCTGCTTTACCTCGGGTATGTCTTTGTCACGTTTGATGTGCTGGGCCTGTGGGAACGCGCGTCGATGGACAATGCCCGCACTCTGGTGGCGGACAGCTACAGCTACAAGACCCACGTCACCCGCGACAATCGCAACGGCGCGGTCACCTATGCCATCGAAGGCGAACGCAAGGGGCAATACCCCGACGGCACGCGCCCGGCCTGGGTGGCCACCACCGGCGACACCACCGTGATTGATCTTGAGGACGGGCATGTGGTCCGCTTTGGTCCGGAAACCATTGAATATGACGTGCCTGGATATGGTCTGATCACCGCCACCCCGTCGCGCAGCCAGGGCGTGCAGGTGGTGCTGCCGGAGGGCGAGGTGCCCGCGTGGATCAACCTGTCTAAGAACCGCCTGGCGATCACCACCGATGCCGGCCGTCTCAGCGTGACCCGCAATCGTTCCGAGGTGTTTCGCTATTTCATGGGGTGGGAGCTGTTCTTCTTTACCCTCGACAGCCCCTATCACGGGCTGAGCCTGTTTGAACTGGCGAACCGCGCCGTTTCAGGCGAGGCAGGGGCGATCCTGAATGACATCTGGACCAACAAGATGTGGCGTCACAGCGATGTGGCCTGGGCCATTGGCGAGACCATCCTGATGGCCTTTCTCGGCACCTTTGGCGCGGGTCTGATCGCGTTGCCGCTGGCCTTTCTCGGCACCCGAAACTTCATGCCGGTTCTGGCGATCCGTTTTGTCGCGCGCCGGTTCTTCGACTTTGTGCGCGGTGTGGATTCGCTGATCTGGACCGTGGTGCTGGCGCGCGCCTTTGGGCCGGGTCCGATGACAGGGGCCCTGGCGATCCTGATCACCGACACGGGCACCTTTGGCAAGATCTTCTCCGAGGCGCTTGAAAACGTGGATGAAAAGCAGATCGAGGGCGTTGCCTCCACCGGGGCAAAACCGGTGCAGCGCTATCGCTTTGGGGTGATCCCGCAGATCACGCCGGTGCTGTTGTCGCAGCTGTTGTATTTCCTTGAATCCAACACCCGCTCGGCGACCATCATCGGGGCGATCACCGGTGGCGGCATCGGCCTGTTGCTGACACAGGCGATCATCACCCAGAAGGACTGGGAAGAGGTCGCCTATTATATCGTCCTCATCGTGTTGATGGTGATGTTCATGGATTGGTTCTCTGGCTGGCTCCGCAAGCGCCTGATCCAGGGCGGTGCGGGCGGCCACTAGGCGCCGCCCCGTCCAATGACAAACGAGGGGCCGCTGCCGGAACCGGGAGCGCCCCTGCCATTGCCAAACCAGCACAGCGGTGGCACCGGCCACCCGGTGTGTGGTTTGCCCGGTGTGTGATTTGACTGCGTGCCGTTCGGCTGTGTTTGTTTGGGCGGTACCGGATTTTGTGACTCTGCCCGCAAGTGTCGAGTTGTATAGTTTTTCCAGGGGCCATCCCCCCCCAAACCCGTTTCGCCCCTCCACCGCCCACAGAAAGCAAGTCACCAATGGCAAAGCTCTCCCCCGATGCCCCCGTCCTCCACCCCGATTGCCGCGTGTCAGACAGCAGCTTTGGCGCCTATGTCGAAGTGGGGGCGGGCACCCGCGTGGCCAACAGCCGCTTTGGCGACTACAGCTATTGCGATCGCAGCTGTGACATCGCCAATACCGAGATCGGAAAATTTGCCAATATCGCCAGCTTTACCCGCATCGGGGCCACGGATCACCCCTTGGAGAAAGCGTCGCTGCACCACTTCCTCTATCGCTCGGCCAGCTATTGGGAGGATGCAGAGGATGATGCGGACTGGTTCGCCCACCGCAAGAGCCGCCGCGCCTACATCGGGCACGACACCTGGATCGGCCATGGTGCGATGATCAAACCCGAGGTGCGCATCGGTCACGGCGCCGTGGTGGCCTCTGGCGCGGTGGTGACCAAAGATGTGGCCCCCTACACCATCGTCGGCGGCAACACTGCCCGCGTGATCCGTCGCCGCCATACGGAACAGGTGGCCGACCGGATGATGGCGCTGGCCTGGTGGGATTGGGACCACGCAACCCTGCGTCAGGCCCTGCCGGACTTTCGTGCCCTGACGGCCGAGGCGTTTCTTGAAAAATACGAATGACGGCGCCGACAGGGCCACGGTGTGCCGCTGGCGTCACCGAAAATCCCTAGTCGTCTCCGACCGTTAGGGTCACCCGGTCGCCCGCGAACCAGGTACGCCCGAACTCGATGGGCACCCCGTTCAGATCGTCAGAAATACCGGTTGTCCGCAGGATTGGCGCGCCTTCGCTGATGCGCAGGTGCAGGGCCTGCGTCGCGGTCGCGAGCTTCGCCGTGATACGGGTTTCTCGCCGGGTGTAATCCTCGACGCCCACCGCACGCAGGGCGGCGGTGATCGAGTCATGGGCCGCCAGCGCCGGGATCAGTCCGGGCAGCCGATCCGCCGGGAAAATGGTGCGGGCCAGCGCCACCGGGTGGTCATCCGCATAGGACAGCCCTTCGTAGACCACCACCGGGGCGCCGGGTTCCAGCCTCAGCGCATCGGCCTCGCGCGGGTCCGCCGCCAGGATTTCAAGCCGCAGAACCTTCTTGCTGGGGACGCGTCCGGCGCGGCGGATGTTCTGGTGGAACCGGATGCGTTTGCCGACCGGGTAATCCGTCGGCCTGGCCGCAACAAAGACCCCGGCACCGCGGCGCGCATGCACCAGGCCCTGCTCTGCCATATCCGCCAGCGCCCGGCGCACCGTGTGGCGATTGACCCCGAAACGGGCCGCCAGTTGCGCCTCTGCCGGTAGCTTGCTGCCAGTGTCATAGCGGCCCTGGCCGATGTCGTCGGTCAGGGTGAGGGCAATGGATTTCCAGACCGGCGTGCGGGACATGTCACGAAACCTTCACGAGAGGGCCGCTTGCGCTTGGTGACCCGACTCATATATAATTTGTCTAGTTGTATAGAACATGTAGACAATCCTGCCAAGAGGCTACACCAGAGATGACACAGGAAATTTCGCCACAGGCACGCAAGGGCTGGATGAGCCTGCTGGCCACGGCAGACGAGGCGCGGCTTGCGGCGCTCTTTGACACGCTCGACGCGGCCCCGGATCATGACTGGCTGCGGGCGCCGGAAACCGGCGGCGTCATGGTGCGTGGCCGGACCGGCGCCACCGGTGCGCCCTTCAATCTGGGCGAGATGACCGTCACCCGCTGCACGCTGAAGATCGCCGGCGGCACCGTCGGGCATGGCTATGTTCAGGGGCGCAGCAAGCGGCAGGCAGAGCTGGCGGCCAAGCTGGACGCGATGTTGCAGACTGATGCCGCGCCAGAGGTGCAGGACAAGGTTCTGGCCCCCCTGCGTCATGAAAAATCCACCGCGCGCGATGCCCGCGCTGCCAAGGCCGCCGCGACCAAGGTCGATTTCTTCACCATGGTGCGGGGAGAGGATTGATGCCCGAATTGACCCAACCTGAACTGACCCAACCCGAATTGGCCCAGCCGTCCGCGGATGTGTATTCCGGCGGCTTCGCAGATCCCGCCGTGGCCTCGGCGCATGCGTTTCGTGCCGCCATGGATGTGATGGCGCGGCCCGGCACCTGGCGCCCGCTCACCGGCGGGCAGGCGCCGGAGGGGTTGAGCATTGCCGCCGCGTCGCTGCTGCTGACCCTGTGTGATCCCGACACCGGTGTCTATCTCGCGCCGGATGTGGACAGCGCGACCCTGCGCGGGTGGCTTGCCTTTCACACCGGGGCGCCGGTTGTGGCGGCGGGTGACGCCGACTTTGCCCTCGGTGGCTGGGCGGCGCTGATGCCGCTGGACCAGTACCGGATCGGCAGCTCGGAATACCCGGATCGCTCTGCCACGCTGGTGGTCGAACTGCCCCGGATCCCCGCGCCCAATGCGCGCCTGTCCGGACCGGGCATCAAGGAGACCGCGCAGGCCTGGGTGCCGGATCTGGCGCTGATGCAGCGCAATGCCATGCTCTACCCGCTTGGGGTGGATTTCTTCTTTACCTGCGGGTCGGAGGTGGCGGCGCTGCCGCGTTCCTCGCAGATCACGGCGGAGGGCTAAGCCGATGTATGTAGCTGTAAAAGGCGGCGAACGGGCGATTGACAACGCCCACGCGTGGTTGGCCGAGGAACGCCGGGGCGACCCGTCGGTGGCCGAACTGTCGCTGGCCCAGATCCGCGAGCAACTGAAACTCGCCGTGAACCGGGTGATGGCCGAAGGCTCGCTTTATGACCCCGACCTCGCGGCGCTGGCGATCAAGCAATCGCGTGGCGACCTGATCGAGGCGATCTTTCTGATGCGCGCCTATCGCACCACGCTGCCGCGTTTTGGCACCTCGCGTCCGGTCGAGACGGCAGATATGGCTTGCGATCGTCGCGTGTCGGCCACCTTCAAGGATGTGCCCGGCGGGCAGGTGCTGGGGCCGACGTTTGACTACACCCACCGGCTGCTGGATTTCAAACTCGCCGCCGAAGGTGCCCCGACAGAGGCCCCCACGGCCCCCCCGCGCCGGGAGCCGACGCCGCATGTGACCAGTTTCCTGCGCGGCGAGGACATCATCCAGGACGAACCCGCCAGCGACGCCACCCCGCGCGATATCACCCGCGAACCGGTGTCCTTTCCAACGGATCGGGCGGCGCGGTTGCAGACGCTGACGCGCGGCGACGAAGGGTTCATCCTCGGCATGGCCTATTCCACCCAGCGCGGCTATGCGCGCAACCACGCCTTTGTCGGCGAGCTGCGCATCGGCATGGTGCCAGTCGAGATGGAGATCCCCGAACTGGGTTTCGCTATCGAGATCGGCGAGATCGAGCTGACGGAATGCGAGACGGTGAACCAGTTCAAAGGCTCCAAGACCGAGCCGCCGCAGTTCACCCGTGGCTATGGGCTGGTGTTTGGCCAGACCGAGCGCAAGGCGATTGCCATGGCGCTGGTGGACCGGGCGCTGCGGTGGAAGGAGCTGGGCGAGGACAATGTCGGGGCCGCCGCGCAGGACGAGGAATTTGTCCTCAGCCATTGCGACAACATCCAGGCGACCGGGTTTCTCGAACATATCAAGCTGCCGCACTACGTCGATTTCCAGTCCGAACTGGAACTGGTGCGCAAACTGCGCCGCGAGGCCGAGGCCGGACAAGCCCGGAAGGCAGCGGAATGAGATCATTGCAGTTGATCTTCGCCCGGCATCTCGCCGGGCCGCCCCTGGCCGCCTCCCCGGGCGCGGGATTCACCCCCACCCGCGGCCGGGATCTGCCCTATGCCGCATATGGCGCGGGTTCCAATATCGACACCCTTTCTTGGGAAAGGACGTACAATGTCTGACTATAATTTCGCATACCTCGACGAGCAGACCAAGCGGATGATCCGCCGCGCGATTCTCAAAGGGCTTGCCATACCCGGCTATCAGGTGCCCTTTGCCAGCCGCGAGATGCCGATGCCCTATGGCTGGGGCACCGGCGGTGTGCAGGTCTCTGCCGCGACGCTGACGCCCGACGATACCTTCAAGGTGATTGACCAGGGGGCGGATGACACCACCAACGCGGTCTCCATTCGCAAGTTCTTTGAACGCACCGCCGGCGTTGCCACCACGGAAGAGACCGAGAAGGCCTCGATCATCCAGACCCGCCACCGCATCCCCGAAGCGGCGCTGCGCGAGGATCAGATCCTGGTCTATCAGGTGCCGATCCCGGAGCCGCTGCGCTTTCTTGAACCGCGCGAGACGGAAACCCGCAAGATGCACAGCCTGGAGGAATACGGGCTGATGCATGTGAAGCTCTACGAGGACATCTCGCAACACGGCCAGATCGCCACCTCCTACGCCTATCCGGTGAAGGTGCAGGACCGTTACGTGATGGACCCGTCGCCGATTCCGAAGTTCGACAATCCGAAACTGGAAATGGCGGCGATCCAGCTGTTTGGGGCCGGGCGGGAGCAGCGCATCTACGCGGTGCCGCCCTATACCAAGGTCGTCTCGCTCGATTTCGAGGATTACCCGTTCGAGGCCTCAAAGGCCGACCATGCCTGCGACCTGTGTGCGGCGCGCGACAGCTATCTGGACGAAGTGATCATGGATGACGCCGGCGGGCGCATGTTTGTCTGTTCCGACACGGATTACTGCCGGTCCCGCCGCGAGGCCGGTCATTCCGGCGCCTTGGCCAGCCCCGCCCCCGCGCAGGAGGTGCCGGCATGACGGCCCAAACCCGCGGCCTTGATCATCTCGGCCTGACCGTTGGTGATCTGGACGCCAGCCTGGGGTTCTTTACCGGCGCGCTTGGCTGGACACGGATTGGCGGCAACCCGGACTACCCTTCGGCCTATGTTACCGATGGCCATGCCAGGATCACCCTCTGGCAGCAAACCCAAAACGGCGCGGATTTTGACCGCCACGCCAATATCGGCCTCCATCACTGGGCGCTGAACGTCGAAACCGAAGCGGCGCTGACCGCGTTGTTTGAAACCGTCGAGGCCCACCCCGGTGTGGTGGTGGAATTTGCGCCCGAACCCTCGGGCAGCGGCCCCAAGGTGCATTTTATGGTGCGTGAACCCGGTGGAACCCGGATGGAGGTGTCCTATGACCCGCGTTGAACCCAACCCCCTGCTGTCCGTGCGCGGCGTGGACAAGACCTATGGCGCGCGGATCGGCTGCCGTGATGTCAGTTTCGACCTTTATCCCGGCGAGGTCATGGGCATCGTTGGCGAATCCGGGTCCGGCAAATCCACCTTGCTGAACTGCCTCGCGGGGCATCTGGACCCCGATGGCGGCGCGGTCCTGTTCGACACCCGTGACCGGGGTCTGGTGGACACCGTGACCATGTCCGAACCCGAACGCCGGATGCTGGGGCGCACCGACTGGGCCTTTGTGCACCAGCACGCCCGCGATGGTCTGCGGATGTCGGTGTCGGCCGGTGGCAATATCGGCGAACGGCTGATGGCTGTGGGCGGGCGCAACTACGGCTCCATCCGGGCCTCCGCCATCGACTGGCTGGACCGGGTCGAGATCGACGAGTCGCGGGTCGATGACCGCCCGTCGGCCTTTTCCGGCGGTATGCAGCAACGGTTGCAGATCGCCCGCAACCTCGTCACCGGCCCGCGTCTGGTGTTCATGGACGAACCGACCGGCGGTCTGGATGTGTCGGTGCAGGCGCGGCTGTTGGATCTGTTGCGCGGGCTCGTACGTGAAATGGGGCTGTCGGCGATCATCGTCACCCATGATCTGGCGGTGGTGCGACTGCTGGCTGATCGCCTGATGGTGATGAAATCCGGACACGTTGTTGAAACCGGTCTCACGGATCAGGTGCTTGATGACCCGCAACACGCCTATACTCAGCTTCTGGTCTCTTCAGTGCTGCAGGTGTGATATGCTCTTTGCCTACAAGATAGAAAACGCAACCCTGACCCAGCTGCCCCCCGAGGCAGCGCTGGCGGAGGCCGACTGGATCGACCTCTACCGGCCGCAGGCGGAGCAGGTGGCCCAGGTGGAGGCGCTTGGCCTGACCGTGCCGACCCTTGCGGATATGGAGGAGATCGAGATCTCCAACCGCTTCTATCGTGCGGGCAAGGTGGATGTGCTGACCGTGTCGCTGCCGGGGCTCGACCCGTCCAGGGAACGCACCTTTGGCCCGGTTGCCTGCCTCGTTGGGCCGGACCGGCTGGTCACCGTGCGCTACCACGCGCCGCGCCCGTTCGAGACCTTGCCTGCCCATGCCGAGGGCAGCAGTGCCGGCTGTCGCACGATCCCGCATCTGTTCCTCACCCTGATGGAAGAGATCGTCGCCCGTATGGCTGACCTTCTCGAGGGGGTCGGGCGCGAGCTGGATCTGCGTGCGGCGGAGCTGTTTGACGACAAGGGCGTCTGGGGCGACGCGCTGGAGGTGATGCTGCGTGACGTGGGGCGCGCGGGCGAGATGCTGGCGAAGTATCGCCAGTGCCTGCTGACGCTCGAACGGGCGCTGTCGACCTTTGCCGTGGCTCATGATGGCAAGGATCTGCGCGGCTACACCAAGGCCGCAGGGCGCGACATCCAGGCCCTGCTGGTACATGTCGATTTCCTGTCGGGCCGGATTTCGCACCTGACCGAGGTCATCCTCGGCATGGTTACTCTTGAACAGGGCATCACCGGGCGCATCGTCTCTGTGGTGGCCGTGATTTTCCTGCCGCCCACGCTGGTGGCATCCGTCTATGGCATGAACTTCGAGTATCTGCCCGGCATGCATTCCGACTATGGCTGGGTCATTGCGACCGGTCTGATGGCCACGTCGGCGCTGGGCACACTCCTCTTTTTCCGCTGGAAAGGCTGGCTATGACCGCGTCTCACTCTCCCAAGATCGACATCCGAAATGTCGGCAAAAGCTTCACGCTGCACAATCAGGGCAGCGCTGTCATCCCGGTGATGGAGGGCGCGACGCTCTCTGTGGCGCCGGGCGAATGTGTCGGGCTGGTTGGGGCCTCGGGGGCGGGAAAATCGACCCTGATGCGGCTGATCTACGGCAACTACCTTGCCGCCTCCGGTCAGATCCTGATTGGCGGGCTGGACGTGGCGCAGGCCGAACCCCGCGACATTCTGGACCTGCGGCGCAAGACGCTGGGCTATGTCAGCCAGTTCCTGCGGGTGGTGCCCCGGGTCTCGACCCTCGATGTGGTGGCCGACCCGCTGCTGGCTGTCGGCACGCCGGTCGAGGCCGCCCGTGACCGCGCCGCGACGCTGCTGGCGCAGCTCAACATTCCCGAACGGCTCTGGTCGCTCAGCCCGACCACCTTTTCCGGCGGCGAACAGCAGCGGGTGAATATCGCGCGCGGCTTTGCCTATGATTATCCGGCGATGCTGCTGGACGAGCCGACCGCCAGCCTCGATGCCAGGAACCGCGCCACCGTGCTGGGCCTGATCGAGAGCGCCAAGGCCCGTGGCGCCGCCATCATCGGCATTTTCCACGACGAAGCGGCCCGCGATCAGGTCTGCGACAGCTTCATCGACGTCTCGGCCTTTTCGCCCAAGGCCGCCGCATGATCGCGCCTGCCGACACAGGCTGCGCCGGTCCAGGGGCGGCCAGGGGACCGGTCATTGCCGTGGTCGGCCCCTCCGGTGTCGGCAAGGACAGCCTGATGAGCGGCCTGGCGGTGGCCGACCCGCGCCTGCGCAGCATGCGCCGCGTCATCACCCGCGCACCCGAGGCCGGCGGCGAGGATTACCAGCCGGTTTCAGAGGCGGAGTTCGCGGCCCTGGTGGCGGCAGATGTCTTTGCGCTGCATTGGCAGGCCCATGGCCTGCATTACGGCATCCCGCGCGACATCGAAAAACTGCGCCTGGGGGCTTCGGGCGTGCTGGTGAACCTGTCGCGGGCGGTGCTCTTGCAGGCACAGGAGGTGTTTGATGACTTCCGGGTGATCTCCGTCACCGCCAGCGCCGAGGTCCTGGCGGCCCGGCTCTCGGCGCGCGGGCGCGAGGACGCGGCGGAGGTGCAGCGCCGTCTGGCCCGCGCCAGCCTCGCCCTGCCAGAGGGCTTGCAGCAGGTGTATGAGGTCGACAACAGCGGCGCGCTCAGCGCCGCCATTGTGCAGGCGCAGGCGATCATTCAGGCCGAAAGGGCGTAGCGTTGGACCAGATGGAACCGCCCGTCCTCGGCCTCGCCCATCAGCGCCAGATCGCGGATCACAAAGGGACGCGGCAACAACGGCGCCAGCTCCTGCGCCAGGTATGCCTCCAGCACGGGCAATTCGGCCTTTGGTCGTTTGCCGGTCAGCGTGATGTGAAACCGGAACTGGTCCAGCACATAAGGATAGCCCCAGCGCAACAGGTTGTCGTCCTGCGCCGCAGTCAACCCGGCGGCGCGACGTCGCTCCAGCTCGGCCTCTGGGGCGGGCGCGCGAAACAGGTCCAGCTCGGTGACGCAGGCCGCCGCCAGCGCGTTCAGCGCGGCCACATCGCCCACCGGGCGCAGGGCCAGGAACCGGCCCAGCCGTTCGATCGCCAGCCCGTTCAGCGTTACCGGCGCGCGGGTGGCCGCCAGCGCGGTGCAGGCGGCCCGCAATCCGGCCTCATCGGTGCCCGCCGCCAGTCGCATCGGCGGTTTCATGGTCGCGTGCAGCCCGTATTTGCGCGGGGTCTCGGTCACGTCGGTGATCGCCAGCCCCTCGGCCGTCAGACTTTCGGCCTCCGGATGCGGGAGGGGCGTGCCGGTTTCCATGTCCCAGCCCAGCCAGGCTGCCGCCCATTTGCTCCACGCCGCATCGGCGGGGGGCGCGTAGTAAATCGCATATCGCGTAAATGTCACAATGGCCTCCTAAAACGTGGGCCTTCTCTAGCTCGAAAGATGTGAACTCCAGATGACACAAGAGTTGATCCTTGCCAATGCCACGCTGATCCTTGCAGGCGAGACCCGCACCGGCAGCGTCAAAATCACCGATGGTTTGATCGCGGATATCGCCGAGGGGGCCTCGGTGCCTGCCGGTGCGCTGGATCTCGGCGGCGATTACCTTGGCCCCGGGCTGATCGAACTGCACACCGATAATCTGGAACGTCATATCGAGCCGCGCCCCGGCGTCGACTGGCCCCATGCCGCCGCCCTTGTGGCCCATGACGCAGAGCTGGCCGCGACCGGGATCACCACGGTGTTTGATGCGATGCGCGTCGGCTCCATCCCCAGCGGCAAGGGGCGGTATATCAAATACGCCCGCCAGCTGGCGACGGAAATGCTGGAGCTGCGCGCCCGTGACATGCTGAAGATCAGCCATTTCCTGCATCTGCGCGCCGAGGTCTGTTCGGAAACCCTGGCCGAGGAACTGTCGGAATTCACCGCCGATGATCGCGTCGGGCTGGTCAGCCTGATGGATCATACCCCCGGCCAGCGCCAGTTCCGCGACATCTCCAAACTGGAGAAATACGTCAAATCCAAACGCGGCATGTCGGACGAGGAATTTGCCGCCCATGTCGCCCAGCTGAAGGCCCTGCGGGCGCAATATGGCGATCTGCACGAGGCGGCAACCGTCGCCGAGGCCGCGCGGTTCGGGGCGGTGCTGGCCAGCCACGACGACACCACCGCCGATCAGGTTGCCGTTTCGGCCGGGCACGGCATCCGCCTGGCGGAGTTCCCGACCACGGTCGAGGCCGCCCGTGCCTGCCGCGCCGAGGGCATCGCGGTGATGATGGGGGCGCCGAACCTGATCCGGGGCGGGTCGCATTCCGGCAATGTGGCAGCACAGGAGCTGGCAGAGCTGGAGCTCCTCGATATCGTCTCCTCGGATTACATCCCGGCGGCGCAGTTGCAGGCAGCGGTCAAGCTGGGCGAGATCTGGGGCGATCTGGCGCGTGGGATGGCGACGGTGACTGCCGCGCCCGCCCGGGCCGTCGGCCTGACGGATCGCGGCGTGCTGGAGGTCGGCAAACGGGCGGACCTGACCCAATTCGCGGTGATCGACGCCACCCCGATGCCGCGCGCGGTCTATGTGCGGGGCGCGCGGGTCGGGTGAACAGACCGGGCGCTGGCTTTGCCTTTTGAAAACCGGATCTGCGGGTCCTGGCGCCGCCGATGGCAGCACTGTTGCGCCGCCCCAAGATGTCAGCGCCCGCTCCCGGCGCAACGCCCAAAAAAAGTATCAGCACTGCTGCCCTGTTGTTTCGCGCGCGAAACATTGGGTCAGCGGGGCTGACCTATCTCCCTGTTGCATCGGCCGGAAACTCAGCTTGCAAGCGGCAGGAGGCCATCCGTGTCGCGCCACCGCAAAGGGGGGCGCTCCCGCCCCTTTGTGCAGGCGGCAAAGCCACCCGCAAAAGCGTTGGGCCAAGCCGGGGCCGCGCCCGCAGGGCGCGGCCCCCGCGCCACCGCGAT
>NZ_LPUY01000018.1 GCF_001518015.1 Tritonibacter horizontis
GGGCCTGTCCCGGTGGTGCTCCCGCCCCCCGGCGATGCACAACGTGCAGCGCAATCCCTCACGTCGGCGCACACCATGATACCGCCTGGCGCGCGGTTACCGATAGGCCGCAAGCGCTCCATCAGACGTCACGACATACAGCGTCCCACCCGCGACCACGGGCTCGGTGGTGGCGCCGCCCTTGATCTCCACAGAGCGGGTCAAGGCACCATCGACGGGATCAAAGAACCGCAGCAGCCCATCGTTGGAGGCAACCACCAATTGTCCGCCCGCCAGAACAGGCCCATGATGCGCAACGATTTCGGCCCGTTTCCGGGGTTTGTCTTTGAGGTAGCCCGCAAGCTCCACCGACCAAATCACACTGCCATCCGACGCATCCAGCCGCATCAGCCGGTTGCGATCATTGACCATGAACAGGCTGCCGCCGGCCACCCAGACCGGGCCAAAGGTGCCCTCAAACGCGGTCCAGAGCCGCTCGCCAGAGCTGATATTGAACGCAGCGGTACGGCCGGAATGATTGCCGACATAAACCCGATTGCCCTCAAGGAACGGCGCGCCGGTCACATCGCTGATCTGAGACATCGCGCGGCCAGTCCGGCCAACGGTGACCGAGGCCAGCCAGCGACGGAACCCACCGCGCCGGAACGTGCCGACCACATCGCCGGACCCGAAGGCAAACACGGCGATCTCCGACCCGACGACCGGTGCCGGTGCGCCGAGAATATTCGACACGCTGGGGCTTGCCTCCAGCTGCCAGGCAATGCGGCCATCCTTGGTGTCGAGCACCCAGGCCGTCTCGTCCCCGGCGATCAGATACAGCAACCCGTCGCGAATCGTCGGGCTGCCAGAACCGGTGGCCTCCAGTTCCTGACGCCAGATCTCGGCGCCGGTGCTGGCCTCCAGCGCGGTCACCACGCCAAAACCGGACGACACATAGATCACCCCATCGGCATAAGCGAGGCCACCGCCCGTCGCATCGCCTTCACTGTCCGTCGTCGGGCGGATCGAGGTCTGCCACACCACCGCGCCGGTCGGTGCAACAGCCGAAACCAAGGCCGCGCTGTCGAGCGTATAAATACGGCCACCGCCCACCACTGGCGCTGCGGTCACCCGCTGCTTGCGATTGTCGCCATTCCCGATGCGGGTCGACCACAGCAGCGACGGCGCGCTCGACAGGGCCGCATGGGTGGTGCGGGTGGTCGGTTGGCCCGGGCTTTGCTCCCAGCTGGCATTCTGCACCGCGCGGGGCAGTGAAATCCGCACGGCACGGTTTTCCACCTCACCGGATGTCTCAGCCCCCCGGATGTCCTCACGCGGGCCGCGAAGGATCTCTTCCGGCTCGGTGCACCCGACCAATAAAACCGCCACAGCCGAGGCCATCACGCTTGCGCGGAGACCAAAACCGCCTGAACTTGCCGTCATCACCCTGCCCCTGTCATCAATTCTTGGGTCGCTTGTCGCTTGCTCCAGAAGCTGCCTTGCCGCAGCTCTCACCCCTCCTGAGCGTCCGCCTCCAGCGATCCGCCAAGTGCCACAATTACTTGCGAAACACGCTCTTGCAAGTCTCGGGATACCCCCGCGGCGCCGGCGATCTCGCGCAGACGGCTCAGGGCGGCGTCTGTCTTGCCTTCTTCAATGTCCAGCAGCGCAAGTTGTTCCGCCGCAAGATAATGCAACGCCCCTCCCGGAACCGCCAGCGCCTCAAGCCGCAAACGGCGGTCTTCCGCCGCGAGCACGCTGGATTGCAGCACCACGGATTTGAACGCGGCGATGTCACGGTAAACCGATGGCAGCGCGCCATTGGTCGCGATCCCGTCCAGGACAGCGGCGGCCGCCTCGGTGTCTTCAGCTTCGACCAGGGCTGCCGCACGGGCCATATCAACCACCGCCTGCGCGCCCGCCTCTTCGGTAGCGATCGCAGCCAACCCCTCGGCGCGGGCCTCCGCCGTTTCGGCAGACAGCGCCGCCGACATTGCATCGCCCACGGCCTGCGCGTTGCTGCGGGCCTGCGCCTGGCTGTATTCGCGCCAGGCCGCACCACCGACAATCAGCACCACCGCCACGGCTCCGATCCACCCATAGCGTTTTAGCATCAGAAACAGCCGGTCGCGACGGACCTCTTCTGTCACTTCTTCAATAAAACTATCGGTATCGCTCATGACACGGCCCTTGTTTCTTTTTGCCGGTTGATGCCGGACATTACGCATGCCGATGTGTCATAGCCTGTGCGGTCAGGCAAGCCAAGTGCAGCGCGCAGCAAAACAAAATCCGCACGGATCACAGGCTATGGCGGTGCGGACGCAGATTTTTTGCCGTTTTGGGCAGTTTTTCCCCCTGAAACACCGAAGTGAACTATTTCGTTTGACGCGCCAAACGCCTAGGACTTGCAACAGATCTTGCACCTGAAAGCCGGAATTTTCCATCTGTGACCTGCATTACAGTCCGGGGTGCCAGAACATGAGTATATTCACGAAAGCGTGTTCAATTCGGAGACGACCTTCACCATGCGTATCATTCCCCCTCTGACCGCCCTGGTCGTGACCGCAAGCCTTTATGCTTTGGTCATGGAGCGCGACAGCCTCCTGGCCTTCGCGCGCGGCGAGGATGCCAGCGAGATAGACACCCAGGACGCCGCGCCGACGGAGCCCGCCGCCGATGCCATCGCCCAGGCGGACACACAGCAGGCCGTCCGGGTCGCTGTGGTGGCGGTGCACAGTGCCGCACGCGCCATCGACAATGCCATCGTGGTGCGCGGCCAGACCCGCGCCATGCGCCAGGTTGATGTTCAGTCCGAAACCACCTCGACGGTCATTTCCGAACCGCTGCGCAAGGGGGCCAAAGTCGCCGCAGGCGATGTGTTGTGCGAACTGGACCCGGGCATCCGCCCGGCCTCCCTACTGGAGGCACGCGCCCGCCTGCAGGAAGCCCGCGCCAAGGTCCCCGAGGCGGAGGCGCGGCTTGAAGAATCACATGCGCTGCTCGAAGAGGCACAGATCAACCTCACCGCAGCCGAGAAACTGTCCAAAGGCGGGTTTGCCTCTGAAACCCGGCTGGTCTCCGCGCGCGCGGCTGAACGCACCGCGCAGGCGGCCATCGCCTCGGCCGAGGGCGGTCTGGAATCCACCCGTGCCGGCATCGAATCCGCGATTGCAACAGTCGCCGCTGCCGAGAAAGAGATCGAGCGGCTGGTGATGCACGCGCCCTTTGACGGCATTCTCGAATCCGATACCGCCGAGATCGGCAGCCTGTTGCAGGCAGGCAGCCACTGCGCCACCGTGATCCAGCTCGATACGATCAAGCTGGTCGGATATCTGCCCGAAACCGCCATCAACCGCGTCGACCTCGGCTCCAAGGCGGGCGCGCGGCTGGCCACCGGGCAACAGGCCAGCGGAACAGTGTCGTTCATCAGCCGTTCGGCGGACCCGGAAACCCGGACCTTTGAGGTGGAAATCACCGTACCGAACCCGGATCTGGCCATTCGGGACGGGCAAACGGCCGAGATCATCATCTCTGCCGAGGGCACCAAGGCGCATCAGTTGCCGCAATCGGCGCTGACCCTCAACAACGAAGGCCAGCTGGGGGTCCGGGTGGTGCGCGCGGACACCACGGCCGGCTTTATGCCCGTCACCCTGCTGCGGGACGAGGCTGCGGGCGTCTGGCTCGACGGGTTGCCCGAACAGGCCGATGTCATCGTCATGGGGCAGGATTTCGTCACCGAAGGTGTTCTTCTGAACCCGACCTACCGGGAGATAAGTGAATGATCGGCGTCGTCAGCTGGGCCGCAGACCGGGCCAGGATGGTCCTGGCCTTCATCGCGATTTCCATCCTCGTCGGTGGGTTCGCCTATGTCAGCCTGCCTAAGGAGGGCGAACCGGACATTGAAATCCCGGCGCTCTTTATCTCCGTCTCCTTCCCCGGCATTTCCGCCGAAGATTCCGAAACCCTGCTGGTCAAGGTGATGGAAACCGAACTGGCCGATCTCGACGGACTCGACAAGATGTCCGCCACCGCCGCCGAAGGCTATGCGGGGATCGCGCTGGAGTTCGACTTTGGCTGGGACAAGACCGCCATCATGGCCGATGTACGCGACGCCATGGATTCCGCCGAGGCCGAATTCCCGGACGGTGCCGAGAAATATTCCATTACCGAGATCAACTTTTCGGAATTCCCGATTGTGATCGTCAGCATGTCCGGCCCGGTGCCGGAGCGCACGATGGCACGACTGGCCAAGGATCTGCAGGACGATCTGGAGGCGCTGGATTCGGTGCTTGAGGCCGGGATTGCCGGCAATCGCGACGAAATGGTCGAGGTGCTGATCGACCCGCTCAAGCTGGAGGCCTATAACGTCACCGCCGTCGATCTGATTTCGGTGGTTCAGAACAACAACCAGTTGATCGCCGCAGGCGAGGTTGACAGCGATCAGGGCAGCTTCTCGGTCAAGATCCCCTCGTCCTTCGACAGTGTCGAAGACATCTATGCGCTGCCGGTCAAGACAAATGGCGACCGCGTGGTGACCCTGGGCGAGCTGGCCGAGATCAACTTCACCTTCGAAGACCGTCAGGGCACTGCCCGTTTCAACGGCAGCGATACGGTTGCCCTGCAAGTGGTCAAACGCAAGGGGTTCAACCTGATCGACACGGTTGATCAGGTGAAAGAGACCCTTGCCGCAGCTCAGGAAAAATGGCCCGAAGAACTGCAGGCCGCGATCAAACTGGAAACCTCCAACGACCAGAGCCGCGTAGTCGGCTCCATGGTCGGCCAACTCGAAGGCTCCGTGCTGACGGCGGTGGCGCTGGTGATGATCGTCGTGCTGGCCTCGCTTGGCAGTCGGGCGGCCCTGTTGGTCGGATTTGCCATTCCGACCTCCTTCCTGTTGTGTTTTGCCTTTCTCGCCGTGATGGGGATCTCGATCTCCAATATCGTCATGTTCGGCCTCATTCTGGCCGTCGGAATGCTGGTGGACGGTGCCATCGTGGTGGTGGAATACGCCGACAAACGCATCGAAGAAGGCTCCGGCCCGATGCATGCCTATGTCGAGGCGGCGCAACGGATGTTCTGGCCGGTGGTCTCTTCCACCGCCACAACGCTCTGCGCCTTTCTGCCGATGCTGTTCTGGCCCGGTGTTCCGGGCGAGTTCATGGGCATGCTGCCGGTAACGCTGATCTTTGTTCTGTCCGCCTCTCTCGTGGTTGCGCTGATTTATCTGCCGGTTATGGGCGGTGTCACCGGTCGGATGTCACGGTTCTTTGCTGCCGGGTCTGACGCGTTGCGTCGGCGCCTGCCTTGGGTGGTTCGCGCGGCACTGGTGCCGCTGACGCTCTGGTGCATGTTCGTGGGCGCGATGCAGCTCCTCAATCCCGGCTACCTGATCGCGGATGGCAAGGGCCTCCCGGCGACGCTTCTGGGCGCGGTGATCTTCCTGCTCGCTGCCGCGACCGCCTCTGTCACCCTGGGTGCGGCGGCGTTGCAGCGCCGGCCCCGCCAGGTTCGCGCCGGTCACCGGCTGGGTGCCTTTGGCTGGCTGATCAAGCTGATCGTAGGCAACCCGATCATGCCCATTGTCACCCTCGTGGTGGTCGGATTTGGCATCGTGACAGTGATCGGTCAGTTCCAGACCAACAACCACGGCGTTGAATTCTTTGTCGAAAGCGAACCGGAACAGGCCACCGCCTATGTTCGGGCGCGCGGCAACCTGTCGCTGCACGAAAAGGACGAAATGGTGCGCGCCACCGAATTGGTGGTCATGCAGCACCCCGCTGTCATCAATGTATTTTCCTTTGCCGGCGAAGGCGGGCTGAACACCGATGCCTCCGGCGCTGGCACGCCACCCGACACCATCGGCCAGGTGCAGTTCGAAATCATCCCCTGGGAGGATCGCCCGACCCAGAGCGAACCGATCCTCGGCGGTCTGTTCGAACGCGAAGTCACCGCAGACGCCTTTGACGGCGACACCGTGCTGGAAGAGCTGACCGGCATGGTCGCCGACCTTCCCGGCTTTGAAGTCGAGATCAAGGCGCTTGAAGGGGGGCCGGCCTCTGGCAAACCGGTGCATCTGCGCATCCTGGGCGACGATTGGGACACGCTGCGTGCCGCCACCCTGCAGGCCCGCACCTATTTTGAATCCACCCCCGGTCTGACCCTGATCGAGGACAGTTTGCCCCTGCCCGGCATCGATTGGGAGATCGACGTGGATGTTGCCAAGGCCGGGCGCTACGGCGCCGATGTTGCCTCGGTCGGCGCCATGGTCCAGCTGGTCACCCGTGGCATCCTGCTGGACACCATGCGGGTCGACAGCTCTGACGAAGAGATCGACATCCGCCTGCGCTTGCCGGAATCCCAACGGGTGCTGTCAACGCTGGACTCGCTGAAGCTGCGCACCGAAGAGGGTCTGGTGCCGCTGTCGAACTTCGTCACCCGTCAGCCGGTGCCAAAACTCGCGACCATCTCTCGGGTCGAGCAGCAGCGCTATTACGACGTGAAAGCGGATGTTGTTGCTGGCATCAAAATTCTTCAGCTCATACCTTTGGATGAGGATGGGGAAGAAAATGAAGCCGGTTCAATCGACGTGGGTTTCGGATACGAAGTTACCCCTGAAGAGTTCGAGCAAGGCAACCCTGTCAACGTCACTCTCCATGTGGAGCAAAGCTGGTTGAAGTCGTTGTTCTTCGACCCTGTAATCCTACGGTATCATGTACCTGAGGTCGCACAGAATGTTCAACTGGACGACGTGCAAAATCAGCTTGATAAGCAGCAAGCCGTAGTTCGGCTTGTTCCCATGAACGATACAGAACGTCGAGCAACCATTACCACATGGCTGGAGACCGACCCCTTCGACAGTTCGATCGACTGGGAATGGACCGGAGATCAGGAAGAACAGGCCGAATCCGGGGCGTTCCTGATGAACGCTTTTGCCGGCGCGCTGGGGCTGATGTTTGTGATCCTGCTGGCCCAGTTCAACAGTTTCTACAATTCCGTTCTGGTCTTGCTTGCGGTGGTCCTGTCCACCACCGGCGTGCTGATCGGGATGATGGTGATGCAACAGCCGTTTTCGATCATCATGACCGGAACAGGCATTGTGGCGCTGGCCGGGATCGTGGTGAACAACAACATTGTTCTGATTGATACCTATCAGGAATTCAGCCAGCACATGCCCCGGATCGAGGCCATCATCCGCACTGCGGAGGCGCGCATTCGCCCGGTTTTGCTGACCACGATCACCACCATGGCCGGTCTGGCCCCGATGATGTTCGGCATCAGCCTCGACTTCATCAATGGCGGCTACTCGATCGACAGCCCGACCGCCCTGTGGTGGAAACAGCTGGCAACCGCCGTGGTCTTTGGCCTTGGCATTGCAACCGTTCTGACCCTGGTGGTGACTCCGTCGCTGCTGGCCATTCGGATCTGGTTCTTCACCTATGTGTCCTGGGTGCTGCGGCTTCTGGCCCGGATCACCGGTGGCCGCAACAGTCAGGTCGCCCGTGACAGCGCCCTGGCGCGCAAGGCGCGTCAGCTGGCCACGACCGAGATCGACTGGGTGGCCTCCGAGCGCTCAGATGACCCTCGCAGCGCCAATGCGACGTCAGACCCGGACCGTCGCACCGATGCGGCGTCGCTTCAGGCGGCCGAGTAGCGCCCTCACATAAAAAGGACCCCTCCCCCGCCTGGGGGAGAGGTCCGGTTCTGAGCCCAGGCCTGTCCGAGGTGACGGACAGCAGACCTGCACCCGGATGCCGCATCAGCCGTTGTTGTAGCTCGCGTTGCCCTCGGCATCCATGTTCGGTTCCAGAACGTCGGACAGCTCCGCCTGGTCGATCTCTTCCATGTCGGCGACGCCATCCTTGTTGTTATCGACCTGTTCCCAGACCTTCTGCGTCAGCGACGGGTACTCCTCCTTCAGCTCGGAAAAGGTCAGCGACCCGGCCTGTTCAACCTCGCTCGAGGCCGGATCAATGGTGATCGTGCTGGTGGTCGAGCTGTGCGCGGATGACACCAGAATGTCGGATTGCTCTGCTTCGTCAATCTCGGCCATATCGGCCACGCCGTCCTTGTTGTTATCCACTTCTTCCCAGGTTTTCTGGGTCAGCGCCGGATATTCGGCCTGCAATTCGTCAAAGGTCAGGGAGCCGGCTTGTTTGACCTCTGCCATCACAGGGGCTGCCATCAGTGCGGACAGGGCAACGGTGGTAAATGCAAAGCGTTTCATGGTGTAGTCCTCCTTCATCAGGATCGCTGGTAAATTTGAGAGCCTCAGTCTGTGGCCCTCGTGACACCACACCACCTATGTGCCCTTGGCGGTGACACAATGCAGGACCGCCAGATCCTGCATAATCCCGCCAAACCGGCAGGTCTTTGCACAAGGAGCGCTTTTGGCTCGGCGGGTCTTTACCGGTTTTGGCCTTTGGGCCGACCTCACGGATTGGTTATGGAACACCCCGCTGCAACACCCTGCTAAATATCGGAAATTTCACACGAAAAAAGGCCCCGCCGCAGCGGAGCCTTTTTCTGTTGCGCGGCCCGCACCGGGACCAATGACACACTCGGGGGAAATGTGCCGCCGGTCGCCGCAGACCAACAACCGGGGGGTTCGCCCCAATGCCGGATCGCGCAACTGGCAAGGTCCCCCACTCATGAAACCGCGAAACAGGTAACCAGGGGGAGCCTTGCCGACGGGCGGGGTGGCTTGTGATCCGTGCCGCCCGACGTGGCGCATTACCCGTTGGTGACCAACAGACCGGCGTCCTGAGCGGCGGTGACCTCTTCCATCGAGGCCTCGCCATCGGCGTCGGCATCAATCTGGAGGAAGGTGTCTTCGGTCAGCTCGGGAAAGGCAATCTGCAGCTCTTCGAGCGACAGGCTGCCATTGCCATCGGCATCAACCGCCGCGGCAAAGTTGCTGGCCATTACCGGTGCAGCAGCAAAAACAGCAAGAGCGGCGGCGGTCAGGGTAAGGTTTTTCATCGTTATTCTCCGAACAGAGTTTGTGTTATCCCCGAAGCAACACGCTGCGCCCCGGGTCACCCTGAAAGCTAGGGAGGCCCGCAGGCCGCGACCAGTCGGATCGCGCCAGAGGCCAAATCTCGGCGACCCTCGGCCCGATTTGCCCCCTTGCGTCGGCGGCTTGACGCAGCCCGGCCTGGCGCTGTCCTATCTCCGCCGATGCCCTGTCAACAAACCGGCGGAGCTGCGCGCAGAGGAGGACGTTTCAGCCTTTTCGGCCGGATGGCGGGAACACAAACGGCCAACGCAGTTCGGGCGACGCCCGGAGGGACCTCGCCCGTTGCGGCCCGCTTGGTCCGCGCCAGCCGCCAGCCCAGGCCACCCGGTCCGATCCGCACAGCGCGGCCCAGACCGGCCAATCAATCAATCGGAAAAGATGTATCCACCCATCTCGCAGAGATCGAGACCATAATCCTCGACCCATACGCCATCTGAAAACACGCCGCGCATGTCATAGATGCAGGTCATCGCGCCATCTGCGATCAGAACCGAGATTTCGTACCCCGGGGCAACAAAGCCGTCTTCGATCAGGTTCTCTTCCCAATTGTCGGTTTCGGCGGCAGAGACATTGAACGCCACCAGATCGACGCTGCTGTCGTTGGTCAGATAGAATTCCAGATCCTCCGCCCAGGCAAAAGACACAGACAAGGCCAGCGCGCTTGCGGCCAGTGTCAGTGTTCGAACCATTCCCGTCTCCCCGGCGAGGTTATCCAAATTGTTCGCGCCGCGCCGGCTCTCCCCGACATCGGTGCTTCAGCAACCTATGCCGAAGACGACATATTCCAAAATGTTTTTATGTCGGGCCGGTTCAGGCAACATCCTGATCGGATTGCTGGCGTTGCCACAGATGCGCGTAACGTCCGCCCTTGGCGATCAGCTCGTCATGGGTTCCGGTCTCGGATATTTCGCCCTGCTCCAGCACGACAATGCGGTCGGCCTCGGCAATGGTGGACAGGCGGTGAGCGATGGTGATCACCGTGCGCCCCTGCCCGGCCCGCGCCAGCGCGTCCTTGATGTCACGCTCGGTGTCACTGTCCAGCGCCGAGGTCGCCTCGTCCAGCAGCAGGATCGGCGGGTTCTTCAGCAGGGTGCGCGCAATGCCCACCCGTTGCTTTTCGCCGCCCGACAGTTTCAGACCACGCTCGCCCACCTGGGTGTCATAACCCAGCGGCAGGCCCGCGATAAAATCATGGATCTGGGCATCCTGCGCTGCCTGTATGACCTCTGCTTCGGTCGCCCCGGCGCGGCCATAGGCGATGTTGTAGCGGATGGTATCGTTGAACAGCACGGTGTCCTGCGGCACCACCCCGATGGCCGCATGCAGGCTCTCCTGGGTCACGTCCCGCAGGTCTTGCCCGTCGATCCGCAGGCTGCCGCCTGTGACATCGTAGAACCGGAACAGCAGCCGCCCGATGGTCGATTTGCCCGACCCGGTCGAGCCGACAATGGCCACGGTCTGCCCCGCCTTGACCTCCAGCGACACGCCCTTGAGGATCTCGCGCTCCGCCTCATAGCCAAACCGGACATTGTCCAGCCGGATCTCCCCCCCCGCGACGTTCAGCGGGCGGGCATCCGGTCGATCCGTCACATCCGGCGGCTGCCCCAGCAGATCGAACATCTCTCCCATATCAACCAGGCTTTGGCGGATTTCGCGGTAAACCGTGCCCAGAAACCCAAGCGGGCCGGTAATCTGGATCATATAGGCATTGACCATGACAAAATCGCCAACGGTCATCTGGCCGTTCTGGACCCCGATGGCGGCCATCACCATGACGGTAATCAACCCGGTGGTAATGATCACCGCCTGACCAAAGTTCAGCGCCGCAAGCGAATAGGCGGTCTTGAGCGCCGCAGCGGCATAGCCCTTCATCGCCACGTCGTAGCGCGCCGCCTCGCGATCCTCGGCGCCAAAATATTTCACGGTCTCGTAGTTCAAAAGACTGTCGATGGCCTTTTGGTTGGCATCGGTGTCCTGGGTGTTCATCTCGCGGCGCAGCTTCACCCGCCATTCGGTCACCGCAAAGGTGAACCAGACATAGAGCGCCACGGTGGTCGCCACCGCCACCAGATACCAAAGGTCGAACATCACCGCGAGCACCACCGCAACCAGCATCAGCTCCAGCAGCAACGGCCCGATCGACAGCACCAGAAACCGCAGCAGGAACTCCACGCCCTTGACGCCGCGCTCGATGATCCGGCTCAAGCCCCCGGTCTTGCGGGTGATGTGATAGCGCATCGACATCGCGTGAATATGGCGGAATGTGGTCAGCGCAAGACGGCGCAGGGCGCGCTGGGTCACCGGCGCAAAGATCACATCGCGCAGCTGTTGAAAGCCCGCGTTCATCACCCGGGCCACGCCATAGGCCACCGTCAACCCGACCGCGCCAAGCGCCAGCAGCGGCACGCCGTCCTCGGCCAGGGCATCGACCGCGCCCTTGTAGAACAGCGGCGTCGCCACCGCGATGCCCTTGGCCACCACCAGCACCAGGATCGCCAGCACCACCCGCAGCCGGATCATCCGCGCATCGGCAGGCCAGACATAGGGCCAGACCTGGCGCAAGGTCCTCAATCCGGAGCGTCGCTCGTCTGCGGCAGAGGGCGGGTCGCTCTGGGGGCTGGGGCTCATTGCGGTTCCTTGGTGTTCGATCTGGCGCCCGGACAGGCCGGGACAAAAAAGCGCGCCCCCTTTGGCAGAGGGAGCGCGCCCATTCCGTCCGTATCTACGTGTTTAATCCGGCAGTGTGAAGATCTGGCCGGGATAGATCAGATCCGGGTCGCGGATGTCGGATTTGTTGGCCTCAAACACCCGCACAAACAGAAAGCCGCTGCCATACCGTTCCTGAGAAATCGCCCAGAGCGTGTCGCCTTTCTGCACGGTGACGGCCTGAACCGCGGGCTGGCCAGCATCTGCGGCGGCGGCATTTGCATCCAGCACAGGTTGCAAAACCTCTGGCGCTTCGCGTTTGAAAGGGGTCTCCAGCCGGCTCAGCACCTTGCCCTCAATCGGGTCGATCTCGTCCAGACGCAGGGTATAGATCCCCGGCGTGATCGCAGTCAGACTGCCGGACCAGCGCCCGGCGGCATCCGCCGTGATATCGGCCACCGGGCTGTTGTCGAGATAGACCCGCACCAGCGCCTCGGGGCGGGCGCGCCCGGCCAGTTGCACATCGCCGGCATCCGTATAGCTGATCGTGTCCAGCGCGATCTTGTCCAGAAGTTCCGGCGCCACCGGGGTCGCGGGCTGCACCAGCGTCACCCCGTCCTTGTTGGCCCGCAACACCGCCACGGCGACCTCTGGTCTGGGGGCGGAGGCGGCATCGGCAACCACCGCATCCTCTTGCGCGGCGGCATCCGGTTCGGCACCCGCCTCTGCCGTCGCCTGCGGCGCTGTCGTCACCGGCGGCGTGACGGCGGGCGAAACCGCCTGTTCGGTGCCCGGTGCCGCAGGTTCCGCTGGGGTGGTGGCCGCGATATCGCTTGGCGCGGTCGGTTGCGGCGAGCTCTGCGCCGCCTCCGCCGTTGGCAGCTGGGCTGTCTCCACCCGGGTGTCGACATCGACCTGTGGCGCGATTTCCGTTCCGGTTACTGTCGCTGACTCTGCGTCTGTGTCTGTGTCTGTTTCTGTCTCTGTTCCGGTCGCTGTCGCGACGACAGGTGCCGCCTCGTCATCGGGTGCGGCATCCGTTTCCGGAGCGTCCTCCGCCCCGGCCCTGGCCGGGTCCGGCGTGTCCTGGGCAGCATCATAG
>NZ_LPUY01000019.1 GCF_001518015.1 Tritonibacter horizontis
AGCATTTCGTCGTTGCACTTGAACGGTGCCGCCCGCCCATGCGCGGACCAGCGAGGATCGAAGCGCGCCTGCGCGACCCCGCGTGCCCGGGCCCACCGAGCCGCAATCATCTCTGCCCCGTGCTTGCCACCCTTGTGGCAGAGGAAGATCTCCTGGTTGCGGTTCTGCTTGATCCGTTCGCGAACCTTGTCGAGCGTGTTGAAGATCACATCGACATCTGCCCAGTCGGTGGCTCCTGAGACGATCAGGGGAACCCCCTCGACTTTCGACTTCTCGGCGGTTTCACGGTCGTGCTGCTCCAGGAGCTGCCGCGCCTCGAAGACCGCCCCGGTCTCCTGCGCCCGGACGCTTGCGCGCGACCCGGCTGCCGGGATGAAGGCGTGGCCCGTTTCGACCTCGTAGCATTCCGCCGCTGCCTCGCTCATTACCTCGATGGCGCTGACAATCTCGCGCAGCTGCACAAAGCGGGCCTGCGCCTCTTCGAGCGCGGTCTCGGCGATCTCCGATCCGTCGTGGGATTTTGCCAGCGCACCGATCTTGTCGGCGGTGCGGTCGACCTCCTTGCCAAGCGCCACCTTGCGGCGCTGCAGGATCGTCGCGAGCCCATGGGCCAGCGGTTCGATCTCTGCTTCAAGCCCGGTCCCGCGCAGCTGACCGAGCAAAGCCTCGAAGCTCTCGCGGATGATGCGGTCGGTCAGGATGTGATCTTCCGGGATCGGCAGCTGCGCGTCCTTCTCGGTCAGCCCGAAAAGTTCGATCGTCTCGTAGGTGTTTGCGGTGTCGTAAGCCATGTCTGGTCTCCAGTGTTCGGTTCTAGAGCCACCACGTGAGTGTGGGGGCATGGCCGAATGCCTGGTTTCCGAATCTGCCCGGGTCAGGGACGGCGTAGCCGCCGGCTTGCCGGGCGCAAAAGTTTTCCGAGCGCACCACCGGACACATGCGCGCCCTCACGCACGGGACCGCCCTGCACCACTGGCGCCGCCCCCGCCGAAAAGTTTTGCGATCCTTGACGCGGGCTGATTTGGGGGCCATCCGGAGGATATGCTTCCGCGCTCATGTGTGTGTGTTTTGACGGTAGGTTTGCCCGACCCGAGCAGGCAAACGGCCCGACCGGACGCGGGAGACGGATGGAGCGGCGGGATCGTTTTGGCCTCAGGCCAAAACAGACCGGAGCGCAATCCGGCGGAGCGGCCGGGGAGGGACGTGCTCGCGAGGCGGGCAAACCGGGACGCCGGGTGCAACGCCGCGGTGAGGCCGCATGGCCGAATGCGCGACGGACCGAAGGGCCGTTCTCCCCTGCGACACGCGAAGCCGAGCAGGGGA
>NZ_LPUY01000020.1 GCF_001518015.1 Tritonibacter horizontis
AAAGGGCCATTCACCCCAAGGTATTTCTGAAAAGATGAAGGGGATGCCTGTGCAACTGGTCTGCCCCCCTCACTCCTGTGTCAGCATTCGGGTGAGGGGCAGATTGGCGGGGTGTCAGAACAGCTGATCGAACATGAGCGTGACGAGCACGCCGACCGCGACGCCAAGCGCGGCGGCGCGTTTCCAGGGATGGCGACGAGGTGTCGGGTCTGGCTCTTGTGACTGGGCGATCAGGGCGCGTTCTACCAGTCCGGGCAGGCGGGGGCCGAACCGGGCCAGCACCATAGCCGTCTTGCCAAGGTCAGAGGCAATGGCGCGGGGGCCGATGGAGGCCTTGATGTAGTCTTCGACCACCGGTTTGGCCACGTCCCAGATGTTGATGCGCGGGTCAAGCGAGCGGGCGACGCCTTCGACCACCACCATGGTGCGTTGCAGCAGGATCAGTTCGGTGCGGGTTTCCATGCCGAAGCGTTCGGTGACCTCGAAGAGGTAGTTGAGCAGGCGGCCCATGGAGATATGGGTGGCATCCATGCCGAAGATCGGTTCGCCTACGGCGCGCAGGGCGCGGGCGAATTCGTCGACATCGCGGGTGGCGGGGACGTAGCCTGCCTCGAAATGCACCTCGGCGACGCGCTGATAGTCGCGTTTGATGAACCCATAGAGGATTTCGGCGTAGACCCGGCGGGTGTAGAGGTCGATGTGACCCATGATGCCAAAATCATAGGCGATGATGTCGCCATTGGCAGCGACCTTCATATTGCCCTGATGCATGTCGGCGTGGAAAAACCCATCGCGCAGCGCGTGGTTGAGAAACAGCGACAATACCCGTTCGCCTAGGGCGCGGCGGTCATGGCCGGCCGCATCAAGCGCGTCATTGTCGCCGATCGGCAGCCCATCGGCCCAGCCCAGCGTCATCACCCGGCGGGCAGAAAGATCCCATTGCACGGGCGGCAGTTTGAAGCCGGCATCCCCGGCGGTGTTGTCGGCGAATTCCGATGCGGCGGAGCTTTCCAGTCGCAGGTCCAGCTCGCCGCGCACCACGCCATCGAAATGTGTCACCACATCCATCGGGCGCAGGCGCCGGGCGCCGGGGGCGCAAAGCTCGACGATGCGGGCGGCAAAATAGAAGGCATCGACATCCTTGCGAAAGGCCCGTTCGACACCGGGACGCAGCACCTTGACGGCGACGTCCTGTCCGGTTTCTGCCAGCCGGGCGCGGTGAACCTGGGCGATGGAGGCGGCGGCGATGGGGTCGGAGAACTCGGAGAAAACCTCGGTCACCGGGCGGCCCAGCTCCTTTTCCACCTCGGCCATCGCGACCTCGCGCGGGAAGGGGGGCAGCTTGTCCTGCAGCACCCGGAGCTGCTGGGCCATGTCCTCGCCCACCACATCGGGGCGGGTCGAGAGCACCTGGCCGAACTTGATATAGGCCGGGCCAAGCGCTGTCAGGGCGCGGGTGGCGGGGGGCAGGGAGGGGTCGCCCTTGTAGCCGAGCCATTGGAATGGCCAGCCCAGCGTGTAGGCCACCATGCGCAGGGGCGCGGGCGCGTCAAAGGCGTCGAGCACCACATTCATGGCGCCGGCACGCACCAGGGTGGCGCCTGTGCGGATCAGGCGAACGATGTTGTGTGGGCCTCGCATCGGTCAGATCTTCCAGCCGGAATGCAGGGCGGCGATGCCCATGGACAGGTTGCGGTATTTGGCGTTTTCGAACCCGGCCTGTTTGACCATGTTCAGGAAGCTGTCCTGGTCGGGGAAGTTGCGGATCGATTCCACCAGGTATTTGTAGCTGTCGTAGTCGCCGGCGATCATCTGCCCCATGCGGGGAATGACGTTGAAACTGTAGAGATCGTAGAGCTTTTGCAGCCCCTCGTTTGGCAGCTGGCTGAATTCCAGCACCATCAGGCGGCCGCCGGGCCGCAAGACGCGGAAGGCTTCGTTGAGCGCCTCTTGCGGGCGGGTCACGTTCCGGATGCCAAAGGAAATGGTATAGACGTCAAAGGTATTGTCCTTGAACGGCAGCGCCATGGCGTCGCCGGTGACCCAATCAAGGCTGTCGGCCCTTTGTTCGGCCTCGGCGCGCTTGCGACCCTCTTCCAGCATCGGGGCTGTCAGGTCGAGCACGGTGGCGTGGCCCTGGCCTGCGCGTTTGAGAAACCGAAAGGAGATGTCGCCGGTGCCGCCCGCCACATCTAGCAGGCGCTGACCGGGGCGCGGTGCCAGCCAGTCCATCATTGCGTCCTTCCAGATCCGGTGGATGCCGACGCTCATCACGTCATTCATGATGTCGTATTTCGAGGCGACGGAGTTGAAGACCCCCTGCACGCGGCCTGCCTTTTCGTGCTCTGGCACGGATTGAAAGCCGAAATGGGTGGTGCCGTCAGATTTCTCGGTCATTGGCCTTGTCGTCCTCACAGTTTCGCCCTTGTTATAGAGCGCTTATGGGGCGGCACAATGCGCCCTTCTGTCAGGGGAGTCCTCTAATGCCTGAATTGCCCGAGGTCGAGACGGTGATGCGCGGCCTTGCGCCCTCGATGGAGGGGGCGGTGATCGCGCGTGCCGATGTGAACCGGCCCGATCTGCGCTGGCCCTTTCCCGACCGCATGGCGGACCGGCTGACCGGACGACAGGTGATCGCGATGCGGCGGCGGTCGAAATACATTCTGGCCGATCTGGACAGTGGTGAGACGCTGTTGGTGCATCTGGGCATGTCGGGGCGGATGACCGTGTCCGGCGATCCGCTGGGGCAATTCGTGCATGACCATCCGGCAGCGGCGAAACACGACCATGTGGTGCTGCACATGGACAACGGCGCCCGGGTGACCTTTAATGATCCGCGTCGCTTCGGGGCGATGGATCTGCTGGACACTGCCGGAGCCGAGACCCACAAACTGCTGTCCGTGCTGGGGCCGGAACCCTTTGGCAACGATTTCAACGAGGCCCATCTGGTCGCGGCTTTTGCGGGGCGTCGCACGCCGGTGAAATCGGCGCTGCTGGATCAGGGAATCATTGCGGGTCTGGGCAATATCTATGTTTGCGAGGTGCTTTTTCGGGCAGGGCTGTCGCCACGTCGCGAGGCGGGGCGCATTGCCAAGCCGCGGGTTTCCGGCCTGGTCCCGATCATCCGTCAGGTGCTGAGCGAGGCGATCGAGGCGGGCGGGTCATCGCTGAAGGATTTCCGCCAAGCCAATGGAGAACTTGGGTATTTCCAACATCAATTTGACGTTTACGGACGCGAAAACGCCCCCTGCCGGCGCGAAGGATGTGACGGTGAGGTTCTCAGAATCACCCAGTCCGGGCGATCTTCGTTCTACTGTGGCAAGTGCCAAAGATAGCTTGAAAGAGAGGACCGCCGTGATAAGGACTCGAATTCAGGAGAAACAACCGAAAGCGAACTGTCATGGCCTATGAGACGATCAACGTCGATATTCAGGACCACGTCTGCCTCATCAAGCTGAACCGGCCTGAGGCGTTGAACGCCCTCAATTCTGTCCTTCTGGGCGAGTTGTGTGCCGCTCTGGAAGACGCGGACGCCAGCGACAAGGTGCGGTGCATCGTGCTGACGGGCTCCGAAAAAGCCTTTGCGGCCGGTGCCGACATCAAGGAAATGGCGGACATGAGCTATGTGGACGTGTTCACGTCCAACCTTTTTGCCGATACCAACAACCGCATCTGCGCCATTCGCAAGCCGATCATCGCGGCGGTCGCGGGCTATGCGCTGGGCGGGGGCTGCGAGGTCGCCATGATGTGCGATTTTATCATCGCGGCGGAAACGGCAAAGTTCGGCCAGCCGGAAATCAACCTCGGGGTTGTGGCCGGCATGGGCGGGACCCAGCGTCTGACCCGGTTTGTGGGCAAATCCAAATCCATGGATATGAACCTGACAGGCCGGTTCATGACCGCCGAGGAAGCGGAACGCGCCGGGCTGGTGTCGCGGGTGGTCCCTGCCAAGAAGCTGATCGAAGAGGCGATGGGCGCGGCCCAGAAGATTGCCGAGAAATCCATGCTGACCTCGGTGGCGGTCAAGGAATCGGTCAATCGCGCGTATGAGCTGCCGCTGAGCGAGGGCATGCTGTTCGAGCGGCGGGTATTTCACGCCATGTTCGCCACCGAAGATCAAAAAGAAGGCATGGCCGCCTTCCTGGAAAAACGCGAAGCGCAGTTCCGGGACAAGTAAGCCCGAACCGACGGGATCATCGCAGGGCAGGGGCGAATGCCGCCCGCCCTGCGTGGTCCGGGTCGTCCGGCGATGGGGCGGTGCAATGGCGGCTTGCACATTCCCGCCGAATCCCGTAGAAGCCGCCGTCATACATGCGCGTGCAGCCCGCTCTGGCTAGAATCACACCTGATGGATCTGATCCGGGTTCGGTTGGCACACGCCTTTTCGAGATATAGAACCCGTAGATAAGGTCAGTACACCATGGCAAATAGCCCCCAGGCAAAGAAGCGCGCCCGTCAGAACGAGAAGCGTTTTGCTGTCAACAAGGCGCGTCGTTCGCGCATCCGCACATTCCTGCGTAAAGTTGAAGAAGCGATCGCTTCTGGCGACAAAGAAGCCGCAACCGCAGCCCTGCGTGCCGCACAGCCCGAGCTGATGCGCGGTGTGACCAAAGGCGTCTACCATAAAAACACAGCATCGCGGAAAATCTCCCGCCTGTCCGCCCGCGTTAAATCGCTCGGCTGAGACGGGTCCGGGCGCCGTAATTTGCGGTAGGTTTTTCGGATAAATTGCTTCTAAAGGCATCGCTTTGCGGTGCCTTTTTTGTTTCCAAGGATTTCCAGTACTTCCGCCGAGTCGCAGGGATTCTTTGCCGTTGAATACAGAGTCAACATCATAGTTTCGTTGCCGCTCCATGTCCGAAATTGCTACCAAGGGTACAGCGATTCATTCGCTTGGGGGATAGGCTGCTCGCGACGATTCTAACGGGCATTAGAGTCGTTATTGTCGGTGAACTACGCGCTGCGCGTGGCACCGGAAACGATGGTATTTGGCAATGTACGCTGCATACCAGGCTTTGGCATCTATCCCATCCAGTGAGTTAAGGGGCGAGCGTTTTTCTTCGTCGCGGTGAGTTTTGTATCCGCGCGTTTTTTGACGTTGTTTTCGGTTTTCGAAACACGTGTAGGTCAGTTTGCATGCAGACTGGCGACGCTTTTTTTGTGCCCATCGCAATCTGGGTGTTTCTGCGGAAGCATTCAAAACGGGACGAAACGAAAGGCCGGAGAACTCTGGCCGAATATAGGATGCGTGAGGCGCAGCATGACAGACGACACTTGGGGTCAACTCAGACAACGATTGCTAAAGACAGTCGGGCAAAACAACTTCACGACATGGATCGAACCTTTGGAGTTCGCGCAGGTTGATGACGGCGTGGCGACATTCCATGTGCCCACCAACTTTATGGGCAACTACGTCAGCCAGAACTTTGCCGATCTGATCCTGCATGAGTTCAACAAATCCGGCGAGTCGGTGCAGCGCCTTGCGTTCAAGGTTGCGGCTAATTCGCCGACCCGACCTGTGCAGCCAACCGGGGGCGAAGCAATCGAATCCTTTGCCGCCGTGCCGGTTCAAGGTGCGCAACAGGATGGTCCCGCGGTGAGATCGCCGCTCGAAGAGCTGCAGGCCGCGCCGCTGGACGCGCGGTTCACCTTTGACAGTTTTGTCGTGGGCAAGCCAAACGAGCTGGCCCATGCCGCGGCGCGGCGCGTGGCCGAAGGTGGGCCGGTGACCTTCAATCCGCTGGTGCTTTATGGTGGCGTCGGGCTGGGCAAGACCCACCTGATGCACGCCATCGCCTGGGAGCTGAAAGAGCGCAATCCGGAGCTGAACGTGCTCTACCTGTCGGCGGAACAGTTCATGTACCGCTTTGTTCAGTCCCTGCGCGAGCGCAAGATGATGGATTTCAAACATCTGTTCCGCTCGGTTGACGTGCTGATGGTGGATGACGTGCAATTCATCGCCGGCAAGGACTCCACCCAGGAAGAATTCTTCCATACCTTCAACGCGCTGGTGGATCAGAACAAGCAGATCATCATTTCTGCCGACCGCGCACCGGGTGAAATCAAGGATCTGGAGGACCGGGTGAAGTCCCGCCTGCAATGTGGCCTGGTGGTGGACCTGCACCCGACGGATTACGAATTGCGTCTGGGCATTCTGCAAACCAAGGTGCAACAGAACCTAAAGAGCTATCCGGATCTGCGGATCGCCGATGGCGTATTGGAACTGCTGGCGCATCGGATTTCAACCAATGTGCGTGTGCTGGAAGGGGCGTTGACCCGTCTGTTCGCCTTTGCCTCCCTCGTGGGGCGAGAGATCGACATGGATCTGACGCAGGATTGTCTGGCCGACGTGCTGCGCGCGTCCGAGCGCAAGATCACCGTCGAGGAGATCCAGCGCAAGGTGTCCGAATACTACAACATCCGCATGTCCGATATTATCGGCCCCAAACGGCTGCGGTCCTATGCGCGGCCGCGTCAGGTGGCGATGTATCTGTGCAAGCAGCTGACCAGCCGCAGCCTGCCGGAGATCGGCCGTCGCTTTGGCGGGCGGGATCATACAACCGTCATGCATGGGGTGCGACGGATCGAAGAGCTGAAGACGATCGACGGCCAGATCGCCGAAGACGTGGAAATGCTGCGCCGGTCGCTGGAGGCGTGATCGGGGTTTGATCCCGCGCCAGCGCCGACAACGGTCGGATTGAAACCCACAGGCTGCGCCTCACGTTTGCCTGCACAGTAATGACCGGTCCCGGGCGCCCTCCGGGGCCGGTTTTTCTTTCACCTCTGAGGGAATTCAGACGCAGCTGCGCCTGATTTGTGACTTTGTGGCCGGGCGTGGCTCTCAGCCCTTGACGGCCCCACCAATCCCTTGGAGAAATCAATAAAAAACCTTGTGTTGAAGGGTGGGGCCGCTAATCTGCCGGTCCCGGCCAAAGGCCGTTCGCCCGAGACTGCCAGTCGAAGAGGAATGAGGGATATGAAGATCAGCATTGAACGCGGGACGCTTCTGAAGGCTGTGGCGCAGGCACAGTCGGTGGTCGAGCGCCGCAACACCATTCCGATCCTGGCAAATGTGCTGATCGAGGCCGAGGGCAGCGACGTGATGTTCCGCGCCACCGATCTGGATATCGAGGTGGTCGACAAAGCCCCGGCCCAGGTCGAACGCGCCGGCGCCACCACTGTTGCCGCCACGACATTGCACGAAATCGTGCGCAAACTGCCCGATGGTGCCTTGGTGACCCTGACCGCAGACGCTGCCAGCGGTCGGTTGACGGTCGAGGCGGGGCGGTCGAATTTCTCGCTCGCGACCCTGCCGCGCGAGGATTTCCCGGTGATGGCGACCTCGGAGTATCAGTCCAACTTCACCGGCAATGCCGCCATGCTGCGCCGTCTGTTCGACAAGTCGAAATTCGCGATCTCGACCGAGGAGACCCGGTACTACCTCAATGGGGTCTACATGCATGTCGCGGAGGGCGAGAGCGGCCGCAAGGCGCTGCGCTGTGTGGCCACCGACGGCCACCGTCTGGCCCGAATTGATGCGGATCTGCCGATGGGCGCCGAGGACATGCCCGGTGTGATCGTGCCGCGCAAGACCGTGGGCGAGTTGCGCAAGCTGCTGGACGATGACGAGATGGACATTGCCGTGTCGGTGTCTGAAACCAAGGTGCGCTTTGCCACGCCGAGCATTACGCTGACATCGAAGGTGATCGACGGGACATTCCCCGACTACACCCGTGTCATCCCGGTCGGCAACACCCGCCGGCTGGAAGTGGATGCCAGCGAATTCGCCAAGGCGGTGGACCGTGTCGCCACCGTGTCCTCGGAGCGGTCGCGCGCGGTGAAGCTGCAACTGGACGAGGACCGGTTGATCCTGTCCGTCAACGCGCCCGACAGCGGCGCCGCCGAAGAAGAACTGGCCGTGGCCTATAGCGACGAGCGGCTGGAAATCGGGTTCAACGCCAAATACCTGCTGGAAATTGCCAATCAGGTGGATCGCGAAAACGCGGTTTTCATGTTCAATTCCTCGGGCGACCCGACCCTGATGCGCGAAGGCAGTGACGAGAGCGCGGTCTACGTCGTCATGCCGATGCGCGTTTGATCCGGGGGCGTTTCGGGCCTTGCGGCCCGGCCTTCGGCGGCGATATTTAAGAGAAGTTGAAATGCCGTGCTGGCGCTAACGTCCTTGTTCATGTCCCATTTCCGCTCGCATCTGCGGGCGGATTTGCATTTGGACGCCCGTCCAGTGGCGATCCATGGCGACAATGGCGCGGGCAAGACCAATATTCTGGAAGCCGTGTCGTTGTTTTCACCGGGGCGGGGGCTGCGGCGGGCCTCTGCGGCGGACATGGCGCGCCAGCCGGAGTGTCTTGGCTGGAAATTGCGCGGTGTGCTGCAGGCCGGTCATCAGAGTTTTGAGGTCGAGACCTCCTCGGAAGCAGGCAATGCGCGACAGGTGCGGATTGACGGAAAGGGCAGCAGTCAGGTTGCGTTGGGGCGGATCGCCCGCGTCGTCTGGTTGATCCCGGCGATGGATCGGCTGTGGATCGAGGGCGCCGATGGGCGGCGCCGGTTTCTGGATCGGATCGCACTGAGTTTTGACCCCGATCATGCCGAAGCGACACTGTCCTATGAAAAGGCAATGCGAGAGCGCAACCGACTGCTGAAGGACAATGTGCGCGACGCAGCCTGGTATCGGGTGCTGGAAGGACAGATGGCCGAGGCCGGCCATCGCATCCATCAGTCGCGTTGCCAGGCCGTGGAGCGGTTGCGCCAGGCGCAGGGGGCGGCGGAGACCGCCTTTCCGGTTGCGGACCTGGATCTGATCCAGGCGGAGGGCGCCATGCCCGAGAGCGCGGCAGATCTACAGGCGGCCCTGGATGCGGGGCGTGGCCGCGATCTGGCGGCTGGGCGGACCTTGATTGGACCCCATCGCAGCGATTTGATTGGCCGCTACGCCACCAAGGACGTGCTTGCCAAGGAGTGTTCGACCGGCGAGCAAAAGGCGTTGCTGGTGTCGCTGATCCTGGCCAATGCGCGGGCGTTGCAGGCCGAAGACGGGGCGGTGCCGATCCTGTTGCTGGACGAGGTCGCAGCCCATCTGGACGCCGGGCGCCGTGCGGCCCTTTATGACGAGATCTGCGCCTTGGGTACGCAGGCGTGGATGACGGGCACGGGGCGGGAGCTTTTTGCCGAGCTGGGGCCGCGCGCCCAACATCTGGTCGTCACCGATAGGGGTGGCACAAGCGAGGTCGATGTATTGTGACGCTGACGTTCTGGGAACTTGCGATTTACGCTGGCGGTGTCTTTGCCCTGTTTCTGACGCCCGGCCCGGTCTGGTTGGCGCTGGTGGCGCGGGCCATTTCAGGCGGGTTTCACGCCGGCTGGCCCCTGGCGATCGGTGTCGCCATCGGCGATATCTTCTGGCCGCTGGTCGCAATTCTTGGGGTCAGCTGGATCACGGCTGCATCGGCGCAGATTGCGTTGGTTCTGAAAGGCGTTGCGGTGCTGGTTTTTCTGGTGATGGGGATCGCCACGATCCGCAGCGCCGGGCAACCGATTGCGGCCAACAGCCGTCTGACGCGGCCTGGCCCCTGGGCGGGGTTTGTTGCCGGGGTGATCGTGATCCTAGGCAATCCCAAGGCGGCGCTGTTCTACATGGGCATCCTGCCGGGGTTCTTTGATCTTTCGGGTGTGACGACGCGTGACATCGTGGCCATTTGCGCCGTGTCCATGGTGGTCCCCTTGCTGGGCAATATCATCCTGGCGGGCTGTGTCAGCCGGGTGCGGACGCTGCTGCGCTCTCCGACCGCGATGCTGCGAATGAACCTTGGGGCGGGCTATTTGCTGATCGCGGTGGCCTGCATCATTCCATTTACCTGACCAACCAGCAGGACAGGAAGGGCGCAAGCGCCTGAGCGGGGGGCTGTTTTTCGTGCTCCATACAGAAACCCAGCGCCAGGACGTGGTTGAGGAAGGCCTGTATGCCCTCGGCCAGTAGGGCGGGGTCGCGATCCGCCCGGATCTGCCCATGGGCCTGCATCTGAGCGATCCAACCTGCGAACATGGTGATCTGCCGGGTGAAGCTTTCGGTGATGACGGCGTCAACCTCGGCGCCGGTGGTGCCGGAGTATCGCAACAGCAGATCAAAGATCACCCGGTCCTGCGCCACAAAATCCAACATCGGGGTCAGCCGGATGGCGATGTCTTCGGGGTGCGTCGGGGGCGGAGTTGCCTCCATTTCGTCGAGGAATTCGGTCATGCGCGCGCCCAGAATGACCGCCAGCAGGCCGTCCTTGTCGCCGAAGTGGGAGAAGAACGTCCCCTTGGCGACCCCCGCGTGGGCAACGACGTCCTCGACCCGGAGAGCAGAGTAGCCCTGCGTCGCAACGATTGTCTTTGCCACTGTCAGGAGCTTCGCTCTTGTTTCCAAACGACGTTTCTGGGGAGCTCGGGTCATGGGGCAGGCACGCTTTCGATAAATAGTGACCGTAGTCAATTTATTAGTTGACCACGGTCATTTTGTGAGTCAATAAGATGACCACGGTCACATTTATCAGATTGGAACTGCGCATGTCTACGCGGAAAATTATCCTCTTGAATGGCCACCCCGGCCGGACGTCCCTGAACAAAACCCTGGCGGAAACCTATCGTGCGGCGGCGGAAAAAGCCGGCCATGAGGTTCGGTTTCATGACCTGGCCGAGATGAGCTTTGACATGGATTTCGGCGAGGGTGGATTTGGCGATCCCAAACCGCTGGAACCGGACCTCGAAGCGCTGGTGAGAGACCTGGAATGGGCCGAGCATGTGGTGCTGACGACACCGATCTGGTGGGGCGCGATCCCGGCGAAGCTGAAAGGCGCCTTTGACCGGGCATTGCTGCCGGGCCGGACCTTCAACACGCGCAAGCTCTCGGCGCTGGGATTGCCGGAACCGATGCTGACGGGCAAGACCGCGCGGGTTTTGCTGACCTCGGACACGCCGCCGGTCTTTTTGCGGCTGTTTTACAGCAACGCCATCAAAAAGATCCTGGCGCGGCAGATCCTGGGGTTTGTCGGCATCAAACCGACGCGCTTCACCTCCTTTGCTCCGGCGTCGCATCCGGAATCCTCCCGCGTTGGCGAATGGTGTGAAAAAGTGCGTGCACTTGGGGCGCGTGCCGCGTGATTCTGCCAAGAAAAAAAGGGGCTTGCGCGTGACATCCCCCCCCGGACCGCGTATAAAATCCGAAAGTAAAAATAGGATGGCGTGAATGTCCGAAAACGAGCAAGCTCCAGACTCATATGGTGCGGATTCCATCAAAGTTCTCAAAGGGTTGGAAGCGGTACGCAAACGGCCTGGCATGTACATCGGCGATACTGATGACGGGTCCGGGCTGCATCATATGGTTTACGAGGTCGTGGACAACGGCATCGACGAGGCACTGGCCGGTCATGCGGACCGGGTGACAGTGACAATTCATGCGGATTCCAGCGTTTCCGTCAGCGACAACGGCCGCGGCATCCCGGTTGATATCCACCAGGAAGAGGGCGTCTCTGCCGCAGAGGTCATCATGACCCAGCTGCACGCGGGCGGCAAATTCGACAGCAACTCCTACAAGGTGTCCGGCGGTCTGCACGGCGTTGGCGTGTCGGTTGTGAATGCCCTGTCGGACTGGCTGGAACTGCGGGTCTGGCGCAATGGCAAGGAACATGTCGCCCGGTTCGAAGGCGGCTATACCACCGAACATCTGAGCGTGGTCGGCGACTGCGGTGACCGGACCGGCACCGAAGTGCGCTTTCTCGCGTCGCTGGAGACGTTCTCCAACCTCGAATTTTCCTACGAGACACTGGAAAAACGTCTGCGCGAACTGGCGTTTCTGAATTCCGGCGTGCGCATTGTGCTGCGCGACGAACGCCCGGCCGAGGCGCTGCAGATCGAATTGTTCTACGACGGCGGCGTCAAGGAATTCGTAAAATACCTGGACCGGTCCAAAAACCCGGTCATGGACGCGCCGATCTATATCCTTGGCGAAAAGGACGACATCGGCGTTGAGATCGCGATGTGGTGGAACGACAGTTACCACGAAACGGTTCTGCCCTTTACCAACAACATTCCGCAGCGCGATGGCGGCACCCATGTGGCGGGCTTTCGCGGCGCGCTGACCCGGACCATCAACAACTACGCCCAGACCTCTGGCATTGCCAAACGGGAAAAGATCTCCTTTACCGGCGATGATGCGCGCGAGGGCCTGACCTGCGTGCTGTCGGTCAAAGTGCCCGATCCGAAATTCTCCAGCCAGACCAAGGACAAGCTGGTCTCGTCCGAGGTCCGTCCGGTGGTCGAAAGCCTGATGAACGAAAAGCTGGCCGAATGGTTCGAGGAAAATCCGAATGTGGCCAAGCAGGTCGTCGGCAAGATCATCGAAGCGGCGCTGGCCCGAGAGGCGGCCCGCAAGGCGCGCGAACTGACCCGACGCAAGACGGCGATGGACGTGAACTTTCTGGCCGGGAAGCTGAAAGACTGTTCGGAGAAAGATCCCTCCAAGACCGAAGTCTTCCTCGTCGAGGGGGATTCTGCCGGTGGGTCCGCCCAGACCGGTCGGGACCGTCAGACCCAGGCGATCCTGCCGCTGAAGGGTAAGATCCTCAACGTCGAGCGGGCCCGGTTCGACCGGATGCTGGGCAGCCAGGAAATTGGCAACCTGGTGATGGCGCTGGGCACGGGCATCGGGCGCGGCGAATTCAACATCGAAAAACTGCGTTACCACAAGATCGTCATCATGACCGATGCGGACGTGGATGGTGCCCATATCCGTACCTTGTTGCTGACCTTCTTCTACCGGCAGATGCCGGAACTGATCGAGGGCGGCTATCTCTATATTGCGCAGCCGCCGCTCTACAAGGTCGCGCGGGGCAAATCCGAAGTCTATCTCAAAGACCAGGCTGCGATGGAAGAATACCTCGTCAACCAGGGGGTAGACGGAGCCGTTCTGCGGCTTGGCAGCGGGGCCGAAGTCGCCGGGCAGGATCTGACCCGTGTGGTGGATGAGGCCCGACGGCTGAAACGCCTGCTGGATGCCTTTCCGACCCATTACCCGCGCCACATTCTGGAACAGGCAGCGATCGCGGGCGGGTTTGTGCCCGGCGCGGTCGATGCCGACCTTCAAGGTGTTGCGGACAAGGTGGCGGCGCGTCTCGATCTGATTGCGCTGGAATATGAACGGGGCTGGCAGGGCCGGATCACTCAGGATCACGGTATTCGTCTGGCGCGGATCCTGCGGGGCGTCGAAGAGGTCCGGACCCTGGACGGGCCGATGCTGCGCTCTGGCGAGGCCCGCAAGACCGGCACCTTTACCCAGTCGCTGCAAGAGATCTATGGCACCCCGGCGGTGTTGCAGCGCAAGGACCGCCAGCAGCATATCCACGGTCCGTTGGAGCTGTTGAAGGCGATCCTCGACGAAGGCGAAAAGGGCCTGACCCTGCAGCGTTACAAGGGGCTTGGCGAAATGAACCCGGATCAGCTGTGGGAAACGACGCTGGACCCGGACGCCCGCACGCTGTTGCAGGTGCGCGTCGATGATATGATCGAAGCCGACGATCTGTTCACCAAGTTGATGGGAGACGTGGTGGAGCCACGTCGCGAATTCATCCAGAAAAACGCGTTGAGCGTGGAAAATCTGGACTTCTGAACCTTGTGTAGGGAAGCGGATAAGTTTGCGTGGCGCGCATAAGTTTGCGCGTCTCTCACAACTTTCGTGGACCTATAATACTTATTAATCAGTATCTTGCGGTTTTTTTGTCACGATGGCTATGTTGCAGAACCATGTCGAAGCCATCATCCTCCTGTCTGGCGTAGACGATTCCATTACCCTGCCAATGGCCAGACTTCACCCATTGCCCCTGACAGCTTAGGTCTTATCTATGGGGGCAGCATGCCCCAATTAAGCTGTTTGGTTCTTCTCCAAACATCTGCAAGAAATCATTATTTGCGGTGTCCGATCGAACCATAAGCTTTACTTTATAGTAGCGCTTCCAGCGCCAGAAGGCAGAGAAGCCGACTTTGTCTACGGTAGTTAGGGCTTGCAGCGGTGCGAAAAGGACACTTTTAGAGCATCAATCCTGCAGTGTACCGCTGCTCGAAAAACTTGAAGATGTCATCTGTGCGGATCTCTAACTCCTTATCGTTATATTTCGAAGCCGGGAGTCCAGTATTTTCATCGTACAGGAGGTCGTAAATTTCTTGGCGAAGACCTGCTCGCGTTGCTTGCTTCTGAAAGATGTCGTTGACCTGTTCCATCCGCGCCTTAAGGGCCTCCAACACAGCGATAGAGGCAGACTTGATTTGCTTGATCTCCTCCTGGGATAGGTCAGCCCTAAAAAGAAGGTCAAAGATTGGCTTCTGATCGGCCGACAATCCCATAGCTACGTGAGATTGCGCCTCGGCCTCCATCTCAGCAGCGAGGTGTATGAGAGCCTCGAATGTCGCCTCGATTGTGTTCTTGTCTTTCTCTTTGTTGTATTCCTTGATGATCTTGTCGAACCGCTCTTCGAAATCCGTCAGGGTCGGATTTGCTGCCAACATTTTTGCCAATCGATTTCTCACGACCTCACGGAGGTCCTGAGTATCGCTGGCTTTTCTCTCGCTTTTCGCGAATTCCTTACGCAGGAGGTCGAAATTCACCTTCGAAATATCAAATATTCGATCACCCTCGGTGTCTGGAGTTATTTGGATCGCGTCGGCAACAATGGCGTTGAGTCGCTGGATGATCGCTGTCGTGTCAGCTTCCGCCTTATCATCCTGGAGGGAGCCATAAATGTAGTTGATAGCTTGGTAGGATTTTTTGAAATCCTCTGCCCATCCAAAGGTCAGGCATGCCTTATATTTGCGGAAGACAGCCCGCGCGACAATTTCAAAGCCTTTCCGGGTTTCATCGTTCTGATTTATTGTCTCTTTGACGTCTTTAAGGGCCTTGAGCTTGTCAAAGCCTTCGGCCTTGCGCAGCCGGTCCAAATCAAACCCACCTTCTCTCAGGCGCTCTCCGACCAGTGCAATTGCTTCGACGAGTTCGCTTCGCAGTTTTTCTTCTGGATTTACAGGGTCGACATCTGGCCCAGGCTCATCGGGGCCACCAAGAGTTCCACCCCCAGTATGGCCAGCAAAAGTCGCAAGGGCCTTGCGCAGGTTTTTCAAGATTCCGCAGTAGTCGACGATTAACCCGTTGTTCTTACCTTCTTTCACGCGATTTGCCCGAGCAATTGCCTGCATCAGGGTATGGGCCTGCAATGGCTTGTCGAGGTACAGGGTCGATAGAGACGGAACGTCGAAGCCAGTCAGCCACATGGCGCAGACGATCACAATGCGGAAGGGATGCTCTTCCCGTTTGAACGCTGTCTCGACATCCAGCCGCATATCGATTTCGCGGCCACCGACTTTTTCCTTAACCGTAAAGCCATCCTTCATTCGCTTGCGATGCGGGATGATGTCGAGGCCCCAGTCTTTGAATTTCTTGATCTCATTCTGCTCGTCGCTGACAACAACGGCCATCTCGGTCTCGCGCATCCAGGCAATCTTGGCCTCGCGCTGAAGCCGTTCTTGGTCGTCGGCGATGGAACCGAGTTCGGCCTCAAGCGCAGCGATTTGGGCCTCCCACTCGGCCTGAATGTAGTTGTACATCCGAACGGCCGTGACCTTGTCGATGGCGACATACATCGCCTTGCCGCTTTCCCAGTTGGTTGAGAAGTGCCAGGCGAAATCCTTTGCCACATGCTTCAGGCGCGGCTCGGCTGTGACGATGTGATACTCGCGTTTCAGATCGTCTGACAGTTTCGCGGCCACATCTGGGTCATCCACCTCGGCTTCGGCCAAGGCATCAGCCAGGCGGCCATTCAGGTCTGCCCCCGCGATTTTTAGCTTGTCGCCACGGGCATCGTAGAACAGCGGCAAAGTCGCTCCGTCCTCGATGGCATCCTGGAAGTCGTAGGTGGACAGATACCCACCAAACACCTGCCTGGTGATCTCGTCATTGGCGAACAAGGCTTTCTTGGCTGCGTCCTCATCGCTGATCGCCTCTACATTGGCCTTCAGAGTCTCAGACACCTTCTCCTGCGCCTTCTGGGCAAGTTTTGACAGGTGGTCGATTTCCTTGATCAAGGTCTTGGCCTGATCCGCCAGCGGCTGCATCGCCGTCCACGCCGCCGTCAGCGCGTCGATCGAGGCATCAGGCTGTGCCAACGCGGCGGCAGCCTCCCCATAGGTCTGTGCATCGGCGTTCAGCTTCTTAACACTGGTTTTCAATTCGGCGGTGTCGGTATGCGCGATGAAATGGGTGCAAGCCTTGCCCAGCACATCCAGCAGGTCGGCAAAGTCAGTCTGCTGGGCCTCGTCCCGCGCGGTGGACAGATAATCCTGCACCAACCCGGCAAAGCGGTCTTCTTGCCCACGATACAGCCAGACGATGGAGGTGAGGTTCTTTTCCTGTTCAGGTGAGAAGTCGCAGATCTTGCGCGTCACCTTGCGGAAAACCTGCCGCGCATCCAGCATCAGCACCTTGTCGCGCAGATGCTCGGGCTTGCCCTTGTCCATGAACCAGATCTCGCAGGGTACGGTGCGCGTGTAGAAGAAGTTGCCCCGGATCGCGAGCATGACATCCATGTCACCGGTCTTGACCATCGCCTCGCGGACCTTGGCCTCTTGCCCGCCCGCCGAGGACGCCTGCGACGACATGACGATGCCTGCGCGGCCCGTTTCGGACAGGTAGGAATGGAAGAAGGACATCCAGACGTAGTTGCCGTTCGAGACTTTGCCGCCCTTGTTCCCGCCCGGTAGACCGAAGGATAGGCGCTTGTCATCCTTCATCTTCTCGGCGTCGATTTCGTCGACGTTGAAAGGCGGGTTGGCCATGACGTAGTCGAAGGGGGCTTGGCCCTTGTGCGGGTCTTCGTAGTAGCTGATGGCTTTCTGGATATCACCCTCAAGGCCATGCACCGCGAGGTTCATCTTGGCCAGGCGTAGGGTCGTCGGGTTCTTCTCCATCCCATAGAAGGTGAGACGTTCGTTCGGGTTGGCTTTCATGGTCTCCACGAAGTGGGCAGACTGCACGAACATGCCGCCAGACCCGCAGGCTGGGTCGATGACCTTGCCACTTGTGGGCTCGATGACATTCACAATGGTTTCCACGATGCTGATCGGCGTGAAAAATTCGCCGTTGTCGTGGGCTTTCTGGTCGGCGAACTGGGTCAGGAAATATTCGTAGATGCGGCCGAACACGTCGCCGTCTGCTTTGTGAAGCGCCGGGTCATTGAAAATGCGCAGCACCTGTCGCAAGGCGTCTTCATCAAGCTCGGCGTATTCCTGTTTCGGCAGAAGCCCTTCCAAGGTTGTGTAGTCTTCTTCGATCGACTTCATCGCCGCGATGACGGCCGTTGATGCTGTCTCGCTTTCAGGAAGGCTCACCAGGTAATCGAACTGAGCGTTGTCGCGAAGGAAAATGGACGAACGCGCTGAGAAATCTTCCTTGGTCAAAGCGCGGGTTTTGCCCCCGCGAGATGGCAAGGTTGGGATGATCTCGTCACGCACCTTGAGAAAGCGCGAGTAGGCATGACGTAGAAAGATCAGGCCCATATCTGCGCCGCTTTGCTGAAGCCGAAATGTGGCCTGATGTGTCTGACTTTCTCGGGTCCTTTGGCTTGCGTTACGGCAGACCGCTCATCGAGGGCGCTTTGGAAGTGGAGGGCATCCTCGAACTCCCTGCAGGTACTCTCAGAAATATTCTTCCTTCCGCAAGGCCATCAATACCGACCCGAAACTGGAGGTTCGAACGCCATCATAGCGCGCCCGTATGTCCGGACTGTATTTCGGACGGTAAGCCGCACCATCATTCATGGCGGCACAGTTTCGTGACGGCCTGCTCCGAACATGGTTTGAGGCTCGTCGATGAATGCCCGATGTGCGGTGAGAATTTCATGCCCGGTCGCGGCGGGTATGACAGTTGCCATTGTGGCTGTCCGCTTGATCGCTTGCCGCGGAATCAGGCGCTGGAGGTAGAGGTTGCCTTGTCCGCGCTGATCTCCGGCGACATGCACCCCGCGCGATCTGCGCTCCCACCTGCTTTGGCATTTCGCACACCGGTAGACATTGGGGAGTTCGTATACTTTTTGGCAAGCGTCGAAGTCGAAACCGAGACCGGAAAACAGGGCAAGACGCCACTTCCAAAAAATCTGGCGGAGGCTACTGCATTTCTCGAACCAGTATTCTCTACCTTTTGTGACTGGCCGGCGAGGTTCGAGTGTGCAGTATCGGCACGGTTGTCAAACTCAGGCGCCCCAACCGCTCCCATGCGGCTTGGCAAGTGGTACCAACGGCTGAACGCATTCGACGGCCAAGCATACAATGACTTTCATGCTACCCTCGGAAAGGTCGTCCAACGTGAGTTTGATGGTGCCTATGCAGGGGGAGCCGACGCCCCTTCTGATATGCGGAATTGGGTCAGTGCTGCAGAGGCAGCAAAGATTTTGCACATCCGTGCAGACCGTCTTGTGGATGCGACGGCAAAACAACGCATCCCCGGGAGGAAATATGCATCGGGCTTCGGGCACCGACACACGATGATCCACCGCGATACCGTAGCTGATATTGCGCGAGACAGGCAGCGTTTCATCGACAAAACTACGGCAAGGGAGGTCTTCGGCATATCGCGCAAACAATATGACCTTCTTGCTGAAGCTGGTTTTATTTGTCGGTTCATTCCTGAAACTTTGCCACCGCTGGTGGATGGCCAACACGACAGTGTCGCAATCAAACGGTTCGTCGCAGATACCGCCTCTACCGCGACTGAAGTTGAAGGAACGACCGTTGCCCTCAAAGATCTGAATCTTCGCTTCACCACAGATGCGGCTGCGTTGAAGGAAGTATTTTGTCGTATCTCGAACGGCCGCCTTCGGCCCGCAAAGGGTTCCACAGATGGGCGCTTCGCTGGATTTCGGTTCTCCCGCAAAGAGGTTGATACAATCATCGCTGCCGTGCGCCATGGGCCAGGTCTCACCATTCAACTGGTCGCCGAACTGACAGGCTGGAAGGATCAATGCGTCGCGCAATGGTGCAAGCAAGGCCTGATCCAGCACGAAGAATATCCTCACGCAGGCAAGGTTGGCCGTATCATCAGCCAGGAAGACTTATGCAGGTTCCAAATGGAATATGTGCCAGTCTCTACTCTTGCGGGCCAGCTTGGCACATCCGCCCGCCATCTCATGACCACACTCTCGAATATTGGCATTGAGACCATCGGGGCTTTTCAGGATGGCACCGCTTGGCGTGGTCACCTCCTCAAACTTTCCGACTTGGCTTCAGCACGAAAGACGACGCAATGAAATCTGATTTCAGAACGTTCTCGGATCTGCCAAAATCGATTTTACGACCATTCAACTTGGATGAAGTCGCTGCGGTTGTTGACGTGGATCGCAAGGTTGTGGTCCGAATGATTAAGAAAGGTGGATTTCCTAAGTCCATATTTTCCAGTTCAAAGACGGCTGTTAGCGGTTCCCAGCCGATGCTCAAACCGATCGCGTGCCCAATTGTACATTTTGACCTGGCGGCCGGACACCTTCTTAGTCCTCGGCTCCGCCGTAAATTGTTGCGAGAGATTGGCGATGTAGCGAGAGGCTCTTCGAAGCAAGGTGTATTCAAGAAAGGCATATTGCGCGTTGATTTGACCGGCTCGGTCACGAAGACGGTTTCAAGAATGGCCTCATTGGCAAGCGCCGAGGCTGCAGTCCTATTCGATCCTGAAATCAGGGGAGGGTTGCCGGTCATGCGGGGAACACGAATTGGTGTTTACGAATTAGCGGATCTCTGCAGGTTTGAAACGGTTCACTACATTTTGGAGAATTTCCCAAGCCTGACGGCAGAGCATCTTGAACAGGCAAGCCTATATGCAAGGGCTCATCCGCTCAGTAGTGTCCCTGGTTGAGTTTGTTCTCTCTGGCAACCTGGAAAGGGCCACCGAAACCGCTGCTGCAGCTTGCACCTTCGGCGAGCCATGATGTCATTGGCTCGAAGCGGCCCATCAAAGAAGTAGCTTCTGCTGCCTTGATCCCCATGGAGATTGAAACGACCCATTGGAGCGGGCCTCATTGTTCGCGACCGATGCGAGTTTCCTATGCACATAGATCTGCGAGGGATGTTCGAAGGACAATTATCAAACTCTCGATAGTGTCCCAGGACGTGGTGTAACTTGTTCTCCGGCTGGGTGTTGAGCCGGTTTACAGGACGGCGATTTTCGCCGGGTCCATGATGTTATCCTCGCAGATGGCAGCGACGGTTTTCGCAGTTTGGGTATCTGAACATCGACGGCACCGGCACGCGTCTCCCATCGGCGTTCACGATACCCGTTTCGGCGGTTCATCCGCCCGGTGGAGCGCTCGTGTGCCCCGGCACCGCACAGCTGGTCTACATCCAGCGCCATCAACCGGTCGGCGACAAAGCCAAGCATCTCGGCAAGTATCTGGTGGTCGGCTGTCTCCGAAAGAAGCGCTTTCAACGCGGCCGTTTCTGATATCGTATCTTTGGTCATGGGGATCTCCTTGATCGGTAGGTCAGGTGTGCAACCCAATCCCTACCGGAGAACGTCCATGGCCGCCCAGCAACCCGCACGGGCTTCGCTTGAGCTACGCAAGGCTCCGTTCAGCCCGCGCTACCATCAGAATTACACCACCTCCTGGGACACTATCAAACTCTCCGAACTGCGAACCATTTCTGTAGTTCAAATCTAATCATTAGCATGCGCACCTTCACTACAGATTGACACGCAGAGCAGCGTGTGCAGCATCGAGCCATACTTATCAAGAGTTGCATTATGTCAGAAATCATTGATCCAATAACCACAGCTGAGGAAGATCAGAACCTCACGGTAACTTTCTCTACGGCGGATAAAATCAATTTCTCCTCCGCCCAGAACGGCGTTTCGATTCTTCGCAAGATTAAGTTAATCAATGGGACAGATGCGCCTCTGGAGAACCTTTCTATTACGATTGAGAGCACGCCCTCTGTCATCAAGCCGAAAACCTGGACGCTGGATCGGCTTGGCCCAGGCGAAGAACGGAAGCTGTCTGATCTCGAAACGCCCTTAAATGACGCGCTCCTATCCGGGCTGAACGAGGCAGAGTTTGGCCAATTGAAATTGACGGTATCCGCCGATGACACGCGACTGTTTCGCGAAGACCGTCGGATCGAAATGCTGGCTCGGGACGAATGGGGCGGCATCGGAGATATGGCCCATCTGCTGGCTGCTTATGTCTCGCCCAACGATGCGGTGGTGGCAGCCATCCTGAAGGAGGCCGGTCGGCTGCTGGAGCGTGGCGGAAAAAGCGGCGCAATTGACGGCTACCAGTCGAAAGATCCAGGGCGTGTGTGGATGCTCGCGGGAGCAATCTGGTCTGCGACCACCGCGCTTGGATTGACCTATGCCTATCCTCCAGCGTCTTTTGAGACACGCGGTCAGAAGGTTCGCAGCCCTGCGCGCGTTAAATCAGAAGGGCTTGCAACCTGCTTGGACAGTTCCTTGTTGCTTGCTGCGTGCTTCGAAGCGGCTGGGTTGAACTCAGTGGTTCTATTTTCTGAGGGTCACGCTTGGGCAGGTGTTTGGCTTACCGAACGCGATTTCGGTCAGGTGACGGAACCTGATGTCATGACTGTGCGCAAGGCCATTGACGCCCGCGAGTTTATCACCATGGAGACGACACTTCTAACAAAGCGACCAACTATCGGTTTGGAGCAGGCAGTCAGCGTCGGACGTGACCTGACGGCTGAACGCAATGAGCATACCTTCCAATTGGCCGTTGATGTTCGGCGGGCACGCGTCGCGCGCATCAGGCCGCTTGCCTCTCACAGCATTGAGACAAACCCAGAAGCTGAACTGATCGAAGCTGCGCCCCCAGCCTTGCCAAAGCCGCTGGCCTTTGATTTCCTGCCAGGTGATCTCGTAGATGAAGAGCCGAAGACGCCACAAGATCGCATTTCACGCTGGCAACGTAAGCTGCTGGATCTGTCCCTGCGCAACCGCTTGCTGAATTTCCGCGATACCAAGCAAACTATCCCCTTTGTCTGTCCGGACGTTTCGAGTCTTGAAGACCAATTGGCCGAAGGAAAGAAATTCAAAGCTCTTGCACTCAAGGACGAAGATCCAGTCGGACAGCGTGACCTGCTAAGCAAGGAAGAGCCTAAGCTGCTCGAAGATGTCGCGCGCGACGCCTTTGCCAAAGGACAACTGGCTGTCCCATTAACAGGAAAAGACACAAACAACCGCCTTCTCGGGCTTTTCCGCAAGGCCAAGAGCGACATGCAGGAAGGCGGCACCAATACTCTGTTTCTCGCCGCAGGCTTCCTGCGTTGGAAAAAGACTGACACCGATACACGCAGCTACCGTGCACCATTATTGCTTATCCCCGTGAAGGTATCGCGTCGCTCTGCCCAATCCGAATTCATCATCGAGCACCACGAGGATGATGTCCGCCTGAACGCGACTCTCCTCGAGTTTCTCAAGCGCGACTTTGACCTTCATATCCCAGAACTTGAGGGGGAGTTGCCGCGTGATGAGAGCGGCTACGACCTGCCGCTGATATTCGAAATCATGCGGCGCAAAGTGCGCGACGTCGCGGGGTTCGAGGTGGTGGTGGAACTGGCTATGTCAACCTTCTCCTTTGCCAAGTTCCTGATGTGGAAAGACCTGGTAGAGCGGACGGATAGCCTGCGCAATAATGCATTGGTACAGCACCTCGTCGACAATCCAACCGAGCCATTCCTTGCCGAAGGTGCGGCCGCACTTCCCTCAGCAGCTGATGTGGATCGACGGGTCGCACCACGAGATATGTTCACGCCGTTGCCTGCGGATTCTTCACAGTTGTCGGCTGTCCTTGCTGCACAGGACGGGCATGATTTTGTCCTTATCGGCCCTCCAGGAACCGGCAAAAGCCAGACTATCGCTAACATCATTTCGCAGTGTCTCGCAGTTGGAAAGACCGTTCTTTTCGTTGCCGAGAAGTCCGCGGCGCTGGACGTCGTACATCGTCGCTTATCGGCGCATGGGCTTGGCGACGCGGTCTTGGAACTCCATTCCAACAAGGCAGACCGAAAGTCTGTGCTCAATCAACTGGGGCGTAGCTGGGATCGGCAGGGCGAAGTGTCAGAGGCCGAATGGATTCGAGTGACTGATGACCTTTCGATCAAACGCACTCAGTTGAATGAGTACGTTGCGGCCCTTCATCGCAAGGGTACGCAGGGCTTCAGTGTCTATGAAGCGGTGGGCCATGCTGCGCACGCGGAGGTTTCTTTTGAGCTGTCCTTTGACAACAAGGATGCCCACGATGCCGAGAGCTATGCGCATTTAAGGACCTTGGCCGAGGCGGTCGGGCGCTGTCACCAAATTGTCCAGGACCGCCCAGCTTTGCCACTGGTCGGTGCCGAAGAGTGGTCTTTCGGCTGGCAAACTGAGCTTTTGTCGCGCTCGGAGAACCTGAGAAAGGCCACTCGTGAGGTGGCAGAGCACGCGACCGCCTTAACTGCTTTGTATGGGTTAACTGAAGATGCTCTGACCAAGGACCGGCTTGAAGAATTGGTGGCGCTTTCTGGATGGCCGGCCAACGGTTCCGATGTAAGCTGGGGCTTGGAGGCGGACCTGCCGAATGCGGTCCAGGAAAGTGAACGACTTGCCCCAATGTTGGACGCGTATCGCACCGCGTCCGAGGCACTATCGGCAAGTTATCCTTTGGATCGACTGAGCACGATGCCGCTCGACCAGATGGATGCTGACTGGCGGCGTGCCCAAACCAAGTTCTGGCCATTCTCAACCTTCGCCAAATCCGCAGTGCGAAAGCTGCTGCAGACCTACGCTACAGGTGGCAAGGCTGATCCGAGTAACGACATTGCCGGTCTCGATGCCTTGCGGCGGATCAACGGCGACATCGAGACCATTGCATTGTCCAGCTGTCCCGCTTTCGAAAAGGCCGTAACCGACGCCACCCGTTTGGCCCAGTTGATCGGTGAGGCGCAGCAATTCAGAGCGGTGACCGACCCGCTGGCGTCAAAGGTCTCGGATCACTCACAATGGACTGAGGTCAAACTTACTCTGGCACGCCGCGAGACTGGCGCCCTACGGACAGCCCTGGATGGCTTCAGTAAGGTTCATGAAAATTGGATCGCTCAGGCGGATGCCTTCCAGCAAGTAGCAGGCACCGACCCTACAAAGCATTCCTTTGATGACCTCACCCAGCTGCTTGATCAAACGTTGGAGAACCGCGAGGCGTTGGAGGACTGGACGCGTTGGATCAACGTCCGCAATCAAGCTTGCGGGGCAGGATTGACCTCCCTGGTCGAAGCTGTTGAAGCCCGAACTTTGACTGGTGCCGTCGAAGAAGCTTTCACCACGGCCTACGCCCAGTGGTGGCTGCCGCGGGCCATGGACGCAGAAGTAGCGCTGCGGGGCTTTTCCCACTGGTCCCATGAGGACGCGATCGACAAGTTCCGCGCCCTCGACGATCGTGCTACTGAGATGGCAGCAGGGCAAGTCCTTCACCGCATCCGCCATGGTTTACCTGCTCGCGATGGCGTGGCCCGCAAATCGGAGCTGGGAACCCTGCGCCACCAGCTCGGCCTGCAACGCCCCAGTATGCCGATCCGATCCCTGGTTTCAGAAATGCCTGATACCTTCACCAAACTCGCACCATGTGTGTTGATGTCGCCGTTGTCTGTCGCGCAATACCTGCCTGCGGGGCAAGCTGCCTTTGACGTCGTAATCTTCGACGAAGCATCTCAGATCACAACCTGGGACGCGATTGGCGCAATAGCACGAGGCCGGCAAGCCATTATCGTTGGCGACCCCAAGCAGCTGCCCCCCACCAACTTCTTTGGTCGCAACGATGACCCCGAAGAGGATCTGCCAGAAAGCGAAAAAGACCTCGCTTCGATTCTTGACGAGGTGTCCGCTGCGGGTATCCCGACCCAGCAACTTGACTGGCACTACAGGAGCAGGGATGAATCACTAATCGCATTCTCCAACTGGCATTACTATGGCGGGAGACTGGTGACCTTTCCGTCACCAGCCACGGAATCCCAAGCAGTAAAGCTGCACCAGATAAATGGCACTTATGCCCGTGGCATGGGGCGCACTAACGAGGACGAGGCCCGAGCCATATCCCGTATGGTTGTGCTCCGGTTGACAGAATGGCTCGTGCTGCCTGAAGTAGAGCGCCTCACGCTTGGCGTCATCACCTTTAACGGTGAGCAACAAGGGCTGATCCTCGACCTGCTGGATGAGGAGCGCCGCAAGAACCCCGAACTGGAATGGTTCTTTGAAGACGAACGCGAAGAACCCGTCATCGTTAAAAATCTGGAAAACATCCAAGGGGACGAACGCGACATCATGCTGTTCTCGATCACCTTCGGTCCGGATCACGCTGGCAAGCTTTCGATGGCGTTTGGTGCGCTCAATAGCGATGGTGGGGAGAAGCGGTTGAACGTAGCAATTACCCGCGCTCGGCAAGAGTTGCATATCTTTGCCTCGGTTCGTGCGGATCAGATCGACTTGACCCGCACAAAGGCGCTTGGCGTAAAGCACCTCAAGGGTTTCCTGGACTTCGCGGCGCGTGGGCCAGTTGCACTTCCTTCGCAAGACGATGGCTCCCTCGGCCCTGTGGAGAACGTCTTTGAGGCGGCCATCAAAGTGGCCATTGAGGCGAAGGGTTGGGAACTACGGCCACAAATTGGTGTCTCCGGCTTCCGTATCGACTTGGGTGTCGTGCATCCGGATCATGCGGGCGTGTACCTTGCAGGGATCGAATGCGACGGGGCGACCTATCACGGCTCTGCCACGGCGAGAGACCGGGATAAAGTACGACAAGCTGTTCTGGAAAACCTCGGCTGGACGATTTTGCGCATCTGGTCGACTGATTGGTTCAAGAACCCAAAGGCCGTCGTGGAGCGTATCCATGACGCGCTGACGAACCATCTGGAGGACGACCGGGCAAGGCGCGCGGAAGAAGATGCCACCCGAGCTACTTCATTTGAAGAGGAATTGCCGACCGACGAAATCGAACCTGTCGAACAAAGTAATGCAACTGAAATGGTGACAGCTCCGGTGAAACTGGAGCAAGTGCCTGATCCAACTATGGATCTACTCGAACCTCGCGAAGAACCTCTTGTTGCAGGCGTTAAACGTCCGGAACATGATTTAATAGAAGCGGGCGCTACGGAGGTATTCGGAGATCTGCCTCCAGATCCGGAGCAATTCTACGATGCGGCCTACATCCCGCGCCTTGAACGTCTGATAGAGGATATCGTCGAGAACGAAGGACCACTTCCAGTGACACTCCTTTCCCGGCGTGTCGCTCAAAAACATGGATGGCAACGTACTGGGCGACGTATCGTTGAACAGGTGCGCGCGGCCTTGGCGCGCATCGATGTCCACAATGCGGACGGCGTCGATTTTGCATGGAGGAAGGGCAGTCACTCAAACCGTGTACCGTTTCAGACTGACCTGGATCGCAGCATCCGCGACATCTCGCGCGCAGAAATTGCCTGGCTCTATGACGCTAATGCACCGGCGCTCGAACGAAGCGACGACCCCGCTCGCGATCTATCGCGTCTGGTAGGCTTGCAGCGTTTGACAGCCGACAGCCGAAGTTATCTCGAAGCCTGTCTCGAATGGCGGAAAGAATCTACTTCGGAGCCAGTCGCAGACGCTCCACAGGAAAATCAGGATCGCGACCCGTAGTTCTCCGGAGCGAAGGCATTCAAGAGATACAACCAATTTTAAGGTTGTGCCGGACGCATGAGTGATAGCGTCGCGTCCTACTGCCCCTTTTGGCTCTTAACATGATCGACGCTCTGGTGCAGTTACAGACAATTATTCGGATTTGTCTGTAACTGAAACTACGCGTCCAACGACCGCCAAGCATAGTTTCTTGAAATACAACCTGATGGCATGCATAGGCGATATCTTCAGTATTTCGCCCGATATACCAGTATAGTGGGTAAAATACCGTCGCTATACCGACAAAAAGGAGGCACAAAGCTCGGCCTCGATGCCCAGCCCCTTACGGAAAATGTTGATATGAGTGCTTCCATTTGCCCCCGGAAGGGCCAGCATTGCTTTTGAAACAAGGTTCTTGTGGAAACTCTGAGGGGGAACGCAAGTGTGCTAAGTCTCGAAAATATCTTCGAGAGGGCTCCGAGCGGATCGCTGCGAGTATCCTCGACATTTACTTGAGCTTGGACAACATCATTTACTTGAAATTGGACTATGATGTTTACTTGATAACGGACAAGGCTATATACTTGAAATTGGACGCATGTGATGAATCGGGACGGTTATGGTAGACAAACGGGAGATCTTGGCCGGCGCGATGGAAGCCCTGCACACCTTGCAGAAGCAAGGACATCTTGTTGTTCGCAGCGGCGAGATCGACCCGGTGAGGATCAAGGCGCTAAGGAAGGCGGGCTATCTTCAGCCCATCATGAAGGGCTGGTATCATCTGTCGGACCCCAGTTCGCGTCCTGGTGACACGACGCCGTGGACGATGAGCTACTGGTCATTTATCCAGAGATACTGCGAGCATCGTTTCGGTAGCGACTGGGTTCTCAGTCCTGAGATTTGCCTTAGCCTGCATACTGGATCTCAGGTGCCGGTTACCCAGGTGATGGTGCATGCCCCCAAGGGAGGCAACAATGCTGTCGAACTCCCAGGCAAGCGCTCGCTCTTCGATCTGAGGGTCAGGGAGCTTCCTGAGCAGGGACGGAGGATGCAGATGCCGAATGGGCTGAGGGTCTACACTCCGGAGGCCACGCTGATCCATATGGCAGAGAATTGCTATCATACGCAGGCTATGTCGGTGGCAGCACTGATGGGCAGCTACCGAAATGTCGATGTCCTGTTGCGCGCGGTGGTGGGCGGGGCGCACAGGCGCCCGGGTAACCGCCTGGTTGGCGCGTTCAAGCACTTGGGGATGGACGATCACGCCAAGCGCCTGGCCGATGGCATGCGCCGCGCAGATATGGATCTGAGGAATGAAAACCCCTTTACGGGGGAAGGCATTGCTGTTGTTGCTGGTGCGGCCCCGATCTCTAACATGTTGCGAGCGATATGGCAGAGGGACCGACAAGCGATCATTGACCTGCTACCGGCCCCGGGAGGGCCTGTGGAAGTCGACGAGGTGCTTGGGCGGATCGACGATGTCTACACCCATGATGCCTGGAACTCGCTCTCGATCGAAGGTTATCGGGTCTCCGAAGAGCTGATCGAGAAGATTCGCAGCGGTAGCTGGGACCCGGAGGCCGACATGTCGGACGCCACCTCTCGTGATGCAATGGCCGCAAAGGGCTACTGGAATGTTTTCCAGTCTGCCCGCGAGGTGGTGAAAACATCCATCGAGCGAGGTGAGCCGGTCTCGGTGCGCGACAATCTAAGCGATTGGTATCAGGATCTCTTCGAGCCGTCGATCGACGCAGGCATCCTGACGCGAGGCCAACTGATCGGATATCGCAATCACCCGGTATTTATTCGCACAGCCAATCATGTGCCCCCGGCGTGCGAAAAGCTTATGGATGCGATGGAGACCTACTTCGACCTCCTTGACGAGGAGGAGCATTCCGGAGTGCGCGCGGTGCTTGGTCACTGGCTTTTGGGCTACATCCACCCTTATCCCGACGGAAACGGGCGCCTCGCTCGTTTCGTGATGAACGCGGTGCTCGCGAGTTCGGGCTATCCATGGGCTGTGATCCGGCTCGATCAGCGGAGGCGCTATATGCAGGCTCTCGACGCTGCGAGTTTTGGAGGCGATATCGCTCCCTTCGCGAAGCTGATAAGTGAGCATCTTGGCAACAAGCCCTGACAGAAAGGCTATGTCTCGAAGCGTATCGGCGCGCCAACACGCTTCGAGCCTTACTCCACAGCACGGAATGGTCACCCAAAGAGGGACGACGCCATCAACATTTACCGTCAGGGGCTGGGCCTCGATGCCGCCTTATCCCAAGGCCAGCACCTACATTAGCACCGGATATGCGCGCAAAGTTATGCGCTCAAACGGCGCAAAGATATGTGCTCAATGTCATGGCTAAGTCATTGATATATGGTGATCGACGCGCAAAGATACGCGCTTCCCTACACCTTGTCTCACGACACAGGAATCACGGGGCGTCGCACAAAATTTTGTGCGGCGCCAATTTCTTTGCCCAATCTTGGATCCTTGCAGGCCAAGGGCAGATCAAACTCAATCCAGAGTGGTGGCGAGTTCTTTGACGAAGGCCTTGATCCGTTTTAACCGCGCACTGGGCGTCAGGTTTCGTCGGGAAATGGACCAGAGCTGCTGATACCGGGGGAGGGGCAGGCGCGCGACCTCCACGCGATCTGCAAAGGGAAATGTCGCAAGACCGCTGCGTGGCAATAACGTGTAGCCCAGACCTTCGGCGACGGGGCCCGGTATCTGGCCGATCTGGTTCACGTAAGTGCGCAGCCTCAGCCTGTCGGAACCGGTGAACGCCATTGGGAAATTCAGCGAAAACAGCTCATTCGCATAGCGATAGACATCCGGGTGCGCGACAAGGCCCAGATTTTCAAGATCGTCGAACCCCACAGTCTGGCCTCTTCCCTTTGGGAGCACGAGGCACAGTTCCTCTTGCCCGATATGCTGTGCGTCGATGCGGGGATGACGTGGCTCTTCGCTGACCACGCCAAGATCAAAGCGCCCGTCCAAGACGCCTTCAAGAACGCGGTCCTGTGGCGCGGCTTCGACATGGATCGCGAGCTTGGGCGCATCGCGCATCAGATCTATGGCGCGAGGGTACAACAGCAGGGCGAAACTACCCGAGCAAGCGATCCGAAGCTCTCCAACGTTCGGATCCTCTCGCGTGATCTCGTCCCGCAGCGTTTTTTCCTCCGCGCGCCGTGACAGACCCAGATCGCGGACCGTTTCTCCTGCATCGGTCAGGGTGAAGCTCTTTCCATCCTGCGCGATCAGCTTTTGCCCGAGTTGCCGTTCGAGTTTGCGCAACTGTTGCGACACGCCCGGCTGCGTCATGTTCAGCCGTTCTGCGGCGCGGGTGAAATGCCCTTCTTCTGCGAGAACAGTGAAGGTTTCGATCCAGGTGGCATTGAGCATCATTTATAACGCCATGTTTTGATATTCATTAAATGTGATAATTTCACATGCGAATGGCGCGTGTCTATATCTCTTTCAACTTCACATCGCAGGAGAATGAGATGACCCAAACACCCCGCAGTTTTTCCCATATCGGCCTTTCGGTTCCGGACCTTGACGCTGCACTGACGTTTTATTCCGAAGTCATGGGGTTCTACGTGCTCATGCAACCGAGCGAGGTCGTCGAGGACGACAGTGCGATTGGTCTGATGTGTACAGATGTCTTTGGTCCGGGTTGGAGCCGCCTGCGGATCGCGCATCTGTCCACGGCGGACGGCATCGGGATCGAGCTTTTTGAATTCGCAGGCAACCATGCCCCGGACGACAACTTTGCGTTCCGTCGTCACGGGACGTTCCATTTTGCGATTCAGGACCCAAATCTGGAAGAGCTGCTGGCCCGCATCGTCGCCGCTGGCGGCAAACAGCGGATGCCAGTGCGTGAATACTTCCCCGGAGAAAAGCCTTACCGCATGGTCTATGTCGAGGATCCCTTTGGCAATATCTTCGAACTTTATAGCCACAGCTATGAGCTGACCTATTCTGCCGGCGCTTATGCGTAAGACAGGGGTGCTGCTGCGGCGGTCAGGCTGGCGTGGTGACTTGTGCCAAGGCCCGACAGCAGTGGCGCCGCCCCTGCGCGGGTCCGCACCCTTTGAGGCGCAGCTTCAAAACGGTTGGTAAATTCCCACGGCGGCGCTCAACTGTGGGCGCTGCGTTCCTTGGCAAGGTGGATCTGTTTCTGCCGCTCGCGAAACCGGTTTTTATCGCTTTCCGACGTTTCATTGATGCATTGGTGACAGGAGACGCCGGCCTCATATTCGGGGCGGTCCTGATCTGAGGGCAGGATCGGGCGGCGGCAGCCATGACACAGGCTGTGCGGCCCTTCCTTCAGCCCGTGCCCCACAGAGACCCGGTTGTCGAAGACAAAACAGTCGCCTTGCCAGGTGCTCTGTTCCGGCGGCATTTCTTCCAGGTAGCGCAGAATGCCGCCTTTCAGGTGATAGACATCCTCGACCCCTTGCGACAGCAGGTAGTTTGTCGACTTTTCGCACCTTATGCCGCCGGTGCAGAACATCGCGACCCGCTTGTTGTGGAACCGATCCTTGTTCTGTGCCCACCAGGCCGGAAAATCGCGAAAGCTCTCGGTCTTGGGATCAACCGCGCCTTCGAAGGTGCCGATGGCGACTTCGTAGTCGTTGCGGGTGTCGATCACGACCACATCGTCAGAGCGGATCAGATCGTTCCAGTCTTCTGGTTCGACATAGTTGCCGACAGTGGCGCGCGGATCGACATCGGGTTGCCCCATGGTGACGATCTCCTTTTTCAGGCGCACCTTCATCTTGCCAAAGGGTGCATGGTCACTGGTGGCTTCTTTCCATTCCAGATCGGCGCAGCCCCGCAGCGACCGGATATGCGCCAGGACCGTGTCGATCCCGCTGCGCGGTCCGGCGATGGTGCCATTGATGCCCTCATGGGCCAGCAGCAGGGAGCCTTGCACGTGCTGTTCCTCGCACAGATCCTGCAACGCTGCCTGCAGGGCGGCGGGGTCGGCAAACCGGGTGAACTTATAGAGCGCGGCAATGGTGTACATGCCCCGGCCAGTAAAACGAAGCGCAGGCCTTTGCAAGATGGGAAAACGGAAGGTGAAACAGCGCCAATTGGGTCAATTGCGCCCGGCTGAGCCACGGCAAAGCAAAATTGGCAGCGGCTGGCAGGCAGTGCCTGTATCCATCTGCATCGACGGAGGTTGAAAACCATTGCACATCCGGCCGTGAGAGGGTCCTGTTGGGGCGCCAAAACAACCAGAGGGTTTTCCGATGACCAAAGCGTTGATTGTAATTGATGTCCAGAATGATTTTTGTCCGGGCGGAGCGCTGGCTGTGCCGGACGGCGACCAGGTCGTCGCGCCGATCAATGCGATGATGGCGGGTTTTGAAACCGTGATCCTGACCCAGGACTGGCATCCGGCAGGGCATTCGTCTTTTGCCAGCGCGCACCCCGGACGCGGCCCATTTGACACGACAGAAATGCCCTATGGCCAGCAGGTTCTGTGGCCGGATCACTGCGTTCAGGGCAGTGCGGGCAGCGCGTTCCACCCGGACCTGCGCACCGATGGGGATTTGATTATCCGCAAGGGGTTCCGGCCGCAGGTCGACAGCTATTCGGCATTTTTCGAGAACGACCAGACCACGCCGACCGGGCTGGAGGGGTATCTGCGCACGCGCGGCATTTCAGAGCTGACGCTGGTGGGGCTTGCGCTGGATTTCTGTGTCGCCTTTTCCGCCATGGATGCCCGGCGATTGGGCTTTAGCGTGAACCTTCCGCAAAATGCGTGCCGTGCAATTGATCTGGATGGGTCTTTGGCGACGCAAATTGAGAATATGCGTCAAAAAGGCGTAATTATTACGTAATCCGGGAAGGTAGATTTGTTAATCTCGGACTTGTAGGAAAGACGGCAAGGTCCGGTATCGTTGGTCGGACGCAACCGGGTTAGCGGGAAATGGAGCAATCAAACCGGAAAATTGACGGGCCACTGACGTTGCACAGTGCACAGTTCAGCCCCAAAGGGTTGATGCTGCGCTATGCGTTGGACCGCAGTCGTTTCCTGAATACACGCCTCAGCGTCGGTTTTTGCGCCTGTTTGCTGCTCGGGGTGATTGTCGGCCCGCTCTGGCCCGGCATCGTGTTTGTTGTCTTTGTCCTCTGCGATGTCACAGAAAGCTGGTACCTGCGCAGCCTGTCGCACCGGATGGATGCTGGCATGTCGCTCGGCCAGGCGCGGGTTTCCACGACATTGCTGTCGATGCTGCATGCCCTGGTTGTTTGCGCTTTTGCCCTGATACCGACGCTGGATAGCCATACGCACACCATTGATCATGCCGGGGTCGCCGAGCTGTTCTTTGTCGTCTGTGTAATACTGGGGCCCAGTCTGATGGCCTCGCTTGACTATCGGTACAACGCGGCCTCCGGCATTGTGCGTTTGGTGATCTATGCCGCCATGCCACTGGGGCTTGCCACGCAGATCCTGTTGTCAGGCGCTCTTCAAAGCCCGGATGGAGAGCTGCTGTTCGCCGGGCTGTTGGCCTTTTTCATGATGCAGTTCTGGTTTCTGATCTTTGTCCAGAAACGTCACCAACACGCGCGTCGGGCGATGCGATCACAGGCGCTCCAGCGGCAGGCGCTGGAAGATGCCTATCTGCGCCTGTTCGATCAGAAACAAGAAGCCCGCCGACTGGCAATGATTGCCGAGAACGCCAACGACGGGGTTATGCTGATCGACTGTGATGGCACCATCGTCTGGGTCAACGACGGGTTTGTGCGCATGACCGGCTTTTCCTTTGACGAATTGGTCGGGGCCAATCCCGGCAACTTGCTGAATTGCGACCGCACTGACCCCGAGGTGCTGCGAGATATCGAACGTGGCCGCGCCGAGGGAAAATCCTTTCGCCGGGAATTGATCAACAAGCGCAAGGATGGCGCGGAAATCTGGATCGAGACCAACCAGGTTCCGGTCTTTGACGACAAGGGCGAGGTGGAGCTTTTTATTGCGGTCGAACGCGATGTTACCGCCGCCAAAACCTATGAAAAGCAATTGGAAGAGGCGCGGCTTGCCGCCGAAGAGGGCGCCCGCATCAAGGAAGAATTCCTGGCGACCATGAGCCATGAATTCCGCACCCCGATGAACGGTGTTATCGGCATGGCACAGATGCTGCAGGCCACCGACCTGACCAAGGAGCAACGGCTGTATTCCGATACGATCCTGTCCTCCTCGCGGGCGCTGTTGTCGCTGATCAACGATGTGCTGGATCTGTCGCGGATGACAGCCGCCGGAGTGTCGCTGTTCAAGGTGGAGTTCGATTTGCATGCCTGTGTCCAGGACACGGCGCTGTTGTTGAGCGGTCAGGCTGAGGAAAAGGATCTGTCCCTGTCGATCGAAATTGACCCCGCCATGCCGGTCTGGGTCACGGGGGATGATCGCAGGCTGCGCCAGATCCTGATCAACCTGGTCGGCAATGCCCTGAAATTCACCAGCGATGGCGGCGTTGTCATTCGCGTCTCCGGGCAGATCCGTGACCGGACTCTTGCCCTCTCTATTGCGGTGGAGGACACAGGGATCGGTATCCCCACCGACAAGCTCGATTATATTTTCGAGCGGTTTTCGCAGGCTGACAATGCCATCTCGCGACGCTATGGCGGCACGGGGCTGGGGCTGTCGATCTCACGCGGGCTGGCGCAGGCGATGGGGGGCGACATCACTGTCACCTCCAAACTGGGCGAAGGGTCCTGTTTCACTCTCAACATTGATCTCGGGCTCGCGAGTTCAGCGCCGCGCGTCGTCGGAGAGGTCGAAGACAATCAGGCGCCGATGGATCTGTCCAGCTTGACCGGGCTGCGGTTGCTGGTGGCTGAAGACAACCGCGTGAACCGGCTGCTGATCAGCAAATTTCTTGCCGATGCACCGGTCGATCTGCGCTTTGCCACCGATGGCGCGGAGGCGGAAGTGCTGGCCAGCGTGCACAAACCCCAGGTGATCTTCATGGATATGTCGATGCCGGAGGTGAACGGGCTGGAGGCGACACGGGCGATCAGGCGGCTGCCTATCGCGCAACCCTTTATCGCGGCGCTGACCGCCAATGTCGATGATGTCAGCCGGCAGGCCTGCCTGGATGCAGGTATGGACGCCTTTCTCAGTAAGCCCCTGTCGCGCCGCGAATTGTTGACGCTGCTGGTCGAATTTGCCGAAACCGCGCGGGAACCTGAAGACAGCTGAACCGCTTGCCGAAGGGGGCGACCCTGTCCTATCAATCGGTGAACAACCGCGAAAGGTCGACCCTTGGACATTGCAACCCGCGTCTATAACCACAAGTGGAAGATTGATCCGATTGTCCGGTCGCTGATCGATACGGATTTTTACAAGCTGCTGATGTGCCAGTCGGTGTTTCGCAACAAGCCGGACACGCAGGTTACCTTTTCGCTGATCAACCGCTCTGACAAGGTGCCATTGGCCCGGCTGATCGACGAAGGCGAGCTGCGCGAGCAGTTGGACCATATTCGTTCGCTGTCGCTCAGCCGGGGGGAAAGCACCTGGTTGCGGGGCAACACGTTTTACGGCAAACGCCAGATGTTCCGCCCGGATTTCATGGAGTGGTTCGAGGGGCTCCGGTTGCCCCCCTATCATCTGGAGCGGCGTGGCGATCAATACGAGCTGACATTTGAGGGGGCCTGGCACGAGGTCATGCTGTGGGAAATCCCGGCATTGGCGGTGCTGATGGAGCTGCGGTCGCGGGCGGTTCTGAACGACATGGGGCGGTTTGAACTGCAGGTGCTCTATGCCCGCGCGATGACCAAGGTCTGGGAGAAAATAGAACGTCTGCGCCACGTCAAGGGACTGTCCATCGCCGATTTCGGCACCCGGCGGCGGCACAGTTTCCTGTGGCAGGACTGGTGTGTGCAGGCGATGATGGAAGGGCTGGGACGGTCGTTTACCGGAACCTCCAACTGTCTTATCGCGATGCGGCGCGAGGTGGAGGCGATTGGCACCAATGCGCACGAACTGCCAATGGTCTACTCCGCCCTGGCCCAGGATGATGCGGCGCTGGCCCAGGCCCCATACGAGGTGCTGTCGGATTGGCACGAGGAGCACGAAGGCAACCTGCGGATCATCCTGCCCGACACCTATGGCAGCAAGGGGTTCCTGGACCACGCGCCCGACTGGCTGGCAGGCTGGACCGGTATTCGGGTCGACAGCGGGGACCCGGCGACAGCCGCAGAAACGGCGATCCGCTGGTGGCAGGATCGGGGCGAAGACCCACGCAGCAAACGGGTGATCTTTTCAGACGGGCTCGACGTGGACAAGATCGCAGAATTGCACAGGCAGTTTTCCGACCGGGTCACGGTTTCCTTTGGCTGGGGCACGCTTTTGACCAATGATTTCCGCGGCTTGGTTCCCGGTGACGGGCTTGCGCCGTTTTCGCTGGTGTGCAAGGCGGTATCGGCCAACGGACGGCCGACGGTGAAACTGTCGGACAACCCAGAAAAGGCAATGGGACCGGCGGAGGAGATCGCCCGCTACAAGCGCGTCTTTGGCGTCGGCACACAGCAAAGCATCGAGGTGATTGTCTGAGGCGATCAGGCCCCGCCCCGCGCTTGGTCAGCCGTGCTGCGCCGCCACGGTTTTGAGTTGTGAGAAGCCGTAAAGGGCCTCGAACCCCTTCTCGCGACCGTGGCCGGATTTTCCGACGCCGCCAAAGGGCAATTCGACGCCGCCGCCAGCACCATAGGTGTTGAGGAAAACCTGACCGGCCTTCAACCGCCTGGCGAGCCGGAATTGACGTGCACCGTCGCGGGTCCAAACCGCCGCAACAAGTCCGTAGTCGGTTCCGTTGGCGATCCGGATCGCGTCGTCTTCGGCGTCAAAGGGGATCAAGACCTGAACCGGGCCAAAGATCTCCTGCTGCGCCAGCGGATGATCGGGCGGCACGTCGGCGAACAGGGTGGGGCGCACATAGGCGCCGCTTGCCGGTGCGTGGGGGACGATCTGACCCTGACCGGCAATGGTCAGGTCCGTCCCCATCGCAAGAAAGCCGGTGACGATTTCTTTCTGACGGGCCGAAATCAACGGACCAAGGCGCAGATCCTCGGCGGCGGGACCGACGGTCAGCTCGGCATAGGCATCGCCCATCCGCGCCTTGACCTGTTCGTAGATGGGACGTTCGACAAGAATACGAGAGGCCGCGGAACAGGTCTGGCCTGCGTTCTGGATGCCTGCATTGACAAGGAACGGCAGCGCCGCATCGAGATCCGCATCGGCAAAGACAATCTGAGGAGATTTGCCGCCCAGCTCCAGCGTCACCGGCACCACGTTTCGCGCTGCAGCGGCCTGAACCAAGGCTCCCGTCGCGACAGACCCGGTGAAGGAAAGATGCTGCACACCGGCGTGACCGGACAGGGCGGCTCCGGCCTCTGCACCAAGCCCGGGCACCACATTCAGCGCACCGGCGGGCAGCCCCGCCTCTTCGGCCAGATGAGCAAAGGCAAGCGCGGTGAGGCAGGCCTCTTCTGCGGGTTTCAGGACGCAGGAATTTCCCATCGCCAGCGCCGCCCCGACAGAGCGGCCAATGATCTGCATCGGATAGTTCCAGGGCACGATGTGGCCGGTAACGCCAAGAGGTTCGCGCAGGGTGTAGACCGTATAGCCATTCATGTAGGGGATGGTTTCCCCCATCACTTTGTCCGCAGCGCCCCCATAAAATTCGCAATACCGCGCCAGCGCCACCGCGTCGGCGCGCGCCTGGGTCAGTGGCTTGCCAACATCCATCACCTCAAGTGCGGCAAGGGTGGCGACATTGTCGGCGATGACCTGCGCCAGACGGCTGAGAATACGGCCCCGTTCGGTTGCGCTCATCGCGCCCCAGGCGCCATCCTGTGCCGATTGTGCCGCGCCAACGGCGGCGTCTATGTCGGCGGCACCGCCACGCGCGATCTGGCAGATTTCACTGCCGTCCGAAGGGTTTGTCAGCGAAATCGTCGTGCCGCCCGCGGCGGGACGCCAGGCCCCCCCGATCAGGCAAAGGCTGGGATCGAACCAGAGAGGAGAGGTGTCAGCCATGATACGGTCCTTCGATCTCGAACGTGAAACTCTTGACCTGCTGGTCGGTGAAAGGCGCGCCCGTGCGCAGGGCGCGGACATTGGGAAACTGGGTTAGGCAAGTGTGCCAGAATGCATCGGCAGTTGGCGAGTGACGAGAGACCCCCATGCGCCAGAAGCCTGGGAATTCGCTGAGGATCAGGGCTGCGGCGGCCCTGCCCAGACCGTTGCGCCGAAACCGTGGCAGAATCATCAGTTCGGACAGTTCCCGTCGGTCATCGGGCAGGTTCAGGACGATGGCAAATCCGATGCGGCGGCTGCAGTCGTGGACCCAGAAGGCGGTCACATCTCGCCGGTTCAGCATCTGTCCCGCCCGCCGTTGTGGATCAAGGCGGGCTTCGGGGGCGACCTCGGCGAAATAGGGCGCAAGGAGGGTGGCCAGGCGACCGCGCTCTCGCGGCAGGATCAGCGAGAGCGATACAGTCATGCCGGGGCTCCGGCGGTGTCATCCTCTGCAGTCATGTCGGGGAGCACCGGTGCGGCCGCAAGTAGGCGCCGCGTATAGGAATGCTGTGGCGCGGCGAACACCTGCGCCACCGGGCCGTCCTCGACGATTTCGCCGTTTTGCATCACCAGAACCCGGTCACAGATCTCGCGCACCACACTCAGGTCGTGACTGATGAAAAGGTAGGTCAGCCCATAGGCGCGGCACAGATCGGCGATCAGGTCCAGAATGCGGGCGCGCACCGAAACGTCCAGCGCCGAGACGGCCTCGTCAAAGAGGATCAACTCCGGTCGGGTGATCAGGGCGCGCGCGATGGCAATACGCTGGCGCTGGCCGCCAGAGAACTGATGTGGGTATTTCTGCGCATCTTCCGGTCGCAGGCCGACATCGCTGAGCACCTGGGCCACCATATCCTCCCGGTTGCGGCCGGTGGGGGCGTCAGCTGCGCTGTGAAAAGGTTCGGTGATCAGCCTCTCGACCCGATGGCGGGGATTGAAGCTGCCAAAGGGATCCTGAAACACCACCTGCATCGCTTGCCGCTCGGCGGGGCTGCGCTTTTGCGACAGCGGCTGACCGTTCAGGAGCAGCTCTCCGCCTTGCAGACCCTCGAGCCCCAATATGGCCCGGGTCAGGGTGGATTTCCCACAGCCTGACTCGCCCACAAGGCCAAGCCGCTCGCCGCGATGCAGCGTGAAACTGACATCGTTGACGGCCCGAAACCGACCGTGTTTCGCAAAGAGGTGAGGGCGCGCAGTGGGGTAGTCGCGCACCGCATGCCGGACCTCAAGCAGGGGAGACCGTGCCTGACGCGCGGCTGGCAATGTCACCCTGTGCCGGGAGGCCTGAAACAGCATCCTTGTATAGGGATGGCGCTGGTGGGTGAGGACGCTCATGGTCGGGCCGCGCTCCACCACTTCGCCGTTTCGCATGACCACGATGCGGTCCGCGAGGCCGGCAACCACGGCAAGGTCATGGGTGATGATCATCAGGCCCATGCCGGTTTCGCGGACCAGATCGCGCAGCAGGTCGAGAATCTGCGCCTGCGTTGTCACATCAAGGGCGGTGGTCGGTTCATCGGCGATCAGCAGTTTCGGGCGCAGCGCAATGGCCATTGCGATCACCACACGTTGCCGCTGGCCGCCTGACAGCTCGTGCGGATAGCGGTCCAGAGCGAAGCGGTCTGGCGGCAACCCGACCCGGGTCAACACCCGGGCGGCCTCGACTTCAGCTTCGGCGCGGGTCATGTCGGTGTGGATCTGGATCGTTTCCATGACCTGGGCGCCGATGGTCATCACCGGATTAAGCGCCGTCATGGGTTCCTGAAACACCATGCCGATGTCGCGGCCCCGGCGGCGGCACATGTCGTCTTCGGACAGGGCGCACAGCTCGGTCTCTTCGAGATAGATCGCGCCGCGGGTTTTGGCCACCTGCGGCAACAGCCGCATCACGGCAAGCGCGGTCATTGATTTGCCAGAGCCGCTTTCGCCGGTGACGGCAAGGATCTCGCCTGCCGCAATCGACAGCGTTACGTCCCGCAAGATCGGCAAGGCTCCGATGGAGAGGCTGAGGCCGGATATGTCGAGGAGGCTCATGCGCGCCCTTCCAGCAATCGGGGATCGAACCGGTCCCGCAACCCGTCACCGAGCAGGTTGAGCCCAACCACGGTCAGTATGATGGCCAGACCCGGCACGATGGCCAGATGCGGGGCGAGGCTGACCATGGTCTGGGCCTCGGCGAGCATGCGCCCCCAGCTGGGGGTCGGCGGCTGGGCGCCAAGCCCGATGTAGGACAGGCTCGCCTCGGCCAGGATGCCAAGCGAAAATTGAATTGTTCCCTGAACAATCAACAAGTTCGATATGTTCGGCAGAATGTGTTCGACCGAGATGCGGGCCCGGCTTTTACCGGCGACACGGGCGGCCAGGATGAACTCGCGCGCCCAGAGGCTGAGGCTGCCGCCGCGTGCGACGCGGGCAAAGACGGGAATGTTGAAGATGCCGATTGCAATGATGGCATTGGCCGCGCTGGGCCCGAAAACCGCCGTGATCAGGATTGCGATGACAAGCGAGGGGAAGGCAAAGACAAGGTCGTTTCCGCGCATGATCATCTCGTCCAGCCACGATCCGCGCATCGCCGCAGCGGCAAGGCCGAGCGGCACGCCGAGGCTCATGCCGATGCCGACAGACAGACAGGCCACGGCAAGCGAGGTGCGCGCGCCGACCATCACCATGGACAGGATATCGCGGCCAAAGTGATCGGTGCCAAGCCAATGCACCGCATTCGGCGGCTGCATCTTGTCGGGGATATTCATCACCGCGTGGTCGAATGGCGTCCAGACGAAGGAGACCAGCGCCAGGATCAGCATTATTCCGGCGAGCATGCCGCCCAGAATCAGGCTGCGGCTCATGGCGCGCGCCTTTTGGTTCGGGGGGATATCCGTGGCAGATGACATGGCGGCGCGCCCCTTGTTTGACGGTTGCCCTGGGGCCAGCAGGCCGCGGGTGTCCCCCTGTGGTTCGCGCGCCGGATGGATGCGGTCATGGCGTCCTCCGAAGTCTGGGATCCACAAGTGCATAGGTCAGATCGACGAGGAAATTCACCATGATCACCGCAAAGACCAGTAGCATCACCACGCTTTCTACCACGATCAGGTCGCGCGCGGAAATCGCCTGAAAGACCAGCCGCCCGAGGCCGGGCAGGTAAAACACCTGCTCGATGATGATCGCACCGGCGAGGAGAAACGAAAACTGCAGCCCGATGATGGTCAGGACTGGGATCAGTGCGTTGCGGACACCATGGCGACGAATGGCCTGGCCCTGGCTCAAGCCCTTGGCGCGGGCCGAGCGCATGAAATCCTCGTTCAGGACGTCCAGAAGGGCAGACCGCATGACCCGCGCCAAAATCGCTGCCTGAGGCAGCGCCAGCGCGATGGCCGGCAGGGTCAGCGCGTGCAGCCCGGCCCAGAGCCCCTTGTCCCAGCCGATAAACCCGCCCGCAGCGAACCAGCGCAGGTTGATGGCAAAGACCAGCACCAGCAGCATTGCAAACCAGAAGTTCGGAACCGCCATGCCAACCTGCGTCGCGCCCATCACCGACATGTCGCCCAGCTTGCCCCGGCGCGATGCGGCGAAAATACCGGCCGGCAGCGCAATCAGGGTGGACAGGATCAACGCATAAAGCGCCAGCGGCAGGGAAACCCAGAGGCGGTCGCCGACCATTTTTGCCACTGGAGTGCGATAGGTATAGGAAGTGCCGAAATCGCCCGTGACCATCCCGGTGACCCAGCTGAAATAGCGGCTCAGTTTGCTCTGGTTGAGCCCCAGTTCTTCGCGGAGCGCGGCGACCGTATCCTCCTGCGCGCCGGTGCCCAGCATGAAGGAGGCGGGATCGCCGGGGGCCACTTCGATCACGGCAAAGATCACCATCGAAGCGATGGCGAGACTCAGGCAGAGCGAGAGGATGCGTTTGGCGAGATAGTGCAGCATTGGCGGCAGGTTAGGGCGCGCGAGCCTGTCGGTCCAGAGGGAGCTTTGGAAATCCGCTTGGCAACGTGGTCGCGGTTGTGAGGGGGCTTGCGCTTTGGGTCCGGGTCGCTAGCTCTTGATCCATGTTGGAGCGCCCCCTGTTCATCGGATCGGAAATCTATCGCGGCTCGTCCTATGGCGGGTGGCATCCGTTGCGCGTGCCGCGCGTGTCAACTGCGATGGACCTGTCGCGTGCCCTGGGGTGGCTGCCGCGAGAGGCCTTTGTGACTTCGCCCCGCGCCAAACCGGCAGCCCTCCATGCGTGGCACACGCCCGCCTATGTTGCAGCGCTTCAGGCGGCCGAGGCGGCGTTGCAGGTTTCGGATACGGTACGGGCGCGGCACCACATCGGGACCGTCTCGAACCCGGTGTTCCCCGAGATCTTCAGACGACCGGCAACGGCAGCGGGCGGGTCGATACTGGCAGGCGAGCTGCTGGCGCGGGGCGGCGTCGTTTACAATCCCGCAGGTGGCACGCATCACGGCATGCCCGACCGTGCCAACGGGTTTTGCTATCTCAACGATCCGGTCCTGGCGATGTTGTCGCTGCGCCATCACGGGGCCCGGCGAATCGCCTATGTGGATATTGATGCGCATCACTGCGATGGGGTCGCGGCTGGGTTTGCTGGCGATCCGGCGGTCTTGATGATCTCGGTGCATGAAGAAAACCTGTGGCCGCGAACAGGGGAGCTGTGCGACGACGCGGGCGGATCGGGCTTGAACCTGCCGGTGTCGCGCGGACTCAATGACAGCGAGATGGCGCATATCCGCGAGGCATTGATCCTGCCGACTGTGGCGGACTTCGCGCCGGATGCGATTGTGCTGCAATGCGGTGCGGATGCGGTGACCGAGGACCCATTGGCGCATCTCGATCTGTCCAATAACGCCCATTGGCAGATCGTTGCGGCACTGAAAGGTCTCGCCCCGCGGTATCTTGTGCTTGGCGGTGGCGGCTATAATCCGTGGTCGGTGGGGCGGCTCTGGACGGGTGTCTGGGCGACGCTTCTCGGGCAGGATATCCCGGAGCGTTTGCCGGATGCCGCGCAAGATGTTCTGCGCGCCCTGACGTTCACGGGGCATCGTTTGGGCCGCAATCCACCCGAACATTGGTTCACCAGCCTGCGGGACATCCCCCGCACGGGGCCGGTCCGGTCCGAGATCTTCGACCGGGTTGCGTATCTTCGGCAGCGATGGAAAAACCGCCCGTTGTAGGGCCCATCAGCGACCTTGCATCGCGATCCGGACAGCGCAAAAACAAGGCGACGGGCAGGGCAGTGCCCCGCCCGCAGGCTCTGGATTTGGTGGCGGGTTAGTCGGCCCAGCTCAGGGCACCGATCTCGATAGCGGCGGTCGGGGCGTTTACCCAGGTGCCGTTAAGTCCCGCTTTGGCGATGCCGATCTTGGCCAGCTGAAAGAGGTAGCCATTGACGTAATCATCGGCAATTGTCTGCTGCGCCATTTGCAACATCTCGGTCCGTTTTTCGGGATCGGTGGTGGCATTCAGGCGGTTCATCAGCCCCTGAAGGTCCGGATTGTCATATTGGAAATAGTAGCCGGGTCGGGCGTAAATGCCGATGTCCATCGGTTCGGTGTGGCTGACAATGGTCAGCCCATAGGTCTTGCCCTTGAACACTGTTTCCAGCCATTGCGCCCATTCCACATTGATGATCTCGGCGGTGATGCCGACCTCCGCCAGCTGTGCGGCGATGATTTCACCACCCCGGCGGGCATAAGACGGCGGCGGCAGATGCAACGTGGTGGAGAAGCCATCCGGCAGGTTGGCCTCGGCCAGCAGCGCGCGTGCCTTGTCCGGATCGTGGTCGGATTGACCGGTCAGATCCAGATAGGCGGGGTTATGCGGTGCGAAGTGGGTGCCGATTGGCGTGCCATAGCCAAACATTGCGCCATCAATGATCGCATGACGGTCGATGGCATGGGCAATCGCTTCGCGCACCTTTGGATTGTCAAACGGCGACTGGGCGTTGTTGATGGAAAGGATCGTTTCACCTTCGGTCGAACCGACGAGCACCTGGAATCTGGGGTCCGCTTCGAATTGGGCGACGTTCTCTGGCGCGGGGAAGTTGTCAAAGGCGTCGATGTCCTCGGCCATCATCGCGGCAAAGGCGGCGGTGGGGTCCGAGATGAATTTGATCGTAGCGGCAGAGAGCGGCGGTACCTCGCCCCAATAGGTGGGGTTGCGGACCAGTTCGACCCGGTCGCCCTGGATCCATTCGTTGAAGCGATAGGGACCCGTGCCAATCGGATTTGTCTTCAGCATCTCCACCGATTCTTCGGCGACGATCACGGCATCGCCCCAGGCGAGGTTGAACAGCAGGCTGCCATTGGGTTCCATCAGCGTCACGACGACCGTCTGGGGGTCGGTCACTTCGACATCAGAAATCGCGGTAAACAGGGCCTTCTGGGCGTTTGTGCTGTCCTCGGCGCGGGCCCGGTCCAGCGAGAATTTCACATCTGCCGCGTCCATCGCGCTGCCATCGTGAAAGGTGACCCCCTCTTGCAGGGTGAAGGTATAGGTCAGACCATCCTCGGAAATCTCCCAGGATTTTGCCAGCAGGGGCACGACAGCGCCATCGGGGGTGAAACGGGTCAGACCCTCGAAAATGTTGAAATGCACCACGGCGTCAATCGCCTGCGCGGCCCCCGCAGTCGGGTCGAGATGGGGTGGCTCCAGGCTGGTGGCATAGGTGACCGTTTCCTTGGCCCAGCCCGCGCTGACCATCAGGCCGATGGCGCAAACCGCTGCCGCAAAGGGCGATTTGAAATTCATTTTCTCAGGTCCTCCTCTGGCGCCGGGAAGGCAGATCGCGACCCGACGGGATCATGTCGCCCACGTTCGCGGGGCGATTGCGGGAAGCGTCCGTCTTTTTCGTCCCGTAATCAAGCTTTGCTGCTGTGCCGCATGGCTGGTATTGCGGTGCCGCAGTTGATAAAGACCGACAACTTTGCCCGCCCGACTGCGATGTCGGCTGAAAAACGGTCCAGCCAAGGAGCCGAGACATGAGCGCCACTGCCCGCAAAACCGCCTTCAACGCCGATGACATTCGCGCCCTCAAAGGGCAGCGCCCGATCGTCAGCCTGACGGCCTATACGACGCCGATGGCAGGCTTGATGGATGCGCATTGCGATTTTGTGCTGGTCGGCGACAGCGTTGGGATGGTGCTGCATGGGCTGCCCTCGACGCTGGGGGTGACGATGGACATGATGGTGATGCATGGCGCGGCGGTGGCCCGTGGGCTGAACCGCGCGATGATGGTGATCGACATGCCTTTCGGGTCATATGAAGAAAGCCCGGCCCAGGCCTTTCGCAACGCCGCCCGGTTGATGGCTGAAACCAACGCCGCAGCGGTAAAACTTGAAGGTGGCGTGGAAATGGCGCCGACCATCCAGTTCTTGACCCGCCGGGGCATTCCGGTGATGGCCCATATCGGCCTGACGCCACAGTCGGTCAACACGCTTGGGGGCTACAAGGTGCAGGGCCGTGCCGAGGCCGCCAAGCCGCTGATCGCAGACGCCCGCGCGGTGGCCGATGCCGGGGCCTTTGCCGTTGTGCTGGAAAAAGTGCCGGCCTCGCTTGCCGATCAGGTCACAGAGATTGTGCCGATCCCGACCATCGGCATCGGCGCCTCGGTCGGGTGCGACGGGCAGATCCTGGTGGTGGACGACATGTTGGGATTTTTCACCGCGTTCAAACCAAAATTCGTCAAACGCTACGCAGATCTTGGCCCCGCGGCCGAGGCTGCGATTGCGGACTATGCCGCCGAAGTGCGGGCGCGGCGCTTCCCTGGCGCTGAACATATCTTTGCCGACCAGACTCCGGCACCGAAAGAGTGAAGGATCCCTTCCAGATGACCCCCAAAATACTGCGTCGCCTTGATGACCTGCGCGCCCTGCGTCGGGACTGGATCCGCAACGGCGAGAGCCTCGCTCTGGTGCCGACCATGGGCGCGTTGCATGCCGGCCACCTGTCGCTGGTCGAAGCTGCGCGTGCCGCTTGCGACCATGTCGTGGTGACGATTTTTGTGAACCCAAAACAGTTCAACAATCCGCAGGATCTGGCCAGCTACCCACGGACAGAGGTCGAGGATGCCGCCAAACTCGCACCCTATGGCGTGGATGCGATCTATGTGCCCGATCCCGATCAGATGTATCCGGACGGCTATGCGACAACCGTCAGTGTGACCGGCGTGACAGAGGTGATGGACGGCCCCAACCGGCCCGGTCACTTTGACGGGGTGGCCACCGTGGTGGCGAAACTGTTCCTGCAATCCGGGGCAGACAAGGCGTTTTTTGGCGAGAAGGACTATCAGCAATTGCTGGTGGTCAAGCGCATGGTGCGTGATCTGAATATTCCAATCGAGGTGATCGGCTGTCCCACCGTGCGCGAGGCATCGGGTCTGGCGCTGTCCTCGCGCAACTTGCGCCTCTCCGCACAGGCGCGGGACACGGCAGGCGCGCTGAACCGGATGATGGAGACCGCCGCAGAGCAACTGAGGGCAGGTGCCGCCTGGGACCCTCTGCAAGCCGGAATGCGCGATGCGCTGGTTCAGGCGGGGTTTTCCGAGGTTGAATACATCGACCTGCGCAGCGCCACCAACCTGTCGGAACAGACCGGACCAGAGACGGCGACGCGGATCTTTGTCGCAGCCTGGCTGGATGGCGTGCGGCTGATCGACAACATCGCGGTCTGACCTCAGCGTCGGTGTCCGCCGCAGTGCGCAACTTTCCACTACTACATGTTTAGTAGGGGCTGGCCGCGTCGGTGAAATTATGTCTACTCTCCGCTTCAAGATCTGAACCGGAGGGGAGCCGATGACTTATATTCTTGCGATTGACCAGGGGACCACCTCGACCCGCGCAATTCTGTTTGATGCCGAAATGCAGGTGGCCGCCGTTGCGCAGGAGGAGTTCGCGCAGCACTATCCGCAAGCAGGCTGGGTCGAGCACGATCCCGAGGATTTCTGGGAGACTACCCTGTCCACCTGCCGGACGGTGATCAAAGACACGGGAATTTCCAGCACGGACATCGCCGGGATCGGGATCACCAACCAGCGCGAAACCACAATCGTCTGGGACAAAAACACCGGTCAGGCAATCCACAACGCGATTGTCTGGCAGGATCGCCGGACGGCGCAGATCTGTGAAACCTTCCGGAACGACGGCCGGGAGGATATGGTACGCGCGACCACGGGGCTGCTGCTTGACCCCTATTTTTCGGGCACCAAGGTCAAGTGGATCCTTGACACGGTCGAGGGCGCGCGGGCGCGGGCCGAAGCCGGTGAACTGATGTTCGGGACCGTCGACAGTTTCCTGATCTGGCGGCTGACCGGGGGGGCGTCACATGTCACCGATGCCACCAACGCAGCGCGCACCCTGATGTATGACATTCGCAAAGGGGACTGGAGCGACGAGATCTGCGACATGCTTGGCGTGCCGCGCGCGATGCTGCCAGAGGTGAAGGATTGCGCTGCGGAATTCGGGACCACACTTGGCGCGCATTTAGGTGGATCCATCCCGATCCTTGGCGTTGCCGGCGATCAGCATGCAGCCACCCTTGGGCAGACCTGTTTCAAGCCGGGCATGATGAAATCCACCTACGGTACGGGTTGCTTTGCGCTGCTCAACACCGGCGACACGCCTGTTCTGTCAGAAAACCGGATGCTGACGACCATTGCCTATCAGCTGGATGGCACGCCGACCTACGCGCTGGAGGGATCCATCTTTATCGCCGGGGCGGCGGTCCAGTGGTTGCGGGATGGGCTGGGGATTATCGGCAAAGCCAGCGAATCGGGTGTGCTCGCGGAAAAGGCGGACCCGGTGCAGGATGTGATCCTGGTGCCAGCCTTTACCGGCCTTGGCGCGCCCTATTGGCAGCCGGAGTGCCGGGGCGGCATGTTCGGGCTGACCCGCAATTCGGGGCCGGCGGAATTTGCCCGCGCCGCGTTGCAGAGCGTCGCCTATCAGACCCGCGACCTGTGGGAAGCGATGCGGGCAGATTGGAAGGGCGATACCCAGGTGACCCTGCGGGTGGACGGTGGAATGAGCGCCAGCGACTGGGCGATGCAGAGCCTGTCCGACATTCTGGGCGCCGCCGTTGATCGGCCGGTGATGCAGGAAACCACGGCGCTGGGCGCGGCCTGGTTGGCGGGCATGCAGGCGGGTGTGTATCCGGATCAGGAAGGGTTTGCCGCGACCTGGGCATTGGATCGAGAGTTCAAGCCGATGCTGGACGCTGGGCGCCGCGATGCAGCCTATGACCGTTGGAAACGCGCGGTTCAGGCGGTGATTGGCGTCTAGGCGACATCCGCAGTGGTGCGTCTTCGGTGCGCAGGCGGGAGGAGGGGGCTCTCCCGCCCGGTGCGCATGCATATCCATGCAAGCGCACCCGTTGGGCCGGGCGCCGCTGACGCGGCGCGGTCCCGGTTGCCAGTCTTGTGTGCCACCCACGCCTGTCGTCAGAAAGCAGGCGTTAGCTGAGCCGCTGACCTTCGGCGATGGTGCGGGGCTGGGCATTCAGCGCCGCGATGGAAAACCCCGAGATCGCCTTGTAACGGGCAGCATGGGCTGCCAGATCGGCGTGGGGGATCACGGTGTCGATGCTGTCAAAGTCGCCACCGCACAGATCTTCGACCTGCTGCAGGACCGCATCCGGGCCGTTTCCAGAGCGATTGGCCCGGCCGATCTGGGTCGCTGCCGGACGCATTTCTGCCTCGTAGCCCAGGAGCGCCGCTTCGGTCATGCCATGGCGCAGCAACTGGGCGCCGATCACGCGGGCATCCAGGATCGCCTGGCTCGCCCCGTTGGAACCGACGGGATAGGTTGGATGGGCAGCGTCGCCCATCAGTGACATGGCGCCGAATGTCCAGCGTGGCAAAGGGTCCCGGTCCACCATGGGATATTCGTAAACCTGTTCCGCACCGCGGATCAGCATCGGCACATCAATCCAGTCAAATCGCCATTGCGCAAAATCAGCGATGAACCGTTCGACATCCACCGCCCGGTTCCAGTCTTCGCGTTGAAAATCGGCCTCGGGGTCGAACCGTTTCTCTGCGATCCAGTTGATGGTCGCCAGACCGTTCTCATCCGGTTGCGATATCGGGTAGGAAACGAACCGCAGACGATTGTGGCCGATCATCACCATCGCTGCAGGGCCGCGAAAGAGCGGAGCGCGCGTGGTGGCGCGCCACAGGATGCGGCCATCCCAGATTGGCGGACCTTCTTCTGGGTATTGTCGGGCGCGCAATGCCGAATGAATGCCGTCGGCGGCCAGTAACAAGGTTCCATTGGCGCTGCTGCCATCGGCGAAGTGCAAGGTGACGCCGGTGTCGGAAGTCTGCCAGTCGACGGCGCGGGCGCCAGTTGTGATGACGTCAGCTCCGGCCCGCGCCACCAAGGCGCGATAGAGCAGCATCTGCAAGGCGCCTCGGTGGACCGAAAATTGCGGCCAGGCATAGCCGGCGTCGCGGCCGCGCGGCTCCTCCCAGATGGTTTTGCCGTATTTGGAGAAAAACCCGAGACTGCGGGTGCGCACGCCGATCGCGTCCAGCTCCGCTTCGAGCCCGAGATCAAACAGTTCGCGCACCGCGTTGGGTTGCAGATTGATGCCGACCCCCATCGGTTTCAGCTCTGCGCTGGCCTCAAACACCCGGAAGGGGACGCCGATCTGGTGCAGGGTCAGGCCCAAGGCGAGACCGGCGATGCCACCGCCTGCAATCAAAACTGTCATTGTCTCATTCCTCCCACGGGACATGAAAACACCGCCAGCGCGGCAATGGCAAGCGGAGGGTCAGTCCCGCGCCGCAACGATCAGGTCAGGGCCAAAAATCACGTCTGCATAGTCCGCCAGATAGATCTTCAGCCAGGGGGTGAACCGATCAGGATGACGGGCCACCTCTGCCAGAAGGTCGTGGTAGTCGACCCAGCGGGTTTCCATCACCTCGTCGGGATTGGGCGTGAGGCCAAGCGGCTCCAGCATATGGGCCAGATACACATCGACCACCTCATGTTCGATCAGGCCATCGCCGACGTCTGCACGATATTCAATTCGATGACGATACTCAGGATGCAGGCCCGACAGGCCCAGTTCCTCGTCCAGCCGCCGCACGGCGCAGATGTCTGAGGCTTCGTTCCACATCGGGTGGGTGCAGCAGGTATTCGCCCAGAGACCGGGGGTGTGGTATTTTCCCATCGCCCGCCGCTGCATCAGGATCTGCCGGTCCTGAACCACAAACACCGAGACGGCCTTGTGCCGCAGCCCGTCCTGATGGGCGCGTAGCTTGTCGACGGGGGTCAGTTCGCCATCGACCCAGGCGGGTATCAGATTTGGGCTGCGCTCGGGCATGTCACTCCTGACGATATCGCGGCGCCGGGAACCACCGGCACGGAACGTCGAGCGTGTAGGGCAAGACGCCGCGAATCTCAAGGCGTCCCGCCTGGCGCCCAGGCGCGGCCTTAGTCGCTGGCAGCGGTATCCGGGGCGCCGAATTGTGCGAGATAGGCAAAGACGTCCGCACCGCCGGATTTCAGGCGAAAACTCATTCTGGATTTCGCACCGGAATCGTCGAGATAGGTTTTCAGGAAGCCGCGTGGGTCTTCGAGGTAGGCAACAAACTGTTCTTCATCCCAGACAAGCCCCGCTTCGCCCGCTGCCACGAGATCATCGCCATAGCGGAAATCCTTTGCGGTCCCGGCCGTCTGCCCCACGATGCCAAAGAGATTGGGTCCGGTTCTGCCCCCCTTTGCAAGGGTTTCGCCGCTGTCGGAAACGATCTGATGGCAGGATTTACACTTGCCGAACGTCTTTTCCCCGGCGGCGGCATCGCTTTCGGCAAGGGCGGGTGCGGCAAGGGCGGTGAGCAGTGCGGCGGCGGGAAGGTATTTCATGTGCTGGCTCCTGTAGGGTCAGTTGGCTGTTGTCAGGATCGGGCGGATGCCGCCGATAAGTCAACGCGACTAAGTGTCAGCTGTGGTCTATGGGCCTGAAAAACAATCGCATATGGTGCCAAAACGCTTGCCGATCAGGCCGGCCAGCAGGGCAGGATGTCGCCGGGTTCGGCGCGCGCCTCATAAACGGCACGGGCAATGGCGCGCGCAAGACAGAGCGAGGCCGCGTGGCACAGATCGAGCATATTGGCCGCAGGGTCACCCCGCGGGTGTGCGCCGGTGGCTGCGGCAAAGACCAGATCGCCATCATGGGGACCGTGTGAGGGCACGATGGCGCGGGCCATGCCGTCATGAGCCGCCGTGGCCATGCGTTGCGCTTCGGCTTTGCTGAGGGTCGCATCGGTGGCAACAATCGCAATTGTGGTGTTGGTCCCGTTGGAGCTGACGGCTGCGCCTGCCAGATCGGCCATCGCCTCCAGCTTGCGGCTGCGCATGGCCCGGCCAAGTCCGGCGGCGGGGTCAGGGCCGAGGCCGCCAAATTCGCCATCAATTTCAAAGGGAGCCGCCCAGAAATGACGCTCGCCCGGGGTGGTGACCGAACCGATCGGATTGGCAACCACCAAAGCGCCGACCGTGTGGCCGCTGTCGAGCACCAGAGAGGCGGAGCCAAGGCCGCCCTTTTGCATGCCTGTCAGCGCCCCGGTGCCAGCGCCCGCAGTGCCAAGGTCGAATTCCACCGCGGCCGCGTCAAAGGCGGCGCGCCCCAGCGCGGGATAGGGGTTGGTCGGCCAATCCTTGGCGCCGCCGTTCAGCAGGTCAAAGACAATTGCGCCGGGCACGATGGGCACGATGGCCGGGCCAAGCCGGAACCCGCGGCCGATGGCGCGCAGGCCCTCGACGACGCCGGAACAGGCATCCAGCCCATAGGCTGATCCGCCTGACAGCACCAGCGCATCGACACCGGCAACCGTCTTGTCAGGGGCCAGAAGATCAGTTTCCCGGGTGCCCGGCGCGCCGCCCATGATGTGGACCGCCGCCGTGAAAGGGCGGTCTGCAGTGAGCACGGTGGTGCCGGATTTCAGCGTGGCATCGGCGGCATTGCCGACGCGCAGGCCTGCCACATCGGTGATCAGGTTCTTTGCACCGGGGGTCATCATCGGGCATCTCTTCTTTTGGTGTGGGGGCAGCAAAGCGGGGCGCCCGTGCCGGGCGCGCAGGCCAAGCGCTGGCGCGCCGATTGGCGGGGTGTGGCCGGCGTCAGATGCATCTGCCGCCGTCGACTTCCATGCAGACACCTGTGACCATGCTGGCCTCGTCCGAGCAGAGATAAAGGGCGGCATTTCCCATGTCCTCGGGGGTGGAAAAGCGACCCAGCGGTATGGTGGAGAGGAACTTTGCCCGGATTTCCGGGGTGTCTTCTCCCATGAAGGATTTGAGCAGCGGCGTCTCGCCCGCGACCGGGTTGATCGCGTTGACGCGTACACCGGCCGGGGCGAGTTCGACGGCCATGGTTTTGGTGGCGGTGATCATCCATCCCTTGGAGGCATTGTACCAGTTGAGCCTGGGCCGTGGCGAGACGCCGGCCGTGGAGGCAACGTTGAGGATTGCGCCGGAACCGCGATGTTTCATATGCGGCACCAGCGCCTGTGCGGTCAGATAGACGGATTTCATGTTCACGTTGAACACCCGGTCGAAATCCTCCTCGGTGACGTCCTCCAGCGCGGTTGGCAGATGTGTCACCCCGGCGTTGTTCACCAGAATGTCGATATGGCCGAATTCTTCCAGCGCGACGTCGACCATTGTCGTCACCGCAGCGCGGTTGCTGACATCAACGCGCTGCGCAATGGCACGACTGCCGAGAGAACTGGCCAGGTCGCGGGCTGCGGTCTCGTTTATGTCGGCAATCATCACGCGCGCCCCTTCGCGCAGGAATGCGTCGACAATACCCTTGCCAAAGCCTGACGCGCCGCCGGTGACAATGGCGGTTTTGTCCTTGAGCCGCATGAGTGGTCCTCCCTCGTCCTGATTTGGGTCAGGATGGCGCGGCGCGGCAGCCGGAGCAATCGGGAAATTTAATCCTCGTCCACCCGGCCGCGGAGCGATTTTACCCCGGCACGGGTCTTTTTCGCCTTGATGCGTCGTTCGACGCTGCCTCGGGTGGGTTTGGTCGCGATGCGGCGTTTGGGTTTGACAAGCGCGCGCCGGATCAGCTCGGCCAGACGTTCGCGGATGATTTCGCGGTTGCGGACCTGCGAGCGGGTTTCGTCACATTGCAGGATCACGGCGCCGTCCTTGGTCCAGCGACGCCCGGCAATCCGGCGCAGCCGGGTTTTTACCGGGGCGGGCAGATGCGGCGAACGCTCCGCCTCAAAACGGAGTTCGACCGCCGAGGAGACCTTGTTGACGTTTTGCCCCCCTGGCCCGGAGGCGCGCATGAAGCTTTCGGTCAATTCCCAGTCCTGAAGGGTGATTTCGTCACTGATATGCAGCATGGGGCAGACCATAGGGTGTTGTTACGACAGGGCAAAGTCCAATCTGGACGGCTACATCCGTAAAAGATCGGCAACCCGTCGCGGTGCCGGATCGGAAAGGAGGAGACCGCGCAAGGATCGATAGGTAGAGAAACAGGTCGAGAAAGAGAAGAAAAAGGGCCGCCCCAAATTGGTACGGCCCTTCCGAAAGTTTGTTGAGAGCAAAGGCAGGTGAGGGTTGCAGAAACCCGGCCGGTTGACCACTGCCAGAGAGGGCTGCCTCAGTAGAGGGCCGCTCCGGTTGTTGCTACACTCTGCTCCAATACCTTTCTTGACACTGGATCACCTCCTTTTCTCACTGTTTCGGTTGAGATCAGACTGGCATGAATACCCCGGATCACCAAATGAAAATCGCGCGACGTCAGACGCGGGCGGTCTGGCTGCCTGCCAGGCGGGCAACAATCAGGCGGAACGGGATCAGGGCGATCAGCGCCAGTGCCAGCTTTACCCCCCAATCGGCAACAGCCAGCGAGACCCAGAGCGGCGCCATCGGGCCAAAACCGAGCAGGGGCAGAACCTCGCCCGCCCAGGAGACGTCATTGCCAGGTTCCAGCACGGTCAGCGCGCCGGAGAAGGCGACAGTAAAGAAGATCGCGGTATCGAGCGAGGATCCGACCAGGGTGGAGGCCAGGGGCGCGCGCCACCATTTCCCGGCGCGCAGCGCAGAAAAGATTGCCACATCAGCAAGTTGCGCCAGGAGGAACGCCAGGCCAGAGCCGATGGCAATGCGCAGGGTGACGAGGGGACCGAACTCGCCCATGATCTGGGTGCCGATCAGCGAACACAGCACGCCAACTGCAAAACCGGCCAGCACGACGCGGCGTGCGGCCTTGGCCCCGTAGACGCGGTTCATCACATCGGTGACGAGAAATGCGACCGGATAGGTGAAAGCGCCCCAGGTCAGCCAATTGCCAAAGAGAAACTGAACGAGGATATTGGAGGCCACAACAACGGCGGCCATGGCAAGGATGCCAGGAATATAGGTACGGGTCATGTATGGGTCCGTTTTTTAGACAAGGTCGCGGAGACTTGTGCGCCTTTGCGGGCGCGTCGATGGTGGCGTCGTCTATGCCCCTATGGCACGAATTGCAAGCGATTCTGCGCCATGGACGCCCTCCCGTTACCCTGGCAGGTCTGGCAGGCGGTATTCGACGATCTCCGTGCGTTGCAGCCAGAGAAAGTTGTCGTCCGAAATCATCGTGGCCCGCAAGCCGCCTGCGCTGTCCTGCCAGATACTGACGCCTTCCAGGTTGTCATGTCGCGCCAGCGGCGTGTTCAGCAGGATTGCGCCCCCTTCGAGACCGGTTGGTGTCAGGGTGAAACGCCTGAGCCGGGACCGAAATCCGACCGAGACAAATTTGCGTTCCAGGACATAAACCGCGCCATCCGGGCCGAAATCCGCGCCCACGGGTAAAAAACCGTCCAGCTCCGGGTAGGGCCCCGCGCCACGCCAGCCCTTGCTTTCAGTCCAGCGCCAGACGCGGGGCACATCGGGTTTGCGCGGCGGTTTTTCGGAGATCAGAAGCAACTGCCCGGTCGCATCGCTGGCCAGGCTTTCAAAAGATCCGTTATAGCGGAACTTGCGAAAGGATTTCGGAGTGGGCAATTCGTGCACGCCGGTGGGCGAATAGGCCAGCACCCGATGCGGCGTCTCGAATGAGACAAAATAGGTATTACGCCCGACGATGGTCAGGCCTTCGCTGTCTTCGACTTCCGGGCGAATGGGGGCGCCATCGGCATCCAAAAGACGGTCGTGCCGGGTGATGCTGACTCCGGCGATCCGGTCCCCGTCCCGCGAAATCTGGCCCTCGACGATATGCGACCGGTCGGTGATCGCCACGAAACCGGTCCCGTCCCCGGTCAGCTCAATCCCAGAAAAACCCCCAAACCAATCCGGTGCCTCGTGCCAGCGAAAACTGGATATATGCTGGGCAGAGTTGCTTTCGGCGCGGGCCACGTTCCAAACGGCAGAGGCCGCCCAGGCTGCGGCACAGCATATCAGGACAAGCCCGGAAGAAAGCGTGGTCAGTCGGACAAGAGTACGGCGGCGCATTGTTGGGGAAGATCCAAAAGGGTGTAATCCCGACGTGGTTGCGGCTTTGGCGCGTTGGGGTCAACCGGTTTTGGTGGCCGTGGGTTCAGGATGTCAGAAACCCATTGCCGGGCATCGTCACAGCCGTCTCCGTTTGGCGGTGGATCCTGATCGACACAGCCGCGTGCGCCACGCGGGCAATTCAGCCGCACATGGAAATGGTAGTGGTGGCCATACCAGGGGCGAATTTTACGTAGCCAGCTGCGGTCGCCGGTCGCGGTATCACACATTTTGACCTTGGCACCGGGGAAGACGAAAATCCGCGCCACCCGAGGGTCTGATGCGGCCGCTTTCAGCACGGCGTGGTGCTGGGCGCTCCAGTTCTCATTGACATAGGCCCCAGCGGCACGGCGCAATGAGATCGAAGAGATATTTTCCCGCGCGTCCCGGCTGAGGTCGAGCCGATCCGGTGGCAGCATCCAGATATCTGCATCCAGTCCAATCTGGTGGCTGCGATGGCCAGACAACATCGGCCCGCCTCTGGGCTGACTGATGTCGCCGACGTAGAGGCCTTTCCAGCCGGGTTGCCGCGCCGCGACACGGCTCAGGTCCTGAATGAAATCGATGGTTTCCGGGTGACCCCAGTTGCGGTTCCGGCTCAGACGCATGGCCTGCCAGGTGGGTCCGGTTTCCGGCAATTGCGCCGCGCCAGCCACACATCCCTTGGCATAAGACCCAAGCGGGTTGGGCCGCTGGGTGGAGGCATCGCGTTTGGCCCCAAACAGCTGCTTGGCGGGCGCTGTGGAGCTGACTGTTTTGTTCGCATAGGCTGTGGCCGCGCTGCGCGGGCTGTCCTGCGCGGGGCTACAGGCGGCGAGCAACAGCGCCGCAAGGGTGATGTGCCGAATGACTCTCAAACCTGATCTCCTTCACCATCCACCCGCGACAATAAAAGCAGACCAAGGGCAAAGAGCGCAATCACTGGCGTCAGCCCAAGGCGCGCATTTCCTGTCAGTGTGGTCACCAGGCCAATCAGCGCGGGTGCGAGAAAGGCGGTTGCGCGACCGGAAAGCCCATAAAGACCAAAGGCTTCGGTCGCGGTTTCCGGGCGGGTGTGACGCACCATCAGGGTGCGGCTGGTGGCCTGCAAGATCCCGCCGAAACCACCGATCAAAACACCGCAGCCAAAGAAGATCTGGTCCGGCAGGCCAGATCCGTCAGCCAGGGCGATGCCAAAGAGCTCTGTCCGGGACATGTTGACGACGACGAGGCAGACGAGGCTCAGCACCGCTATGGCGGCGCCGATCACAGGTTTTGGCCCAAACCGCCGGTCCGCCAGACCGCCGACCCAGGAAAACCCGGCGGCGGAAATCGCGGCAACAATGCCAAAGATGCCGATCTGGGTGATCGACCAATCCAGCACCAATCCGGCATAGACGCCGCCAAAACTGTAGAGCCCGTTCAGCGCGTCGCGGTAGAGCATCGAGGACACAAGATAGGCGGTCAGGCTCTTGCGCTGCTTCAACCCCTTCACGGAGGCGACCACCATCGACACGGCACGGCCGAGGCTGGCCTTGGCGCGGGAGGGCCCATGTGGGTCGCGCACCCAGCTGAAATAGGGGATCATAAAGACGATGAACCAAACCGCGACAAAGGGGCCGACCGCGCGGGTGCCCTGCTTGCTGTTGGCGTCCAGCCCCAGGATCGGGTCGATCCCGATCAATGTCTTGCCGCTGTCCTGTTCGACAAAAAGCAACAGCATAATAAAGAGCGAGATCACACCGCCGAGATAGCCAAAGGCAAAGCCAGAGCCGGACACCTGGCCGATCTCGTCCTTGCTGCCCAATGTCGGCAGTTGCGCGTTGATAAAGATCAGCGCAAATTCCGCCCCGATGAACCCGATCCCGAAACTGACAAGCATCCACCACATGTTGCTGCCGCCGGGATCCATGAACCACAGACCGGCGGAGCCGAGGACATAGGCCACCGAAAATCCGACAATCCATGGCATCTTGCGCCCGGCAATATCGGCCAGCGCCCCGATGAAAGGCGCACAGATACCGATGATCAACCCGGTGATCGTGAGGCAGAGCGACCAGCTGAATTGGGCCTGCGCCCGCGCGGCCTCGTCCCCCAGGCCGGTCCCGAGGAAATACTGCGTCGCTGTCGCCGCGAAAAACGGTCCGAATACAAAGGTGACAAGCAGCGTGTGGTAAGGCTGGCTGGCCCAGTCGAAAAACCACCATCCCCAGACGCGTTTACGCAGGGACATCACCTGCGCCGCTGAACGTTCCGTCATCTTTGCCCCCGCAGTGCCCTGTTTGGCGCAAGGTATGGCAGGGCGCAGCCGGGGCTGGCAAGTCCGACGTGGTCCGGCGGCGCAGGGGCCATCTGTTTCCCAGAAACCACCTGTTCACCCGGCGTCAACCAGGGCGCTGCGGAAGGGTTGCGAAATGCGCCGCCCCCGCCTACCTGTTACACGTTCGAAAAAGGAAGCTCTCAAGATGCAGTCGCTGTTTCAAATCCTTATGCTGATCCTGGACGTGGTCTGGTTCTTCATCATTGCCCATGTGATCATGAGCTGGCTGATAAACTTTCAGGTTCTGAACCTGAACCAACAGTTCGTGTCGCAGATCTGGTATGGTCTCAACCGCATTCTTGAGCCGATCTATACTCCGGTGCGACGCATCATGCCCAATATGCAAGGCATCGACCTTGCACCGCTGGTGGTTCTGATCGCAGTCTATGCGCTGCGGATTATCCTGATGAACAACGCCGCCGCATTCTACTGACCGAGCAGGACATCGGCGGCCGCGCCGACTGGTGGGTCCGCGCGCCTCTGCTGTCCTTGGGGGAATGTCTTCAGGGGGCCTTGCCCCCCGATTCGACCTGTGGGATTGTGCCGTCCATAGACTGAGCATCAAACCCACAGGCCTCCCCCTATGAGCGACGCAATCCCCCTGTTGCGCGATATTTTCGGATTCGACGGGTTTCGCCCCGGACAGGAAGAGATCGTCGACGCCGTGACCGCCGGCGAAAACGTGTTGGCGATCATGCCAACGGGCGGCGGGAAATCCCTGTGTTTTCAACTGCCAGCGCTGCGCCGCACCGGGATTACCGTTGTCATATCACCGCTGATTGCACTGATGCGCGATCAGGTTCGGGCCTTGCAGGAAGCGGGCGTTTGTGCCGGCGCGCTGACCTCTGGAAATACCGAAGAAGAGACGGAAGCGGTCTGGGCTGCGATCGAGGCGGGCGAGCTGAAACTGCTCTATATGGCGCCCGAGCGGCTGGCCGCAGGCAGTGCCATGGGGATGCTGAGGCGCATCGGCGTGTCGCTGATTGCCGTCGATGAGGCCCATTGCGTCAGCCAGTGGGGGCATGATTTTCGACCGGATTACCTGCGCATCGGCGAATTGCGTCGGGCGCTGGATGTGCCGCTGGCGGCGTTCACGGCCACTGCGGATCAGGAAACCCGAGCCGAAATCGTTCAGAAACTGTTCGACGGCGAAGCGCCGCGGGCCTTTCTGCGGGGTTTTGACCGGCCCAATATTCACCTTGCGTTCGGCGCGAAGGACGGCCCGCGCAAGCAGATCCTCGACTTTGCCGAGGCGCGGCGGGGCCAGTCCGGCATCGTCTATTGTGGCACCCGCGCCAAGACCGAGGATATCGCCCGTGCCTTGTCGGCCTCCGGTCACGTGGCCTGTCATTATCACGGCGGCATGGAGGCGGAGGACCGTCGTATCGTGGAAACCCGCTTTGCCCGCGAAGATGGGCTGATCGTGGTGGCGACGGTGGCCTTTGGCATGGGGATCGACAAACCCGACATTCGCTGGGTCACCCATGCGGATTTGCCCAAGAGTATCGAGGCCTATTACCAGGAGATCGGCCGTGCGGGACGGGATGGCGCCCCGGCCGAGACCATGACGTTGTTCGGGCCCGAAGATATTCGGCTGCGCCGCAATCAGATTGATGAAGGCCTCGCCCCGGCAGAGCGGCGCGGTGCGGACCATGCCCGGCTGAATGCGCTTCTGGGTCTTGCCGAAGCGATGACCTGCCGCCGTCAGACCCTTTTGGGGTATTTTGGCGAAACCACCGAGCCATGCGGCAATTGCGATCTTTGCGATACACCGGTGGAAACATTCGATGGAACCATGGCAGTGCGCAAGGCGCTGTCGGCGATACTGCGGACCGATGAAACCTATGGCGCCGGGCATCTGATTGACATTCTGGTTGGCAATTCCACCGACAGGATGCGTCAGAAAGGCCATGAAAGCCTGTCAGTTTTTGGCTGCGGCAAGGAGCATTCCAAGGCGCAATGGCAGGCGATTTTTCGACAGATGATGGGCCGCGACCTGGTCCGACCTGACCCGGAGCGCCACGGTGCGCTCAGGATGACCGAACCTGCCTTGCCGATCCTCAGGGGTGAGGCCGAGATTACCCTGCGCCTGGATACGATCAAGTCGGCGCCGCGCCGCCCGGCGGTCAAGGCGCTGGTTTCAGAGGAAGATGCGCCGCTGCTGTCGGCGCTGAAGGCCAAGCGGCGCGGGCTGGCGGAGGCGCAGAAGGTCCCGGCCTATGTGATCTTTCCCGACCGCACCCTGATCGAGATGGCGGAACGGCGTCCGCAGAGCCTTGATGAGATCGCCCGGATCAGCGGGGTCGGTGCCAAGAAACTGGACCGTTACGGCGATGATTTTCTCAGTGTCATCACCGGTGAAGCCGAGGCGCTGCACCCGGCGCGCCGAAAACTTGCTGGGCGGGCACAGGGGTCGATTTACGACGCGCTATTGGAGGCGCAGGCCCGATTGCAACGTGGCAGTTGCGGTACGGAAAAGCCACTGACCTGTTCGGCGTCAACACTGGCAAAGGTCGCCCAGATGCGCAGCGACGACGCGAGTGGTCTGGAGCGGCTGCTGGGGGAGCGCCGCGCGGAACGTTTCGCCACGGCGTTTCTGGACGTCCTGCGCGGCGCAGGCTAAGTCCGTTCCCAGAACACACGGAGGCAGAACATGCTGGTAGTCGTATCCCCTGCAAAGAAGCTCGACTGGACGGAACGCGATCTCGAAATGACCTTTCCTGAGATGCAACGCGATGCCATTGCGCTGGCTGCCGAGGCGCGCAGGCTCTCGGTTCCGGATCTCATGAAGCTGATGCATATCAGCGAAGATCTGGCGAGATTGACCTACGACCGGTTCCGTGACTTTCAGGATGATCCCAGCCCTGAGGAGCTGCGTCCTGCTGCGCTGGCTTTTGCGGGTGACACCTATCAGGGGCTTGATGCGGCGTCGCTGGACGCGGAAGAGATGGCCTGGGCACAGGACCATTTCCGAATTTTGTCCGGTCTTTACGGTCTGTTGCGGCCCTGCGATGCGATCCAACCCTATCGGCTGGAAATGGGATCGCGCCTGAAGACCGCGAAAGGGAAGACCCTGTATGACTACTGGGGCGGCACCATTGCCGAGGCGTTGAACGCGCAGGTGGCGGACCTGGGCAGCGATCTGTTGGTGAATTGCGCCAGCCAGGAATACTTTGGTGCCGTCGATCTGACCCGGTTGCAGCCGCGCGTTGTCACTCCGACCTTTCTTGAAGACAAACCGGGTGGGCCGAAAGTGGTGAGTTTCTACGCAAAGAAGGCACGCGGTGCGATGGCGCGGTTCATCATCCAGAACCGCATCACAGAAGCGGCATCCTTGCAGGATTTCGAAACTGGCGGTTATCGCTACCAGGCCGAGCTGTCGCAGGCCGACAAGCCGGTGTTCCTGCGCGAAAGCTGAGGCAACCGGATCAGCCGGTGGCGCGCATCGCGCTGTCGTCTGCCTCTGTGGTGACAAGCGGCGCGACCCCGGCGGGCAGGTTTTTCATGATCCGTTCGTGGATCAGAACCTTGCGCAAGGGTTTTGTCAGGTAGTCATCCAGCCCCGCGGCCAGGATCCCCTCGGAATCGCCATCCATTGCATGCGCAGTCAGCGCCACGATCTGCACATGGTGGTGGGTGGCTTTTTCGAGCTCGCGGATGGCTTGCGTGGCCTCCTTGCCATCCATTTTTGGCATGGAAATATCCATGAAGATAAGATCTGGTTTGAAGCTCTGGTAAAGATCAACGGCCTCTAAGCCATTGTTCGCAAATTTCAATTCTATATCGAGATCTTTTACCATCTTGCGGAAAACCAGCTGGTTTGTCCGGTTGTCCTCTGCGGCGAGGATCCGCATGCGTGGCAGTTCAGAGCGGGCCGGGCTGGACAGGGTGGCTGCAGGCGTCGTTGCGGGATCGCTGCCCTGATCCGAACTCGCTGCGCCAGCCGCACGACGTCTTTCAAGCGCGCTGAGACCGGACAGGGCGTTGAACAGCGCGCCACGCGGCAGCGGTTTCTGCAGAACATCCGCAAAAATCTCCAGGATCGACGCATCGCGCAGATCCGCAGGATCGGACGAGAGCAAAATCACCGGAACATCCGGCCAGGAGTGGCGCAGGCTTCGCGCCAGTTTCAGACCATCCATGCCAGGCAGGTTGCGATCTGTGATGACCAGGTCGATGTCGTCCGACATCTTTTCCAGCGCCTCCGCACCAGTTGAAACCGGGAACACCTGAAGCCCAAGGCGCTGCAACTGACGGTTCAGGATTTCGCGGTTGATTTCCATATCGTCGACGATCAGCACGGTTTGCAGGTCTTCCGGCATTTCGGGCGCCTTGATCTGGCTGCCGTCCGCCACCGCCAAAGGCAGCTGGAAGCCAAAGCAGGAGCCGACGCCGAATTCGCTTTCGACCCAGATTTCCCCGTCCATCAACTTGATCAACCGCTCCGTGATCGCGAGGCCAAGCCCGGTGCCCTCGAACTGCCGGTTGGTTTCGTCTTCGACTTGATTGAATTCGCCAAAGACATGCTGGATCTTTTCCTCGGGGATACCGATGCCGGTGTCCTCGATCGAGATATGCAGCATTACGGTATTGTCTTCGGGCTGCGGAACGCCGGTGACCCGTGCGGTCACATGGCCCTTGTTGGTGAACTTGACGGCGTTGCCGATCAGGTTGGTCAGGATCTGCCGGATGCGTCCAGGGTCGCCAATGAAATTGGTCGGCATGAACAGGTCGTAGTCCACCAGCAAACTCAGCCCTTTATCGCGGGCGTTGGCTTGCAGCAGCATGACCACTTCATGCATGCAGGCTTCCAGATCAAAGGGTTCCGGATGCAGGACCAGTTTTTCCGCCTCGATCTTGGAATAGTCGAGCACGTCATTGATGATCACCAGCAGCGCCTCGCCCGAGTTCTTGATCGTGTGGGCGTAAAGGCGCTGTTCCTCGGTCAGGTTGGTGTCATTCAACAGTTCCGCCATGCCGACAACCCCATTCATCGGGGTGCGGATCTCATGGCTCATATTGGCGAGGAAAGCGGATTTGGCGCGATTGGCGGCTTCAGCGCGTTCGCGGGCGGCGCGCAGCTCTTCTTCGTAGTGGACGGTCGCGGTAATATCGAGCGCCAGGCTGACGATATCGCCGTCATGGCCGCGCTGGTCGATAAGTTTAAGGTAACGGTCATTCCACAGGCGGATGACCGTGGGTTCTGGCGCCGATGACATCCAGCGTTCGGTCATGGTCGCGCGCCAGGCATCCGCGGTCAGTTCTTCGGTGTCGATCAGCCCCTCGTCGGTGAGAATCTGCAGAATCCGCACATAGGACACCCCCGGAGAGACCTCCTCCACGCCTTCAAAGATGTTGAGATAGGCCGTATTGGCGCCGATCAGCTTGCTGTTGTTGTCAAAGAAGGCGAATCCGTCCTGAAAAGCCTGGATCGAGTGCCACAGGCGACGCTCCGCCAGCTCCACCTTTTCATTCGCGGTATTGAGATCGCTTTTTACTTTTTCATTCTCATCGCGAAAGGTGGCAATTTCGGCCTGGGTGGCGCCAATGCGTTTGGTCAAGGCAAGCGCATGCCTGCCAAGTTTGCGGTTTGCATCCGTCAGCTCAGCCTGTTTCAGCTCCAGCAGTCGCTCCGCCGCAAGTCGGGCTCTTCGCTCCTGTGCCAGTTTCTCAGCAAGCGACATCTACGCCAACTCCAGTCATTTTCCTCGTCCACACCTGTCGGGCCACCTTCGCAGGCAATTCTTAATTTGGCTTTAGCGATGCGGTTATGGTGCAGGTTCTTGCTATGGTGCCGAGCGCATGCCAGCCTCCGGATTGCGACAGGGGGGATTCCATGCGGCACCTATTGATTTCACTGACTTTTCTTTTTTCTGTTAATTTTGCGACGATGCTCTCTGCGCAGACCGCAGAGACCGGCGCGACGTCCCCCTTGCCGGAGGCCCGGTTTGTCACCCAGCCGGACACCGATCATTTCGGGGCGGACCTTCAGGCCCTGTTTGAGACAACACTTCCAGCGTGCCAGCGGGCTTGTTTGAGCCAGTCGGCCTGTGTCGGGTTTGTCTACAATCTGAAATCGGCAGCCTGTTTTCCCAAATCCGAATTGCGCGACGCCTCTCCCTTTGTCGGGGCGTTGACAGTGCGAAAGCTGCCAGTCGAGGCCGACCTTGTGGCAAGGGCGCGTGAGCGGGCAGAGCGGCTGGAGGGTCTGGGCCAGAGCGACCTTGACGCCGCGCGTGATCTCGCCGGGGACATCGGCACGCGGTATCCGCTCAGCGGGGCGGATCTGCAGGGGCTGGTCGATGGGGCGCGGCAAGCCTTTGCCAGCAACAATGCCCCCCTGGCTGCGCGCTGGATGGGCGAAGCGGTCGCCTTGAGCGATGCGGCAGATCTTTGGGTGGATTATGCGCGTTTCCTCCGTGCGGTGGCGACAAACAGTGGCAGTGACAGCCGCCGCAGCCTGGCGGAATCCCTTGCGGCGGCGCTCAACGGGTATCTGCGGGCGGACGCCTCCGCCCTGCAGGCCACCGCGCTGACGGAAGCGGCGGATGCCTTGGAAAAACTGGGCCGCGGTCGTGACATGATCGCAGTGTTGCGGTTGGCACTGGATCTGGCGCCGCGTCAGGATATTTCGGATCTACTCGATCAAGCTGTCGCAAAATACGGCTTTCGCGTCAGTGACACGCGGGTCGAGGCCGACAGTTCGGACCCCCGCGTGTGCATCATCTTTTCAGAGGATCTGTCCAGGTCGGGCACGGCCTTCGCAGACTACCTGAAGACGGAGACCACCGGCCTTGCCGCTGAAGCCTCCGGTCGCGAGCTGTGCCTGTCCGGGTTGACCCATGGCCAGCACCTGCGGGTGACCCTGCGGCGCGGTTTGCCTGCCGAAAACGGCGAAACGCTGACAAAGGATGTCGACCTCAGCCACTACATCCGCGATCGCAGCCCGGCGGTGCGGTTTCCGGGCCGGTCCTATGTCCTTGCCCGGGGCGATACCGCCGCGCTGCCGGTCGAGACGGTCAATGTGGAAACGCTTGAGCTGAAACTCGCGCGCGTGAGCGACCGCAACCTGCTGCGGAGCATGCAGGAGGACTACTTTGCCCGTCCGCTCAGCTACTGGCAAAGCGAGAGTTTCAACACCACGCTGGCAGAGGAGCTGTGGACCGGCACCGCCGAGGTCAGTCAGGAACTGAACCTGGATGTCACGACCCGGCTGCCGCTGGAGGACGTGTTGAAGGACCAGCCCGTCGGGATTTATGTCCTTAACGCCACGATCCCGGGGGTCGACCCCTACGAGACTCCCGCCGCCACACAATGGTTCATTCTGACCGATCTGGGCCTCAGTGCGATGTCAGGCGTGGATGGCTTGCATGTGCATGTCATGGGGCTGTCGGATGCCGGGATCCGTGCAGGCGTCGCGCTGGAGCTGATTTCCGAAGCCAATGCGGTCGTCGCCGAAGCCACGACAGACGCGACGGGCTATGCCCATTTTGCACCAGGATTGATGCGGGGGCGGGGCGGCGCGTCGGCGGCAATGCTCCTGGCCCGCGCCGATGACAGCGATTTTACCTTTTTGTCGCTGCGCGACGCCGGTTTTGACCTGTCGGACCGGGGAGTCGAGGGCCGCCCGGCGCCGGGCCCGATAGATGTGTATCTGACCACGGATCGCGGGGCCTACCGCGTCGGCGAAACCATCTATGCCACCGCGCTGGCCCGCGACACCCGCGCACAGGCGATCACCGATCTGCCGCTGGTTGCGGTGTTGAAACGCCCCGATGGGGTCGAATACGCGCGGCATATCTCTGATGCAGGTCAGGCCGGCGGGCATGTCTTTGCTCTGCCGGTGGGGGACAGTGCCCCACGTGGGGCCTGGGCGGTGGAAATCTATGCCGATCCCAAAGGCAATGCCCTGTCGCGTCAGACGGTTCTGGTCGAGGATTTCCTGCCCGAGCGGATCGATTTTGAACAGCAGATCCGATCAGTCGCCGACGTGCGGCCGGGCGGGCAACTCCTTGTCGATATTGATGCGCGGTTCCTCTTTGGGGCGCCGGGCGCCGGGCTCAGCGTCGAGGGTGATGTATCCCTGTTGCCGGTGCGGGAACTTGCGGAGTGGCCCGGATACCGTTTTGGCCGCTACGACGTTGAAATCAATCGCCAGACCCGGTTTTTCACAGCCCCGGACACCGATACCGCCGGGCAGAGCCTGGCCGTGGGGGACCTGCCGGAGCTGGAAGCCGAAGGGATGCCGCTCCAGGCCCGGCTGCGGACGCGGCTTTTTGACGGCTCCGAACGCCCGGTCGAGCGGGAACTGACGGTCGCAATCCGCCCGGACAGTGCACTGATTGGGCTGAAACCACGATTTGGCGAAGATGTGGTGGCCGAGGGCACCGAAGCCGGCTTCGATCTGATCGCGCTTGACCCCGATCTGACCCCCGTCCCGATGCAGGTGCAATGGGGGCTCAACCGGGTCGAAACCCGTTACCAGTGGTATCAGCTTTATGGCAATTGGGAGTGGGAACCGATCACCCGGCGCACCCGGGTTGCGTCGGGTCAGGCGTTGCTTGGCGGTGAGCCGGTAGCCGTGTCAGCGCCGGTGGACTGGGGGCGCTATGAACTGGTCGTGGAGCGGATCGATGGCGCCTATACCGCCACGTCACAGGATTTCTATGCCGGCTGGTATGCCCCCGCGTCTGACGCGCAAACCCCCGATCGGCTGGAGCTGTCGCTGGATGCCGACAGCTATGCGCCGGGCGATACCGCACAGCTGCGGATTGTCCCGCAGGCCAGCGGCACCGCCCTTGTGTCGGTCATCGGCAGCACCCTGATCCATCGTCAGGCGGTGGAGGTCACAGCAGGCGAAAACCTGATTCCGTTGCAGGTTGGTGCGGATTGGGGCAGTGGCGCCTATGTGTCCGTTTCGGTGATACAGCCGGTGGCATCGCGACAGCAGCGCACGCCGACCCGGGCCCTCGGGATCGCGCATGCTGCGGTGCGGCATGAGGCGCAGGAACTGGATGTCACCATCACCGTGCCCGAGATTGCGCGCCCGCGCCAAACCATTGAGGCCAAGCTTCAGGTGGCGGGTGCACAGCCGGGGGAGGATGTCTTTTTGACGTTGGCGGCCGTGGATGTGGGCATTCTCAACCTGACAGGGTTTCAGTCCCCGGATCCAGTCGGGTATTTCCATGGACAGCGCCGCCTGGGCATGGAGATGCGGGACATTTACGGTCGGTTGATTGATCCGGGTAACGGGGCCATGGGCCGGTTGCGTTCCGGCGGGGATGCCGGTCTTGGGGCGCAGTTCCAGTCGCCACCGCCAACACAGGATTTGATGTCGGTCTTTCATGGGGTGGTTCAGGTCGATGCCGCAGGGCAGGTCTCGTTGCCGGTTGAACTGCCCGACTTCAACGGCACCGTGCGGCTGATGGCAATTGCCTGGACTGACCGGTCGGTAGGGCAGGCATCCGCAGACATGATCGTCCGGGACCCGGTTGTGCTGACGGCCTCCCTCCCGCGCTTTCTGGCGCCCGGAGATCAAAGCCGCATCCGCCTGGACATCACCCATGCGGATGGGCCGACCGGGGTGATCGACCTCGCGGCGCAGGTCATCGGCGGCGGTCTCGATCTCGGTGATCTTCCGACCAGCGTCAGCCTGTCAGAGCAGGGCCGCGTCCTGTTGGAACTGCCGGTGACGGCCCGCGCTGTCGGCGACCCGGAGGTGCGCCTGCGCCTGACGACACCCGATGGCGAGGTTCTGACCCAGGCCCTGCGTGTTCCGGTGCGTGCCAATGATCCGGTGGTCTCCGACACGCGGCGGTTCACACTCGCGGGCGGGGACAACTTCCTCTTTGATGCGGAGGTCTTTGCGGAGTTTCGGCCGAGCACGGCCCGGGCGGTTGTCTCTGCCGGGCCACTGGCGAAATTCGATGTGCCCGGATTGCTCGCCCAACTCGACAGCTATCCCTATGGCTGTACGGAACAGGTGACCTCCAAGGCGTTGCCGCTCTTGTATCTTTCTGACGTTGCAGAAGCCGCCGGGCTGGGCGACCGCCCGCAGGTGGATGCGCGCATCGCGACCGCCATTCGCGCCGTGCTGACCCGGCAGGCCGCCAACGGCGCCTTCGGTCTCTGGCGCGCCGAAAGCGGCGACCTCTGGCTGGACGCTTATGCGACCGATTTTCTCAGCCGGGCGCGGAGCAAAGGTCACTCGGTCCCGGATCAGGCTTTTGCCCGCGCGATGGACAATCTGCGCAACCGGCTGAATTATGTCCCGGACTTTGACAGCGGTGGCGAGGACGTGGCCTATGCCCTGTTGGTTCTCGCCCGTGAAGGTGCGGCGGCGATGGGCGATTTGCGCTATTATGCAGATGTGAAATCCGCCGCGTTCACCACGCCTATGGCAGCGGCGCAATTGGGCGCGGCGCTCGCGGCCTATGGCGATCAGCGGCGCGCGGACAAGATGTTTGCCCTCGCCGCGCAACGGCTCTGGCGGCAGGAGCGCGAAGCACCGGTGTTGCGCGTCGATTACGGGACAGAGCTGCGCGATAGCGCTGCCGTGTTGGCGCTGGCGGTCGAATCCAATAGTGCAGCCATCAACCGTGATGACCTGTTGGCACGGTTGAGCTCCGACCACGGCGCGCGCTCCACCCAGGAAGCCGCATGGAGCCTGATGGCGGCGCATGCGCTGGTGGCACACCCCGAAGACTCTGGCCTCAGGGTCAATGGCCAACCGGTCACCGGCGCGTTTGTCGAGGTGCTGGAGGGAGCAAACCCGGAGGCGCTGTCGATCACGTCCACCTCGGGCCGTGCCACGGATCTCACGCTGACCCGTATCGGGGTGCCGCTGGCGCCGCCGACGGCGGGGGGCTACGGTTTTGCGATGACGCGGCGCTATTACACGCTGGCGGGGGCCGAGGTGGATCTGGCCGAGGTGGACGTGGGAACACGGCTGGTTGTTGTGCTGCAGGTGCGCCCGTACGAGCCCATCGGCGCCCGGCTGATGGTCAATGATCCGCTGCCTGCCGGGGTCGAGATCGACAACCCCAATCTGCTGCGGTCCGGCGATCTGCGCGACCTCGACTGGTTGCAGCTGTCGACCGCGGAACATGTGGAGTTCCGATCAGATCGTTTCCTGGCGGCAGTCACAAGCGCGGGCGAAGAGGTCACGACGCTGGCCTATATGGTGCGCGCCGTCAGCCCCGGTGAATTCTACCATCCCGCCGCATCGGTGGAAGACATGTATCGACCTGCCTACCGCGCCAACACAGCGGCGGGCCGACTGATCGTGCGATGATCTCGCCCGGGGGCGCAGCCCGCAGGTCGGGGCAGGGCCGCTGGAGCAGCGCCTGTCTTGTGGTGCTCATTCTCCTGGTCCTGGCGGGCAAGGGGATCGACCGGTGGGTCGCTGCGGCTGTGCTGCCGCAGACCCTGGCGGAAACCTCGGTCGAGGTGCGGGATCGCACCGGCCGATTGCTGCGGGCCTATCCGGTCGATGATGGCATCTGGCGGCTGGCCGTGCGGGCGGGCGATGTCGATCCAGACTATCTGCGCATGTTGATTGCGTATGAGGACAAACGTTTCCGGTCCCACATCGGGGTGGATCCGCTGGCGATGCTGCGGGCCGTCGGCCAGGCGGTCTGGCATCGCAAACCGGTCTCTGGCGGCTCCACCCTGACGATGCAGGTCGCCCGACTGTTGGAGAATGGCACTACGGGGCGTTGGGCAGGCAAACTGCGACAGGTGCGGTTGGCGCTGGCGCTGGAGCGTCGGCTGACCAAGGATGAGATCCTCGCGCTGTACCTGACGCATGCGCCGTTCGGGGGCAATCTTGAAGGGGTCCGTGCCGCCAGCTACGCTTGGTTTGGAAAGGAGCCAAACCGCCTGACACCTGCCCAGAGCGCGCTGCTGGTGGCGTTGCCGCAATCGCCGGAAACCCGTCGCCCTGACCGATCGGTAGAGGGTGCCCGTATCGCCAGATCCCGGGTCCTGGGGCGGAGTGCCATGGCCGGTATCTTGCCCGAAGAGGTGGCGCGACAGTCCGCACTGGCGCCGCTGACACAGGCCCGCCGCCGGTTTCCCATGCTCGCGCCGCACCTGGGCGATGCGCTGCGGGCCGCCGCTCCGGCGCAGCGGCAGTTCGATGTCAGCTTGGACGCAGAGCTGCAGGAGCGTCTTCAATTCGTGCTGAAGCGCAGCGCCGACGCCGCGGGCCCCCGTCTGAGTGCGGCCATGATCGTCGCCGATCATCGCAGCGGCGAGGTGATCGCCAGCCTTGGCGCGCCGGATTACACAGATCCGCAGCGGCGCGGATTTGTCGATATGACCCGTGCGATACGCTCGCCCGGATCGACCTTGAAGCCCCTGATTTACGGCCTGGCCTTCGACGAAGGCCTGGTTCATCCGGAGACCGTGATCCGGGACGTGCCGGTGTCCTTTGCCGGCTATGCGCCGCAGAATTTCGACGGCGTGTTTCGAGGCGACATCCGGGTGCGGGATGCGCTCCGGCTGTCGCTGAACACCAGCGCGGTGATCCTGACAGACGCCCTCGGACCGTCGCGGCTGATGGTGGCGATGCGACAGGCGGGGATGCAGCCCTCCCTGCCCGGTGGCAAGGCCGGGCTGGCGGTGAGCCTCGGTGGTGTTGGGGTCAGCCTGTTCGACCTGGTGCAGCTTTATACGGTGCTGGCCGCCGGGGGGCAGGGCCCGGAACTGACGGTTCAGCGGCAGCGTAGCCGCCGGGAGACCGCGCGGGTGATGTCGCCGGTGGCGGCCTGGTATCTTGCGGATGTGTTGCGGGATCTGCCGACGCCGGGTGGCGTGCACGGCGGCAAGCTCCCCTACAAGACCGGCACCTCCTATGGGCACCGCGATGCCTGGGCGGTGGGCTGGGATGGGGCCCATGTCATCGGGGTCTGGCTGGGGCGCGCCGACGGGACACCGGTGCCGGGGGTTTTTGGCGCTGACCTCGCCGCACCGCTCCTGTTTGAAGCCTTTGCGACACTGAAGCCGGATCTTGCGCCGCTTGCGCCACCACCGTCAAACGCGCTTATTCTCGGGTCGGCGGAGTTGCCCCTGCCCCTGCAGCGGTTTCAGCCGCGCGATCTGGCGTTTTCGGACCGGCCCGAGGCAGCGCCGGACGTGTTGTTTCCGCCGGAACAGGCAAGGGTGACCCTGCTCGACGGGCACTTGCCGCTGAAGTTGCGAGGTGGACGTCTGCCCTTTACGGTGCTTGCGAATGGCGTACCGGTGGCCCGGGGTCTGCAGGCGCGTGCAATCGACCTACCGAGCCCCGGGCCGGGACATGCCACGCTTGTGGTGATCGACGCAGACGGGCAGTCTGCGCGGGTAACGGTCGAGATCGAGGAGGCAGGATGACGTTGTTGATACCGGAGCCGCAGCGGCGGCGGAAAATGCGGCGGCGTGTCACTCTGGGCTCTTTGATCGCCACTGCGGTCTGGACCTGCGTATCGGCCGCGATTGCAGGCTGTGCCAGCCCGGAGGAAATCTCGCGGTTTGTCGAAGATTATATGGCGCCCCGGCCAACCGTGGCGCTTGGGGCCGAGGGGACGATGGTCGATGCGCTTTGCACCCAGGGGCGTCTTGCCGAAGGGATGAGCCTGCATCTGGGGCCGGTTGTCGGCTATAAGGCGGGGCTGACCAGTGGGCCTGCGCAGGACCGGTTTGGGGCGACAGAGCCTGTGCGGGGGCTCCTCTACCGCGACATGATGCTGGAGGACGGCGCCGTGGTGCCGTTGCCTTGGGGGGCCGTGCCGATGGTTGAGGCCGATCTGGTGATGGAGATCGGTGATTCTGCGGTGAATGCGGCGCTGGATCTGCAGGAGGTGATGCTCAATATCCGCAGTGTCCGTCCCTTTATCGAACTGCCGGACCTTGCCCTGTCCCAGGGGGAGCCGATGACGGTGGAGACCATCACTGCCATGGGTGTCGGGGCCCGACTGGGAGTCCTGGGCGCGCCGATCCCGGTGGAGGATCCCGCCGCGATGACGGCCTGGCTTGGCGAGATGCAAGTGGAGTTGCGCGACGCCGCAGGCACGCTGGTGTCATCGGCCCCGGGGACAGCGGTCCTGGGTCATCCGGCTGAAACCATCCTCTGGCTGCATGGCGCCGGCGTGACGTTCAAAGCGGGCGACCTGGTTTCTGTCGGCTCTTTTGGTCCGTTGATCTCGCCCGAGACCTTGCAGGGCGGCGCCACCGTTACCTATCTGGGCCTGCCGGGCGATCCGCAGGTCACAGTCCGCTTCGCGCCGTCGTCCTAGGCCCGCTTGCCGCGGCCTAGCTGCGCCCCTCACGCAACCAGGCACCGATCAGAAGGCTTGCGGCCAGAAGCAACAACAGCCAGGGCGGCAACAGGGCCGCCTGCGTGACGGCCGTTGTCTCATAGGCCTCACGCGGGGTCAGGCCGATCCAGCCCCGCCCCGAGGCCGGCCGCCCCTGCCGAACGTTGCGCAGCACCGGCATGCCCTCTTCCAACGTCATCGCGCCACCGCGCAGGGACGCGACGGCTGGTGCCAGCAGATCAGCGGTGGCGATGGTCTGTTCAAACTCGCGCGGGGCAGCCGGCCCGAGGCCGATCACCGCGCGCTGGTCGCCTTCTTGCAGGTGATAAAGTCCGATCTGGTCGTTCTCATAGACCCCTTCCCACAGGCCCGGACCTGTTTCCGTCAACTTGATCTCGCGGGTGCTGCCGTCGGGGGCGGTCACGGTGACGGCGCCAACGGTATCCCCAAGCGTGCGCCGACGGATGCGCATCCGCTGGCCGGTAGCGTCCGCTGTCAGGACTTCTTCTTCCAGTTCCGGTTCTTTCATCATCCAATGGGCAAGACGGCGCAGCAGCTCCAGCTGCGGCCCGCCTCCCTCGTAGCCCCGGCTCCAGAGCCAGGCGTGATCAGAGGCCAAAAGCGCCACGCGTCCCTCTTCCACCCGGTCGAGCAGCAGGAGCGGCCTGTCGCCCACGCCTTCCATCAGGATGGTCCCGGCAGTCGGCTCCAGCTCGATCTGCCGCATCCAGCGGCCCCAGGTTTCAGCGCCTGTCAGCTCGGCTGTGACGGGATGCTGCAACCCGGTTGCGCTGAGGGCAGGGCGATAGGCCTCCTCGATCACGCGGGCCGAGGGGCGGGCGGGCAGCACGCC
>NZ_LPUY01000021.1 GCF_001518015.1 Tritonibacter horizontis
CCCGGCGGCCAGCGGGGCCTCGGGCCCGATGATCACGAAATCAATGGCGTTCTCCTCGGCAAAGGCGGCAACCGCGCCACCGTCTTCGGCGTCGAGGCTGGCGCATTCCGCGATTGCGGCGATGCCCGCATTGCCCGGCGCCACGATCAGACGGTCGCATTTCGGGTTCTGCATCACCGCCCAGGCCAGACTGTGCTCGCGCCCGCCGCTGCCGAGGATGAGGATATTCATGAGCCGTTCTCCGATCTGCTTGGCCTCCGTTGTCGCGCGTTCTATGCTGGCTGCGACTTCAAAACAAGAACGCCCGTGCCCGATACGGGTGGCAGAGCAGACCAAAGGCTAAAGTTCCCTCATGTCCGACCTTCTCGACGATCCCGCCCCCGGTCAGAACGCCCCGGAGTTTTCCGTCACCGAGATCTCGGGCGAGGTCAAACGCACGCTGGAGGGCACCTTTGGCCGCATCCGGGTGCGCGGCGAGGTCGGCCGGGTGTTCAAGGCGCGCTCGGGGCATCTGTATTACGACATCAAGGATGACCGTTCGGTGCTGGCTTGCACCACCTGGAAGGGCCAGGTGAGCAAACTGGCCGTGGTCCCCGAAGAAGGTCTCGAGGTCGTGGTGACGGGTCGGCTGACCGCCTTTGGTGGCCAGTCGAAATACAACATGAATGTCGAAGAGGTCGCCGTCGCCGGGCAGGGTGCGTTGATGGCGCTGCTGGAAAAACGCAAGGCCCAGCTGCAGGCCGAAGGGCTGTTTGCGCCGGAGCGCAAGAAACCGCTGCCCTACCTGCCGCAGATCATCGGCGTCGTCACCTCGCCCTCCGGGGCGGTGATCCGCGACATCCTGCACCGGCTGCGCGACCGGTTCCCGCGCAAGGTGCTGGTCTGGCCGGTGGCGGTGCAGGGCAGCACCTGTGCCGCCGAAGTGGCCCGCGCCATCGACGGGTTCAATGCCTTCAGCCCTGGCGGCGCACTGCCGCGCCCGGATCTGATCATCGTGGCGCGCGGGGGCGGCTCGATCGAGGATCTCTGGGGGTTCAACGAGGAAATCGTCGCCCGTGCGGTGGCCGCCAGTGCGATCCCGCTGATTTCGGCCGTCGGCCACGAGACGGACACCACCCTGATCGACTATGTCTCCGACCTGCGCGCGCCGACCCCGACGGCAGCGGCGGAACATGCGGTGCCGGTGCGGCTGGACCTGCTGGCCCATGTGTCAGGACTAGGCGCGCGGATGGCCCAGGCCAGCAGCCGCGCGGTGCAGCAGCGCCGCCAGCGCCTTGGTGATCTGGCCCGCGCGCTGCCCCGACCGGACAGCCTGCTCGACAGCCCGCGCCAACGGCTCGACCGGCTCGCCGACCGGCTGCCCAAGGCGCTGATCGCAGGCGTGCAGAACCGCAAGCTGACCCTCAGCGACCGGGCCGCCTCCCTGCGCCCCGCGACCCTGCGCAGCCTGGTGGCCCGCCGCACCGACCGGCTGGCGCATTTGTCGGCCCGGCTCAACATTCGTCCCATCGAGCAGGACCGAGCGCGCAAGGCCCAGGCGCTGAACGTGCTCTCCAACCGGCTCTCCGCCGCCCAGGCATCCCGGTTGAGCCGCCAGAGCGAACGTCTGGCCGCCACCGGTCGGCAGTTGGACATCCTCAGCTACCGGGCCACCCTCGAACGTGGCTATGCGGTGGTCCGCGCGGGGGACAGGCTGGTCACCAGCACCGCCGCCGCCGGGGCCGCCACATCGCTCTCCATCGAATTTGCCGATGGCACGATCACGGTGGCGGACAAGACGCAGGCCGCCGCCCCGCCCGCCAAACCCAAAAGCACCAGCGCCGCCAAACCGCCGAAATCGCCGGGCGAACAGGGCTCGCTGTTCTGACCTGCGGTCTCCCGTCCGGCCTTCATCTTTTTGCAAATACCTCGGAGCGCGAGGCAGCGCCTCGCATCCTGCCGGTGCCTCAGACGCCGACCTCGGGGCCGAGACAGACCATCTCCTGCCCCGGTGTGGTGTTCTCCGTCAACGTCAGGGGCGGCCCGTCGCGCTCAATGGTGACATGCAGCCCGCCCTCGTCGATGCCATAGCGCCAGCACTGGACGCTGCCCTGGTCCTCATAGGCAAAGCAGATTTCCGGCCCGGTCTCCCCCGGTTGCGAATACCAGGTGCCAGCGACGCAGCGCCCGTCGAGAAAGGACCAGATCACCCGCCGCCCCGGCAGATACCGCTCGGCCCCATAGGGCTGCCCCTGCCAGTCGAAAAACAGCGTTTTTCCGCGCGTATAGCTGTCAAACCGCGCGCCGTTCTGCGCCCCATCCGCCGCCAGGGCACCGGAGGTCGGGCTGATCAGACCAATCAGCAAAACGGCAAGAGGGAGCGATAGCGCGCGGGACATGGCGCTACGATGCCCCAAGGGCTGCTGGCTGCCAAGGGGGCGAAGGGGCGCGGACAAAAACCGGCCGGTCCCTGCTTTCGCGGCGTGGCCTTCGCGACCGCCGCGGGAGGCGCCATTTGGGCTTTTGGCTTTGCAACCCCGGGCAATCGGCAGTAGGTGGGGACAAACGATCCTGCGGAGACCCAGATGGCGCTTTTCTCAAAGCTCAAGGAACGGCTGCTGAAATCCTCGTCCCGCCTCAGCAAGGAGGTGGACGCCATTGTCGAGGAGGCGGCAACAGGGCCAGAACCCGACAGTGCCGCGCCTCCGGTGCCGGAGCGCCCCTCTGCGCCCGATGCTGCTGCGTCATCCGATGCCGCGATGCCGGTGGCAGGGGCGTCGCCTGCCGCGCCCGCCGCAGCTGTCCCGCCCGCCCCTGAACCGCAGGCGGAGGCGTCCAGACCGGGCCTTCTGGGGCGTCTCATCGGGCGCAGCGCCACGACAGAGCCGCGCCGGGTGCTGGACGATGACATGCTCGAAAGCCTCGAAGAGATGCTGATCGCGGCGGATATGGGCGTTGATACCGCCCTGCGGGTAACGGCCAATATCGCCGAAGGCCGCCTGGGCCGACGCGTTTCGGGGCGCGAAATTCGCGAGCTTCTGGCGCAGGAAATCGCCCGCGTGATGGAACCGGTGGCACGGCCGCTGCCGCTTTATCCGTCCAAGCCGCAGGTGGTGCTGGTGGTCGGGGTCAATGGCTCGGGCAAGACGACAACGATCGGCAAACTGGCCAGCCAGTTCCGCGCTGCGGGCAAATCGGTGGTGATTGCCGCTGGCGATACCTTTCGCGCGGCGGCCGTCGAACAGCTTCAGGTCTGGGGGGACCGGGCCGGGGTGCCGGTGCTGACGGCGCCCGAGGGGTCCGATCCGGCCAGCCTTGCCTTTGACGCGATGACCAAGGCCGAGGCCGACGGGGCCGACCTGTTGCTGATCGACACCGCCGGACGGTTGCAGAACCGCGCCGACCTGATGGAAGAGCTGGCAAAGATCGTCCGGGTGATCCGCAAGAAAGACCCGGAGGCGCCGCATAACACCCTGTTGGTGCTGGATGCCACCACCGGCCAGAACGCGCTGAGCCAGGTCGAAACCTTCCGCCAGCTTGCCAATGTCTCCGGTCTGGTGATGACCAAGCTTGATGGCACCGCAAAGGGGGGCGTTCTTGTGGCGCTGGCCGACAAGTTCGGCCTGCCGATCCATGCCATCGGGGTCGGGGAGCAGATCGACGATCTTGCCCCCTTCGACCCGGAAGAATTCGCTGCGGCCCTCACCGGGCTGGGCAACTGAGGGTCAATGCGAGATCATCCACTTTTCGACGTGGCGCAGCACGAAGAGCACCACCAGCACCAGTACCGTCGTCATCGCGGCCAGCGGCATCTGCCCCGCGCCGCAGCCCAGCCCGATGGCACCGACAAGCCACAGCGATGCGCCGGTGGTGACGTTCTGCACCTTTTCGCCCGAGGTGAAAATCAGCCCCGCCGCCAGAAACGCCACCCCGGCGGTGACCGCTTCGATCATCCGCAGCGGGTCATTGCGCTGGGCCTCGGCGCCGAAATCCAGCGCCGCGATCTCGCGCCCGAGCACGATGAACAGGCAGGCGGCGACCGAGACGAGGATATGCGTCCGCAGCCCCGCCGGTTTGCCGAGAAATTCGCGCTCCAGCCCGATCAGGGCCGCCAGCACGCTGGCCGCAATCAGCCGGGCAAAGGCGACCGGGGCGGGAACCACCGAAAAGGTGGAGGAGAATTCATCGGTGATCTCTTGCAGGGCAGATTCGAACATGGGGGCTCCGGGTTTGGATTGCCTCGGACAACGCCTGAAACCCGACTGGGTTCCCGACGGGATGACACCGACGTGATGAAAAGGATCGCAGATGCTGAGTGATTGGCTGATCTCGCTGGAGGGCACGCAAGCCGGGCATCGCGTGGCGCTGATCCTGGCGCTGTCGGCGGCGGTGCTGCACGCGGTGTTTGGCGCCTTGCAAAAGGGCCGCCACGATCCCTGGCTGTCGCGCGGCGCGATTGATGCCTGTTACGGGCTGATGGCCGCCCCGATCGCGCTCTTTGTGGTGCCCTGGCCGGAACCCCATATGTGGCTGATCTTTGTCGGGGTCTGGGTCATCCATGTGCTGTACAAGATCCTGCAGGCCCTGGCCTATACCAAGGGCGCCTATACGGTGGTCTATCCGGTGGTGCGCGGCACCGGGCCGCTGTTTGCGGTCATAGGCGCCTATTTCCTGTTCGGAGAGACCTTCACCCTGGTGCAGTGGCTGGGGGTTCTGGTGCTGCTGGCCGGGATCTTTGGTCTGGCGATCTACAATTTCGTCTTTCTGGTCACCGCCCGCGAAACCTTGGGCATTGCCCTGTTGCTGGCCCTTGTCACCGGGCTGTTTGTGGCGCTCTACACCACCTATGACGCCTATGGCATCCGGGCGACGGCGGATCCGTTCACCTTTCTGGCCTGGTTCTTCATGATCGACGGCCTGGCGATGCCGCCCTATGCCTACTGGCGCTGGCGGCGGATGGGAGCGGGGCGGCCGACCCTGGGGCCGCTGATGGCGCGGGGCTTTTTCGGTGGGCTGGTGGCCTTCGGCTCGTTCGGGTCGGTGATGCTGGCGACGCGGCTCGACAAGGTGGGCGAGGCGGCGGTGCTGCGCGAGACGTCGACCGTTTTTGCGGCGCTGATCGGCTGGCTGGTGCTGAAGGAAACGGTTGGCCCGCGCCGCATTGCGTTGATGGCACTGATCGCGCTGGGCGCGGTGATTGTTGAAATGGGCGGTTGAGAGACGCATCTCTACCGGAGGATTTAGGACACAAGAGGCGGACCATGACAGAGCAGACAAGCCCGGCAGCGGGATCCGACGACAAGAAGATCAGCCCGCTCTGGAAGGGCGTATTGGAATACGGACCGGTGGTGCTGTTCTTTGTTGCCTACCTGCGACTGAAAGAGCAGAGCTTTGAGATCGCGGGGACCAGCTATGACGGGTTCATCGTGGCCACGGCCGGTTTCGTGCCGCTGATGGTGCTGTCGACGCTGGCGCTGTGGAAGCTGACCGGGAAATTGTCCAAGATGCAGGTGCTGACGCTGGTCCTGATCGTGGTCTTTGGCGGCCTGTCGGTCTGGTTCAACGACGAACGGTTTTTCAAGATGAAACCGACGATGATCTATCTGATCTTTGGCGGGCTGCTGGGCGTCGGGTTGCTGCGGGGGCAGAGCTACCTGCGGGTGGTGATGGAAGAGATGATGCCGCTGAACGAGGCGGGCTGGATGATCCTGACCCGCAGGCTATGCGCCTTCTTTCTGGCGCTGGCGCTGGCGAATGAGATCATCTGGCGCAGTGTCAGCACCGAAACCTGGGTGTATTTCAAGACCTTTGGCCTGACCCTTGGGATGTTTGCGTTCTTCATGACGCAGGCAAAGCTGTTTCAGACCTATGGGCCGGAAGATCCCGATCAGCAGGGCTGAGACCGGCTGCCCCGCACATGGTGTGCGGGGCGCGCCGCAGGATCCGCACATCTGGTCGCAGGCCCTGCGCGACCTTGCGGGATTTCGGGTTGGCGGTCCTGCCCCGGAGCGGCCCCAAAGGATGTCAACAGAGACCCCAACAGAGGTGCCGACAGCGGCCTGAACAGACAACTGGACTGTTGGGCAGTGACAGTGGCACCGCGAGGTTTTGCGCTGCGCTTCGCGCATCGCGGCCCCCGCCCGGCCCAACACTTTGTGAGGCAGCCAGGGGCTGCCGGGCAAAGGGGCGGGAGAGCGCCCGCGCCGCAGGCTCGACGACAGGGAAAGGCGCTGCGCGGTAGGTCAGAAGCACTGACCCATTGTTTCGCGCGCGAAACAATGGGTCATCAGAGCTGATACTTTTTGTGGGCGTTGCCAGGGCAGCGCGCGCATAGATCTGGCCAAGGTGCAACAGTTGCGGTCCGGCGCGTGATTGCGGAGCGGCAAACGGCGGCGATCAGATCCGTTGCCAGATCGGCATCGGGCCGGGCAGGGGGCGCAGGGCCAGCAGGCGGGACCAGCGGCGCGCCGGGGTCTTTGGCAGCACCTGCTGCATCAGGGGCAAAGGCGTGCGTTCCGGCTGCCGGATCAGGCGTTTGTAAAACCGCAACGCGCCGGGGCGCATGTAGGACGACCAGTGGCAGATCCGTCGCTCCGGGAGGCCGATTGGATGCCCCATCTGGCCGAGATGCTCCAGCGTATCCAGGCAATCCAGCTGCAAGGTGACCGCGTTCGGGGCCTCGAACCCCTGGCCAATGGCGCGATCACCGGGCACTGGCCTGCGGGTCAGCCGTTCAAAAAGGAAATCAAAGGCATCGTTTTCCCGGCTGGTCACGTTGAAGAACTCCGCCGTGCGCCCGGCGGGGGTCTGCAGGGCGCGGTTGGCGCGGCTCTGATACGAGGCCCCTGTCAGCGAGATGATACGCTGAACGGCCCCGGCGGGCAGGCGGTGGAGCGCTTCCAGCGCGACGTCGGAGCCCAGCGAATGGCAGACCACATGGATGTCGCGCTGCGGGGCCCGGGCCTTCAGGGCGCGCACCACCTGTGCCAGCGCCCGCCCGGCCCCGACCGCGCGCAGCTGAGCCTGCTGTAGCGTGCCGCGTGCGTCCCAGCCAAAGGCAACCGCCAGACCCTCGTCGGCGCGCCCGAGGCCGAACCCCAGCTGGCGCGGCCAGGAGGGGGCGCGCCAGGGCAGGTGCTGCGGGTCCAGCGACAGTATATGGCGGTGGGGGCAATGATTCGGATTGCCAGGCTGATACTTGTAGCCATGGACCATGATCACCACCGGCCCGGCTCCGCCGACAGCGGCAGGGAGCCCGGTTTCAAGGGCGGTCTGCCGGGCGTGCAGCACCGGCGTTTCTCCCAAAGCATTGATGCGCATAATGGCCATCACGGGCTCCCAGATCACGAATTTGCCTTCGGTTAACCGCTTTTGGTGACGCGGCGGTGACACCGGGGTAACGGCTGGGTGACGAGCGGGGGATGCGGTGGCTCTTGACTGACAAATGCGACCGGCGTATCCGAAGGGCCACATGGGGTACCATGGGAACCGTGGCGATTTGTACCGGATTGCGGGCCACGTAAAAGAAACCGCTAAAGAGGTCAGGACGACAAGGACTCCCTTTCGCTTGGCCGGACGGGAGTTTTTTTATGCGCGGGCCAGGCCCCGTGTCGGAGGCAAGAGTATGACTGAGAGCTGGAAAACGCGTACGAAACTTGTTCATGGCGGCAGCCGTCGCAGCCAATACAACGAGGTCAGCGAAGCGATCTTCATGACCCAGGGGTTTGTCTACGACTCTGCGGCCCAGGCAGAGGCACGGTTTATCGAGACCGGCCCGGATGAATTCATCTATGCCCGCTATGGCAACCCGACAGTGGCCATGTTCGAAGACCGGATTGCCGCGCTGGAAGGGGCCGAGGATGCCTTTGCCACCGCCTCTGGCATGGCGGCGGTGAATGGCGCGCTGACGTCGCTGCTGCAGGCGGGTGATCACGTCGTTTCCGCCAAGGCGCTGTTTGGCTCCTGTCTTTATATTCTGGAAAACGTGCTGACCCGCTACGGCGTCGAGGTGACATTTGTCGATGGCACCGATCTGGAGCAATGGCGCGACGCGATGCGGCCCGAAACCAAGGCCGTGTTCTTTGAGAGCATGTCGAACCCGACGCTGGAAGTGGTCGATATCGCGGGCGTTGCCGACATTGCCCATGGCGTCGGCGCGACGGTGGTGGTGGACAATGTGTTCTCGACCCCGGTGTTTTCCGATGCGATTGCGCAGGGGGCGGATGTGGTGGTCTATTCGGCGACCAAACATATCGACGGCCAGGGCCGCGCCCTGGGTGGCGTGGTGCTGGGCAGCAAGGACTATATCCGCGGCACGCTGGAACCCTATATGAAGCACACCGGCGGTTCGCTGAGCCCGTTCCATGCCTGGATGTTCGTCAAGGGGCTGGAGACCATTGAGCTGCGGGTGAACGCCCAGGCCGAGAGTGCGCTGAAGATCGCGCAGGCGCTGGAGGGCCATCCCGCCCTGGCCCGTACCATTTATCCCGGTCTGGCCAGCCATGCGCAGCGTGACCTGGTGGCCCGCCAGCTGGGCGGCAAGGGCGGCACCGTGCTGTCGCTGGACCTCAAGGGCGGCAAGACCTCGGCCTTTGCGTTCCTGGATGCGCTGACGATTCCGCTGATTTCCAACAACCTGGGCGATGCGAAATCCATCGTCACCCATCCGACGACCACGACCCACCAGCGGTTGTCCGATGCTCAGCGCAAAGAGCTGGGAATCACCGATGGGCTGGTGCGGCTGTCGGTCGGGCTGGAAGACAGCGACGACCTGATTGCGGATATCACCCGCGCGCTGGCGTCGCTGGGATAGGCGGCGGAACCGGGGGCGGTGCCTCTCCACCTGATCGAAAGTTGGGGGTGGAGAGGTTCAAAAGGTCAGTTCCGGGGAGTGCAGCGGCGTTTTTGGCTGATCTGTTTTGTTAATCATCTCGTAATACCATAGATGAAGGGTGCGGCCTGCGCCGCTGTTGAGACAGGAGTACGGGATCATGAACATCCACTCTCGCGACGTGAACGGGACGCCGGACCGCACGGAGGCTGAGGAGGCGCTGGCGGTTCTGCGGCACTGGGCGGCCAAGGCCAGCGAGACGGAAGTGGCCCAGCTGGATCCTGCCATCGCGCGTCTGCTGCCGGGGCGCGCGGATGACGCCTATCCGGATCTCAAGCGACAGTATCCCGACAGTTTTGACGCGGACGATGCCTATCGCGCGAGCCTGCCGGATCTGCAGAACGGACCCGCCAGCCTGATCCGGGGCGCGCGCGAACAGATCCAGCATGTCGGCATTTCAAATTTCCGCCTGCCGATCCGGTTTCATACCCGCGACAACGGCGACCTGGCGCTGGAAACCAGCGTCACCGGCACCGTCAGCCTGGATGCGGAGAAAAAGGGCATCAACATGTCCCGGATCATGCGGTCGTTTTACCGGCATGCGGAGAAAGTATTTTCCTTCAGGGTGATGGAGGCGGCGCTGGAAGACTATCTGGCGGATCTCGACAGTGGCGATGCCCGGTTGCAGATGCGGTTTTCCTTTCCGGTGAAGGTGGACAGCCTGCGGTCGGGGCTGATGGGCTATCAATATTACGATGTCGCGCTGGAGCTCGTGCAGACTGGCGGCCAGCGCCACAAGATTGTGCATCTCGATTATGTCTATTCGTCGACCTGCCCCTGTTCGCTGGAGCTGTCGGAACATGCGCGACAAACCCGCGGCCAGCTGGCGACACCGCATTCGCAGCGTTCGGTTGCCCGGATTTCGATCCAGCTGGAGCCGGATGCGCCCTGCCTGTGGTTCGAGGATCTGATCGACCACTGCCGTCGCGCGGTGCCGACCGAGACCCAGGTGATGGTGAAACGCGAGGACGAGCAGGCCTTTGCCGAGTTGAACGCGGCCAATCCGATGTTTGTCGAAGACGCCGCCCGATTGTTCTGCGAGGCGCTGCAGAGCGATCCGCGAATCGGTGATTTCCGCGTGGTTGCCAGCCATCAGGAAAGCCTGCACAGCCATGATGCGGTCTCTGTGCTGACGCGGGGGGCGATGTTTGCCAATCAAAGCCTCGATCCCCAGCTTTTTGCCACATTGATTCATCGCGGTTAAGCGCCGGTTGGCCTTGTGACCAGGAGGAGGGGCGGGCGCGGCAGACGCGCCACGGGCGAGGGGCCAGCCCCTCGCGCTCCCCGAGGTATTTTTCAAAAGATGAAGGTCAAACAGGCGGCCTGATACCCGAGTGGGCGGCGCCTGCAGGATTTTGCCGCATTGCGGCATTTTTTCTGCGTGCGGGCTGAAATTCATGTTAACCTGATGCCAAAGGGGGCGTCCGGCGGCGCGCGCACGGGGGCCGGCCCTTGTCGAAGTGAACGATCGACCCCGAGGAGATCACATGATCCGGTTTGAAGGTTTCAAGGACTTCCCCACCACACCGCAAGCCTGGGCAGGCTATGCGATGGGACGACAGTTGAAGATTATGCGCTCGGTCGCGGTGCTGGCGGCGCAGGCGCCGCAGCGGCAGATGCACATGACACAGGCGCTGATGAAAATGCAGCAGGAGTGGATCGAGGGGCTGCAAGGTGGCGCCCGGCCGGTTGTGGACCCTGCGGTCGCATCCGGAACGGCTGCTGCCCCGCCCACAGCCGCGCCAAGCAAGGCCGCGGCCCCGCAGGCGCCGGCCGGCACTGCGGCAGACAAGGGCGGATCGGCGGACAGATCCGACGCGCCTGCGGCCCCGCGCAAGCCAGCCGCGACCGGCAGTCGGCGTGCCAAAGCCACGACCTCTCCATCTGCCGCTCGCCGATCCTCGGCTGCAAAAGGGACGGCCAAGGCCGCTGGCACAAAGGCGGCGCAAGCACCGGCGCCAAAAGGAAAATCCCCTGCGGCGGCAGCGCCGACAGACGCCGGGGACGCGACGCCGGGGGCGGGTGGCACGTCGGCCGGTCCGGCAAAGGCCACGAGGCCAGAGCCGGGTGTGGCACAGGCGAAGCCGACAGAGACAAAGATCACGGAGGCAAAAGCCACAGAGACAAAGCCGGCTGAGACCAAGCCCACAGAGACCAAGCCTGCAGAGGCGAAAGCCACAGCGGCGAAGCCCGCAGCGGCAACGGAGGCGGTTGCGAAGACCACCTCGGCTTCTGCTCCGGTGGCGGCGCGGGACAGCGGGACTGGGGAAGAGACTGCGACGGACACGGGCAAATCCGCGCCACGTCGCCGCCCGCGTGCGCCGTCCAATCCGCCCACAATGCCGGCGACTGGCGGCGGATCGAAGGGGACAAAAGGCGACACATGATCGCTTTCGCTTGACAGGCTGAGCGGGGGTTGCCAACGCTGCGCTCATGTTGGATCTGCGCCCGGTTGGATATGTCATTGGCCTGCTCGTCGTTATTCTGGGCGGCACGATGGTCTTTCCACTTCTCCTTGACCTCTATGATGGCAAGGGGGAGTGGCCCGTTTTCCTTGAAAGCGCGATCCTGTGCCTTCTGGCGGGGGGGCTGCTGGCGCTGAGCTGTGCCAATGGCGTCGGGCGCGGCCTGACGATCCGACAGACGTTTTTGCTGACCACCATGGTCTGGGTGGCGCTGCCGTTCTTTGGGGCGATTCCGCTGATTTTGGGCGCGACGCAGCTGTCCTTTACCGATGCGTTCTTTGAGGCGATGTCCGGGCTGACCACCACCGGGTCCACGGTGATTTCCGGTCTTGATGAGCTGCCGCGCGGGTTGTTGCTGTGGCGGGGCATTCTGCAATGGCTTGGTGGTATTGGCATCATCGTTGTCGCCATGGTGTTCCTGCCCGAGCTGCGGGTCGGGGGGATGCAGATCTTCAAATCCGAAGCCTTTGACACCATGGGGAAAATCCTGCCGCGCGCGCAGGAGATCGCAAAACAGATCACAGTGATCTACCTGGTGCTGACCCTGGTTTGTGCGCTGGTCTATACAGTGCTGGGCATGGGGCTGTTCGATGCGGTCGTGCATGCGATGACCACCATGTCGACGGGTGGGTTTTCAAATTACGATGCCTCCTTCGGGACGTTTTCGGGGCCGGCGGAATATGCCTCTGCCTTTTTCATGGTGGCGGCGGCGCTGCCGTTTGTGCGTTATGTCCAGATGGTCAACGGAGAGGCGCTGCCGCTGGTGCGCGACAGCCAGGTGCGCACGTTTCTTGCCACCATTGCGGTGCTGGTCGTGGTCACCGCCGGGGTGCTGGTGACGGTGTTTCCGCACCACCCGGAACAGGCGGTGCGAGAGGCGCTGTTCAACATCATCTCCATCATGTCGGGCACCGGCTATGCCAGTGTCGATTACATGCAATGGGGGCCGTTCCTGATCATGATCTTCTTCTTTATCGGCCTGATTGGCGGCTGCGCGGGATCGACGGCCTGTTCGGTCAAGATCTTTCGCTATCAGCTGCTGTTTGCCTCGGTGCGGGTGCAGGTGCAGCGGATCCGCTCGCCGCATGGGGTATTTATCCCGCGCTACGAGGGCCGGGCGGTGACGCCGGATGTGCTGAGTTCGGTGATTTCGTTTTTCATGTTCTTTGTCATCACCATGGGGATCGTGGCCTGGGCGCTGGCGCTGACGGGGCTGGATTTCATCACCGCGATCTCGGGCGCGGCGACGGCGGTGGCCAATATCGGCCCCGGACTGGGCGACATCATTGGACCGGCGGGCAATTTCGCCCCGTTGAACGATACGGCCAAATGGATTCTTGCCATCGCCATGTTGATTGGCCGGCTGGAGCTGATGGCGGTCTATGCCATCCTGACGGTTCGTTTCTGGCGCAGCTAGGGCGTTGCGGGGCCGTTCCTTGCGCAAATCGGCACAGCCCTTGAAATAAAGGGCGCAGGCCATCTTGCCCTTGACCAACCGCTCGCCTAATAACGCGCGAACCTGAAACCCCGCAAGCGGAGGGAGATCCTGCCCCCTATGCCCGTACTTGTGATGAAATTCGGCGGCACCTCGGTCGCCAACCTTGACCGCATCCGCCGTGCCGCCAAACGCGTCGGCGTCGAAGTCGCCAAGGGGTATGACGTTATCGTCATCGTCTCCGCCATGTCCGGCAAGACCAACGAACTGGTGGGATGGGTCGGCGAGACCTCACCGCTTTATGACGCGCGCGAATATGACGCTGTCGTTTCCTCGGGCGAGATCGTGACGGCGGGGCTGATGGCGCTGACGCTGCAGGAAATGGATGTCCCGGCGCGCAGCTGGCAGGGCTGGCAAGTGCCGCTCAAGACCAATTCGGCCCACAGCCAGGCCCGGATCGAGGAAATTCCCACCGACAATATCAACGCCAAATTCGGCGAAGGCATGAAGGTCGCGGTGGTCGCCGGCTTCCAGGGCATCAGCCCGGAGGGACGGGTGACGACGCTGGGGCGCGGTGGATCTGACACCACGGCGGTGGCCTTTGCGGCGGCCTTTGACGCCGAGCGTTGCGATATCTACACCGATGTGGACGGCGTCTATACCACCGACCCGCGGATCTGTGACAAGGCGCGCAAACTGGACAAGATCGCCTTTGAAGAGATGCTGGAGCTGGCCTCGCTCGGGGCGAAGGTGCTGCAGACCCGCTCTGTCGAGCTTGCGATGCGCTACAAGGTCAAACTGCGTGTGCTGTCGAGTTTTGAAGAACAATCCGACGAGGCCGGGACCCTGGTCTGCGACGAGGAGGAAATCATGGAATCCAATGTTGTAAACGGTGTCGCCTATTCGCGTGACGAGGCCAAGCTGACCTGCCTGTCGGTGGCGGATCGTCCCGGTATCGCGGCCACCATTTTCACCTGTCTGTCGGAAGCCGGGGTGAATGTGGACATGATCGTGCAGAATATCTCGGAAGAGGGGCGCACGGATATGACCTTCTCCTGCCCGACGGATCAGGTGAAACGCGCCGAGGCCGCCCTGAGCAGTCACAAGGAAAAGGGCGATCTGAACTATGGCGAGCTGGTCGCGGATACCGGCGTCGCCAAGGTCTCTGTCGTGGGGATCGGCATGCGCTCGCAATCGGGTGTTGCGGCGAAAATGTTCCGGGTGCTGTCGGACGAGGGCATCAATATCAAGGTCATCACGACCTCTGAGATCAAGATCTCCGTGCTGATCGATCGCAAGTACATGGAACTGGCGGTGCAGGCGCTGCATGACGCCTTTGACCTCGATAAAGCCAGCTGATACCGCTGGCCGCGTCCGGAACGGCCCTGACGCGGTCAGATCCGGACCCGCGCTAATTCCTTGAACCTGCTGGCAGAATTGCTGCGTCGCAGCAAATTACCGATACGGCAGGCGAAACATGACAGCGAACTGTGCAGTCGATTGGCCGCAGGCTGATTTGCTGTAAAACCGCTTGCCTCCGCACGTTTCAATCGACACATTGCCTTGGACTTTGGGTCGTGGTGTGAGAGAGTTGATGCTGGAGAGCATCATCCGCTATCCCATGCACAGGGCCACGGCCGGTCGTCAGATTTTGGCGTCCGGTGCGGTCGGATGAATAACCCGGGAAAGGGCCGGCATGGTTGACAACACGGAATCCGAGAGCAGACAGCTTCTGGGTCGCCTGAGGGAGGCCATGGCGGGCGACGTCGCCGGTCAGGCGCGGCTCGACAAGATCACCCAGCTGATTGCCGACAGCATGGGCACCGAAGTGTGCTCCATCTATCTGTTCCGCGATGAGGAAACGCTGGAGCTTTGCGCGACCGAAGGGCTGAACCGCGAATCCGTGCACCAGACCCGCCTGCGGGTGGGCGAGGGGCTGGTGGGCCGTGTCGCCCGCACCGGCAAGGTGATCAACACCCCGGATGCGCCGGGCATGCGCGGTTTTCGCTACATGCCGGAGACCGGCGAAGAGCGCTACACCTCGTTTCTGGGCATCCCCATTCAGCGCCTGGGCGAGATGACGGGCGTGCTGGTGGTGCAGTCCAAGGAGACGCGCGACTATTCCTCCGATGCGGTTTACGCGCTGGAGGTGGTGGCGATGGTCATCGCCGAAATGACCGAGCTGGGCGCCTTTGTCGGCGAAGGCTCGGCCATGTCGCCGCTGCACCAGCAATCGCTGCTGCTGAAGGGCACAATGGCCCAGGAAGGCGCGGCGGAGGGCCATATCTGGCTGCACGAGCCGCGCGTGGTGGTGACCAATCCGATCGCCGATGATCCCCACCGCGAACTGGTCCGGCTGGAAGAGGCTGTCGAGGAACTGCGGGTCGGTGTCGACAAGATGCTGGAGATGGCCAGCAACGACAAGGAACAGGCGCAAGTTCTTGAAACTTATCGCATGTTCGCCAATTCCAAAGGCTGGATGCGGCGCATGGAAGAAGACATCGCCCGGGGCCTGAGCGCCGAAGCCGCGGTGGAAAAGGAACAATCCCTGGCCCGCGGTCGCATGGCCCAGGCGCAGGATGCCTATCTGCGCGAGCGGCTCAGCGATCTGGATGATCTGTCAAACCGGCTGTTGCGCATTCTGACCGGGCAGGGGCGCGATACGGGGGCCGAGATGCCCGAGGATCCGATCCTGGTGGCGCGCAACATTGGCCCGGCCGAGCTGCTGGAATATGATCGCAAGCTCAAGGGGATCATCCTTGAGGAAGGCTCCGTCGGGTCACATGCCGCCATCGTGGCACGCGCCCTTGCGATCCCGCTGGTGGTGCGGGTCGGTCGGATCACCACCGAGGGGCTGAACGGCGACCATGTCCTGCTTGACGGCGATCAGGGCGCGGTGCATCTGCGGCCCGACGATCCGGTCGTCAGCGCCTTTCGCGACAAGATCGCGATGCAGGCGCAGGCGCAGGAACGCTATACCTCGATACGTGAGAAACCCGCGATAACCAAAGATGACCAAAGGGTTAATCTGATGATGAACGCGGGGCTGATGGCGGATCTGCCCTCTTTGCAGAACTCTGGCGCCGAAGGGGTCGGGCTGTTCCGCACCGAACTGCAGTTCCTCGTGCGCAACAAGATGCCGCGCCGGTCGGAGCTGGTGGTGCTGTACCAGCGGGTATTGGAAGCGGCGAAGGGAAAACAGGTTGTTTTCAGGACCCTGGACATCGGTTCTGACAAGGTTCTGCCCTATATGAAGCCAACGGATGAGCCGAACCCGGCCCTTGGCTGGCGGGCAATTCGCGTTGGTCTGGACAAGCCGGGCATCATGCGGATGCAGCTACAGGCGCTGATCCGGGCGGCCAATGGCGGCCCGCTGAGTGTCATGTTCCCATTTGTGGCGCAATTCGAGGAATACCGGCAGGCGCGCGATGAAGTGGACAAAACCATCGAGCGTGAAAAGCGTCTGGGCCATGCGCTGCCTTCCGAGCTCAAGGTCGGGGCGATGCTGGAGACGCCATCGCTGGGGTTTGCACCGCTCAAGTTCTTTGAAGAGGTGGATTTTCTCTCGATTGGCGGCAACGATCTGAAGCAGTTTTTCTTTGCTGCGGATCGCGAAAACGAGCGGGTGCGGCAACGGTATGACACGCTGAACGTAAGTTTCCTGAGCTTTATCGAGCAGATCGTGGAGCGCTGCGAGATTTCGGGCACCCCGTTGAGCTTTTGCGGCGAAGATGCCGGCCGCCCGATCGAAGCGGTCTGCCTGGCGGCAATGGGTATTCGCACACTGTCGATGCGACCTGCTTCAATTGGGCCGGTTAAGTCTTTGTTAATGCGGGTGGAACTGTCCAAGTTGCGCAAGATCATCTCGGACGCGCGGCATCGGGGCCATCAGACAGTCCGCCCTGCGGTCATGGAATACCTGCGCGAAGTCTGAGTTCTAGTTTTGTCACGGTTGCAGCGCTGCCCGTCCTGCGGGCAGCGCTTTGTCGTCGGTAGGGTCGTGTGCAGGGGCGAAAACAGCCGGGTGGCAAGGCGTTCTGATGGTGCGGCAGCTGTTGTTCGATGACTTTTATCTAAAAATTTTTCGATAAGTTCGCGATTTTTTCTGGTTAATTGACAAATTTCAACAAAATCCGCATTTGCGGCATCTGCCCTGATCGCACCCGCTGTTCGCCCACACTCCGGTCGGTCGCGACTGGATCAACCAGGGCGGCCGTGACGTTCTGGCTGCAGAACGCCGCAGGATCATTGCAGGATCATTGGTTGAGGCCGCGCAAACAACCGTCCACAAGATGTTGACCTCAGAACCCCTTGTCTCTTAGGCATTTTCAACAGGATTTCCACAGCAACCGGCGTTGTTATCCACACGTTTGCAGTCCCATCGCAGGCCGGGCGGGTCAAACCCTCTGGGTGGATGCAGGACTGCGGGTGGGCAACAGCGGAATTGACGGGGTCGCCTTTGACGCGTCATGCTCTGCGCCAGATCCCCAAGCCCCCGGAGTGCCGCGATGATTGATCTATACACCTGGACCACGCCCAACGGGCGCAAGATTTCTATCCTTCTGGAGGAGCTGGGCGTGCCCTACACGGTGCAGGCGGTGGATATTACCCGCGATGCCCAGTTCGACGCGGCATTTCTGGCGATCAGCCCCAACAACAAGATCCCCGCGATCCGCGACCGCGAGACCGGGGTCACGCTGATGGAATCTGGCGCGATCCTGATCTACCTCGCCGAGAAATACGACAGGTTTCTGCCCCAGGAGGATCGCTATGAAATCTACGAATGGCTGATGTGGCAGATGGCAGGGTTTGGCCCGATGCTGGGTCAGGCGCATCACTTTCTGAAGTATAATTCCGGCAAGGCTCCCTATGCGGAAGAGCGATTTGCCACGGAAGCGCGGCGGCTCTACAGCGTGCTGGATCAACGGCTTCAGGATCGGGACTATATCGTTGGCGACTATTCGATTGCCGATATCGCCTGCTGGCCCTGGGCATCGCGCTACGAATGGCAGCAGATCGACCTGAGCGCCTATCCGAATGTGCGCAACTGGTATCGTCGGATCGCCGAGCGGCCTGCGGTTGTGCGGGGGTATCACATTCCCAAGCGGGTGAACGACATTCCGCCGGGCTAATTTGAAACAGATCCGGAGCAGTTGTCTTACGCTCTGTTAAGCGCGTTTCTGTAGACAGATCCTGCGCCTGGCACGTCTGGGCGCAGATCTGGGTAAAGCAGGAGTGTGAGAATGCGTGTTTGGAAGGGGATCGCAGCGGCGGCTGCGGGGGTGGTTCTGGCGACTGCGGCGTCGGCGGAAACAGTGTCGATCCGGGCCGATAACTGGTGTCCATACAATTGCGAACCGGGATCGGAGCAGCCCGGCTATATGATCGAGGTGTTGCAGCAGGCGTTGGAGCCACATGGCTATAGCATCGACTACCAGAACATGAATTGGGTGCGCAGCCTGGCACAAGCCGAAGCGGGCGAGATCACGGGTGTCGTCGGCGCCTCGGAAGAGGAAGTGCCGGGGTTCCGGCTGAGCCCGATCCTGGGGGTCTGGGATCTGGCGATTGCGGTGCGCAAGGGGGAGGCGATCGACATGAGCACTGCGGCGCCTTTCGAGGGGCGGACCGTCGGCGCGATCCGGGGGTATGAGTATGGCGGCGCCATCACCGAGTATATCGAGGCCCATGAAGGCGACACATCCGTGGTGCAACTGGTGGGCGGCGATGCACCGCTGGAAAGCAACCTGAAAAAACTCGCAGCCGGGCGCGTGGACATGGTGCCGGACGATGCGGCAGTGCTGCGCTATACCATTGCCAACCTTGGGCTTTCGGATGAATTCGTCCTGATTTCTGTCGATGAGCCCTCGCCGCTATATGCTGCATTTTCACCCAATGTCGACATGTCGGGCGATCTGGCCGCGCATGTGGAAGCCGCCGTGGCGGACATGCGTGCGGACGGGCGGCTGGCCAGCATCATGGAACGCTACGGGTTGAGCGACTGGCAATAGGCCGGCGTTCGATCGGTCATCGGCTGGCAATAGGTCGACCAGCAGGAGCAGGCCCCGGCAGCAGGTGCCGGCGATCAGACGGTCCCGTCCGAGAGCGTTCCTGTCCGATGGATGGCCCGCGCGATCAGCGCGGCCATGTCGGGCAGGGCGCCCAGCACCGGCAGGATGTCACCCCGATATCCGGCGATTTCCAGCGCCTCGGGAATATCTTCGCGCACATGCGCCCCGGACTGGGCAAAGAACGGCAGGCACAGCGACGGGGCGGCGAGCGGCCGCGCGGCTTCGGCGATAAACGGCGATTGTTCTACATATCCGGTGCTGAGGCGCATCCCCGGCAATGCGGCGCGCAGGTTTTCGGCAAAACGCTCGGCGGCCTCGGCCGCCTTTGGTCCACGGGCAGAGCCATGGGCCGCCAGCAGCACATCCGTGGCGTGCAGATCCCAGCCCCGCGTTGACAGCTCCAGAGCGAGGGCTTTGGCTGTCATCTCCGGCAGGGCCGGGTCCATGCCAAAGGGGGTCGCCATCCGGTACCGCCATCCGGCCAGCCGTTTGGGCAGGACATTGGCGGTGAACCAGCCGCGCGCCATAAAAAACGGATAAATCACCGCGTCTTCGGCCATGGCCTTCTCCAGAAACCCTCGGGAGGAGAGGGTGGCAGAGCGGATTTCCCAGTCGGGAAGATGATCCTGAACCGCCGCCGCGATTGCCGCCAGATGGATTTCCGGCGGTGGCGGGGCCGAGGGCTGGCCGTGCGAGGTCAGGATGGCAATTCGGGGCGTGTGGGGCATGGGGCCGGGCGGGTTGAGGGTGGACATCTGGCCGGGCGCCGACGGTCAGACACGGGCGGCTGTCGGCTGGCGGGAAAGGGACGGCTTGGATCAACACATAAGCGATCTGCCGCTGAAGTCCAGACTGCGCCGATGACGCGGGCGCGGCCAAACCAACACCGGCAGGCAGGCCTGATTATGCCCCGCAGGTTGCAAAAACGTGCCGAAACTGCCGGGAAAAACCAGGAAATTTCGCGTTCTCTCTTGACCCTCCTTCGGGCCTGTTTTAGGTAGCGCGGACTTCGAGCGGGTATGGTGAAATGGTATCATAAGAGCCTTCCAAGCTTAAGGCGCGGGTTCGATTCCCGCTACCCGCTCCAAGATCTCCCCCAAACTTGAATTCATCCGGGTTTTCAATTTGTTGCGGCACTGCGTCGCTGCAGAATGTACAATGCAGCCTTGACCTGCGCAGGGTGCAGGGCCATGACACTGCCGGACATGGTCGGAAGACGGGACGGTACGCGACCCGGAGCTTGTCCGGCTAGCAAAGGAGCTTTCATGGCACGACGCGCGGTGCAAACCCAAGGCAACACCCCCGGTCGCAACGAGGAACGCGCGGCCTCGCGAAAGATCGGTGTGCTGAAGGCGCTCTGGCCGTTCCTGCGCCCCTATCGGACGATGATCGTTGCCGCCCTCATGGCCCTGACCCTGACGGCGACGGTGTCGCTGTCGCTGCCCCTGGCGGTGCGCCGGGTGGTCGATAACTTTCGCATCACGGATGCCGCGCTGCTGAACCAGTATTTTGCTGCGGCCATGGTGATGGCGGCGTTGCTCGCGCTGGGTACGGGTGTGCGCTATGCGCTGGTCACCAAGCTGGGCGAGCGGGTGGTGGCGGATATCCGCAAGGCGGTGTTCGACCGGATCATCGGCATGAGCCCGGCCTTTTTCGAACGGATCATGACCGGCGAAGTGCTGAGCCGGATCACCACGGATACCACGCTGATCCAATCGGTGCTGGGGTCCTCTGCGTCGGTGGCGCTGCGCAACCTGTTGATTTTTGCGGGCGGGCTGGTGCTGATGCTGCTGACCTCGGCCAAACTGACGCTGCTGGTTCTGTTGATCGTGCCGGCGGTTGTGGTGCCCATTCTGGTGCTGGGGCGTCGCCTGCGGGTGATCTCCAAGGAAAACCAGGACTGGATCGCGGCCTCCTCCGGCAACGCGGGCGAGGCGCTTGGTGCGGTGCAGACGGTGCAGGCCTTTACCCATGAAACCCTGAGCCGCGCCAGCTTTGCCGAGATGACCGAGACCGCCTATGACGTGTCCCGGCAGCGGATCCGGACCCGCGCCCTGTTGACGATGATCGTGATCTTTCTGGTGTTTTCCGGCGTGGTCGGCGTGTTGTGGATCGGCGCCAACGATGTGCGTTTTGGCGGCATGTCCGAAGGTGCGCTGGTACAGTTTGTGATCTACGCGGTGATGGTGGCGGGCTCTGTCGCCGCCCTGTCGGAAATCTGGAGCGAGCTGCAACGCGCGGCTGGCGCCACCGAACGTCTGGTGGAGCTGTTGCAGGCCGAGGATGCGGTGGTGGATCCGGTCAGGGCGCAGACCTTCGCGACGCCCGTGCGGGGCGAGATCAGCTTTGACAATGTGTCCTTTACCTATCCCTCCCGGCCCGAAATTTCGGCACTGGACGGGGTGAACCTGACCATCAAACCCGGTGAAACTGTTGCCTTTGTCGGCCCGTCGGGGGCGGGCAAGACGACGATCATCCAGCTGATCCAGCGGTTCTACGATCCGCAGTCTGGCGCGGTGCGTTTGGACGGAGTGCCATTGACCGATTTGGCACGGTCCGAGTTCCGCCACCATATCGCGCTGGTGCCGCAGGATCCGGTGATCTTTGCCGCCACCGCCCGCGACAACATTCGCTTTGGTCGCCCCGACGCAAGCGATGCGGAGGTTGAGGCCGCGGCCCGGGCCGCCGCCGCGCATGATTTCATTGCGCAATTGCCCGACGGCTATGACGCCTATGTGGGCGAACGCGGGGTGATGCTGTCGGGCGGGCAAAAGCAGCGGATCGCCATCGCGCGGGCGATCCTGCGCGATGCGCCGGTGCTGCTGCTGGACGAGGCGACCTCGGCGCTGGATGCGGAGAGCGAAGGTCTGGTGCAGGCCGCCTTCGAAGACCTTAGCCGCGACCGCACCACCATCGTGGTGGCGCACCGGCTGGCGACGGTCAAACAGGCCGACCGTATTGTGGTGATGGAACAGGGCCGCATTGTTGCCGTTGGCAGCCATGACAGCCTTGTGGCCGAAGGCGGGCTATATGCGCGGCTGGCGCGGTTGCAGTTCACCGATGGTGCGGCGGTCGCCTGATCGCCGCTGGACAGCAGGGCAGCATGGCCGTTTGAGCGCAAAACACCCGCCCCGGCGCCGGTCATTGCCGCGCGATGGGGGGCGTGTTTTGCTAGGTCTTTGGCCGAAATGGCGCAGCGTCACATGCGGGGTTCCTTTACGTGAACCTGTCGTGTCGCTTGCACGCGTTTTCAAATACACTCATCGTGAACGTTGAGGATGAAGCAAGGTCCGCAAGACCGGGCTAGGGAGGAAGCAATGGCTTTTGCAACGATCGCGGATGTCGCGGCGATTGAACAGGAATCGACCTGGGCGGACCGGGATGTCCCCAAGACACTCTATCAGATGTTGTCACGCACGGCGGGCAGGTTCCCGGACAACCGGGCCGTCAGCTACCAGATCTTTTCCGGCCCCGAGGACAAGGCCGAAACCCTGACCTGGCGCCAGGTCAAGGACAAGACGACGCAGGCCGCAAACCTGTTCCGCTCGCTTGGCGTCGGAGAGACGGACGTTGTCGCCTATGTGCTGCCCAATGCGAACGAGACGCTGATCACCATGCTGGGCGGCGCCGTGGCGGGGATCGTGAATCCGATCAACCCGCTGCTGGAGCCAGAGCAGATCGCGTCGATTCTGCGCGAAACCAAGGCCAAGGTGGTGGTGACGCTCAAGGGGTTTCCCAAGACCGATGTCGGCCAGAAGGTGGCCGAGGCGGTGGCCCATGCGCCCACCGTGAAAACGGTGCTGGAGGTCGACCTCAACCGCTATCTGACGCCGCCAAAATCCTGGATCGTGCCGCTGATCCGGCCCAAGGTGAACAAATCCCACGCCCATGCCGATTACAAATGCTTCCGCAAGGAATTGGCCAAGCAGCCGACCGAGCTGACCTTTGCCGACAGTGACGGGGATCGGGTGGCCTGCTATTTCCACACCGGCGGCACCACCGGCATGCCCAAGGTGGCGCAGCACACCTATCAGGGGCTGATCTACAACGGTTGGGTGGGCCATACGCTGCTGTTCTCGGAAGAGGACAACATCATGTGCCCGTTGCCGCTGTTTCATGTTTTTGCCTGCCATGTGATCGTGATGGCGGCGGTTTCTTCGGGTGCGCATGTGGTGTTCCCGACGCCGCAGGGCTATCGCGGCGAGGGGGTGTTTGACAATTTCTGGAAGCTCTGCGAGCGCTGGAAGATCACCTTTATCATCACCGTCCCGACCGCGATTTCCGCGATGATGCAGCGGCCGGTCAATGCGGATGTCTCGACCATCAAGACAGCGTTTTCCGGGTCGGCGCCCTTGCCACTGGAGCTGTTCCGACGCTTTGAAAAGGCCACCGGGGTGACATTGATCGAAGGCTACGGACTGACCGAAGCCACCTGTCTGGTCTCCTGCAACCCGGTCGAGGGCGAGAAAAAGATCGGCTCCATCGGCATTCCTTTCCCCTATAGCGACGTCAAGATCGTCAAGGGCACGCCCGAGGGGCTGACGGAATGCGGCGTCGACGAAATCGGCGAGATCTGCGTTTATACGCCGGGGGTCTATCCGGGCCATACCTATACCGAGGTCGAAAAGAACATCGACCTCTACTATCAGGACAAATACCTGCGAACCGGGGATCTGGGCCGGTTTGACGACGATGGCTATCTCTGGATCACCGGGCGGGCCAAGGATCTGATCATTCGGGGGGGCCACAATATCGACCCCGCCGAAATCGAAGAGGCGCTGTTGGGGCACGAGGCGGTTGCCTTTGCCGGGGCCATCGGGCAGCCGGATGTGCATTCGGGCGAGTTGCCATGCGCCTATGCCGAACTGATCGGTGGCGCCTCTGTGACCGAGGCGGAGCTGTTGGCCTATTGCAAACGTCATGTGCGCGAGCGGGCGGCGATCCCCAAGCATATCACCATTCTGTCAGAGCTGCCGAAAACCGCCGTTGGCAAGGTCTTCAAGCCTGATCTGCGTCGTCAGGCCATCACGCGGGTCTATAACGCAACGCTGGAGACGGCGGGTCTTCAGGCGCGGGTGAGCCATGTGAAAGACGACAAGAAACGCGGGCTGGTGGCGCTGATCACCATGAACGGCAGCAGCGAGGCAGAGGTCGCTTCGGTGCTGAACGGGTATACGCGGCCCTGGGAAACCGCCGCCGACTGATCTGCGCCTCAGGTCCCGCGCAGGGGCCGGTCTCTGGAAAAGCACGCCCCCGGTGGCGTGCTTTTTCGATTTAGGCGTTTCCATCTTCGCGCTGCGGTTTTAGGCTTTGCACCAATTGGGGACAGCAGTGGCGGCATATGATGGACTATGAAAAGCTGATTGATGAAGAGACCTGGGCCTTCATCCGGGAAACCGGCAGCCACTATCCCGATGAAACGGCGACGTTTTCGATCGAGGAACAGCGCAAGATCTATAACGCCATGGCCGCCGCCTTTCGCGCGCCACGGCCCGAGGTGGTCGATGTCACCGAGCGCACCGTGGGCAATGTCTCCGTCCGCATCTACGAGGCCGGCGACCCGATCCGAACGGTGATGTACTGCCATGGCGGCGGGTTTGTGGTCGGCGGGTTGAACAGCCACGATGATGTCTGTTGCGAGATTTGCGAACAGACCGGATATCGCGTCGTTGCGGTCGATTACCGGCTGGCCCCGGAGTATCCGCATCCGGCCCAGTTCGAGGATGCCTGGACCGTGCTGGAATGGATCGCAGAGACCTATGAGCGCGGTGTGGTGCTGGCGGGCGACAGCGCGGGCGCGACGCTTTGTGCCTGTGTCGCGCAGCACGCGCGCGGGCGGCTTGATGTGGTGATGGGGCAGGTGCTGATCTATCCCGGGCTGGGCGGCGATCTGAGCCTGCCATCTTATCGCGAACATGCGCAGGCGCCGATGCTGACGCTGGAGGATGTCAAATTCTACCGCCACGTCCGCGCCGATGGCGGCATCGCCCCGAGCGATGATCCGACCTATGACCCGCTTCAGGCCAGCGATTTTTCCGGCATGCCCCCCACGGTGATGTTTTCAGCGGATTGCGACCCGCTGCGGGATGACTGCGGCGCCTATCGCGATGCCATTCAGGCAGCGGGCGGACAGGCCCATTGGATCAACGAGACCGGGTTGGTGCATGGCTACCTGCGTGCGCGCCACCGTGTTGGCCGCGCGTGGGACAGTTTCGAACGCATCACCCTGGCGATCGAGGCTCTGGGCCAGGAGCTGTGGACCTACGACGACTAGCGCCACCGCCCCAGCGGCAGAACAGGGGGGCGGTCAGCGCAGGAAGGATCCGGCAGTCATACTGTCGGCAATCGGGGCGCCGAGCCGCTGCAGGATGGTCGGCGCCAGCTGGAGCTGGTCGATCACATCGCCCTCTGCCGGGCCATCCGCGTCGCCAAAATAATAGAGCGCGGTTTCCTGTTGCAGCGGGTGACGGCCGCCATGGTGGCCACGATCATCCTGGCCGTGATCGGCGGTAACGATCACCTCATAGCCCATCGCCCGCCAGCGCGGGATGAAGGGCGCCAGCATCTCGTCCATCACGAAACAGGCCTTGTCCATCTCTGCGCTCTCGTGGAAAAACCTGTGGCCCATGCTGTCCAATGTGCAGGTGTGCAGCATGCCATAATCAAGGTCGAACCGGCCGCAGAGGTTGGTCAGCGTCGCAAAGAGATCCACATCAGAGGGCGTCATCTGGTTGTCGTGGCCATAGCCGGTCATCGAATGGAACCGGCCATGATTGATGGTGGTGCTTTCCGGTTCATCATATTCGATGTCACGCACATAGTCGAAGGGCGAGCGGTTGAAGAATTCGGACCAGAAGCTGTGGGCCACTGCGCCGGTGGTGCCGCCGCCCTTGCGTACCTGCGAGAACACATCGTCCTCTTTCAGGCGGAACACATTGCCGTTGCCGGTACAGCCGTGCACCTGCGGCGACACACCGGTGTGGATCGAGGCATAGCAGCTGGCGGAAATCGACGGCAGCACAGCGCGGTGTTTCCAGATGCGGGCCTCGCCCGATTGCACCCAGCCTTCGAGGTTGCCGAACAGGCGGCGGAAATTGCGGTAGGGCACGCCGTCGAGGATGATGAGCAGAAGTTTGCGGTCCATGGTCTGGGGAGCCTCGGCAGAATTGATCTTGTGGGTCTGTTGCCATCGACGCTGCTGAGGTGGACGACGGCATTTGGAAATTGAAAAGGCCCCCCGTATCCACGGGAGGCCAAAGGGACAACAGCCGGGTTTAGTTGCCGGCGCTTTCCATCTTGCGGTGGGCGATCACCTCTTCCAGCCAGCCGATCTTCATCTCCGGCACGGAGCTGAGCAACAGATCGGTATAGTCGTCGAACGGCGGGCTCAGCACCTGGCTCTTCTGGCCGTAGCGCTGCACCTTGCCCTTGTACATCACCGCGATATTGTCGGCGATGGCGCGCACCGTGGCGAGGTCATGGGTGATGAAGAGATAGGCCACATCCTCGATCTTCTGCAGGTTCAGCAGCAGTTTCAGGATGCCATCCGCCACCAGGGGATCGAGCGCCGAGGTGACCTCGTCGCAGATGATCATCTTGGGCTTGGCAGCGAGCGCACGGGCGATGCAGACCCGTTGCTTCTGACCGCCGGACAGCTCCGCCGGGTAGCGATCCATGAAGCTTTCGCCCAATTCGATCTCGTCCAGCAACTCGATGATCCGCTGGCGTTTCTTGGCACCGCGCAGGCCGAAGTAGAACTCCAGCGGACGGCCGATGATGGTGCCCACGGTCTGGCGCGGGTTCATCGCCACATCCGCCATCTGATAGATCATCTGCAACTCGCGCAGATCCTCGCGGGAGCGGGCGTTGAAATCCGGCGTCAATGTGCGCCCGGCAAAGTGGATCTCGCCCTCGCGCGGCGGCAGCAGGCCGGTGATCACCCGCGCCAGCGTCGATTTGCCCGACCCCGATTCCCCCACAACCGCCAAGGTCTGCCCCGGATAGAGATCGACATTGACGTTGTGCAGCACGTCGAACTTGGTGCCCTTGTAGCGCGCAGTGATATTGCGCACCGACAGCACCGGCTCTTCGGTGGGGGCTTTTTCCTCGTGGTCGATGGAGCGCACGGAGACCAACGCCTGGGTGTATTCCTCCTGCGGGGTGTTGATGATCTGATCAACGGGCCCGTATTCGACGGTATCGCCATGGCGCAACACCATGATGTCATCGCTGACCTGCGCCACCACGGCCAGGTCGTGGGTGATATAGAGCGCGGCCACGCCGGTGTCGCGGATCGCCTCCTTGATGGCCATCAGCACGTCGATCTGGGTGGTCACATCCAGCGCCGTCGTGGGTTCGTCAAAGACCACCAGATCCGGTTCAGGACATAGGGCCAGCGCCGTCATGCATCGTTGCAGCTGCCCGCCGGAGACCTGGTGCGGATAGCGCGCACCGATATTGTCGGGGTCGGGCAGGCCAAGCTTGGCAAACAGCTCCCGCGCGCGGCCTTCGGCGTCGCGGCGCGAGAATTTCCCCTGTTCGACGGCGGCCTCGACCACCTGTTCCATGATGGTTCTGGCCGGGTTGAACGAGGCGGCCGCGGATTGCGACACATAGGTGACCTCGCCGCCGCGCAGCTTGCGAATGTCGCTGTGCCTGGATTGCAGGATGTCGCGCCCGTTGACCCAGACCTCGCCGCCGGTGATTTCGACGCCGCCGCGGCCATAGGCCATGGAGGCAAGCCCGATGGTGGATTTCCCCGCACCGGATTCGCCGATCAGCCCCAGCACCTTGCCGGGTTCGAGATCAAAACTGATCCCGTGCACGATTTCGATCTCGTGGGGTTTTTCGCCGGGGGGATAGATCGTGGCCCCGATTTTCAGGTCGCGTACCTTCAGAACTGCTGTGTCGGTCATCCCCGGCCTCCTTTCAGTGAGGTGGTTCGGTTGAGGACCCAATCCGCCACCAGGTTCACCGAGATCGCAAGGGTTGCGATGGCAAAGGCGGGGAGCAGGGCGGCGGGAATGCCATAGACGATGCCATCCTTGTTTTCTTTCACAATGCCGCCCCAGTCCGCTTCGGGCGGTTGCACGCCCAGACCAAGGAACGACAGGGTCGACACAAAGAGCACCATGAAGATAAAGCGCAGGCCCATCTCGGCCACCAAAGGCGACAGGGCGTTGGGCAGGATTTCGCGGAAGATGATCCAGGCGGTGCGTTCGCCGCGCAGGCGGGCCGCCTCGACGAAATCCATCACCTCGATGTCCACCGCGACCGCGCGGGCCAGACGGAACACGCGGGTGGAGTCCAGCAGACCCATCACCAGGATCAGCATTGGCACCGTGACCGGGGTCACTGACAAGACCACCAGCGCAAAGATCAACGTCGGGATCGACATGATCAGATCGACAAACCGCGACAGCACCTGATCAATCCAGCCCCCCGCAACGGCGGCAAAAATGCCGACAACCGCGCCGGTGGTAAAGGAAATGATCGTCGCCACGGTGGCGATGAAAATGGTGGTGCGGCCGCCATAGATCATCCGGCTGAGAAGATCGCGCCCGATATTGTCGGTGCCGAGCCAGAATTCGGCGCTGGAGGGTTCCCAGACATCGCCGACCACTTCGGCCATGCCATAGGGGGCCAGCAGGGGCGCGAACAGCGCGCCGAGAAAGTAAAGAGCCGTGAAGAACAGGCCCACAAGAGCAGAGAGGGGAATATTCTTCATTTCGGATGCCTCAGACGCGGGTTCGACAGGATCGAGACGATATCGGCGATCATGTTGAGGCCAATATAGACGGCGGCAAAGATCAGACCGCAGGCCTGCACCACCGGCACATCGCGTTTGGAGACGTGGTCAACCAGATATTGCCCCATTCCGGGGTAGACAAAGACCACTTCGATCACCACCACGCCAACCACGAGATAGGCCAGGTTCAGCATCACCACGTTGACGATCGGCGCAATCGAGTTCGGAAAGGCATGGCGCCAGATCACGTTGAAGGTGGACAGGCCCTTCAGCTCGGCCGTTTCGATATAGGCGGATTGCATCACGTTCAGGATCGCCGCACGGGTCATACGCATCATATGAGCCAGCACAACCAGCGTCAGAACCGCGACCGGCAAGGCGATTGAATTGAGTTTCTGCCACAGGTTCATGCTGTCGTTGATCATCGCCACAGAGGGAAACCAGCGCAGTTTTACCGCGATCAGATACATCAGCACGTAGCCGATGAGGAATTCGGGAATGGAGATCGACGCCAGAGTCACGGCAGAGATCAGCTTGTCCGGCCAGCGGTCCTTGTAGCGCACCGCCAGAAGGCCGAGGAAAATCGCCAGCGGCACGGCAATGAGTGCGGCCCAGAAGGCGAGGAACAGCGTGTTGGACAGGCGCGATCCGATCGCAGAGGTAATGTCCTGACCCGAGGTCAGAGCGGTGCCAAGGTCGCCTTGCAAGGCGCCAAACAGCCACTGGAAGTAGCGCGCCACCGGCGGATCGTTCAACCCCAGCTCCGCACGCAGGTTCGCCAGGGCTTCGGGCGTGGCGGACTGGCCGAGGATGGATTGGGCAACATCGCCCGGCAGGATCATGGTGCCGACAAAAATCACCACCGAGATCATCAACAGCAACAGGAGGCTCAGCGCAATGCGCTGAGCCAGAAGTTTCACGATGGGGTTCATATCAGGCCTTGACCCACATTTTATGCGGTGCGTAGCCGTTCATCAGGGCATAGCCCTTGGTGCCTTCGACCCAACCTTCGATCCGATCCGATGTGGCGTCGACAAAGTCGTTGAACATCGGGCAGATCAGGCCGCCGTCGTTGTGCACCATGGTGGACATATCCGCATACATCTGGGTCCGCTTGGCGGTGTCCAGCTCGCCGCGTGCCGCGATCAGCAGCTCGTCGAACTGGGCGCTGTTGAAGCGGGTGTCGTTCCAGTCGGCAGAGGACAGATAGGCGGTGGTGAACATCTGGTCCTGTGTCGGACGCCCGCCCCAGTAGGACGTACAGAACGGCTGGGCGTTCCAGACTTCGGACCAGTAGCCGTCGTTCGGCTCCCGCTTGATTTCCAGGTCGATACCGGCCGTGGCACAGGTCTGCTGGAACAGCGCCGCTGCATCCGGGGCACCGGGGAAGGAGTTATCGGAGGTGCGCAGCAGGATGGGGCCGTCGTAGCCCGATTTCTCCATGTGGAACTTTGCCTTGTCCGGATCGTATTCGCGCTGCTCCAGCTGGGTGAACAGCGGATAGGAGGCGTTGATCGGGGTGTCGTTGCCGACCGAGCCAAAGCCGTTCAGGATCTTGTCCACCATGTCCTGACGGTCGATGCCGTATTTCAGCGCCAGACGCACATCGTTGTTTGCAAACGGGTCGGTATCGCAATGCATGATGAACACGTAGTGGCCAGGGCCGGCGGTCGAATGCACAGAGATGTTCGGCGCGCGCGCCACCAGTTTGGCCGTGCGCGGCGGCACCCGGTCGATCATATCCACCTGACCGGCCTGCAGCGCGGCGACGCGGGCGGTGTTGTCGTTGATGACAACGTATTCGATGGTGTCGGCGTTGCCCAGATCCCCCCAGTAGTTCGGGTTCTTCTCGGCCACGAAGCGCACGCCCATATCCACGTCCTTCAGGACATAGGGACCGGTGCCGATGGCCGCTGCCGGATCGTCCTTGCCGCCACCGGGCTGAATGATCAGGTGGTAGTCGGTCATAAGGAACGGCAGGTCGGCGTTGGGGTTGTCCAGCTCGATGACGACGCTGTCGCCGTCTGCCTTCACGCTGACGATGGAGCGCATGATGCCGAGCGCGCCGGATTTTGTATCTTCGCCGGAGTGGCGGTCCATGGTGGCCACCACGTCGGCGGCCGTCACCGGCTGGCCGTTGGAGAAGGTGATGCCGGACCGGATCTTGAAGGTCCAGGTCTTGGCATCCGCAGAGGCTTCGTAGCTTTCGGCCACTTTGCCCTCGATGCCGCCATCGTCGGACAGTTCGACAAGTGGTTCGCCCCAGAGCCGGATCACGGATTGGGCAACCTGGTTGGTCGCCAGCGCCGGATCAAGGCTGTCGGTGGTGGAGCCGCCCTGCAGGCCGACCTTGATGGTGCCACCCTTCTGGGCACCCGCCGCTTTGACGGCAGTGGACAGCAGTGTGTTGGCACCCAGCGCGGTGACACCCAGCGCCGCGGCGCGGCCCAGAAATTCGCGGCGGCCCATACGGCCAAGCGCGGCTTCCTGTGCGAGGTGTTTTAGATAATCGTTCATGCGTCGTCTCCCAGTCGAGGTTACGGGTAAGCCCCGTTTTTCTTGAATGATGAATCAAGATTTGCCGATTTGGCGCATTGGGGCAAGAAATATTGCCAGAATTCTCGCTTTGACTTTGTGTCATGAGGCGCCTTGCCAGCTGGCAATCGGCGCATTTTGGCGGGAATATCTGGCGCGGACGGGCCTTGGCGACCCGATCACGTGATCTTGCGAGGGGTGGTTTCCGTATCCAGCCAGATCGTGACCGGACCGTCGTTCACCAGCGACACCTTCATGTCTGCACCAAACGCTCCCGTGGCCAATGGTAGACCACACGCGCGTATTTTCTCGCAAAAACAATGATAAAGACGTTCTCCTTCTGTTGGGGGCGCAGCTTTGGAGAAGCTGGGCCTCGTGCCGCTCCGGGTGTCGGCGGCCAGGGTGAACTGGCTGACCACCAGCACCGCGCCGCCGGTATCGGTGACGGAGCGGTTCATTTTTCCTGCGTCATCGCAAAAGATCCGCAGGCGTGAAATCTTGTGCACCAGCTGATCGACCTGGGTCTCGCTATCGCCTGTCATGGCGCAGACCAAAACCAGCAGACCGGGACCGATCTCGCCGATGGGGACAGAGTCGACATGGACGCTGGCCTCGCTCACCCGTTGTATCAGGGCGCGCATCTGTTGTCCTTTCTGCGCGGATCAGTGGCCGCGCCAGTCGGTAAATTCCTCTGGTTCCGCCCGTGAGGTGCGAAATCCGTTTGCGGGATGTGCCTCATCCTCATAGCCGAAACTGATCGCGCAGAGGATCAACCGATCCTGCGGAATATCAAACAGGTCATGCAACATTGGCGCGTAGGAGGCCACTGCCGCCTGCGGGATCGTCGCAACACCAAGCGCCTGCGCGGCAAGGCTAAAGGCGGTGACAAAGCCGCCACAATCCATCGCCCCATAGGGGCCCAGTTCGGCCGGGCTGGACAGGATGGCGCAGTGGGGCGCGCCAAAAAGGGTGAAATTTTCCATCATCTGCCGGGCAGAGCCGGCGCGGTCACCCCGTTGCACCCCGACAGCCTCGTAGAGCGCCCAGCCACAGCTGCGGCGGCGGGCCTGATAGGGGCCGGAGTAGCCGGTGGGAAAGGCCAGGTCCGGTTGGTGAGAATCAGTGAGGGCCGCCTCGCTCAGGGCCTGGCGCAGCCGGTCGGTCTCGGCCCCGCTGGTCAGCGTGAGCTGCCAGGGTTGGGCATTGCACCAGGACGGCACCTTCCGGGCGGCCTCCAGGATCTGGGTGATCACGGCACGCGGGACCGGGTCGGGTTTGAAACCCCGGCAGCTGTGGCGTGTGCTCAGGAGGTGATCCAACTCGTTTAAGGCGCTGTTTGCCAATGTGTTTTGTCCTTCCCGCTCGGCGTAAACATGGCGGGGAAGTCGCGAAAAGGCAAGCAGATGTCGGACCTAACTTACCAGCCGCTGCCATTGGGGACCGACGGCAGCGGGAGGGAGACCTTTGGCAATGCGCCATCGACCGGCGGTGCGCCCACAAAATAGGCAACCCCACCAACAAGGAGGACCACAGCCACGATGGCAGCCGCGATTTTCCAGGCCGACCAGGGCCGTTCGCCCTGCACCCGGCCCGATTGGCCATTGACGACAAAGCGATAGCTTTTGCCGCGGTATTTGTAGGCGGCCATCCAAACCGGCAGCAGGATATGTTTGAACGTCACGGCGCTGACCTCGGTCTCGACAGAGCTGATCCGCTGGCGGTCGCCGCCAATGTCGAATTTGATGTCGCGCTCAATCACCCGGTCCATCTTCTGGCGGGCGTCGGAAAACCCCGTTTCCAGGTCAATTGTATAGGCTTCGGCGCGAAAACCGGCCAGGTACTTCGGCTGGTAAGGCGCCAGCTGCGACAGATCCCAGGGCTCCAGCCCTTCGGTGTATTTGCGCGGCAGGCTGCGCGAGGCGAGCACCAGCACATCGTCGAAAAACCGCTGCACCCGGCCGCGCACATTGGACCAGCGCACCCTGATCTCGGTGCGGGTCTGTGGTTTGCCATCCACCATCACGGTGCGGTTGACGGTGTATTCGGTGCCGCGCTGGCCGGTATACTGGCTGCGGGTCTGTGCGTCGTAGGTCCAGTAGGGCACATAGATCCCGTCGAGCTTGCGCCCCTTGCGGGCATAGTCCGTCAGCCCGTTTGGCGCAAACCACAACCGGCCCAGCCAATCCTCCATCGCCTTGTGGGCGGCGCGTTCGTCAAACTGGAAGGGCAGCACGCCCTTGGGTTTGATGTGCCGGTTTTCGCCGGTGTCCGCAACGACCGGCGTGGCGCAGAATGGGCATTCGGAGGCATGGACAGAGGCATCGAATTCCACCTGGGCGGCGCAATTGGGGCAGGTGGAGACCCGCGTCACCTCGATTTCCGCATCCGGCAGCTGCTGGCGCAGTGCGTCGAGGAAATCCAGCTCCTTCAGGGCGCCACCGCTCCAGGGGCCCTCGTTCAGGGGTTTCTCGTGGCCGCAATGATCGCAGATCAGCGCGCCTTGGGCCGGGGCAAAGCGATAGTCCGCGCCGCATTGTTCGCAGGGAAACCGGTGGCTCTCCTGCGCCTCTTGCGGCGCGGGGGAGTCCATCGTCGTCGTGGGGGGCGGTGGCGGAGGAGGCTGGGTCACGTTGGTCAGTCTCTTTGGGGACGATCAGAAAACGGGCAGCGCTCGGCCGAAGGTCGCCGCGCGCGGTGGAAGGTCCAATGGCCCCCCGCACGCCGCTGCCGCCACGCGCGGGGCGGCAG
>NZ_LPUY01000022.1 GCF_001518015.1 Tritonibacter horizontis
TCCAGCCCGGCCAGCACATCGGCCACATCGTCGCCAGCCTCTTCGGTCGGCGTATCGAGGTCGCCCAGCATCTCGCTCAGGTCCACCTCTGCCTCGGCAGGGATATCCTCAACGGCGTCCAGCCCGGCCAGCACGTCGGCCACATCGTCGCCAGCCTCTTCGGTCGGCGTGTCGAGATCGCCCAACATCTCGCCCAGGTCCACGTCCGCCTCGGCAGGGGTGTCCTCAACCGCGTCCAGCCCAGCCAGCACATCGGCCACATCAACCTGTTCCCGTTCCGTCACCTCGGCGGCTTCCAGGCTCTTCAGGGCGGACTCGGTCGCCTGATCCGGGGGCACATCGGGCGTGTCGAGTCTGGCAACACCGTCCAGAACCGCCGCCGCGGCATCCTGGACCGGTGCATCCTCCGGCGCCTGCTGCGCCAGGGCCGCTAGCGCATCATCGCGAGCGATATCTGTGGTTTCAACCTCTGGCGCAGCGCGCGCGATCCCGGACAGAACAGCGCTGGTCTGATCCTCTGCCGGGGCCTCCTCCGGGGCGCTGGCGGCCAGTTGCGCCAACGTTTGCGCGGTTGCGTCCTCCGTCGGTGGACTGTCCTCTGGCGCGGTTGCCGCAAGCGCCGAGAGCACATCCGCTGTTCCGTCTGGCGCATCCTCCGCCACGGGTGCAGCGGCGCGCAGCCCGGCCAGAACATCGTCGGACCCGTCCTCGACCGTGGTTTCAGCCGGCGCCGCCGCCGCAAGCTGGGCCAGGATGTCCGCGCTGTCGGGGCCGGCCTCTGTTGTGGGGATTTCGACCTGGCGCAGACTGTCCAGAGCAGCCGACGTTTGAGCCCCCCCTGCCCCGTCCGCGCTGGCCAGAGACGACAAGAGCGCAGGCGTCTGAAGGATCGTTTCGATCAATTCCTCCGCACCGGACTTGCCATCCATATAGGTCATCAACTGTTCCAGTTGCTGGCGCGCCTCAAGCAGCGGGCGCAGCGCGTCAACCTTGGCCGCAATCGCACCGGGGGTGAAATCCGTCATGCTTTCAAAGGTCAGGTCAACCGCAAGATTGCCCTCCCCCGTCAGCGTGTTGGGCACGGTAAAGGCCGCCCTCGGCGCCATCGCCCGCATCCGGTCGTCGAAGTTATCAACATCGATCTCCAGAAACTTGCGATCCGCCACGGCGGGCTGCGGGACATTGGATTTTCCCGCCAGATCGCTCATCACCCCCATGACAAAGGGCAGCTGGACCTTTTTCTCGGCGCCATAAAGCTCCACATCATATTCGATCTGGACCCGTGGCGCCCGGTTGCGGGCGATGAATTTCTGCGAGCTATCAGCCATTGTCCGGCCTCCGAAGGGCAGCGACCTCTGTCCGCAGCGCGCGGATTTCATCGCGCAGCTCGACGACATGGGCGTCAACCACATCTGTTTCTGATTTCACCAGATCGCGGAGCTTTGAAATCTCCGCTTCTGTTTCGGCCTCCACCGCCGACTGCATGGTGTTCACCAGCAAACCGATGAACAGGTTCAGAACGGAAAAGGCGGTGACGACGATGAACGGCACAAAGAACGCCCAGGCAAAGGGAAAGACCTCCATCACCGGGCGTACAATTCCCATCGACCAGCTTTCCAGCGTCATGATCTGGAACAACGAATACAATGATCGCCCAAGAGTGCCGAACCATTCCGGGAAGGCCTCGCCATACATCAGCGTCGACATCACCGCGAAAACGTAGAACACGATGGAGATCATCACGATCACCGCGCCCATACCGGGCAACGCATCCAACAGGGCCTGAACCACCGCCCGCATCTGCGGGATCACCGACAGCAACCGCAGCGCCCGGATCACGCGCAAACCGCGCAGCGCCGACAGGCCCTGGCGATCCGGCAACAGGCCCAGCAGGACCACGATCAGGTCAAAGATATTCCAGGCCGAGGAAAAGAACCGCAGCCCATAGGCGTAAAGCTTGATCGTCAGCTCGATCACAAAGATCGCCAGAACAAGCCGGTCGATCACGTCCAGCAGGCCACCGACCTGCGCCTGCACCGTGTCAGAGGTTCCCAGCCCCAGGGTGATCGCATTGAAAATGATCACCACGAGAATGGCATTGGTAATGCTTGGCCGCTCGATGAAAGCCTGCGCCCAGGCGCGGCTTCCAAATGCTGGGGTTTCCTCGGCGGTCAGCTCTGACACGTTTCACGTCTCCACGGTTTCTCGGTGCGCCTGCTTTGGGCTGCACCCCTCTGATCGGCAGCGCCAGAGTCCCCAGACCCCGGCTCAATGCCCCCGCCCGATGGCGAGGGCCTCTGTTCAGTCTGTCACGCGGTCAACCGGTCCTGTAGCTGGCCCGGTCGGCGCGCCGCCCCAGCTAGTCAAAGCTGTAGGTGAACTCCCCATCGGCGACATCGATCGCCACCGTTTTCACCTCGGCCCCCTCCATCAGACGACGCAGGAATTCGTTCGAGATGTCCGGCAGCATGGAGTTGGTGACGATGGCATCGATCATGCGGCCACCGCTTTCCAGTTCCTGACACCGCTCCACAATGGTGTCGACCACGGCGTCAGTGTAGCTGAACGGCACGTTGTGAGAGCTCTCGACCCGTTTCTGAATCCGGCCCAGCTGCAATTTCGTGATCTCGGCGATCATGTTCGGCGACAGCGGGTAGTAAGGAATGGTGACCATCCGCCCCAGCAGGGCCGGTGGGAAGACCTTCAACAGCGGATCGCGCAGCGCCTTGGCCAGGCCTTCGGACTCCGGCAGCAGATCGGGGTCGGAACACATGTCCATCACCATATCGGAGCCCGCGTTTGTGGTCAGCAGGATCAGGGTGTTCTTGAAATCAATCACCCGGCCCTCGCCGTCCTCCATGACGCCCTTGTCAAAGACCTGAAAGAAGATCTCATGCACATCCGGATGGGCCTTTTCCACCTCGTCCAGCAGCACCACCGAATAGGGCTTGCGCCGCACCGCTTCGGTCAGGACGCCGCCCTCGCCATAGCCGACATAGCCCGGAGGCGCGCCTTTCAGCGAGGAGACCGTATGCGCCTCCTGATATTCGGACATGTTGATGGTGATGACGTTCTGTTCGCCGCCATAGAGCACCTCTGCCAGCGCCAGCGCCGTCTCCGTCTTGCCGACGCCGGAGGTCCCGGCCAGCATGAAGACCCCGATGGGTTTGTTCGGGTTATCAAGCCCGGCGCGGCTGGTCTGGATCCGCTTGGAGATCATCTTCATCGCGTGATCCTGGCCGATCACCCGCTTGGCCAGATGCTCTTCGAGGTTCAGGATGGTCTCGATCTCGTCCTTGACCATGCGCCCGACCGGAATGCCGGTCCAGTCGCCGACAACCGAAGCCACCGCCTGATGGTCGACGATGGGCAGGATCAGCGGCCGGTCGCCTTGCAGCGTTTCCAATTCGGCGTTCTTGGCCTTCAGATCCGCCATCAGGGCGGCGCGCGCCTCGTCGGACAGCGGGCTGTCGCCCGCCGTGGCGCCCTCGGCCCCGTCTCCCTCAGGCGCGGGTGTTGCATCAACGGGCGCGGCCCCCTCCCGGAGTTTGGCGCGCAGGTCGAGGATCGCGTCAACGCAGGCCTTTTCGCGGTCCCACTGCTCGGTCAGCTCGGCCAGACGCGCGGCTTCGACCTCTCTGGCGTGGGTGGCTGCAGCGCGGCGTTCGGCCACCTCGTAGCCTGCGGTCTCGTCCCGGCCGATGATCTCCAGTTCGGTCTCCAGCGCCTCGATACGGCGCTGGCTGTCATCCACTTCAGCCGGAACCGCATGCTGGCTGACGGCCACACGGGCGCAGGCGGTATCCAGCAGGCTGACACATTTGTCCGGCAACTGCCGCGCCGGGATGTAGCGCGCCGACAGGCTGACAGCGGCTTCGATACCTTCGTCCAGCACCTGCACCCGGTGGTGTTTTTCCAGCATCGAGGCAATGCCCCGCATCATCAGGATCGCTTTGGGGACCGAGGGTTCTTCGACCTTGACCACCTGGAAACGGCGGGTCAGGGCGGGGTCTTTCTCGATGTATTTCTTGTATTCAGCCCAGGTCGTGGCCCCGATGGTGCGCAGGGTGCCGCGCGCCAGGGCCGGTTTCAGAAGGTTGGCCGCATCGCCGGTGCCCGCCGCGCCGCCCGCCCCCACCAGCGTGTGGGTTTCGTCCACGAACATCACGATGGGGGTCGGGCTGGCCTGCACCTCGTCAATGACCTGACGCAGACGGTTTTCAAACTCGCCCTTCATGCTGGCCCCGGCCTGCAACAGGCCCACGTCCAGCACCAAAAGCCGCACCTCGCGCAAGGCAGGCGGCACATCGCCGCGCGCGATCCGCAGCGCAAAGCCTTCGACCACCGCGGTTTTGCCAACGCCGGCCTCGCCGGTGAGGATCGGGTTGTTCTGCCGCCGCCGCATCAGGATATCGACAATCTGGCGGATCTCTTCGTCGCGGCCGACAATCGGGTCGATCTCTCCGGACTTGGCCTGCGCGGTCAGATCGGTGCAGAATTGCGCCAGTGCCTGGCCCTCGCTGGCGCCCGGGCCCATCGCGCCGGAGGCCTCGCCCGGCACCGCACCGCCGCCGACGCTTGATCCGTCCTGCGCCGTCAGGCGTTCCTCGGGCGACCCATCGGTGGCCTCTGCAAAATGATCGGCCAGATCATCGGGACCGATGCTGGCCAGTTCCGGCGACATGCTGCTGAGGATATTGCGCAGTGCAGGTGTCTTCAGCATCCCCAGCAGAAGATGCCCCGACCGGACCTGATTTGCCGAATAGAGCAACGATCCCCAGACCCAACCGCGTTCCATCGCGTCCATCAGATGATCCGACAGGTCAGAAATGGTCGAGGCGCCGCGCGGCAGCATGTCCAGCGCCCGCGTCAGCTCTGTGGCCAGCTTGCTCTGGTCCAGATCGTAGTGGGTGATGATGCGATGAATATCGCTGTCGGGCTGGGCCAGCAGCTGATGCAGCCAATGCACCAGCTCCACATAGGGGTTGCCCCGCATCTTGCAAAAGACGGTCGCGCTCTCGACGGCCTGATACCCCAGTTTGTTGAGTTTCCCAAACAAGGCCACGCGGCTGATCTCGGTCATATCAGGTCCTTCCCTCTGTCGAATGATTGTGCCCCGGGGACGCATGCGCCGGGTAAAGAAATAGATCACCCGCATCGCTGCGGTTCGCCTCCGGGTCGCGACGCGACCCGATCCAGCTGGTATGGCCAAGGCGGGTCGTTCCCCCCAGGCTTGCACGCGGCACCTCATCCCCGTGAAGGATAAGGTTCACATCCCAATCAAGGCAATCGCCGACATAGGACCGCACGATGGCGCGCACCCGTTTCAGACTGTCACCGCCCGGCAGCAACCGTTCGTAATCGGCCAGTGACAGCGGCCCGATGCGCAGCCGGAACTTGGCCGAGCGGCTCCAGACCCGGTCGCCAATCGACGTGGTCTGTCCCAGCGACCCCATGCCAAGCTGCCAGCGGTCGTCCGGCTCCAGCTCCAGCCAGGAGCCGACAAATTCCTGCAACCGCACCTCAACCCCGAGAAAAGACGACAGGATCGACACCAGTCCTTCGGGGTTGCGCGCCTGCTGCCCCAGATGGCCGGCATAGTGCAGCCGCGCCATGTCCGGCATCGCATCGCGGTCGCGCAGGTGGTCGCCGTGATAGCCCACAAGCGCGGCCACCTTGCGTGCCATCTGGTCGTTACCGCGGTCAAAGTTGACCGCCGGATTGCCCTGCGCCCAGGCCCGGTACATCAGGCTCAGCAGACGATGCGTCAGCATATCGGCAAAGGCGACAATGGTCGGATCACGGTGGTTGCGCCGCCGGTCGCGGGCATATTCCGTCAGATGCAGCGGCAACGGACCGGAGGGGCCGAAAAAGCCAAAGAACCGGTTGGTCAGCCGGGCGGGTTTGTCGCCGCTGGCGGTCTTGAACTCCGCAATGGTCGAGGTCGGGAACGCCAGTTCCGCCTCCTGGCCCAGCCGCAGCGCATCCTGACGCGGACGGCGACTTTCACCCAGACGGGGGTGATCCGCGAAATGCGCCTCAAGCACCCGCAGCGCCTGGAACAGGTGATGTTCCTGCGGCGACTCGACAAGCTTGTCGAACAGAGATTTCTCCGGCCCGGTCACAGCACGCGACCCAGGCCCTTCACTGGTCGCCATCGGGCAATTTCCCCGCGTTTTTCCGTTTTCAGGACAGTTTCCGTAAAGGAGTTGATGCTGGCATAGCCCCGGAAAAACCGTTCCAGGACCGCGCCCAATGCGTAAATATTGGTGCCTTCAAAATAGCTCTCGTCAAAGCTGAGCGAGACTTCGATGCCGCGCACGGCAGTCGACAGGACCTCGTCACTCATCCGGCGCACGATGGGGCGGCTCGACACCGACAGGATGCCTTCAAGCTGCTTGTCGGTCACCCGGTTGCCCAGCGGCGCATAAAGCCCGATCAGCTCGCGCAGCGCAGCGGCCGACTGGCCGCGGTCGCTTTCTGCGATCGACATGTAGTTCAGGCTCAGATGCGAAATCAGCCGCCAGGCGGTATCGCCCTGCGCCAAGGTCGGGTGGGGGCGCGTTGGGGACACCGGCAGCGAGATCGCCTTGACCGGGCCACCATCCGGCAGATGAAAGACATCGTCGTTGCCGGTCGCCAGCAGCATCGGCAGATCGCGATTGGTGCACAACGCCGTGACCGCCAGCTGTTCCAGCCCGGCGCTATAGGGCGCCTGCGCCCGGTCCACCAGCGTCAGATAGACCTCGGAGCCCAGATAGGACGACCGCACCCCGCGCAGACGTTCCTTTTCGGACCGCTGCCGCATACGCCGTTTCACTGTATAGTAAGAGGCATGCCCCTCGCCCGCGGCGGTCAGGTCGGTGGCGGAATAAAACGGGCGGAACGTCACGTCGTCCTCGCCATCGCCGCTGATCCCGGTCACCGACTGCAGCGCATAGATTTCAAAATCCAGCCCCGCCGTGCGGTTCGGAATGACATGATGCTGGGTGTCCTTGGACAACACCCGCACCCGGTCGCAGCGTTTGTCGAACAGGTTCACCGCAGGCACCGCATGGGGTTCAAAAACCTCCGGAGCCACCACGGTTTCGATGTTCTTCATCCCGTCGCGCAGCAGGATATAAAGATCGACATCGGCGCCCTTGGCCTTTTGCAGCGCCGGTTTGATCCCCTGCAGTTCGACAAAACGGAACCGCTCCGGCATGGCGAAATATTCTTGCAGCAGCCGATAGCCGTCAAACACCCGGCGCGGCACCGGCAACAGCGCCTCCTGCGGGTCAAACCCCTTTTGCTGCACCCCGGCCCCCGGCAACGGCAGTTGCCAGTCGTCGCGCCGGTCGGTGCTGCGCCCGACGATGCCGGTCACCTGGGTACAAAGCAGTTCCAGCAGCGGCCAGCTGTTCCCGGCGGCGTTGGTCAGATACAGCGACAGGCTCTGCATATCCAATTCGCGGATCGGCTCGCCATCCTTGCGCCGCAGCCGCAGCCGCAGGCCCGCCCGCGCGTCATAGCCCTGTGCAACCCCCGCCGCGACCAGCTCGCCCCGCCCGTCGATATACTGGGCTTCGGCGATTTCGATCGGCCAGAGGGTCAGATCAGCGGCCGTGCGGAATTCAACCGCCGTCTGCAACCCATCCGTCAGGGCCGACCGCAGCGTGGTGCCGCGCTTCAGCCGATAGCCGGATTTCACCGCGGAATTGGCAATATCCGGTTCCATCCGCGCGATCATCATCGACGGCGTCGGCGCCAGATAATGCGGATAGATGATCTCCAGCAGGTTGGAGGTGAAATTGGGATACTGCAGCTGCAATTCCAACTGCACCCGCGCCGACAAAAACGCCGCCCCCTCCAGCAGGCGTTCCACATAAGGGTCGAGAACCTCGACCCCTTCCATACCCAGCCGCGAGGCCACCTTGGGATAGGCGGCGGCAAACTCCGCCCCCATGTCGCGCAGGTAGTTCAGCTCGGTCTCGTAATGTTCAAGGAGCCTGGTATCCACGTCAGCCCCTCCGATCCATATGGATTTCGCCGGTGGTCAGATCCACTTTGGAGCGCAGGTACAGCTCCAGCGGCATCGGTTGCGCCCACATATCGGCGCGGATTTCAAGCGCGATTGTCATCTGCGCGGTGTCATCGGCATCGACAAGCGCCACATCCACCGACCCGTCAATGATCCGCGGTTCGTAGGACTGGATCGCAACCCGGATGGAATCGCGGATTTCGCGCATCTTTTCCTTGGCCGTGAACTCCCCGGTCACCTCGCGCAGCCCGTAGTTCAGCACTGATTTGGCGACGGCGGGAAACCGTTCTTCGTCGATGTAATGACCGCCGTTCTGGGTGTTCAGAAGCCAGGACAGGTCGCGCTGGATGATCTCGCGCAGCCGCACGAGATCAATGACCCGAGAGTCACGCGTTTCCTTCTTCTCGCTGGGCGCATCATCTGTCAGCCGATCCAGCAGGGATGGCTGCAAGCGCTCGGCGATGGTCTTGTCAGCCATCGCCGGACGTGCCCCCGTCCATCTTCAACAGACGCAGGTCCATCAGGGCCACATCTTCGAGGTTGGTTGCCAGCACTTTCTGGCCCTGCCCGGCAAAGGTTTCTGCCCCGAGGTCCTGCCAGTTGGTTTCCCGCGCCAGCGCCGCCTTGCCACCAAGTTCGGCAGAGCCGGGATAACGCGTCGGCACCAGCACCGCCAGAGCGCCGCCCTCTTTCGGGGTCAAGGTGCCGGCCATCCAGACCGCATCGCGCAGGTCGGCGGGCGCTTCCAGTTCCAGCGTGTCGATCTGGGCAAAGGGCATCCAGAAATAGCGCCCGTTCACGATGACTTCGAGCACCGGACCAAGCCGCATATCCGCGTCCGCGATCCAGTCGAACCGGGTGCCGTTGACCTCACCGCCGCTTGCCGGCGCCGCGTCAAAGGCCCGCGCGCGGATCTCGGCGGCCGTGGTGACATCGCCCTTGGCCAGCGCCTTTTGGGACTGGATCAACAGCGCCAGCCATTCCTGTGGCTCGCCAAAGATCAGCGGATCTTTGTCGCCCTTGAACACCTTGTCCCGGTAAACTTCGCAGATGATCGCCTCGCGGTAGGCCTGCGCCATTGTCGTGGCAGCATCATCCATATCGGCAGACAATTTCAGCTGGGTCACAGCGCGTTTCCAGTCGCCAAGCACGCACAGCAGCTGGAACAGAAAGATCCGCAACTTGCCATTGGCCGGGTCCTTGCGCACCTCGTCTTGCAACGCCGACAAGGCCGCCGCAGGATCGCCAGCCTTCAGATGCTCTTGTGCTGTCATGGACACGAAGCGCCTCCCCCCAGAAATTTCAAAAACCAATTTTTATTAGTGGTCCCGGGCACGCAGGCGCCCGGGACATTGATAACACGCACCCGTGGTAGATTATTCGACCTGACCGGTCTGAACGTTCCACTTGAAGGTGTTTTCGGTCTTGAGTTTGCCGGACTTCTGATCGGTGGACTTGTACTCGTGTTCGATTGCCGCATAGGCCATCGTCCAGGTTTCTTCCGGGATGCCGTCTTCGGAACCGGAGATCGAGTAGCTGTCGATCACGACGTCTTTCAGTTTCCAGATCGAGTAGGCTTCCAGACCGGCAGAGGCGCTTTCACCCGAACGGCACATGTGCAGTTCGATTTCCGGACGCACGGTACCGTTTGCAACCGATGTTGCCAGCTTGTTGGAGGCGATGCCCATCTGGGAGGTCACTTCGATCTTGCCGAAGTTGGAGTTCGCATGTCCACGCTGGGTGGAGCCCAGGTCGGTCATTTCGACGGCGCGCTCGACGTTCCAGCTCAGCGATTGGATCACGATCCATTTGTCGTGACCTTTTTCAGTCGCGTCGCCCGGGATGTCAGAGATTTTAACGAACATGTTCGCAGCCATTGTTCATTCCTTTCAGATCAGATGATTTTCGATTTCGAAGTGTATTTCGATGATGTTTGAAATGCGCGATCTTAAATCAGCCCCCCTTCTCGGACGGCAGTTTGGAAACCAGTCTCAAAGATACTGACAGGCCTTCCAGTTGGTAGTGAGGGCGCAAGAAGAACTTGGAGCTGTAATAGCCCGGGTTCCCTTCGACCTCTTCGACAACCACCTCGGCCGAGGCAAGCGGCTTGCGCGCCTTCTCGGATTCGGAAGAGATGTCGGCATTGAAATCAACGTAATTGTTGATCCAATCCTGTAGCCAGGACTCCATGTCCTGACGGCTCTTGAACGAGCCAACCTTGTCGCGAACCATACACTTCAGGTAGTGCGCAAAGCGGCAGGTCGCAAAGAGATAGGGCAGACGGGCCCCGAGGTTCGCATTCGCGGTCGCATCGGGATCGTCATATTCGGCGGGCTTGTGCAGGGACTGCGCGCCGATAAAGGTGGCCACGTCGGTGTTCTTGCGGTGGATCAGCGGCATCATGCCGTTCTTGGCCAGTTCCGCTTCGCGACGGTCGTCAATCGCGATTTCGGTCGGGCATTTCTGATCCACGCCCCCATCGGTGGTCGGGAAGGTATGCGATGGCAGCCCTTCCAGCGTACCGCCGCTTTCGACGCCACGGATCCGCGAACACCAGCCGTAGCTCTTGAACGAGCGGGTGATGTTGGTCGCCATGCCGTAGGCCGCGTTGACCCAGCCGTATTTGCTGCTGTCTGCGCCCTCGGTGTCTTCTTCAAAGGCGAACTCTTCAACCGGATCGGTCTGCGAGCCATAGGGCAACCGGCCCAGGAAGCGCGGCATTGCCAGACCGACGTATTTCGCATCCTCGCTGTCGCGCAGCGACCGCCAGGCCGCATATTCCGGCGTCTGGAAAATCTTGGTCAGATCGCGCGGGTTCGACAGTTCCGACCAGCTGTCCATCTGGAACAGCGTCGGCTTGGCCCCGGTGATCAGCGGCGCATGGGCGGCGGCGGCGATCTTGGACATCTCGCCGAGCAGCTCGATATCAACCGGCGAATGGTCAAAATGATAATCCGCAACCAGGCTGCCATAGGGCTCACCACCCAGCTGGCTGAATTCCTCGGTGTAGATTTTCTTGAAGATCGGCGATTGATCCCAGGCGGTGCCTTTGAACTTCTTCAGGGTCTTGGACATCTCTTTCTTCGAGATGGGCATGACCCGGATTTTCAACTGCTCGTCGGTCTCGGTGTTGTTGACAAGATAGTGCAGACCACGCCACGCGCTTTCCAGTTGCTGGAAATCTTCGTGGTGCAGGATCAGGTTGACCTGCTCGGTCAGCTTCTTGTCGATCTCCGCCACGATGCTTTCGATCGACCGCAGCGCGTCGTCGGACACCAGGGCCGTGTTGGCCAGCGCCTGTTCCGCCAGGGTCTTGACGGCAGATTCCACTGCGGTCTTGGCCTGGTCCGATTTCGGCCGGAACTCCTTTTGCAGGAGACTGGCAAATTCGCTGGAGCCAAACGCGGAGGCGCCTTCGGCGGCTTCTGTCTGAAGGTCTTGTTCAGCCATTTTTGTCCCTCCCTAAAATCTATTCGCCAGCATCGTCAGCACCACCGGGGGCGGGCTGCGCGGCCAAAGTCTTGAGCAGGCTCGGATCCTGGATGATCTTGGAAATAAGATCCTCCGCGCCTGTCTTGCCATCCATATATGTCATTAGATTGGAGAGCTGGGTCCGCGCTTCAAGTAGCTCGCGCAAAGGTTCTACTTTTGCTGCGATTGCAGCAGGCTTGAAGTCATCCATGCTCTCAAAGGTCACGTCGACCGCCAGATTGCCCTCACCGGTCAAGGTGTTAGGCACCGTGAACGCGGCGCGCGGCGCCATGGATTTCATGCGATCGTCGAAATTATCTACATCAATTTCGAGGAATTTACGGTCGGCAATCGCAGGCTGTTCAATTTCGGACTTCCCGACGAGGTCGCTCATGACGCCCATCACGAAGGGCAGCTGGACCTTCTTTTCCGCGCCGTAAAGCTCCACATCGTATTCGATCTGCACTCGGGGTGCGCGGTTACGCGCAATGAACTTCTGTGAACTGTCTGCCATCTAGGCCTCCTCGCTCGTCACTTCTTGTACGACGCTGGAAGAAAACTCCGTCGCGCCAATCCGGAAATAATTTCAATCAGTCGTCGTCATCTTCGATGCCACCAACAATGTTTACATTTTCCAAACCGCGCGGCGCCATATCGTTGATAATTGTCAGGAAATCCGCGCCAACCAATCGTTTCGCCCGCTCCAGCAACAACGGAACCGGGCTCGACGGTTCCTCCCGCTTGTAATAGGCGATGATCCGGTCGATGGTATTTGATACATCTGTTGGTGAATTGATACTCCCTGGCGCGCCCGACGAAACGGACCGCTGGGACCCGTGCGCTGGCGGCGGCGCGCCCACGTCCGTCTCCTCCTCAGACTCAGCACTGTCCTCCGTTTCAGCCATACTACCATAAGAGCGCATTTTTTGCGTCATCTGCCGCAGAAGTTTTAACAGGCCATCAAGATCCGGCCCCTGCCCCGGCACATGCTCGTCAAATGCGGCCGAAATGGCACGCAGGTTCTGGGCGATGGTGTCCAGCGCGTCGAGCCGCGCGCTCAGCGTTGCGTCGTCGGTGTCCTGAAACGCGGCGCCGATGCTGGCGGTGTCGGGGATGTGATCCATTCCCGCCGGCGCGGACAGGATCCCTTCCGCAATTTCGATATCGCGCATGGAGAACCGGCCAAAGGCCCGGCTGTCCGTCAGCGCAGCACGGCGCAGCGAGCGGAACACCGGCGAGGCCCCGCCCATGCCATCGGTCTGACCGCAGAGGTCCTGCACCGCGTTCACCCGCATCGTCGGGTCGCCATCATCCTCGTCCAGCATCGGATGACAGGTCTCCCAGAACTCCTCCAGCATGCCGCGGATCAAAGTGGTCACATCGGCAAAGCCGACGACCCCCTCCGATTGAAGAATGGCGTCAGCCAAAAACACAGCCGCCCGCAGGTCATGCGCGCGCTCAAGAACCGACAACGCCTTGGTTTGCACCTCGCGATAGTCCGGATCGGTTGCCGCCGTGACCTGGTCACCGATAACGGTTTCCTCACCAGGCTGGGCTGCAAGTTCCATTTCTGTGAAATCTGGATCGTATTCAGGATCGGACCCGCTTGGCGAATCGTCCCCTTTGGCCCGCAAGAGGACTGTCACATCCATTTTGCTCTAACCCCCGTCAACGCAACATTTTTTTGTTCTAACGAAATAGTGAAGGATTCAAAGGTCCGTCGCAACGAAAAATACCGCGCAACAAAACAAAAACTTGACCTAAAGTGAGCCTTACAGAATTCTGAAAGTCAATTGTTTTGCGTCATTGAGGGAGAGTTGTCCGTGAAACCGACACGTATAGACGGCAGCGACGTGCGGACCCTGGTGCGGGAAGGCGCCAAGCGGCGGACCAGCTTTGCCTTCTGCATGGATGGCAAGAACGACCCTCTTCTGATGATCCAGCCGGGCAATAAACCTGAACAATTGCGCTCACATCTCAAGACCGAAGGCGGCCGTGCGCCGATGGCCTGGGGCACCTTCACCGTGCGCTCTGACGAGATGGAGATGATCTGCGAGCAGGCCCCGGCCAAGGCGATTGCCAATCTCAAACGGTTCCTGCGCGCCAACAAACCCAAGGTGAACGTGCTGTTCCGCGACGATGGCGGCAATCTCCTGGACAGCCTGAAACCGGAAAGATCCAGTGCTGATGACGGGGTGACCACGCTGGACGAGGTCAACACCACCGGCATCGACCCCAAACTGGTGAAACCGCTGCTGGCGCGGGCCAAACGCATCAAACCGCGCATCGCCCAGGCGCCCGGCCCCCTGGAACGCAAGCTGAAACGCGGCCTGTCCAAGGCGCTCAGCGAAATCAACGATGGCCGACTGGTCGAGGCGCAGACGCTGATCACCGTGATCGAACAGGCAGTGGCCCGGATCGGTGCCGACCGCGAAGGCGCCGACGCCAGCATGAAACGCGCCGATCGGTCCAGCAAGACCCGCACCCTCGGCGCCGATGTGTCCCGCGCCAAGAAACTCCGCGCCTCGATCACCCGCGCCCCCGGCAGCAAGCGCAACAAGCTGGACCGCGCCGTTCAGATCGCCGCGCGGCTGTTGAAACAAAAGGATTACGACAAGGCCCGCGTCGTCATGGACCGGATCGAAAAGGCGCTTGGCGCCATTGTCTGAAACCCGGCCATGACCGGGGACCAACCTGTCGCAATTCTTCTATAATTGCCGCAACCACCGGAGAGACCGAATGAAACCACTTCTGAAGTCCGCATGCCTGCTCGCAGCGCTTGCACTGTCCGCGCCGCTCGCCGCGGCCGAGGGTCGGCTGGGGGTCGAGCTGAACAAAACCGAAGAGATCGAGGGCGGCGGCTGTCGGGCGTTCTTCCTGTTCCGCAACGACACGGGCAAAAGCTTTGCCGGGTTTGAAATGTCTCTGGCAGTGCTCGACGGAAACGGCATCATCGACCGGCTGCTGTCGATCGACGCCGCCCCGCTGCCGGTATCCCGCACCACCTTGAAACTCTTTGAGATCCCAGAGCTGAGCTGCGCCAATATCTCGGAAATCCTGCTGCATGACATGACCTCCTGCCAGCCCCAGAACGAGGAACAGATGGATTGCTATGCCATCCTCGACCTCGGATCGCGCGCCAATGCGCAACTGGTGAAATAGACCATGGGCGATCTGCTCGAAAGTGTCGGCAGCGGCGGTCCGATCCTGGCAGTGCTGGCGCTGCTGTCGCTGGTCTCGCTCACTGTGATCGTGGTGAAATGGGTCGAACTCTGGCCCGTCCTCTCGGGCGAGGACGCCCGCGCAAGGGCGCTCGCTCTGTGGCAACAGGGCAAACCCGCCGAGGCGCAAAAGGCACTCGCTGATCGCGCCCCCGCCGACCGGGTTCTGGCCTTTGCCATGGCCGGGTTGCAACAATCCCTGCCCCCTGCCCTGCTGCAGTCGGAGCTTGAACGGCGCGGCAGTGCCGAACTGTCGGTGATGAACCAGCGCATCCGCCTGCTGGAGCTTACGGCCATGGTCTCGCCGCTGTTGGGGTTGCTCGGCACCGTGCTCGGCATGATCCAGAGCTTTCAGGAGCTGGAGCTCGCCGAAGGCGCCGCCAATGCCTCCGTTCTGGCCGGCGGGATCTGGCAGGCGCTGCTGACCACCGCCGCCGGGTTGCTGGTGGCGATCCCAGCCGCCATTGCCGCCGGGCTGTTTTCCGCCCGCATCGAACGCGCCGCGCAGAGCATCGAGAGAGCCGATCACTGCCTTGATCGACGTAGTGTTTTTCCTCCTGGTGTGG
>NZ_LPUY01000023.1 GCF_001518015.1 Tritonibacter horizontis
GTGTCGGGGAGGCTGTGGGTCCTGCCATCCGGGGGCGCGGCCTTTTCAAGTGTGACCTTGAGGTCGAACCAGGCGGCCTGTCCGGTGACGGGATCGGAATTGGCCCATCTGAGGCCGTCGCCTCTGGGGGGCAGCAACTCGTGGATCAGGTGATTGAGCAGGAAGCCCTTGGTGGCTTCGGGGGCGTCGGGGCTGAGGGCCCAGGCGCCTTTGCGCTTGCCGATGGCATTCCAGGTCCAGACGGTATTGTCATTCAGGGCGGCCATTTCCATCACCGGCACGGTGATGGCGCCGTGGGGCGAGGTGACACGGGCCCAGTCGCCATCGCTCAGGCCGTGGGCGCGCATCAGTTTTGTCGGCACATAAAGCGGGTTGTGGCCATGGATCTGGCGCAGCCAGGCGTTCTGGCTGCCCCAGGAGTGATACATGGCCATCGGCCGCTGGGTGAGGGCATTGATCGAAAAGCCCGCGTTGCCCTGCGGGTCGGGCTCGTACCAGACCGGCAGCGGTGTCATGGTGTTCTGGATGCGGGCGCGCAGGTGGTCGGGGGGCTGGCGCTCGCCGTGGCCTTCGGCGGCCAGTTGGAATTTGCGCAGCGGTTCGACGTAGAGTTGGAACAGGTAGGGCTGCGGGGTGTCGAACAGGCCAAGATCGACTGCCCAGTCCTGATAGGCCATGTTCCAGGGTTTGTAATAGCTGGCCTCTTCGGGGATGTGTTTGACGAAAAAGCCGCCGTTGTCGATATACCGCTGGAGCTGGTCCGGATTGGGGTCCCCCCGCCCGGCGGCCGTGCCGTCGCCGCGAAACCCTGCCAGCGGGCCGATGCCTGGCTTGCGTTGGTGGTTGACGATGTAATCGGCGTAGTCCTGGTATTTCGCGCTGCCGTCTGCGTTGGTGAAGCCGGGCAGCTGCATGCGGTTGGCAAGATCGACCAGCATCGATTGAAACCCGCGCACGTCGCGATCCGGCGCCACCACCGGCCAGCGGATCGCATCCGCCGCGCCGTCCGCCTCGCAGATCGGGCGATCCAGCAGCGAGATGCAGTCGTGCCGCTCCAGATAGGTGGTGTCGGGCAGGATCAGGTCGGCATAGGCGACCATTTCGGAGGAATAGGCGTCGGAGTAGATGAGATGCGGGATCACGTAGTCGCCGTTCTCGTCGGTGTCGGTCAGCATCTCCATCACGCCGCGGGTGTTCATCGAGGAATTCCACGCCATGTTGGCCATATAGAGGAACAGCGTGTCGATCTTGTAGGGATCGCCGGCATGGGCGTTGGAGATCACCATATGCATCAGCCCGTGGCTGGACATCGGGTTTTCCCAGGTGAAGGCCTTGTCGATGCGCGCCGGGCTGCCGTCATTCAGCAAGGCCAGATGTTCCGGCCCCTGCACAAAGCCCAGGTGTGGCCCATCCAGCGGTTTGCCCGGTGTCACGCGGCAATGGGGGGGCGGATGAGCGGTGGCGGGTTTGGGGTAGGGCGGTTTGAAGCGAAAGCCGCCGGGGACCTCGACCGTGCCCAGCAGGATTTGCAGCACATGCAGGGCGCGGCAGGTCTGAAACCCGTTGGCATGGGCGGAGACACCGCGCATCGCATGCATGGAGACCGGGCGGCCCCGCATGGTCCGATGTGTTTCACCGCGAAAATCGGTCCATTCGCGGTCCAGCTCGAACGCCTCGTCAAAGGCGACGCGGGCGATTTCGGCGGCGATGGCGCGGATACGGGGCGCGGGAATGCCGCAGCGTGTGGCGATCGCTTCGGGCGCGTATTCGTCAGAGAGATACTGATCTGCCATCAGACGGAAGACGGAGACATGGGTGACATCGCCGATCTGGAAATGGCCGCTGAGGTCGGGGCGCACGCCGTGCATGTCGAAGGGCGCCAGCTTGCCGGTCTTGCGGTTGATCACCAGCGGCGCGCCGTGGTCGTCGCGCAGGAACAGGCCATAGTCGGGGCTGTCCTTGTCCTGGTTCACCAGCACGGGCGCGTTGGTGTAGCGGGAAAGATAGTCGAGGTCGATCTTGCCCGCTTTCATCAGCACATGCACCAGCGACAGGATGAACAGCCCATCGGTGCCGGGCGTGATGCCGACCCAGTCATCCGCCACCGCGTTATAGCCGGTGCGGATCGGGTTGATGCCAATCACCCGTGCGCCGCGTGCCTTGATCTTGCCAATGCCCATCTTGATCGGGTTGCTGTCGTGATCCTCGGCGACGCCGAACAGCAGGAACAGCTTGGTGTGGTCCCAATCGGGCTGGCCGAATTCCCAGAAGGCACCACCCATGGTGTAGATCCCGGCGGTGGCCATATTGACCGAGCAGAACCCGCCATGCGCCGCGTAGTTGCAGGTGCCAAAGTTCTGCGCCCAGAAGCTGGTGAAGGACTGCGACTGATCGCGACCGGTGAAGAACGCCAGCTTTTCAGGGTGGTCCTTGCGCAAGGGTTCCAGCCAGCCCTGGGCGATGTCTAGGGCCTCGTCCCAGGAGATCTCCTCGAATTCGCCGGAACCCCGTGGGCCGACACGTTTCAGGGGCGCACGCAGGCGGGCGGGGGCGTTGTGCTGCATGATGCCGGCGCTGCCCTTGGCGCAGAGCACGCCCTTGTTCACCGGATGGTCGCGATTGCCTTCGATATAGGCGACTTTGCCGCCCTTCATGTGCACGTTGATGCCACAGCGACAGGCGCACATGTAGCAGGTCGTCTTGCGGATCTCGTCAGAGACCGGCGGCGAGGTCTCCACCTCGGGTTGCTGGAATGTCATCTGGCCTCCCTTGAATTCTGCGCCTCAGGTCAAAAGCTGGATCCCCGCAAGTATGAGCCCGGCGATAAACAGTGTCTCCACCACCAGAAACGCGATGGCCGCGCCGCCGACAGAGAGCACCTGCTTGAGGTTGCTTTTCATACCGACGGCAGCGATGGCGATCAGCAGCAGCCAGCGCGAGCAGGTGCTGAGAAACTCGCTGAGCGCGGCGGGAATAAGACCGAAGGAATTGAGCCCGGCCAACACGATGAACCCGATGACAAAGCCGGGCAGCAAGGGCGGCTGCTTGCCGTCGGCGGGGGCCTCAAGGCGGGCGCGGATCACCAGCGAGGCCACCAGTACCACCGGCGCCAACATGGACACCCGGATCAGCTTTACGAGGGTCGCCGTGTCGCCGGTTTCTTCCGAGATTGAAAAACCCGCGCCGACCACCTGTGCCACGTCGTGAATGGTGCCGCCGAGAAACACCCCGGCCTGGATGTGATCGAATTCCATGAACCGGGCGAGGATCGGATAGGCGATCATGGCGATGGTCGAGAGCACGGTCACGCCCATGACGGTAAAAATCAGCCGCTGTTCAGATTTGCCATCGCGGGGCAGGATCGCGGCAATGGCCATCGCCGCCGAGGCGCCGCAGATTGCCACCGAACCGGCGGTCAGCAGGGCAAAGCGCCAGCCATGACCGAAAAACCGCGCGATCAGCAGGCCAAATGCAATCGTGGCGACGACACCTCCCGCCGTGAGCAGGATCAGCGGCAGGCCAAGACCCGCAAGCACCATCATCGATACGCGCACGCCAAGGAGCGCCACGCCCAGCCGCAGCAGGGTGCGGGCGGAAAAGGCGACGCCGGGCACTGTGCGGCCTTCTTCTCCGAGAAAGCTGACCGCGATGCCCAGAAGCAAGGCCAGCAACATCGCAGGCGTTGCGTAATGCTCGGCCAGAAACTGCGCCGTTACCGCGACAATGACCGAGACGGCAACGCCGGGGAACAGAACTTTGGCGCGGCTGCGCAAGGACTGGGTCAGGTCGGTGAGGCGGGCGGGCAGGGCGGTATTTGTCAAGACGTGGCTTTCAGGGGGCGTTCAGGGCGGCGCGCGGGCAGGCAGCAGGGCAGGGCTGTCGTATCATTTGTGTATCAATTCTCCGCAGCCCTGCAAGGTGAAACAATTCACTAATTTGACTTCAAAAATTGGTAGGGATGTTCTTTCGTTTTGGAAAGGGGAGAACGTTTGTTTTTGTGGTGCTATTCACCTGTGTCGATGAGGAAGCGGGCATCCAGAGCGATCTGGCGCTCTTCCTCGGCGGGGACGATCCAGGCGGCTGTGGGGGCCGATGTGGCGCTGAGCCTTGGTGCGTTGTTGGCGTTGGCGTCCGGGTCGACCGCGATCCCGAGCCAGCCGAAGCTGTCGAGGATGGTCGCGCGGATCGCCGGGGCGTTTTCCCCGATGCCGCCGGTAAAGGCGATGGCGTCGCAACCGCCCAGTGCCGCCAGCAGGCTGTGACCATGGCGGCTGGCCCAGTAGCAGAAATGCGCGATGGCAAACCGGGCCTCGGCGGTGCCAGCGGCGTCGAGGGCGCGCATGTCCGACAGCCCGCCAGCCAGGCCAGACAGGCCCGATTTGCGGTTCAGCAGGTCCTTGGTCCGGGCCAGCCCGAGGTCTTCGACCAGTCGCAGGGTGGCGTTGGGGTCCAGCGTGCCGACGCGGGTCCCCATGGTGAGCCCCTCAAGCGGAGAATAGCCCATGGTCGTGGCCACCGATTGCCCGTCGAGGATGGCGCAGACAGAGGCGCCATTGCCAAGATGAAACGCGAGCAGCCGTCGTGGCAGAGGCTGCTGCGAGATGTCGGGCAGGCGGCGACAGAGCGCGGCATAGGACAGGCCGTGAAACCCATAACGCCGCAGCCCGAGGGCCTCCGCCTCGGGCGGCAGGGCATAGCGCTGGGCAACCTCGGGCGCTGTGGCGTGGAATGCGGTGTCGAAACTGGCGTATTGCGGTAGCTGCGGGGCAAGGTCGTCGAGGGCATCAATTGCCGACAGCGCGTGTGGGTTGTGCAGCGGCGCAAGGGGAACGCAGTCCTCAATGCAGGCACGGACCTCGGCGGTGATGCGGGCCGGGGCCAGCAGCCGCCTGCCCCCATGGACCACGCGATGGGCGACAGCGCGCAAGCGATCCGGCCCTGCGCCCTGTTGCGACAGGCGGGTCAGAACCGCTGACAGGGCGCGGCGGTGGTCGGGCAGATCTGCGAATTCGGTTTCCGCTCCGGCTCCAGCTCCGTCCCCGGCGCCGGCCTCGATCCGGATTCGCCCGGCCTGACCGATGCCCTCGGCCAGCCCGCAAAATCGCTGCTGCATATGCGCATCAAACACCGCGAATTTGACCGAGGAAGATCCGGTGTTCAGGACCAGTATGTCCTGCGGCGCGCTCATAGCGCGGTCTTCAGGATATTGAGCAGGGCGAGCAGGCCCAGCAAGATCACCACCTTGCGCCGAAACCCGGCCGGATCCGCCGTCGCAAAGCCGCGTCCCCCGAGCCAGACCCCGGCGCCGAGGATCGGAAAGGCGAGCAGGACTGCAACGCCCGTTTCGGTGGTGACCAGCCCATGTGCCGACATGGTTGGCAGGGCCATCAGGTCGATGCCGGTCAGGAACACGATCATCGTGGCGCGAAACACCACCGGCGGCATCACCTGCGCCGACAGGAAGGCCGCCGCAGGCAGCCCGCCGACGCCTGCCGCATTGGCAGTTCCCGACAGCAGACCCACGGCGCCATGACCCAGTCGGCCGATGGGGCGTTGCAACTGCCAGCCGCTGATCAGCAAAAGGCTGAGCGCGAGGATCAGACCGGAGACCGCAAGCCGGGCCTGCAATGGATCAAGCCGCGCCATCAGCGCCACCGCAGGCACGGTGGCGACCGCCGCCCCGCCCAGCAGGGCCACAGCACGCCGCCAATCCACATGCGGCCAGATCCCGCGGGCCTGAAAGGCGGTCATGGCGATCTCGCAGGTGAAAACCACCGGGATCAGCGGCAAGGGGTTCGTCACCAGCGCCGCCAGAACGATAAAGATTGCCGAGAACCCAAAGCCGGAATAGCCCCGGATCGCCGCCGCGAAGAACAACGCGGCCGCAAGGAACAGGCCCTGCCCGGTGGACAGGTCAAACGGCAGCGCCCCGGCCATCGCGATCAGGCGCCGTCCTGCGGGCGCATGTCGTCGGCTGAAATCCCGGCGACCTCGACCGGGTTTTTCATCGCGTCGCGGCGGAACGGTTCGCCCAGCTCCTGGTTGATCATTGCCTCGATCAGGGTGGTGATGCCGTTCTTCTGGTCCTCGATGGCCTGGTGCAGGGCGGTGGTCAGCTCGTCCATCGAACGGGCAACAACCCCTTTGAGGCCACAGGCGGAGGCGATGCCGGCATAAGAAACCTTGGTGTCCAGCTCGGTGCCGACGAAGTTGTCGTCAAACCACAGGGTCGAATTGCGCTTTTCCGCGCCCCATTGGTAGTTGCGGAACACCACCTGGGTGATTGCGGGCCATTCGGCGCGGCCGATGGCGGTCAACTCGTTGACCGCGATGCCAAAGGCGCCATCGCCGGCAAAGCCCACAACCGGCGTATCAGGACAGCCGATCTTGGCCCCCATGATCGCGGGCAGGCCGTAGCCGCAGGGGCCAAACAGACCGGGTGCCAGGTATTTGCGGCCGGCCTCAAACGATGGGTAAGCATTGCCGATGGCGCAGTTGTTGCCGATGTCCGAGGAGATGATCGCCTCTTTTGGCAGGGCAGACTGGATCGCGCGCCAGGCCATGCGGGGGCTCATCCAGTCGGGTTTGTCGGCACGGGCACGTTCATTCCAGCTGGTGCCCGGATCGTCGTCCTCGTGGTCCATCGACGCCAGCTGCTGTGCCCAGCGGGATTTGGTGTCGGCGATCCTGGCCTTGCGCGCCGCCCGGCCCGCATCGCCTGCAGTGTCGGCCAGCTGATCGAGCAGCCCGGTCGCGACCTTGGCCGCGTCACCGACAATGCCGACAGAGACGGTCTTGGTCAGGCCGATGCGGTCGGGGTTGATGTCGACCTGGATGATCCTGGCCTCGGTCGGCCAATAGTCCATGCCGTAGCCGGGCAGGGTGGAGAAGGGGTTGAGCCGGGTGCCGAGACACAGGACGACATCGGCCTCTTTGATCAGTTCCATCCCGGCCTTGGAGCCGTTGTACCCCAAGGGACCGGCAAACAGCGGATGCGAGCCGGGGAAGGCGTCATTGTGCTGGTAGCCGACGCAGACCGGCGCATCCAGCCGCTCTGCCAGCGCCATGGAAGCGGCGATGCCGCCCCTGGACAGCACGACGCCAGCCCCGTTGAGGATCACCGGGTTCTTGGCATTGGACAACAGTTCGGCCGCCTGGGCCACTGCGCTCTCGCCGCCGGCGGGCCGTTCAAACTCGACAATCGCGGGCAGGGCGACGTCGATCACCTGGGTCCACATGTCCCGCGGAATGTTCAGCTGGGCCGGGGCCGAGGCGCGTTTGGCCTGGCTGATCACCCGGTTGAGCACTTCGCAGACGCGGGAGGGGTCGCGGACCTCTTCCTGATAGGCGACCATATCCTCGAACAGTTTCATCTGCTCGACTTCCTGAAAACCGCCCTGACCGATGGTCTTGTTGGCCGCCTGCGGCGTCACCAGCAAGAGCGGCGTGTGGTTCCAATAGGCGGTTTTGACGGCGGTGACGAAGTTGGTGATGCCGGGGCCGTTCTGCGCGATCATCATCGACATCTTGCCGGTCGCACGGGTGTAGCCATCCGCCATCATCCCGGCAGACCCTTCATGAGCGCAGTCCCAGAAGGTGATGCCCGCCTTTGGGAAAAGATCTGAAATCGGCATCATGGCAGAGCCGATGATGCCAAAGGCATGTTCGATGCCATGCATTTGCAGGGTTTTGACAAAGGCTTCTTCGGTGGTCATGCGCATGGTGGATCTCTCCTTTGCCCAGCGGAACGCGCCGATGGGTGCTGATCGTCTATCATCCGGTTTAGGCGGCGATGTGGACCGGCGTTAGGGCCAGTTTTCCGGTGCCGTATGGCCAGCAGACCCGCCCGCCCGGTTCCGCTCGCAAGGTGAAAGGCGCAAGGGAGGTAAGGGAGGCAAGGGAGGGGCTCCCGCCCGTCCTTTGTGTTTCTGACGAAACCCATCGGCCCGTTGGGCGTGGCAG
>NZ_LPUY01000024.1 GCF_001518015.1 Tritonibacter horizontis
AACGCAACAGGTTGTAAGGGTCGGCGCGGCATAAACCGGAGCGCGGCATTATGGGTTAGCTCATGAGCAAGGGTCGCATAATAGGCCTCAGGACTGCGGAAGCTTTCAAAGGCTGGCATCTGCACATGATCAGACCCACCACTATAAAAGGCCCGATTGCCACCATGGCGAAGATCGGCACCAGTTGCCGCAAAGAATGCATCTGCATGCGCAATCCGCTCCACGCCATCGATGATGGGTTCCGGCTTGGCGTAATACTGCTCGGGCAAGCCTTCGATCTGATCGACGTTAAAAACGCTATATCCCTTCATGAACGGGATTTTACGCTCCTCTTCGGTGCCGTCGTCCTGCTCTTCGGTTTTGGTGATACTGTTGGCATAGACAACCAATGATCCGCGTTCGCCCTTGCGCACATTAGCACCAAGCTCTTTGGCCTGTTTGAAGGTCATCCAGTGGGGTGAGACATACCCCGCCTCAACACTGGCCGCCCACAACATCAACACATTAATCCCATTATAGGGCATGCCGTTATGACGGAGGGGTTTCACGATCCGCCCCTCCATGTTGCGGGTGCTCCAAGGCTTCAGCCAAGTGAGCTCACCCTTTTCTAAATCAGAGATGATTTTGTCTGTTACTTTCTGGTAAAAATCTTTTTTCATTGTCTTTTCTTCCTCTTGTTTAGTTGGTTGCGCATGCAACCGAACTAGGCCCACGCCAATGAGTGGGGGGGGAGGCTGTCAAAGACCGAAAGCGGCGGAGGGGGATCACCTGTCCTGCACGACGAGAGCAAAGCGAACAAAGGAAGGATGGGGAGACCGCCGTATTCGCCCGCAGAGAAACGAAGGGCTTGGTCTTGATAGCGATGGGGTCACTAGACCCCCAATCGATAAAGAAAAACCGCGAGCCCAATGGGGCTGACAGTTTACTTACTGTGCAAGGGATGGAAGCCGACTGGCCGAGACGGTTGGCTCGGTTCACGACAGCCTGGCCCGAAGGGGGCACTGGGAAAGAATTTCACCTACTAGCTTTCAGGTTGTGCCTTTGGGTGATGGCATGTGAGAAACATGAGCTCATGTTTGTTTTGGTGATCGAAGAAAAAACAACTTCATGCATGACGTAACCATATGATAAGTTGAAGAACAATTTAAAAGAGTTAAATATGGCGAGCAGACCCTACCTCCAAAAATCGATCAAAGAGCTTGAAACTCTTTTCTCCCAGCAAGGTATTGATGCCTCTGTCCTCTCCAAATTAAAGGAAGAACTTTCGTTTCGAAGCACCCAAAGGGCGAAGACGCTTGAAGAAAAAGTGATTAAGGCGACTCAAGACTTTCCAAAAAAAGAAGCCAAAGGGGAACAATGGCGTATTTCCGAAACTCCAACACAGATGACCTTAGAGTTTCCACCTGAAGAACAGGCAAATCCTGTTTTGCAGAAAACTACGTTAAAGCGCAGCGATCTTGGCCCCAAACCAACCGTCGCAAACGCCCCACAAGATATACTTCGTGCATGGACCGCCCTCGAAGTGCTTTCGCCACAAGGTTACAAGAGAGAAGCTGACTTGGCTGCTGGTGATAATTCGAAGATTGCCCGTTTTGATGAAAGAGACCTGCCTTGGAACTTGGGCGAAAAATCCCGACCGAAGAAACGCCTTTACTATGAGCTCATTCTAGGCGCTGTCGCCCTCGCGCCTGCGGTTGAAAAACTCCTAAAACTCTATTCCGATGATCGACCTGACAAGCCAAGCATGAATGGGTTTTGCCCGATTGCCAGCATAGTGCTCGACAAGGAGGGAAGGCCGCTTGAAGAAGATACTTCTGCTGCAATTTCAAGTTTCGCATGGGGCGTGCCAATTGCCTTGCAGGGTGATCTAAGGAGCCTTGCGGATTGGCCGCAACAAGAAAGGCAACTTCTTGCCAATTTTCGAAAGCGCTTGATTAAGCGCGACCGCAATGACGACGTTGTTCCACTGACAAAGCAACACATAAGAGAACTTTTTGATCATCTGGTTCAGGCGCTGAACTTAACGGGCCATGAGATCAAAGCGCCTTATTTCGCATTGCGCCGCTTTGAGTTTTTCGCCAGCAAGATACCGCCTGAGCCTGGATTGTTGAACTCATTCTTTCTCGAAGATCTATCTCAAGCTAGAATTCTTGAGGGCAAGAATTGTCTGCCTCATGCACTTAAGCATTACCTTGGGGTCGCCACACCATCAGAGCAAACAGACTTGTTGGAGGATGACGCTGGGTTACAACAATTGCTTCAGCCAGCCCTAACCCCGCTGGGCAGATGGCCGGGCAACGGCCGCTATCCTCTTGCGTTGCTTCAACAAGCTGCCGTTAACGCCACGGACAAGCAGCTGATGAAGACTGGAATTCTAGCGGTCAATGGCCCGCCAGGCACGGGCAAGACAACGCTACTGCGCGATGTTGTGGCAGCACGGATAATTGAGCGTGCGACGGTTATGAGTGAATTCAAAAGGCCAGCCAGCGCATTCACGCCAACAAATCAAAGCCTTCAGCGCAGCGGCGCAAAGATCATCCTTCATAAGCTGGATGAGCGTCTGAAGGGCTTCGAAATGGTTGTGGCTTCATCCAACAACAAAGCGGTCGAAAACGTTAGCGCAGAACTGCCCGCGCTGGATGCAATCGCGCAAGATGCCCCAAACCTTCGGTATTTTAAGAGCATTTCAGACAAGGTTCTTGGTCGCGAAAGCTGGGGAACAATTGCAGCCGTGCTGGGCAATTCTTCAAATCGGTATCTTTTCTCACAGGTGTTTTGGCGTGATGAGGAAAATGGGCTTTCCACCTATCTCAACCACGCCAGCGGTTTGCCACAGGTTATTTCAGAGCCACAGGAAAGCGGCCCGCCGATCAGACGCAACCGCAAAATCGTCGATAGCGAGAACCCGCCTGCGAATGCGCGCGAAGCACAAGCACGTTGGGAGATAGCACGGGTTGATTTTACAGAGGCGCTCAGGGCTTCGGTAGAAACACAAACAGCTCTTCAGGAACTACATAAATACGTTGTTCGGGTCGTAAATGTTACGGCAGAGCTTGAGAGTTTGGAAACCAGAATACCTTTGTTTGAAGAAGAGACCAAAGAACTCGGAACAGCGATTGCAGATGCGCAGGAACATCTTAATCGCGCAAATGAGGCGCTCAATAAAAGCGAACGGACGCTGCAAAACAGTCTTGCGCAGCGACCAGGTTTGTTTGCTCGCCTGTTTCGAACGAGACGCTCTACGGAATGGCACCTTCACCATGAACAGCTTTCAACGGCTACCTCCGATGATAGAAGCAAAGCAACTTCGCGCAGATCGGAATTTGAAGAAATTCGAGCGCAGTTATCAGTAAAACAAGAGCGCCTCTCAGAAGCAATGGCTCAGTTCGGGAAGATTCAAAAAGAAAAAGCATATCTGGAAGAACAAATTGAAAATGCCAAAAGACAGTCTGGGCGTCCCTATCCCTGATGCAGAATTTTTCGCTCTAGCGCATGAAGACATTCAGGTGGCCAATGTTTGGTTTGACGAAACCGAGCACCGCTTGCGTGATCGAGTTTTCGAGACGGCCATGGCTCTGCACCGAGCATTCATCGACTGCGCGGCTGATCCGCTTCGGCAGAACTTGTCCATTTTTACTGAGACTTTTGGAACCCGTTCCTTTGGTACTCCACAAAAGGACGCTTTGATTGGCGACTTGTGGTCCTCATTTTTCTTAGTTGTTCCAGTGGTCTCAACAACTTTTGCTTCTGTTAACCGAATGTTCTCGCGCTTGCCTGCCGAAGCGCTTGGCTGGTTGCTGGTCGATGAAGCAGGCCAGGCTCTCCCGCAAGCAGCTGTCGGGGCAATGATACGAACGAAAAACTCTGTTGTAGTGGGCGATCCGTTACAGATTGAGCCCGTGGTCACGCTTCCAAAAACCCTAACCGAAGAGATTTGTGGGTACTTTGGAATTGATTCGTTGAAGTACAATGCGCCCGACGCTTCGGTGCAGACCGTGGCAGATGCTGCAAGTATGTATTGCGCACGCTTCCCGATAGGAAGTGGGCACCGGGATGTAGGCGCGCCACTCTTGGTACATCGCCGCTGTGATAGCCCTATGTTCGACATTTCAAATGAGATCGCCTATGCAAACCTGATGGTTCAGGCTAAAAATCCGTCTGGCGAGGTGCCTGTCCTTGGTCCTTCTTGTTGGATCGACGTTGTCGGAAAGCCAGGGCCAGACAAATGGTGCGCGGACGAGGCAAGTGTTCTCATTGATCTGCTCCGCAAGCTACGAGACGCTGGCGAATACCCTGATCTCTATATCGTGACGCCTTTTGTGATCGTGCAGAATAATCTCCGCCAAGAATTACTCAGAAGCGGCGTGTTAGATGGTTGGGTCAAAAACTCAAACGCATGGGTTTGGGAGCATGTTGGCACTGTTCACACTGTGCAGGGGCGCGAGGCCAAGGCAGTGTTCTTTGTACTCGGCGCACAAGGTGTTTCGCAAAACGGAGCGCGCAATTGGGCAGGGGGAAGGCCGAACCTCGTCAATGTTGCAGTTACCCGTGCACAGGCATCGCTCTATGTGATTGGTAACCGTGAGCTTTGGAGGTCGGCGGGTGTCTTTGCGCTGCTAGATCGATTTCTCTAGCCTTACAGATTCTATTGAGATTGGTCAGGTCTGTTAGGTGGACCGCCGCTATTCGCTCCCCACGACATGGAGAACGGTCAGTCGAGGTAGAATGCGGGTCTCCACTCAGATACCAAGCGAGTATAAGCTAGGACTGCGGATAGTCCCTTTGATAAGTCCATATAAATAAAAGAAAAAAAGTATTGATTCACCTATGGTTGAAATTGCAAGATAGACACTACTGTGTTCGCCAGCTTTAAGGCTAGCATTAATAGCCTAGGCTCAGCGATAAAAGGAGGTTTTTCTGTCGAATATTTCACCAAATGACATGCTTGATATCGTTTCAGGCGACCCAGATGAGCTTGATGTTCACTTGCAGTTGGTTGAGCGTGACATTTCTATTGAGGGATGCAGTATTCGCGTACACTGCCACTGCCTTACGGTTGATGGAAACGGTCGAGTGCGGCCACAACGGTTGGCTGAGTTCATGCGTAGCGCCATTGTAGATTATGCGATACCTAAGACGCGATTGGATGAAGCTCGAGCTAGAGACTTGAAGTTCAAGTCTGGCAGCGCTGTGTCCGCACTTCACCACGAAGCACTCGGTGCGTTTACTGATCTTAGCAACACTGGTGAAGGTGGAGAAATGCTGCTATTTTTATTAGCAGAACGTTTTCTAAAACTACCTCAGGTTTTGTGCAAAATGGACCTGAAAACCGACTCCCATATGCATTACCATGGTGCGGATGGAGTCTATGCGTCAGTGACAGATGACGGATTGCTCAAGCTGTATTGGGGTGAGTCAAAAGTTTACGGTGACGTGACCGCCGCAATTCGAGAATGTCTAGCTTCACTTGCTCCTTTTCTCAATGAATCTGATCATGAAGGCTCGTCGCGGGAACGAGATCTTATCCTTCTAAGTGATAAGGCCGATCTCAATAACCCAACTCTTACGGCCGCTTTTAAAAAATACTTCGATAGAAAATCATCCATGTCAAATAGAGTTCAGTATTGTGGCATTGCACTTATCGGATTTGATGCGAAATTTTATCCGGAGGACGGCATTAAGGCAGTCGCTGATGACATTGCTCAAGCTGCTAAAGATGAAATGAAAAAATGGCTGAAAAACTTGGAGACAAGAATCTCAGTTGAAAAGCTTGAGACGTTTGATTTGGAATTTTTCTGCGTGCCAATTCCTTCTGCAGAAGGATTCAGAGATGCCTTTCTTGAGGCACTTGGGTTAAAATTATGACGGAGATCGAATTTTTAGATTGGCTCACATTTGAGGCACTCCGTGAGGAAATTGAAAGACTAACTCAGGTCACAGTGGCTACTGAGCTTACCAACCTGAAGGCGACTTATTCTTGCAATGACGCACAGAACGAATTTGACTGGGGGCGATTGTTGCTAGCCGGAAGCATGCTAGCGCGATCTTCGCAACGTGAGCATCAAGAAGCATCGCTGCGGATCGCAACTGCCGCTGTTGCCTTGGACACAGACAGCTCTGTTCGTGATGCAGGGGCAATGCTCCTTGATAAGCTTTCAAATCATCGTGCAGTCGTGCTGTCCCAAGAGCGCGGTCTCGTCGCTCCTAACCTTGAAGCGAGATTAGGAGTGTCTATGAGGATTGAAGCCTACAAAAGGAAATTTGATGACTCAGTGTTGGTTGAGGCAACTGGTAAATGGCTTGGTGTCAACGAATTCCAGAAGGAGTTTTGGACAGGCGCGTCTTCCGAAAATTCGTGGCTTTCGGCATCGGCACCCACTGCGTCCGGCAAGACATTTCTCGTGCTTCAGTGGTTATTGGACCGGCTTATAACCACTGATACTAGTGTAGTAGTTTATTTGGCCCCGACGCGCGCTCTTGTCACCGAAATCGAGGCTAGTCTTAATGATCTTCTCGCTGACGACAAGACGATCAACGTAACTTCATTACCTTTGGCAGAAAAATACTTATCAGCTGCTGCAGGTGTTACAAAAACTATATTTGTTTTTACCCAAGAGCGACTTCATTTACTGGCTAATATTCTTAGCGACGAGCTATCCGTCGATCTTCTCATCGTCGATGAAGCTCACAAAATCGGCGACAATCAAAGAGGTGTCATTTTACAAGACGCTATAGAGCGAATCTCTAGAAGCAATCACAAGATGAAAGCGGTCTTTGTCAGCCCTTCAACTCAAAATCCTGACGAGCTGCTTCAGGATGCGCCTATTGGTACAGATCGTGTCTCTGTTGACAGCGATATTCCAACTGTTCTGCAAAATGTCATCCTGGCGCAACAAGTGCCACGTAAGCCAAAAGAGTGGGCCCTCGGTTTAGTTAGTGGCGATTCTTCAATACCCATTGGCGTGCTGCAACTTGCTAATAAGCCCGCTGGTTTGAGAAAAAGGTTGGCTTTTATTGCCGCCGCTGCGGGCGCGCGCGGAGGAACACTGATTTACTGCAATGGAGCTGCAGAAGCTGAAGAAATTGCCCTCCTGATCAGCCAACTGGATATTAGGGAGAAAACAGATGATAAAGAGCTTCTGGATTTGGCTGATCTGGCGCGGAAGGGTGTGCATAGAAGCTATCAGCTTGCTCCACTTGTGGAGCGTGGAGTAGCTTTTCACTATGGTAATATGCCTGCGCTTATTCGAGTGGAAATCGAAAGACTTTTCAGGATTGGGAAAATTAGGTTTTTAGCGTGTACATCGACCCTCATAGAGGGTGTCAATCTCTCTTGTCGAACTATTGTTGTTCGTGGCCCGCGTAAGGGCCGTGGGAATCCAATGGAGCCCCATGATTTTTGGAATCTCGCCGGGCGAGCTGGACGATGGGGAAACGAGTTTCAGGGAAATATCATCTGTATCGATCCGAACGACGAAAGTGCATGGCCCATTGGTGTGCCAAAACGGTCTCGATATCCAATTCAGCGCGAAACAGACGCAGTGATGACCTCAAAGGATGGCTTGGTCGAGTACTTGGATGGTCGAGATATCGAAAGTTTAAGCGACCTTGAGGGTGCTGAGCACTACGAACAAGTAGGCGCTTACCTGCTAGATACCTATCTTCGGTTGGGCTCACTTGCAAACGCAGGTTTGGCAAAACGTCATGATTCCAAACTCTTGGAAAAACTAGATGCTTGTCTTGAGCGGATGGCGAGGAAGATTGACATACCTGCTGAACTTTCGATCAGGCATCCTGGTGTCAGTGCTATTGGACTCCAACGGTTACTCGATCTATTCAAGAATTACGAAGGTGACGTTGAAAATCTGCTGCCTGCTCCTTCGGAGAGTGTAGATGCGTATGATAGATATGTTACGGTGATGAGGCGCATCAACTCTAGTATTTTTCCTGTTTTTTTGCCAGATGGTCTCGTTCCTTTGCATGCACTCATCGTAGTCGAGTGGTTGAAGGGACTATCACTCGCTGTCATTATCAGAAAACGTATTGAGTACCACCAACGAAACAATAAGACGTTCAAGCTGGCCGTGCTCATTCGAGATACTATGGATATCGTAGAGCAGACTGCGAGATTTAAAGCGCCAAAGTATATTTCAGCATATATGGACATTCTTCATATGCATCTCTTGGAGATTAAGCGAGATGACCTCATCGATGAGGATTTTGATATTGGAGTTGCGCTAGAGTTTGGCGTCTCAAGCACAACACTGCTTTCGTTGATGGAGTTGGGTCTTTCGCGCATGACGGCTGTCGCATTATACGAAAAGATTTCTAAAGACGATCTAAGCAGAGATGGTTGTGTCAGATGGATAACCGATCATGCCCCAAATTTTGAAGGTATGGACTTGCCAAATATCATCGTCCGAGAGGTTTTGGAAAGAGTTCGCCCTCCAAGATCGCTGCAAGAGCAATTTACCGACTAATCGAGTAAGGAGATAACGAATATGCCAGCAAAGCCCGTTAAGATTGGTTCACTATACTTCAAAAAGAAAGGCGACGCAGCGCATTATTTAAGGGAAATGCTGTACAAATACGATCTAGGCGACAAGGTATCCAAAGATGACTCTACAATACTTAGAGACTTGATACTGATGCACCCGGAGTGCGAAGAAAAGACTGGCTCTGGTATTGAGAGCTTTAGTGTTCGGTCGGCCGACTTTGGGACAAGGTGCTTTTGGGTGAACAGAACTGACGGAACGACCGAGAAATTTTCGGTTGGGGCTTGTTATTAAGAAATTGCCTCAGCTCATTCGATATGATTTTTCAACGGAACGGCTGCACAAAATCTTCCTTCCATGGATGATTTCGACGAAGTTGTCTGCATGATGTTTGGCACGTGCGGAGTAGCAAAAGCGCTCTCTTAATTGGCGCTTCAATAGGTCGTTGCATGCATGGTCGGGTGCAGGTTGGAGAGGCAAATCTCCGGCTCCTGCGAGTGGGATTACAGGGGGCGCGGTAGCCCTATGTTCGGGTTCAGCCTCGACAGGCTGACGGCATCCAAACCGCGAAGGGTTGGGCTGGGGTCTTGGGGGCAGGAACGCCCTTAAGTCGATGGGTGCAGGGAGAGCGAAGTCTCCCGCGCGGGATCAAACACCGATATGTTTGTATGGCCATGAAAGGCTCAATGCCGTGTCATGACCATTGGCTGTGGGGGATAAAACGGGGGAGCGCAGCAGCCCCCTTTTCAAGAGGTGTGGTACTACCACACACATCTTGCGATTAACCTTAACTCTGTCTTGCGAGAAAACGCGCCCGTTTTTAGGTGGCATCTAAGGTTCAATTGACCGATGTTGGCTATATTATTTCTTGTCTCGGAGACGTCACCTTGCACTTTCCTGCGTCGGTTAACTTTGAACAAAGTGACGTGCTGAACGCTCGCGTGCGAAGGGTTGATGGCGAGTATCTCATATCGATCAGCAGTAACTTCGATCCAACCATAAACGCGGTGATGGCAAGGTTGGTAACGTCAGCTGATGTGCTGCCTTGGTTGCTGCTCGACAGCCTTGAGCGGCCCAAAGGCGCTGAACTGCTGTCACGGCTTTGTATGGAATTTATTCTTGCGCATGAGCATGGCCATATTATCGGAGGGCATGTCGATCAATTGGCCTTAGAGAAGGCCGGAACGGACGGAATATCGGAATTCAATGTGGTCAGTCGCGATGATCAGCACGCAACCTACGACGAGCGATCCCAGGCGTGGGAATATGAGGCGGACACAATCGGAGCAGCGTTGCTCGATAAACAAATTGATGAACTGATAGAGGCGGTGAAATCTCAAAATCTCGCGGACAACGAACGGACGTTCTTAGGTGCGCCAGAAATCGCGGTAGAGCATGTTGGTGCGCTTGCCATTGCGGCACTCTATGTGTTGTTCCGTCTAATGCGGAAAACCAAAGATGAACTGATCTTGGTTGGCCACCATCCTGATCCGTTAGTGCGAGCCTTTACGTGTCGAGATGTTATCAGCCATAGATTGATGCAACGCTACGATTTTGATCGAGGCCGCTTCAGAGAAATGATGATCTATCATCTGGAGACGTTTGACTGGGCAATCGAAGACCTAGGCTATGCAGCGTCTCAAATGGCCGATGATGATGGCGTTAATCAAGTGAATGACTCATTAAAGAACCTTGCAAAGCTGCAAAGCAAATATCATCATGTCACGAATAATACGCGATGGGCAAAATGGTCTATGTCACAAATCTGATATTGACTTTGTGCACCTCAAATTTGGAACTGTCCGGTTCCAGTTGTGCACTTTTTTCTATATCCGTTGGTATCGTCTTGTCATTAGATACGATAACCACAAACGTATGATAGCCCGCGTCATTGTTTTCTCGTAGCCCGATTGGATTGCCGAGTTTATCGCGTGGAAGGAGCTGTGGGCTTTCTGATACGCTTCCCTTTAGGTTTCGGCTATCGGCTCCAAGTGGAAGACAGTGCCATTGCCCTTCATATTTTTGGAAGGCTTTCGCCGTACCCCTTATTTCCGTTGTGAGCTCAAAGCAAAACCGTTGCGTCAGCCTGATCGTATCAGGAACTAAGATGGTTTCATCATCCCGTTCAATCAGGCCTAGGTCTGATTCCAGCTGAACTATACTTAGGTCGCCGATTATGGCGTTTGCATCAACGAATTGATCCCAAGCCGATTTTGGATTGATCTGGAAAAGGCTGGGAGCAAACTTCTGGGCTAAATCAAAATGGTTCTCTACCAGCCATTTGTGCATCAGCAGAGCTTTTGCCGCTGAGATGTTGCCCCTCCGAAAGTTTGACGAGTAATCTGTTCCCACCGCAGGCAGTCCGACAAAAGCTTTGTCGATCAGCTCCAGGATCGTCACGCCGGTCGCATCGGCAACACTGCTGACTGCTTTAAAAAGTTCTTTGTTGAGAGGGGCACGGTCCTCTTTTGAGAGCTTTTGCCAATCGATATCCTCAGAAATTTTTCTGCCCTCAATACCTGTTCTTACCAGCACTCTACCTGATGTTGCGCCCTTGGATACCCCTTATTGTGCCAATGCACAGACATAGTTCTGTTAGATAGTGCTTTGAGATATAGGACTTATATCCTATAATGTTCACTTTATGTTCTCACGTGTGGTGCGTGAAGAAAGGAGGGATCAACAAAGCAACAGCCCACGAGGTAGAAACGACAACGCCATGCGTGACACACCCCCAAACTCCAGCCCAAAGATAGATCCGCCGACGCTGACAATCGATTGGGATGCGTATCTGCCCTTCTTTGAAGATGCAGAAATATCTGAGGACGAAAAACGCGAATTGATCGAGACCCTTTGGTCTATCGTTTTGAGCTTCGTTGATCTGGGCTTTGGTATCCATCCTGTCCAACAGGCTTGTGGAAAAAATGACGATGCAAAGGGTGATGCGTGCTCTGATCTGCTATCATCAATCATAAACGAGCATTCAGCAAAGGAGGACCCGTGGAAGGATCAGTAAATCAAGAACAGGCCGTAATTTACTGTCGGGTCTCGTCACGAGCGCAGGAGTCAGATGGTCATGGGCTACAAAGCCAAGAAACCCGATGCCGCGAATTTGCAGACTCCAAGGGCCTCAATGTTGCGGCGGTTTTTCCTGACACCATCACAGGTGGCGGCGACTTCATAAAGCGCCCAGGCATGGTTGCTTTGTTGTCATTCCTTGATGCTCAACCCGATACGCGATTTGTAGTGATCTTCGATGATCTCAAGCGCTTTGCACGCGATACACGGTTTCATCTGGATTTGCGCGAGGCCTTCCGTGCGCGGCGCGCAACTATCGAATGCCTGAACTTCAAATTTGATGAAACGCCAGAAGGTGAATTCATTGAGACGATCATGGCAGCCCAAGGTGCGTTGGAGCGCAAGCAGAACGGACGGCAAGTCGCCCAGAAAATGAAAGCCCGTATGCAGTCCGGTTACTGGGTGCATAATGCGCCTGTTGGATATCGCTACAAGACCGTGAAGGGGCATGGCAAATTGTTGATGCCTGATGAACCACATGCAAGCGCGGTGCGCGAAGCGCTAGAGGGTTTCGCTGCTGGACGCTATCAAACGCAGGCGGAAGTGAAGCGTTTTCTGGAAACGAAGCCTGACTATCCCCACAACATTCAGGGCCAAGTACGAGACAAGCGTGTCTCTGACCTGCTGAGACAGCCGCTCTATGCTAGTTATGTATGCAGCGAAGTCTACGGGCTGAGCTGGCTCAAAGGTCAGCATGAACAGCTCATTTCGATGGCAACATTTGATCGGGTACAAGAACGCCTAAAAACCACTGGTTATGCACCAGAGCGCAAAAACACTGGCGAGGACTTTGCTCTGAGGGGTTTTGCAACCTGCGGCGATTGTAACGCGTCTCTGCGATCATCTTGGTCCAAAGGTAAGTACAAAAGTTATCCATATTATGCCTGTCATACCAAGGGCTGTGACAGCTACGGAAAATCCATCCCACGTGACAAGCTTGGAGGTGCCTTTGGTGAGGTTGTCAAAACACTTGAGCCCAGTCCAAAGCTCTTCGCTTTGACGAAGGCTATGTTCCGGCAAGCATGGGATGCACGACTGGATCAGGCGAAGGATGCGAAGCGCTCGGCGCAGCGTCAGATCGTCGATGTTGAAAAACAAATCGAAACTTTGCTTGGTCGGATTATGAGCGCGAGCAACGCCGCCGTGATCTCTTCCTATGAAGGCAAACTCAATCAGCTTGAAAAAGAGAAGGCTCGTATGCGGGAAAATGTCTCCAAAAGTGAGCCCAAAGCGGGCAGCCTTGAGGAGATGATAGAACTCTCTTTGAAATTCCTCTCAAGCCCTTGGAAACTATGGGAAAGCGGAGATTTTACACTGCGCAGAACGCTGCTCAGATTGGCCTTTACAGAGGGCTTTGCGTACCATCGAAATGGGACACATAGAACACCTCAAAAAGCGTTGCCCTTCAAGGCTTTGGGCATGTTTTCTGGGGGTCAAATAGTTAATGGTGCTGCTGGAGAGAATTGAACTCTCGACCTCTCCCTTACCAAGGGAGTGCTCTACCTCTGAGCTACAGCAGCGCCGTGAGCGGGCTTCTATGCATATTCGCAGATGGATGCAAGAGCGTCTGGACGCTTTTTTTCGACTAAGTTAGACACGCTGTATGGCAGAGAAAAATAAACCTTCCGGTAACCGATCCGAGGCCTCTCGCGAGGACCGCCTGAAAGCGGCCCTGAAGGCAAACATGGCCCGACGCAAGGCGCAAGCCAAAGCGCGGTCCGCACAAAAAGACGACGCCTCGGGCGACGCTAAAGGATAGAGCAGATGGATTCGATTTTGGTAACTGGAAACGGCCCGCTGAACGGGGCGATTCCAATTGCAGGGGCCAAGAACGCCTGCTTGACACTGATGCCCGCGACGCTGTTGAGCGAAGAACCGCTGACGCTGACAAACGCCCCCCGGCTGAGTGACATCCGCACGATGACCTCTCTTCTGCAATCGCTGGGCGCAGAAGTCACCGCCTTGCAGGACGGCAAGGTCCTGGCGATGTCGAGCCATGCGATCGACAACCACACGGCCCATTACGACATCGTCCGCAAGATGCGCGCCTCGATCCTGGTGCTGGGGCCGTTGCTGGCGCGGGACGGACACGCAGTTGTCTCGCTTCCGGGGGGCTGCGCCATCGGGGCCCGGCCGGTGGATCTGCACCTCAAGGCGCTGGAGGCGATGGGCGCGGAGCTGGACCTGCGCGATGGCTATGTTCATGCCAAGGCGCCAGGCGGGCGCCTGCATGGTGGCGTTGTCGATTTCCCGCTGGTGTCGGTCGGGGCCACGGAAAATGCGCTTTTGGCGGCGACATTGGCCAAGGGCACCACGGTGCTGAAAAACGCCGCGCGCGAGCCGGAGATTATCGACCTCGCCGAATGCCTCATTCGCATGGGCGCCCAGATCGAGGGGCACGGCACCAGCACGGTCACCATTCAGGGTGTTGAGCGGCTGAACGGTGCGACCCACCCGGTTGTCACCGACCGCATCGAGCTGGGCACCTACATGCTGGCGCCGGCAATTTGTGGTGGCGAGGTCGAACTGTTGGGGGGGCGCCGCAACCTGCTCGAAGCTTTTTGTCAGACCCTGGAACAGGCCGGGGTTGAGGTGACCGACACTGACACTGGCCTGAAAGTGACCCACAAGGCCGGGCGTGTGAAGGCGGTGGACGTGGTCACCGAACCCTTCCCCGGGTTTCCGACCGACCTGCAGGCGCAGATGATGGCGCTGATGTGCACCGCTGACGGGGTCGCGACGCTGGAAGAGAAGATCTTTGAAAACCGTTTCATGCACGCGCCGGAGTTGATGCGGATGGGGGCGCAGATCGACCTACAGGGGGGCACCGCCAAGGTGACAGGGGTTGACCGGCTGAAAGGTGCGCCGGTGATGGCGACAGACCTGCGGGCGTCGGTTTCACTGATCCTGGCGGGACTGGCGGCCGAGGGTGAGACCCGGGTCAGCCGCGTCTACCACCTGGACCGTGGGTATGAGCATGTTGTGCGCAAGCTCTCCTCTGTTGGGGCAAAAATCGAACGGATCAAGGAAAGCTGATGACCGATGCCTCCTACGATGACGGGCGCGAGCGGCCGCTGAACCTGGGCGCGCAGGACACTTCGGATCTGGAGGTGATCTCGGCGCTGGCGCAGGATGCGGTCTTTCCAGCGACAGAGATGTCCTGGCGGCCGTCCTCCCGCCGCTTTGCCATTCTGCTCAACCGGTTCCGCTGGGAGGACCGCGAGGCCGCTGCGCGCCGGGGCCGGGAATTTGAACGGGTCCAGTCGCTGCTGGTGGTGGACAACGTTCTGGGGGTGGCCTCGCAAGGGGTGGACCGGAGCGACCCCGATATCATCCTGTCGCTGCTCTCGGTCAGTTTTGAACCGGCCGAGGATGGCGCCGGGCATGTGCACCTGACGCTGGCCGGGGACGGGGCAATCCGCCTGTCGGTCGAGGCAATCGAAGTCACACTCAAGGACGTGACGCGTCCCTATCAGGCCCCGTCCGGACGGGTTCCACAGCACGGGGACTGACGGAGTGGCTTGAGGACTGCGGAACGGCGGTTTAAGCAGGGCCAAACCTTTAAGGAGGCCGCGATGCCCGTTTTCCTCGACACGTCGGACAGCACTTTCGAACAGTCCTTTGCGACCTTGCTGAGCGCAAAACGTGAGGACAGCCCCGATGTCGATGCCATCGTCGCGGAGATCATCGCAGATGTCCGCACCCGTGGCGATCAGTCGCTGCTGGAGCTGACCGCGAAATTCGACCGTCTGTCGCTGCCGGACACCGCATCCCTGCGGATCACCGAAGCGGAGATCGACGCCGCCATCGCAGATGTCCCCGCCGCTGAACGCGAGGCCCTGGAATTGGCGGCCGCCCGAATTCGCGCCTATCACGAACAGCAACTTCCCGAAGACAAGAGCTGGACCGATGCGGCGGGCGCCACCCTTGGCTGGCGCTGGTCTGCGGTGTCCGCTGCGGGGCTCTATGTGCCGGGCGGGCTTGCCAGCTACCCATCCTCGGTGCTGATGAACGCCGTTCCGGCCAAGGTCGCAGGGGTCTCGCGGCTGGCCGTGACGGTTCCGACCCCCGACGGCGAGATCAATCCGCTGGTTCTTCTGGCCTGTCGCATCTCCGGGGTGGACGAGGTCTACCGCGTCGGCGGCGCCCAGGCGATTGCGGCGCTGGCCTATGGCACCGATACAATCGCCCCCGTGGACAAGATCACCGGGCCGGGCAATGCGTTTGTCGCGGCAGCCAAGCGGCGGGTCTTTGGCAAGGTTGGCATCGACATGATCGCGGGCCCCTCCGAAATCCTCGTTATTGCGGATGCGGACAACAATCCGGACTGGATCGCCCTGGATCTGCTGAGCCAGGCCGAGCACGACGAAAGCGCACAGTCGCTTTTGATCACCGACAATGCGGCCTTTGGGCAGGCGGTTGCAGAGGCTGTTGAGCACCGCCTGAAAACCCTGCAGCGCGGCCCCATCGCGGGGGCGAGCTGGCGTGACTTTGGCGCGGTGATCGTGGTGCGTGATCTGGAAGAGGCGGCCGAGCTGTCCAATCGGATCGCGCCCGAGCACCTGGAACTCTGCGTCGCTGATCCCACAGCTCTGAGCCAGAAGACAATCCACGCCGGGGCGATCTTCTTGGGGCAATTTACACCAGAGGCCATCGGCGACTATATCGGCGGACCAAATCACGTGCTGCCAACAGCACGGTCGGCGCGGTTTTCTTCGGGTCTGTCGGTGATGGATTTTCTCAAGCGAACCACCTTGAGCCAGATGACCCCGGACGCCCTGCGCGCCATTGGTCCGGCAGCGGCGACCCTTGCAACGAGCGAGCGGCTCGAGGCGCATGGCTTGTCGGTTCTTGCCCGCCTGGACGCGCTCAACCGCTAGGGTGAAACTGATATAACCATTTGAAAACAAACTAAGGCTCAGCTCGGCGGGCTGCCCTCCGCGAAGCTGAGCCTGTTGTTGGCTAGAACGCTGCGTCGATCGCTGAGCCTCCAAGCACAGCACCATCAAGCGCCCTCTTGGTTAATAGAGTATTGATGCCAAATCGCATCAAGCGGGTTTTCGGACTGCCTCCATGCGATTTTACGCAGCGTTGACGTGACACTTGCGCATTGATTGCGCAGGGTTCAGCCACCGTCTCGATTGTGCGCGCGGCTGTGATCCGCTAGGTCAGTAGTTGAGATAGATTTGGGACCAGTGCCATGAGCCGGATCAGCCATATTGAACTTGATGACCGCAATCTGCCGCCGCCGACGGCGGAGATCGAGCAGGAACGCAAGGTGGCCATTTTCGACCTGATCGAGGACAACAGCTTTGTCCTGCCTGAAAAAGAGGGCCGCAGGGCACCGGATGGCCCCTATCATCTGTCGCTTTCGATCCGCGAGAAACGGCTAGTCTTTGACATCCAGACGGAAACCGGCGCCCCTGCGGCGGAATTCCATTTGTCGCTTTCTCCGTTTCGGCAGGTGGTGAAGGACTACTATCAAATCTGCGAAAGCTACTTCAACGCAGTCAAGAACCTGCCCCCCAGCCAGATCGAAACCATCGACATGGCCCGGCGAGGCATTCACAACGAAGGCAGCCGGGTTCTGCAGGAAAGGCTGGATGGCAAGGCTGAAGTCGACACGGATACCGCCCGCAGGCTGTTCACGCTGATTTGCGTTCTGCATTTCGGAGGCTGATGCGTGGAATTCTTGCCGCAGTCCATCCTGTTCTGCTGTGACCATAACGCGGTGCGATCCCCCATGGCCGAAGGGATCATGAAGAAACTTTACGGATCCGGGACTTACGTCCAGTCCGCGGGCGTAAAGAACGACCTCGAAATAGACGGTTTCTGCATCAACGTCTGTCAGGAGATCGGCGTTGAGCTGTCCCGCCATCGCTCCCGGTCGTTTGACGAGATGGAGGAATGGGGCGACGATATTTCCTCCTATGATCTGGTAATTGCCCTGTCCCCGGCCAGCCAGCGCCGTGCCCTGGAGCTGACCCGGTTTTTTCATCTCGATGTCGATTATTGGCCAATTATGGACCCTACCGGACTTGGAGAAACACGGGAAGCCAAGCTAGTAAGCTACAGGCAAACCCGAGACCAGATCCTTGAGCGGCTGATCGCACGCTGGGGCAACCCGACGGAGACTTGAATGAACGATACCATTGCCCGCTATTTCGCGGCTTTTAACGCAGGCGACACAGATGGGATGATCGACTGCCTGGCCGAAGATGTCGCCCATCACGTGAATGAAGGGAACGTTCGGGTCGGAAAAGACAAATTCGCCGCGTTTTGCGCGCATATGTCGCGCTGCTATCAAGAAGAGCTGACAGATCTGGTGATCTTTGCCAATCCAACCGCCACCCGCGCCGCGGCGGAATACACCGTGAACGGCACCTATCTGACAACCGACGAGGGCCTGCCGGAAGCGCGGCAACAGACCTATAAACTGCCAGCCGGGTCATTTTTCGATTTGCGTGATGGCCTGATTACCCGCGTCACCACCTATTACAACCTCGCGGATTGGATCAAACAGGTTTCGGCCTGATGTCCTTGCGGATCGAGCTGCTGACGGGGCGCGCGCTGGAGGATGTCGCGCGCCTCAGGATCGAGGTGTTTCGGGCCTGGCCCTATCTCTACGATGGGGATCTGGCGTATGAACGCAACTACTTGCACAGTTATCGCGACAGCACAGGGGCGGTGGTGATCGGCGCGTTCGACGGTGATCAGCTGGTCGGCGCGGCCACAGGCACGCCGCTGGCCGATCATTCAGAGGATTTTGCCGCAGCATTTTCCGGCAGCGGGCTGGATCTGGGCAAGATCTTCTATTGCGCAGAATCCGTTCTGTTGCCCGAGTTTCGCGGCCGGGGCGCCGGGCACGGCTTTTTTGATGCGCGCGAAGCCCATGCGCGCAAGCTGGGGTTTGAAAAGGTGGCCTTTTGCGCGGTGCAGCGACCTGCGGACCACCCCCGACGACCTGCAACCTACAGACCGCTGGATGCGTTCTGGCGAAAGCGCGGGTATGCCCCGCTGCCCGGTGTCATCGCTGAATTCTCCTGGAAGGATCTGGATAACGAAAACGAAACCAGAAAGCAGCTGCAATTCTGGATCCGGGATCTGTGATACCTTGGGGCTAAATCCAGAACGCATCTTCGCACTTTTCCCACCGCACGGAATCGGCTAGCTGCTAGGGAACGTTGCGTATCGGAGACCCCAACATGAAGATCGCCACCGCCGCCTATCCGCTCGACTGGCTCGACAGTTGGGCACAATACGAAGACAAACTGGCCGCTTGGGTCGCTGACGCTGCCAGCAACGGTGCGGATCTTCTGGTGTTCCCCGAATATGGCGCAATGGAGCTGTCGACCCTTGATGGCGTTGAGGTTGCAGGCAACCTTCAGGCCTCGATCCAATCCGTGTCGGACAAGATGGAAGATGTCGCAGCGCTGCACCTGAAACTTGCGGCCGAATATGGGGTTCATATTCTCGGCGCCTCTGCACCGTTTCATGGCGGCTTTGCCAAACCTGTCAATCGCGCGGAGTTCTACACTCCCACCGGCAAGCGGGATCATCAGGACAAGCAGATCATGACGATGTTCGAGCGCGCGCCGTGGGGCATCGACGGCGGCGGGCCGTTGAAGCTGTTCGACACTGCCTTGGGCAAGATCGGCGTGCTGATCTGCTATGACAGTGAATACCCCTTGCTGGCCCATGCGCTGCGCGAAGCGGATTTCATCCTTGTTCCTTCGTGCACCGAGGCCCTGGCCGGATATTGGCGGGTCCGCATCGGCGCGATGTCCCGGGCGCTGGAACAGCAATGCGTGACCGTGATGTCATCCGTCGTCGGCCCGGCGGCCTGGTCCGAGGCGGTTGAGGAAAACACCGGCATGGGCGGCATCTTCGCACCGCCCGATACTGGCTTTCCCAGCACCGGCGTTCTGGCCGAAGGGACCCTGAATCAGCCTGGCTGGACCTATGCCGAAGTGGACCGCGAGAGAATCGCCGAGGTCCGTAAAAACGGGGTCGTGCGCAACAGAAGCCACTGGAAAGAGCAAGAAACCCGCCTGGAAGGCCTCGTTAACCAAGACTTGCTATAAAAGCGCCCTTGAAAATCAGGGCAAATGCGCTCATTTAAGCGCACATCCCGGTTTATCCGGGCAACACAGATATGGAGACAACATGGCCAAGGAAGATACGCTCGAATTTCCCGGTGTCGTGAAGGAACTCCTGCCAAACGCGACGTTTCGGGTCGAGCTGGAAAACGGCCATGAAATCATCGCGCATACGGCAGGTAAGATGCGGAAGAACCGCATCCGTGTCCTCGCGGGCGACCGGGTCCAGGTGGAAATGACCCCCTATGACCTGACCAAGGGTCGGATTAACTACCGCTTCAAGTAAGCGCGATCCTTCACCACGATCAGAGCCCGGCCTTTCAGCCGGGCTTTTGTTTTGCCAGCCACGCCGCTGCACCCTGTGCACCCTGTTGCGTCTCAGGGGTTTTCTGCTTTCCGTGACAGCACTAAACAGGGCGGCGTAACGACAGGAGTTCGGCAATGGCTTTCATTCTCGGTTCAGGCAGTCCGCGCCGGCTGGAGCTTTTGGCACAGCTTGGCGTGACCCCGGACGACATCCGGCCCCCCGACATTGACGAAACCCCATTGAAGGGGGAATTGCCGCGTGACTATTGCAGTCGCGTGACGCGGGAAAAGGTGCAGGCCGTCGCGGCGGACTCACAGGATCTGGTGCTCTGCGCGGATACCACGGTGGCCCTTGGCCGGCGCATCATGGGCAAGCCGCGCGACGCGGGCGAAGCCGCCGAATTTCTGTTGGCCCTGTCAGGTCGGCGCCATCGCGTGATCACCGCCATCGCGCTGCGGCGGGGCGAACAACTCTGGCAACGTGATGTGGTCAGCTTCGTCAAGATGAAGCGTCTGTCCGACGAGGAGCTGAACGCTTATCTCGCTACACGTGACTGGGAGGGCAAGGCCGGTGGCTATGCGATCCAGGGACCGGCGGGCGCGCTCATTCCGTGGATCAGTGGCTCATTTACTGGCATCGTTGGTTTGCCGCTGGCAGAAACCGCCACCCTGCTGCAGGCGGCGGGCTACCCATTGTACAAGGATAAAGCGCCATGAAAGGCACGCAGATCGTTCTGGACCACCTCGAAGGCCGCGAGGCCGCCGCGCTCATGGTGGATGGCGTGCTCGAAGATTTCCTGATTGCAGGCGATGCGCCGGCTCCCGGCACCATTTACCGCGCCCGGGCCGAACGCGCCATCAAAGGACAAGGCGGCATGTTTCTGACCACCCCGGATGGGCCCGCCTTCCTGCGGCAGGTCAAAGGGCTGGCGCCGGGGCAGCTGATGCTGGTGCAGGTGACCGGCTATGCAGAGCCTGGCAAAGCCCTGCCCACCACGCAAAAGCTGTTGTTCAAGAGCCGCTATGCGATTGTCACTCCCGATGCGCCGGGGCTGAACATCTCGCGGTCCATCCGCGACGAGGACGAACGTGACCGGCTGATGGAGATCGCGCATGGCGAAATGGGCGAGGCCCCCTATGGGCTGATCCTGCGGTCCGCCTGTATTGGTGCGGCCCCGGAGGAGATCGCCGACGATATTGCCGCGATGCTGACCGCGGCGCGGCAGGTTCTGGACGATACCGGCACCGAGACAGAAATCCTCTATGAGGGCGAGGCGCCCCATCTTCTGGCCTGGCGCGAATGGACCGACCCGGCCCAGGTCGAAACCGACGATGGCAGTTTCGAGCGCTGCGGTGTTCTTGACGCGCTTGACGTGGTTCGCAGCGGTCGCATCCCGCTCGGTAGCGGGGCCTATCTTTATGTGGAACCCACGCGGGCGCTGATCGCGGTGGACGTCAACACCGGCAGCGACACGTCTCTGGCTGCCGGGGTCAAGGCCAACCTGGCCTGTGCCCGCGCCTTGCCGCGCGCCCTGCGTTGTCTTGGCCTGGGTGGGCAGATCGTGATAGATGCGGCGCCGATGCCGAAAAAGGACCGCCGCCCCGTCGAAAGCGCCCTGCGGGCCGGTTTCAAATCCGACCCCGAAGAGACGACATTGGTCGGCTGGACCACTCTTGGCCACTTTGAACTTCAACGAAAGCGGGGCCGCCTCCCACTGACGGAGATTCTGTCATGAGCTGTCCAATCTGTCGCAAACCAACAGAGCATTCTTTCCGTCCCTTCTGTTCCAAACGCTGCGCTGATCTTGACCTTTCACAATGGCTGAGCGGCGGCTACGCGTTGCCCAGTGCCGACCAAGAAGACCTTGAAAACGCTCTGGAAGAAGCAGAAAAACGCGGCCCCACCGAACATTGATGATTTTCTTTCAAAAAGGCTCTGGACACTGCATCCCACAGCGCCTAGAAGGCCTCCACCCAAGGCGTGATGCCTTCCGGTGCCCGGGTAGCTCAGGGGTAGAGCAGTGGATTGAAAATCCTCGTGTCGGTGGTTCGATTCCGCCCCCGGGCACCACAATCACTTCCAGTTGTGGTCTGTAGTTTCTTCTAATAGCCTGAATT
>NZ_LPUY01000025.1 GCF_001518015.1 Tritonibacter horizontis
CTCGCTGGTCCGCGCATGGGCGGGCGGCACCGTTCAAGTGCAACGACGAAATGCTCGACGACAAGTTCGCGGCGACGGGGGTTGTCCTCTTCGGCGGCAATGGGGTCGCGCTGAACCTCGGGCAGAAGGCGGAAGCGAAAGGTCTGACGGTCATGCGGGTTGCTGGCCCGGCTAAGAGGACTGCGCAGGATTGAAGAGAGGGGGTCGCGCTTGGCGCGGCCCTTTCGTCATGTCTTATGGCGCGTGCGCTCGGTTACGCAAGATCGACAGGCTGCGACGTCCAGCACCGTCATCCCTCTACCCGGTCCACCAGAGTGCGGCCCATCCGCATCGGTACGGGCTGGGGATGGTGCGCACCTCACGCACATCGTCAGCAGCGCAAGACCCGAGGGGTCGAGACGTCGCACATGAGGCTGAAGACCTGCACGTCCCTCGGGGCGTGTTTCGGAACATCGCATCCACGCGGGCGGGCTCCGTCAGCACCCCTGCCAGGCTCGGCGGGACGCGGACGCGGATGGTGGCGGCTACGTGATGGCAAGGGTCATCCGGATCACTCCTTTTTGCTCATAGATGTGGATCGCACGGGGTCGGCCCGTTCGTGCCCTTCGCTGACGCTTCGGCAAGCACAAATACGGCTTCCACGGCGGAGCCGCGGACCCTCCGCATTTGCCCTTGCGACCGGGCCTCTTGCCCCCGTGCCGGGTGATCCCCATCGCAACAAGAGTAACCCAAATGACCAACCACTACGTCGCCACCGTCCCCGTCAAGTTCACCGATACCGATGGCCAGGAGCGCACCCGTTTTCAGCGCGTGGGTGCGATGTTCCGCAACACCCGCAACGGGGGTGGATCGGAGTTCTTCAGCCTCAAGCTCGACTTCTCGGTCGCGGTCTCGGAGCTGGTGATGTTCCCGCCGAGCGCAAAGGACCCCCAGGACTAAATCCTGTGACGAGGATGGGCCGCCCCAGGACGATCTTGGGGCGGCCCGATCCCTGTTCCAGGGATGCCGGTCCCTACGCGTTCAACGGACGCACTCCGCCCGGAATGATCAGGCCGCGACAGACCGTCCAGCCAGCCTCAAGGGGCCATCCCCAAAAACCTATCGGCCAAGGCCTCCCGGTTTTTGCGGCAGAGATTTGGCAAGCCAAATTTGGCCCTGCTTGACCCTGCCTGTCCGCCCTGTCGGTGGGGTTTGCGCCCGCCCGTGTTTCCGTCCGAACACATGCGTGTTCGGCCAGACCCTCGGGCGGTGCTGGTGGACGGGACCCATTGGACAGGTTGGGGCGCCCGGTGGTGAGGGCGGCAGAGCCGCGTCCCTGCGGGCAGCGGGGGAAGCGGACACCAAGGCTGCCTGAGCCTGAATGCGACGTAAGTATATAATTGACAGCTTGGTATATTATTGTAAGGTAGAGGCAGCCTTGGTGGAAGGTGGCAGGAAATAGGGGGTCTTTCTTCCGCATGTCCCGAACAAAACGCCTGACAGAGATCGAGAAGATGCAGATCGTCCGCGAGGCCGCGGAGGGTGTGTCGACGTCCGAGCTGGCTGAGCGTTTCGAGGTCACATCGCGGGCCGTGCGCTACGTCCTGAAAGCTGATGCCGAGCGCCAGGCCGATGCCGCGATCCCGGTCTCAGCAGTCAGTGTGAAGGTCACGGCTGCGGAGCTGGCGGCGCTCGACGAGGTGTTGGCGAAGGCGGGGATCGAGAGCCGGGCCGAGGGGTTGCGGCGGCTCATTCAGGCGGCGGGTGGCGTGTTTGTCCCGGACGCGCAGATGGCGGCTGAGATGGCGCGCTATCGCGCCTCGCTGCACGAGGTCGGCAATGGGGTCGCGCAGATCGCCAAGCAGATGACGCAGGCCAACCGGCGGGGGCAGGGGGCAGGGGGCAGCACGAGTGCCGAGTTCACTGAATTGCGCCTTGCACAGATGCGCGGGCTGGCGCGGTTCATTCTGGATTCCGCTGACGAGATCGACCTGCTGCTGCGGCGTCGGCGCGACGTCATGCAGCTGGAGGCCACGGCCGCGCTGAGGGAGTTTGCCCATGCGGCTGAATGATGCTGTCCATGCCGTCACGGGCGAGGTCTTTCGGGATGGCTGGAGCCGCGTCCGGGGCTCGATGCAAGGGCTGCACGTGGCCAAGCAGACCCAGCTTGTGCGCGCGGCAGCAGGGCATCGGCCGGCGGTCTTCAAGGCAATCCGAAGCGGGGGCACGCACACGAAATCGCAGCTCGCAAACCAGCTCGATTACCTCACGACCAAGTCCACCCATATCGTGGACAGTAGCGGGTTCCTGGATGGCAAAGCGAAGCTCGAGGCGGGTGACATCAAGGACCTGACCGAGCGCTTTGCCAAGCGGTGGGATGCGGGCTTCAAACCCAAGCTCGGGCAGACCACCCACATGCTCATGTCCTTCCCCATCGGCACGCGTGGGGAGGATGTGCGCGACATCGCGACCGATGTGGCCGAGCGGTTCTTCCAGACCGATGCGGGGCATTTCGACTACATCATCGCGGTGCATGAGGACCGCGATCACCCGCATGCGCATCTGGTGCTGAACCGCCGCTCGCAGGAAGGCGAGTTCTTCTTTCTGGGGCGCAACCATCGCTTCAACTATGACGATTTCCGCCTCGCCATGGTCGAGGAGGCGGAAAAGTATGGTGTGCGTCTCGAAGCCACGCGGCGGGTGGATCGCGGGGTTGTGCATTACCCAGCCCGGACCAGCGAGGTCTATGCGGCGAAAGACGAGGGTCGCGCGCCCCGCGAGCGGGAGCGTGTGGGGGCTGACCTGACCCGGACGCTGGCGGAGATCGCCAATACCAGAACTGTCTACCACTCACTTGCCGCGGAAGCTTCGCGCGAGGCCCGCGAGGATATTGCCGCGGCCCTCTTCCGCGCGGGCGAGGTGCTCGCGCATGGCGGACAGGTGGACCGAACAGGAGATGTGTATATGGCCGAGGATCAAAGCTTCGAGGATCTGAGAAGCCTCTATGCGGAAAAGCTCGCGCGGGTGCAGGGCATGATCGCCGAGAAGTCTGACGCGGAACGTCCCGTGCTGGAAGAACGCCTCATCGAGATCCAGACGCAGGTCCAGCACATGCAGCCGCTCGGATTGCGTTCGAGCACGCTGTCAGAGACCCCCTCGGAGGGCGGGATTTATTCCGAAGCCAATATCGACGCCAGCCAGTGCGAGCGACTGGCCGAGCCCGACCTGAGATCGCGCATTGACGCGGCACTACGGGGCACGGGGATCAGCACATCGGAAGTGGTGGCCCGGATCGAGACGGGTGCCTCAAATGCAGCGCTCGAGCATCAATGGATCGCCAATGATCTCTCCAAAGTGGCTGAGGCGCGCGAACTGAACCTTGAACGCCGCGCCGATCTGGAACAGGCGCGTGACATTCTCAACGATGTGCATGTTGCGCTTGGCACGCTCTTGGAACGGGAAAACGTGCTGCGGCGGGATGGGGTCATGGAAGCGGAAGCGGTCAGCGAGCGGTTCCATTATCATGAGGGCGCGGTGCGGGCGATGGAAGGGACACCCCGTCAGGAGATGCGTGCAGAGGGCCTGACCGCGCAGCAGATCGAGGACCGGGACTGGGAGGTGGTCTCGCGGGCGGAGCGTCGGATCGAGACGGAGCAGCGTGCGTATCTCGAGGCACACCCGGACTTGCTCGCACGTCCCGGCGATGTGATCGACCGGTCTGAGCCCTACAGGGAGACCATCACCGATGCGGCCCGCGCCAGCCAGATCGCCCGCGATGTCGACCGGATCATGGAGGGACGCGACCTCCGCACGCCTGTTGCAGATGCTGTCGCCGATGACTTGCGCGCGCGCTATCCGGACATGCCGTCCCACCTCGCCCGTGGGCTCGGGGCGACCTATGCCGCCGTCGCCCGGATACGCGACACGGAGGCCATCAAGCAGGTCCGCCGGGAAACCGAGATGCGCGACGGGCTCGGGTCTGGCACGCGTGACGAACGTCTAGCGACCCGCGATGAAACTGCGCCGCAGTCTGACCGTGCCGACCGCCTTGCAGACGAGATTGCGCGTGTCCTAGACCATGAGCGGGCGGGGGAGTTGTCCGCGCCCTTCGAGACCGAGGCGGAGCGGGACGCCTTCCGCGACGAGATCGCGCGGGTGCTGGATGACCGTCAACTTGAGAGGCTCACATCCGGCGATGCCGATGCGCTGGAGAAGGTTCTCGAGGACCGTCTCGACCGGCTCTATGTCGCCAAGGTCTACCTGCAATCGAATGCAGCGACGGCCAATTCCGAGGCTCTGCGCCAGGTGGTCGATGATCTTGCAGACACTGAGTATGAAAAACACCGCGCGACAGACGTGGATGGAGAGACTGAGCGGGGTCAGGTCCATTGAGCGCGCCCATGGGAAAGGCACGAATCACGACCGGTGTCTTGTTGGTAACGCTGGTGACCGCCGCCATGGGCTATACCATCGCCTCGGCGGTGCTGATCTACCAGGATCTCGGCTTTGGGGCCGAGATCGACTTTGCCTATATCGCGCAGAACTATCTTGCGATCCTGGACCGCCGCCCGGAGGACGCGCAACTTATTCACCTGATCATCGGCAGCTTCGCCGCCGCCGGCCTGATGCTGAGCCTCGCCCTCTCGGGGTCCGCGCTTACACGGTTTGGCCAGACCCATTGGCAGACCGCGCGCGAGATGAAGGCCAATGGCTTCTTCGGGGCGCCGGGCACCGGGTTCATCCTCGGCAAGCTGGGGCCGCCGGGCTCCCGCGCCAACTACATCTGCTCCAAGGTCTTCCCGCATGCGCTGATCGTGGCCCCCACGGGCCGCGGCAAGACCACGGGCTTCGTCATTCCGAACCTGCTGACCTGGCAAGGCTCCGCCGTGACGCTCGATGTGAAGGGCGAGTGCTTCGAGGCCACGGCCCGGCACCGCGCGGCCCAGGGCGACAAGGTCTATCGCTTCGCCCCCACCGATTGGGAGGGCAAGCGCACGCATCGCTACAACCCGCTCCTGCGCATCTTTGAGCTGAAAGATCCCGCGCGCCAGCAGATGGAACTGCAGCTCCTGGCGACGCTGTTCCTGCAGAGCGACAATGACCGGGTCCAGGGCCTCCTCAAGGGCGGGATCGATCTCTTCGTGGCGGCAGGCCTGTTGGCCTCCCAGCGCAAGCGCCCGACCTTGGGCGAGATCTACCGCATCGCGGCCTCGGGCGGGAACAAGCAGAAGGAGTATTTCGCGCGCGGCCACGAGGTAGACAACAGGGCCGCCAAGCTTATCTTCACCCGGCTGGCGTCCACCAACAATGACACGCTGACCTCTTATGTTTCGCTCCTGATGACCTCGGGGCTCGACCAATGGCAGAACCCGGCCATCGATGAGGCGACGTCCGTGTCGGATTTTGATTTCCGCACGATCCGCAAGAAGCCCTTCTCGGTCTATCTCGTCGTCCAGCCGCTGATGGTAAAGCCACTCGCACCGCTAATCCGGCTGTTCTTCTCCGATCTCCTCTCCGCCATGCAGGAAAAGGATCCCGGGCCAGACGAGCCGTGGCCAGTGATGATCATGCTCGACGAGTTCAATCGCCTAGGAAAAATGCCCATCGTGGTCGAGAGCATCGAGACCCTGCGCACCTATCGCGGTCACCTTGCCGTTGTCACCCAAACCATCCCCGCCCTCGATGAAATCTACGGCGAGAACACCCGCCGCGCCCTGCAGGGCAACGCGGGCGTGAAACTCTATCTCACGCCTTCGGATGAGAAGACCGTTGAGGAGCTGAGTAAGGCGGTTGGCAAGACCACGAAGACCGTCGTCACGCGCTCTCAGTCCATCGGCAAAAACCCCTTTGAAGGCCGCAGCCAATCCACACGGACTGAAGAAAGCTCCTTGCTCCCTGAAGACGAGGCGCGCCGCCTACCGCTCGACGAGATCGTCATGGTCATCGATGCCCAGATGCCGGTCCGCGCGAAGCGGATCCAATATTTTGACGATCGGCTGTTCAAGGCGATCCACGCGGCACAGACGGGCGAGTTGCCGTTTCCGGAGCCGGGGGGAGGTGGATCGCAGGGCAATCTGCCGCTGAGTGTGCGCGCCATGCCGATGACGCCGCCTTCGGACGGAGCAGGCGGACCCGACGCCGACGTTGAGGCCGCACGCCAGGCTGCTGATGGCCAATCGTCAGGGCAAACCGATGTCACCCCAAAGAAGACTGCGCCTGTCGTTCAAGCCGTAATCGCCGAGGAACAGCGACAGATGGAAATGGATTTTGGGGGCCAGGTTGCGGATGCCGAGACAGTGGGCGTGGATGATGAGGCGCAGATGCGCTCTGCAGTCGATGGCTTGAACGACATGGAAGCGATGCTGCAGGAGGAGGGTGGCAAAAAGCCAATTCACCGGTAGGGCGGTGGGCATGGTCTGACGGTCATAGAGGGCGGAAAGCGGTCTTCCGCTGTGCCGCATCGGAGGCCTAATACGTCAACTGAAACTGGACTTAGATGATCTTGCTCGGTTTTCTCTACAAATGTGTCCGTCGTCATATAAAGTTGGACATCAGAAAATTCGTTTATAATGTCAAAGTCGATGCCGACATAGTACAAACTGCTGAGAACACGGTTGAGGTGTTCTTTCAGGGAGCCAAGCACTCCTATGAGAAAATAGTAACCAGCGAGAACTAGAGCTATTCTGCGGTCAGAAAATTTGTAAGTTCCTGTACAATCAACTCCCGATCATTATCCAGAGTAGCCACGTGATAAGAATTTTCGAGCCAGCAAAAGGTGATGGAACGAGAGGCAACTGCACCTTCGATCCGTTTGCCGTTCTCAGGACTGACGACATGATCCGTACGCGATTGTAGGATCAACAAAGGTTTGTCGAGCAGTGGCAACATTTGCCCTGTTGCAGTCACCAAAACATACCGCTCTTGGGTAACGGCATTTGGAATGCGGTCATAGCAGGTCTCTTTGTAGCCGGGGTTTTTAATGTCCGAACCAATACCGGGTTGAAAATCGCCGGTGCAGCCATCAAAAAACGCCTTCATCTGCTGCGGTGAATAAAGGCCCGTTGACCCATTGATTGTGGCAACTCTATCAACAAGATCACCGCGCCGGATCGACAGGTTCAACGCGATCGTCCCGCCCAACGACAACCCTGCGACGCAAACGGTCGTGCACCGTGCGCTCAGCGCCTCCAACGCGTCCTCTGCAGATTTCAACCAATCGCGAAAACCGGTTTGGGCAAAATCCTCTGGCGTCGTCCCATGCCCGGCAAGCAAGGGGGCCATCACCGTGGCACCGGACCGCGCGTGCAAACGGTGGCCCACATAGCGCACACTTTGCGGCGTGCTGGTAAAGCCATGCAGCAACAAGACACCGCAACTGGATCCTTCAAGAAGAAAAGGTGCTGTGCTGTCGTTTTCCATATGGCTTTCAATCCTGTCATTCGTCCGTTTGGTTCGAAATCAAGTTTTGCAGGCCGAAAAACAAATAGAGATATACGATCAGCCGATCACGGTTGGCGATCAGTCACGCGTGCCGGCGATGCATATTGCGCGCGAAACATACGCAATAGGGACGTATCTGCCGCAGCGCTCCAGGCGATCGCAATCGAAAGTTCGGCATCGAGCTCCTCAAGCGGCATAATCCGCAGTGCACGAGGCATCGACGACTCTGCTGTGATCGGATGGAAAGTATATCCACGCCCATCCGCGACGCGTTGCAGGATCACGTGAATATCCCATGCCTCGTCCTCGATGACTGGCGTGAACCCCGTTTTTTCAAATGCATCATCCAATAGCGCGCGATACGCCCGCCAATTTTCGCGAACCCCCATGATAAACGGCGCGGTGCGCAGTGCGTCCAGTGTCTTGTCAGCGGTGTCATGCGGCGCGACCAACCCGATGGGCGAGGTCCAGGCAACACGCTGCGAAATGACCGGATCACGCACAGTGTCATGCGCCATCAAAAAACCCAGATCAATGGCACCGGTCTTGATGTTGCGCATCATGGTGTCGGTCGACATGACGTGCATTTCCACTTGAACGCCGGGATAAAGCGCCTGAAATGTTTCAAGCCCATCTGACAACTGAGTGGACGTGGCCAAGGCCGAGTAGCCAACAATGATATGCCCCCTATCGCCCACCCCATTGCGCCGCGACCCGCGAATTGTGCGTTCAAACTGGGCCACAATCTGACGCGCATCATCTAAGAACCGCTTGCCGTTTTCACTGATCTCAACGGTTTTGGTGCCTCGAACAAAGATCTCAAACCCCAGGTCTTCTTCGGTATCGCGCACGGTTTTCGAAATAGCGGGCTGGGCGATGTTGAGCATTTCCGCCGCGGCCCGAAAGCCCCCCGCATCCGCAACGGCCAGCGCATAGCGCAGATGCCGGATTCCAAGGCTTGATGGTTTGTTCTGCATGAATTGCCCCTCTCTGGCAGGAACCGATAACGAAATGCGATCAACCGATCAAGCAATGGTATTTGCCTGTAGCTGCTGGGCAAGAAAAGAAAGAAGCCGGAGACATGTGCATGCAATTCGCGTGGCATGAAGGGGGGAAAGATGGAAACGGCATTTCGACGCTTTACGCAAACACTGATGTACATAGGCGGCGCGGGTCTGCTTTTTATGATGCTGCATGTGACGCTGGATGTCGTATTAAAGGTCGCGTTCAATGCCCCCATCCAGGGCACGGTCGAGATTTCATCCTATTACTACATGGTTGGTATCGTCATGCTTCCCATGGCGCTTGTCGAATTAGAGGATGACCAAATCAGCGTTGATTTGTTGTTCAACCTCTTCCCGGCACCGCTTCAGAAAGTTTGTCTGCTGCTTACGCTGATGGCGACAGCCGCCGTTCTGGCTGTGATTGCATGGCGCACAGGGCAGGACGCCATCCGCGCCTTTCGTGTGGGCGAGGTGGTAATGGGCAGCCGAGAGATCATCGTCTGGCCCGCCCGTTGTATGCTGCCCCTTGGTTTCACGCTGGCTGCGATAGCCGCTTTACTGCGCGTGATCATGGTAATTCAAGGAAAAACCGTGACGCGAAACACCACTGACGAGGCCGCGGGATGAGTGCACTTATGATTGGTTGGGCCGGTGTTGCCGCCCTGTTCGCGCTGCTTTCGATCCGCACGCCGATTGGTGTGGCACTGATGATTGTCTCAATTATTGGCATCACCGTAATGACAAATCTGACGGCGGCTTTTGGTATTATCAGCGCGTTGCCCTTCAGCTTTATCGGGGATTGGTCGCTGACGGCCATTCCGATGTTTCTCTTGATGGGTTTTATCGCCGCCAGTACCGGCCTGACGGCGGGCGCTTTTGATCTGTTGCGGATGCTGTTAGCGCGGGTGCCAGGTGGGTTGGCCTCGGCCAGTGTCGGGGCATGCGGTCTTTTCGCTGCTGCCTCGGGCTCGAGCATCGCCACGACCGCTGCCATGTCGCGCATCGCTGTGCCCGAAATGCTGCGGGCAAACTATCACCCTTCATTGGCTACAGGAGTGGTGGCCGCATCCGGCACATTGGGCTCACTCATCCCGCCGTCCATCCTTATGGTGCTCTACGGGATTTTTACTGAGCAATCTATAGGCCAGCTTTTTATTGCGGGACTGATCCCAGGTGTTCTTTCCGCGCTGGTCTATATGGGTATGATCACGATGCGCTGCACGCTGAAACCATCGCTTGCACCGCCGGTAAAAAACCCTTTCGCATGGCCGAAATTCTGGACGCTTCTGCTATCCGTCTGGCCATTCCCGGTGCTGATCTTTGGTGTATTGGGGGGCATATTCGGCGGCTTTTTCACACCGACCGAAGCAGGCAGTGTCGGGGCGTTTTTGGCCCTGTCCATCGCCGCCTTCCGCCGCAGCCTGACACGCCAAGCCCTGGGCACAGCCATCCGCCAAACAGTGATCGCCACGTCGTCGATCTTCTTTCTTTCGATCGGTGCCATCATGTTCACCCGTTTCATGGGCCTGTCGGGTGTGCCGCGTGCGTTGGCTGACGGCATGCTGGCGGTGTCGGACAACCAGATCATCATCATCGTGATGATCGCGGTGCTGTTCGTCATCCTTGGCATGGTGATCGATTCAATCGGTTTGATGCTGCTGACCCTGCCCGTGCTGCTGCCGGTACTGGAAGCAGCGGATGTAAACCTGATCTGGTTCGGCATCATCACCATCAAACTGCTGGAGATCGGTCTGGTTACACCACCCGTGGGTCTGAACCTTTATGTCCTGCATGGCGCGCTGGCCGGGCGGGTAAAGCTTAGGGACATCATGTCCGGCACAACATGGTTCATCGCCATGGATCTATTGACCCTAATTCTGCTGATCGCTTTTCCCGCGATCAGCCTGTTCCTGCCGTCATTCATGACCAACTGACAAAATTTCAACTGGAGGAGACGACCATGAAAATATTTAAAACTCTCAGCGCGACGTTGCTTGGGCTGGCCATTGCCGCGCCTGCGGCAGCCGAAGAGTATAACGCAAACCATTTCTTCGCCGAGCGGCATTCGATGGTGCGCGGCCCCTATGTGGACTTTGCCAAACGTGTGGCCGAACGCACCAATGGCGAGGTGACGTTCCGTGTGTTTTCCGCAGGCTCCTTGCTGCCGCCGGCTTCGTCCTTGCAGGGGGTGCGTGACGGTGTGGCACAGGTCAGCTATCATGCTGGCACCTACACCCCGGCCGAGTTGCCGATTGCCAACCTGATCGGCAACATGGCGTTCTACAATACCGATCCGATGGTCATGGCCTTTGCATCGACCGAATTCGGCCTGACAAATCCTGCCGCCCTCGCAGAATGGGCTGACAATGGCGTAGTGTTCGGCGGTGGCTATTCAACGTCGCAGTATTTCATGATGTGCAACACAGACGTTGAAACCCTAGCAGATGTAAAAGGCAAGCGGATGCGCATGGCCGGTGGCGCTTGGTCCCGCTTTGCCGAATTTGTCGGTGCCGTTCCGGTTTCGATCCCGTCAAGCGAGATGTACACTGGGCTTGACACAGGGTCGCTGGATTGCGCGGTTGCGGCTGCGGATGCCCTCGACAGCTTTAGTCTCAAGGACGTCGTCACCTCGATGAATACTCTCGCCATCGGCAACTACTACGCAGGGTTTGAATGGGGCTATAACGCAGGGTTTTGGCAGGGGCTGACCGCCGAACAGCGCCGCGTTCTGTTCGATGAAATGGCTTATGAGCTGGCGCAGCACCGCGTCGCGTTTGACGCCGATGTTGCCACAGCCGTCGCTTCGGCAAAAGACGCCGGCATGACTGTTCTGGACCCTGACGCGGCCTTGCAGCAAGCGCTGGCCGATTTTGTCATCGCCGACGAAGCTGCGCTGATTGAAAACGCAACATCGCGCGGTGTGGAAAATCCCGATCAAGTTCTGACAGCCTTCAAAGCGGTCATCGACCGCTGGGAAGCGTTGCTGAAAGATGTTGATCGCACCGACACTGAAACACTCGCCGCTTTGGCGCGCAGCGAAATCTATGATCGGCTCGATGCTGATACCTACGGCGTCAACTAATCGCCAAATTACTAAGGGGGCCATCGGCCCCCTTTTCAATATTACGGAAGGGAGGGACAGAACATGAAAACGAACTGGCGATTATTCGCTTTGGGTCTGGTGTTGTTATTTGTCGGATCAATCGCGGCTCACTTGGTGCAAACGACAAACGGGGTCACCATTAAGGACGTCCGTTTTGTCGGTGCCAATGGCAATCTGCAAAGCGGACTACTCTACGTGCCCGAAGGCGTCACAGCCGAAGCAAAAGCGCCGGCCATCTTGGCGGTACATGGCTATATCAACACGCGCGAGGTCCAATCCGGCTTTGCCATTGAATATTCGCGTCGCGGTTATGTAGTTCTGTCTATCGACCAAACTGGTCATGGCTACTCCGAGGGGGCCGCATTTTCGGCCGGTTTTGGAGGACCCGCAGCGCTGCAATATCTGCGCAGTCTCGATATTGTTGATGTCGATAACATCGGCATGGAAGGCCACTCAATGGGCGGCTGGACGGTGTTGGCGGCGGCAGCCACCTATCCCGATGATTACAAATCCATCGTCCTCGAAGGATCCAGCGTCGGCGCGCCCTTTGCAGCCGAAGGCACCGCAGACTGGCCACGCAACGTGTCGGTCGTGTTTTCTGCATACGACGAATTTTCAAGCCTCATGTGGGGCGTGGATAAGGCCGATGATGTAGAAAAAAGCCCAAAATTGATGGCGTTTTTCAGTTCTGAAACGCCCGTCGAGGAAGGCAAGATCTATGGCGACCTAGCCACGGGCAACGCGCGCATCCTGTGGCAGCCACCTGTGACACACCCCGGTGATCACCTGTCACGAGCGGCTATTGGGCATTCGGTGGATTGGTTTGCGCAAACACTGAACGGCGCACGCCCGTTGCCTGCCGACAACCAAATCTGGTTCTACAAAGAGTTTGCCACGCTAATCGGATTGTTAGGCTTCGTGGTGCTGATCTTGGGCACGTTGAACGGATTACTGTCCCTGCCCTGGCTGCGCGACCTGAAAGCGACACCAGTAGATGCTGCGCATACGACGCGCGGTGCAAAGTGGTGGGGAATATTTCTGTTCAGCGCGCTGTTCCCGGTGGCGAATTATTATCCGCTCTTCAACTTCGCTGAAACTTTGTTTCCGGCCTCAGCATTGCTACCGCAGACCATCACGTCACAGGCTGCGTTTTGGGCCGTCATCAACGGTGCCGTCGCAGGGCTTGTCGGGCTCGTGATCCGCACGCAGCCGGTCGTCTTCCCGATCAACATCGCCCGGTCACTGGTGCTGGCGGGGGCTGCGGTATTTGTGGGCTACCTTTCGGCTGTAATTGTCGATTTCTTCCTCAAGGTTGATTTTCGCTTCTGGTTCGTTGGTGTCAAATTGCTGACCGCTGAACGATTTGTGACTGCGCTGGTCTATCTCGTGCCCTTTACAATCTACTTCGTTCTGGCGATGCGCGCTTTGCATGGGGGTCTGTCTGTTGCGGGGCAAAGCCTGCGCGCAACCTACACCTTGAATGCGCTGGCGCTGATGGGTGGGTTTCTAGTGTTCTTAATCTTGCAATACGCCGCGCTGTTTTCCAACGGCATACTGCTGACACCATCCGAGCCATTGAACACCATCGTCATGTTTCAGTTTGTGCCACTGCTGCTGACCGCGGCGATTATCAGCACGTTCCTCTATCAAAGAACCGCAAGCTATCTGCCCGGTGCCTTCGTGAACGCGCTGCTGGTCACATGGTTCGTGGTTGCAGGGCAAGCCACACAATACGCTGCTGGATAACGACCAGTGAGCCCGTCGCACAAGCTTTGCCGCGCGACGGGCTCAATTAAAGCGCCTCAAGGCCTACGCCAGTATTGTTTCTCGGGCCAGTTCCGATGGCATCCCCCACTAGGTTCCTCGCACCATTCAGTTACGCCTAAAAGAGATTGAGATTCTTCGGAAAGACGCAGATCAATTTGACAAGATTACGATTGGTAGCCACTAGAAAGTTCGTAGTCATGGTCGTATTATTGCCAACGCAATGGTACGCAACTCTCTGCAACACCTGCAAGGAACTCGTTAATGGAATACTGGAATATTACTATCAAAGCGCCAACGGCAGACACAACCGCCCCCAGGCTATCCGAGCAATCGATCGCGGAAGTTCAAAAGGCGTTGGCAGGGCAACAACTTCTCAATAATGAGGTGTGCGTCATTCTGTACGGTCAATCTCAGAGAAGCATTAGTGGCCTCCAACCGAGATAAGCGGGTTACGGCAGGGTTGGACTACGCGAGAAGACCGATACGGATCTCGCCCCCCTAGTCAGCGCGACATACAGGTGCTCTTTCGACATCGCGTTACCTGGTCGATCCGCATCCAAGATTACAACGTGATCAGCCTCCAGTCCTTTCAGGAGAAGAGTTGAGCCTACAGCTTTTGGCGGAATTACCCTACCTGCGTGACGGCGTTGTTCGCGAAGACCGGCGATAGCTGCTGAAAGACTACCGCCCGGGGCCGTCATTGCGATTTGGAGTGCCTGGACCATTATGTTGAAGGCACTTTGTCGATAGACTCGTCTGTCACGGTCGCCTGCCATCGCTTTCAGAAATTGCACGGCCTCGAGGTATCCGCCCCCTTGAACCAGTGAGATGGCAGCAACCTCAGGGGCGTTTGGAGGTGTGCGATTACGATTTCCTAGGATCGACTGAACGCGCCCATTGAGTTTATCGCCATACACGTTCGTCATGACCTTGATAAGGAATCCAATGCAGGCATCCAGGAGTTCTTGACCTGATTTTCCGTCCATTTGGTTTGCATCGCCTACGACATCACGGAGATCTACTGGCTCGACAACTCCAACTCCCTTTGCGCGGCTCGCGAAATTGTGTCGCGAGGCCGCTTGCATGGAGTCGCCAATTATCAGGATCGTCTCATGAGGGTTGGTTTTGGCTACATCGTATTGCAAAGCTATCTGGGCTGCTGCGTTGGCGTTTTGATCCGCGCCGAGAGGATGCCACGCGACGCGCGAGGGAAGAGTGCGAAGATCAATCGTGTGTCCAGCTTCCAATGCCCCGCGACTGGCAAGAAGCCATGCTCCAAGATCGTTGGCGCCAGCGTTGTTCCAGCGCCAGGGGATGTCCAACCGCCCGAGTTCAGGAAAGGTTGGGACCACTTGTGTCGTCCAGTCCGGAAGCGGGTCGCCACCAAACCCAAAGATTGCTTGCATCGGATCACCGAACACAACCGTTGGAATTGCGTTCGCGAGGCCAGAAGTGATCAGGTGTTGGCTCACCGAACAGTCTTGGTACTCATCGACCAAGACCCGCGAATACGTTGCGGCAATCTCTGAATTGATGGCCCCAGATGCACATAACCCACCAACCGCGTTTTGCACTGCGGTGTAGTTGGGCGCATTTTCCGGATCATGCAGGTATCCTGCTCGCTCCGGAAACATGGAGATAATTGTCAGTGCCCAGCCCGCAATCGTATTGAGCCTGTAGTTGGACGCTGGCACGCCATCTCGATGCAACCTCTGCCTTAGCGCGGCAACGCCAGCGGTGGTGTGGGTAAGGACCAGGACCGGCTTACCTTCTGCCTGAACAATGGTCTTTGCGATCAACTCGGTCTTGCCGCATCCTGCGGGAGCTATGACATGCCCGCGTTGCGCCTGAAGTATGTCGGGTACGCCAACCACCTGAGTTTACACACCGACAGGGGAATTCGCTGGCTGCGCTGTCGGCGATGTGCTGATCCATTGCCAAAGCGAATTCAGGGGTGCCGCGAAAATTGCATCTGTATTTTGCCAAGCCGGGGCAATGACTTCCCTCAACGCCCGTTCAGCAGGCTCAATGTCTTTGAACCATTTGCCATCGCCAGCGCATTGCCCCAACACAGGTCGCATTACATCGACAAAGTGATCTCGGCATTGCTGTAGATTGTATTGACCGTTGCTCGCGTGACGGATTTTTCCATCAATGGAGTCTTCAGATCGCCATGCGCAGGCAATTGAAAGAAGCCCTGGTATCTGCGCCGCGGGCACTGATGCGAAGATTGCAGCTTCGGTGGAATACCCATCTTGCCACCGGAACACAGAAATGCCGTAGGCTGCCAATTCCGCATATCTCGCGGCATCGTAGGCGACATCGGAGTCCATGAACAAAGCGGTTCGATAACCCATACGCGCAAAGATTTTAGCACGTTCCGTCATAGTTGAGCCGCCACCATCGGCCCAGTGGCAACCGTTTGCTAGCAAACTCCTCTGATCAAGGCTTTGCCGCCACAAATCCAACCCTCGGATTACGCCAATCTCTGTCTTCCCCTCACAAACAATGACACTCGGTGCGAGAAAGGCGTCTGCGCACGCCCTCAGCGTCTTCTGAGCGTCTTCAGATTCCCCAAGTGGGAACACAGCATTGGAAGTCGTCTTTGTTGCAGGCTGAATGAGTTCACCGTTATTAACCACGGCGGGTGTAGTGGTGCGCGTCGCCCGCACTGCATGTAACTGAATTGACGATAGCTCACGCAATACAACTGGCGAGTGTGTTGTCAAAAAGACTTGCTGCGAAGCATCGTTTGATTTTGCACCGAGCGAATCAAGCAAGCGTATAATCCGGTAGGGTTCCAAGCCAAACTCTGCTTCGTCAATGATCGAGATACTTGATTGACCTGCGACCTTTTGAAGTCCTGCGACGAGCAAGCGCATGGAACCGGAACCAAGATTCTTGAGCGGAACCTGATCTTCGTCGTGAAGGGCAATTGCACCCCCTGAAAACGTTACCCCTTTTACGTCCAATAGGGCATTCACCTGCTCAACGGGGATTCCCATGTTGTTGGCGATGGTTCTGGAGGTCGCAAGCACTTCATCGACGCCATCACATCCCTGCTCTGCAAAAGCCTGCCGGGCTTGTCTGGATGCAGCCGCCAAAGCGGCTGACGCCTGTGTCTTGTCGGAAGAGAGCTTCCCGAGCACGGATCGCGGGCCCAGAGCCATATGGTGTGATGCCACGGTGCCGAGCCGTGTTGGCGCAACTAGCTGCCGATGCTTCCATTGAAGGTTCCGCTCACGGCCCTCGGCTGATGGGACTTCAGAAAACAGCAACCATTGCGGCTCCAAATCGTTCCTTACAATCAACCGAACAGTCAACACCGTTTCCAGCGCTGCGGATGTCTCGTTGTGAATAGCCCCGGTCTGCGGGTCCCAACCTCGCAGAAAGTGGCCGTATGCCTCTAGGTTTAGCAACTCATCGGGAAGAGCTCCCAGTGTCACATCGATCACAATTGGCTCACCAACCAGGCATCTGTGGAAGTCAGCATCGGTAAAGACAATGCTCTGTCTAGTCCCCAAGGTGAGTTCTATTGCATCGAGAATGGTCGATTTTCCGCCGTCTCCCGGCCCAATCAAGCAATTGATGCCTGGGTTCGGCCACCACTTTAGTGCCTTGATGCCTCGAAAATTGGAGATCGAAATTTCTCGGATGACAGTCATAATTCACCTCTAACATACTGGGACAGTAGCATGTTTACCTCTTGCCCTAAAGTTGTGTTTGGATGCCCTTTTGCAAGCGATTCAGTCCATAGGAATGAAGCGGTTGTTGGATAGTCGGGGTCGAAGGGCCGCTTCGTACCGCCGAGCAGAAGTTTGGCAGTTTTTTGGGAATGCAGCCGCAGCGAAAGTCCGGAATGACGAGCCGCAGTGCAGCGGCGAGAGATTTCTCCCGAGGTCCGGTAATGGGATGTACCGGCTGCTTCACCCAGCAGGTTAGGCTTTGCCTACTTCTGCACACAGGAGAAGTAGCATGGCGAAGGACTCAATTGATGAGCTGATGTCGATTGGCATCGATATTGGCAAAGACACATTCCACATCGTGGCATTCGACCCCGACGGGCAATTGGTGATGCGCAAGCAGATCAAACGATTGGCGCTTGTTGCGACGTTTGAGAAGCTGCCCCGTTGCGTGGTCGGCATGGAGGCGTGCCTCAGCGCTCATTTTGTCAGCCGAACGCTCCGCAAGATGGGCTTCGAACCGCGGATCATTCCCGCGATCTACGTGAAGCCGTTCACCAAAGGACAGAAGAATGACTACAACGACGCGGAGGCGATAGCTGAAGCAGCATTGCGACCCAATCTGCCGGTTGTCCCCGAGAAGAGCCAAGAACAGCTCGACTTGCAGGCGCTACATCGCGTTCGGTCACGGCTCGTGTCGCGACGCACGGCGACGATCAACCAGATCCGCGCATTCCTGATCGAACAGGGCATTACGGTTCGCAAAGGTTTGCGGGCTCTGAAGAACTCATTCGAGACGATCCTGGAAGAGCGAAAGGATGAGATATCGCCGCGCATGCGGACCATCCTGATTGGGCTTTACGGTGATTGGCTCTGGCTTGATGATCGGATCGAAACCGTCTCCAAAGAGATTGAGTTGATCAGTCGAACCGAAGAGAACTGCGTAAATGTCATGACTATTCCCGGCATTGGCCCGATGATTTCGACGGCGATGGTTGCTGCCATTGGCACGGGGGAGGCGTTTGGCCGAGGCCGCGACTTCGCCGCTTGGGTTGGGCTTGTGCCTCGACAGTTCAGCACAGGCGGGCGAACGGTCCTTGGGCGCATCACCAAACGGGGCAGTCGATACTTGCGGATGCTCTTCGTTCAGGCCGCAAAAGTCATTCTGATGCGCACAAATAGATGGCCAGACTTCAGCTTTGGGGATTGGCTCGCCAAAGCGGCGGAACGGATGAATCGCAACAAACTGGCCGTCGCTCTGGCCAACAAGCTGGCGCGCATGGCTTGGAGTATCTTGCGGAATAAGACGGCGTTCGACGCCAACAGAGACGAGATTGCCATCGGCGTCTAATACACCGAGGCAATCCAAAGGAGTTCGCGACTGAAAGAAAGCATGGAACGGAACGATTACGCCCCCAGAGTCTGACGGCCCAAACGGTCATCATGGACCTTGCCGGTAATGAGATCACGGCGCGTGCGTAACCCCAACAAGGCCACGACCCGCGTGTCGATCAGTAGGCCGGATACATATGAGCGACTTCCGAGAACATGCGAGAAATCATTTGCGAACAGCAGCCGGTACATACATTTGGGCCGTCACCGTCGGCCAAGTCGACCCAGTCTCGCCAGCTGCGCCAGCATTTTTGACCCCGAGTCTGCGGATCCTGTGCCTCCTGCGGAACCCGTCTGCCCCATGCCTTGCCTCACGGGCATCTGCTGCACGCCGAAGAACTGCCGCGCCCTGAGGGCTGCGTATTCTGCGCCACTTGCGCCTCCGATCAGGTAGCGATTGTAGGCCTGCTGGCTGCCCACGGCGGCGCGGGCAAAGCTGTAGCCGCCGCCGAGACCACCGGAGAGGGCGGGCATCATAATATTTCCGGAGATCGCGCGGACGATGAAGGGCGTGGCAATGATGAAGCCCTTGGCCATGAGCACCATCATGAAGAAGGGAATGAGCGCGCCGATGTTTGAGGCTCCCTCCGGGTCGCCGAGTTCGCCGATGAGGGCAGAGGAGACGCCCGTGATTGTCGCGAACACACCGGCCACGACTATGGGGTAGAGCGCGAAGGAGACCAGCGCCGACAGCCAGCGCGCGAAGTAGTCCTTGGTGACCTCGAAGAGGGTCAGGAAAATCATCACCGGTGCGATCCCGATCAGAAGTGCGATCATCAGGCGGGATGCCACGAGGATAAAGGCGGCCAAACCGCCCAGGATCGAGAGCAAGAGGACCCCGACAATGTCGAGCATGGCGCCGGCCATCCAGTTCAGCTCAGACCCGGCGGCGTTGAGATAGTCCCCTAGTTCCGCGATCAGCCGGTCAAACTCTTCGGCGAAAGTTCCAGAAGGGCCAGGAGTTCCACCACCGACCGAAGCCACGAGCGCCCCCGCAATGCTGTCGATCCCGGCCAGGATAGCGGAAGAGAGGGCGTTGAACTGCACCCAGTTGGTCGCGAATATTCCGATCAACCCGATCTTGACCGCGAGCCAGAAGGCCGTGCGCCCGTCCATCGCTTTGTACTGGTAGATCATGTTCAGGAAGACGAGGATCACCACGAGCGTTGTTCCCAGGACGAGAAGCGTGCCGACCGTTGCCGCGACCGACCCGAACTGGGTTTCTGCGGCGGTGTCGAGATAGCCCTGGGAGGTTTCAACGAAGTAGGTGACGACACTCATCGCGGGGCTGCCTTACCAATTACCTGCTGCGTCGCAGATTGCCTGGGCGGCAGGGCGCGCGGCGTTGGCGCGGCGGTTGTAGGCGTCCGAGGATTGCAGCATATCCCACCGTTCGTTGTTCGCGTAGCTCTCCCAAAACACGGCCTCGGCCGCGTCCCAGGACGGGAACCGGGTCGCGCAGTCGCAGTTGCCGATCTCGACGACCCGCTCGAGATTCTGGGCGCGATAGATGTCCTGAACCAGAACCCGCTGATAGGCTTGGCGCAGGGGGATCTCCTGCATCCAGACGGGCTCGGCGGGCCGGTCCGGACAGACGTCAAAGCTGCGATCGAGGGTTGGCACTAGGTTGCGCTCGGCAACGGCGAAGGTTGGCGTCAGGCTTAGGGCCAGCGCGGCCAAGGCGAGGTGCTGCGCCTGCCTCATGCCGTGGCTCCAGCGGGTGTAATTTCGCGCTTCAGGAAAACGGTATGCCCGATATTGGCGAATTCCAAAGTGCTGATCGACACCACCTCCCACCCGTCTGCGCCCTTCTCGTTCAGGCTGGCCTGCATGTCGGAGAGGCTGGTCTTGCGGGTCATGGGAAAGGACAGGATATTGTATTCAAACGTCTTCATGGGGAAATTCCAATCTCAGTTGCGCCGGGGAGGTAGAATTCGGTGATGCCGCGTTTGCCGTCATGGCGGCCGGCCTGGATGATCACGTCGATGGAGTTCTCGATGTACTGGATCATGTCGGCATAGGTCATCGGGATTTCGGTCTTGAGTGCCGCGATCGCGAGGCGCTGCACGGCGAGTTGCGGGGTTTCGGCGTGCAGCGTGGTCATCGAGCCGCCATGGCCGGTGTTGATGGCTTCCAGAAAGGTCATGGCCTCCTTGCCGCGCACCTCGCCCAGGATGATCCGGTCGGGGCGCATGCGCAGCGTGGCGGTGAGAAGCACATCGGCAGTCTGGAATTCTGCGTCGCGATTGGCGATGAGGGTCACGGCATTGGGCTGGGTCGGCAGAAGCTCGGCGGCTTCTTCGATGGTGACGATGCGTTCCTCGGCCGGTACGTGAGAGAGGATCTTGCGCGCGGCCACGGTCTTGCCGGTGGAGGTGCCGCCCGAGACGATCATGTTGAGTTTGTTCTCGACGCAGAAGGCGAGCGCATCATCGATCAAACCCGCGGCCACCACGGCGCGCAAGGCGCGCTTCTTTTCAACGCGCAGGTCTGCGAGCTTGAGTTCTTTGCCATAGAGAAAGTCGAGCGCGATAGGGCCGGTGACATTGATCGGGCACGACTGGGGCGGGTTTGTCGCGTGGCATGTCGCCATGCAGCGCCCTGATCTGGTGACGCGCCTTGGCATCGTCAACATCCCGCATCCTTGGGCTGTCGCGCGCGAACTGGTTGTGAACCCAGCCCAGACCGAGGCAAGCGCCTATGCGCGGCTTTTCCAGACACCGGGGGCACACACCATGATCCCGCGTGAGCAAGTCAGTGCATGGGTGAGCGACCCTGCGTTCAAGCCCCGGCATGAGGCTGCCATGGACCGTTCCAACCTTGATGCGATGCTGAACTATTACCGCGTTCTGTTTCCAAGCGAACCTTACGCCGAATACCCTGACGCGCCGCCGATGATCACGATGCCGACGCTGGTTATCTATGGCAAGAACGACCCCTACCTGCTGGCAGACGGGCTGAACGGGTTGTGGAACTATGTCAGCGGCGATCTGACGATCAACACATGGACAGATACCGGACACTTTGCGCAGCACGAGCAGCCAGAGCGCCTGACGCAGCGCTTGGTTGAGTGGTTGGCGCGCCCTGAGACGCAAGCGTAGGAGCTTCACATGCGCAGTTTTCCAGATTTATCTTCAGTTGATATCAATGCCGCAACGGACGGGCTTCTTACCCAAATGTTTGTGGTCCGAAATTCTGAACCAAAACCATGGGAGCAGACACTCTCTGATCCGGCGCAAAGCACCGAGCTTTCTGACGGGTCTTGGGCGCATGTCTGGGGCGAGGAGGGCAGGCCCGTCTTGTTGGCTCATGGCTATGAGGGCCGCTACAGCCAGTTTGCGCCAGTGATCACGCGGCTTGGCGCGGCTGGCTTCAAGGCAATCGCGCTGGAAATGCCGGGCCACGGACGCGCGGGTGCGCTTCGTGCTGATCCGCTGTTGTCATCGCAGGCCGTTCAGGCTGCCAGCGCAAAATTCGGACCGTTTCATGCCATGATCGGGCACAGCCAGGGTGGGAACGCTGTTATGCATGCGGCGGCGAATGGGGTCGCGTCAGACAGGCTTGTTCTGATTGCCCCGCTTGTCTCGGTTGAGGCACGCTTGCGGCTGGTTTGTGCGCTGGTCAAGCTTTCCGCCGAAGGCACCGAGCTGTTTTTGCAAAAAATGTCCGAGCTGGTTGGGGTGCACCCATCCGATTTTGAAGGCGCCACTTTGCAGGCCTCCTTGCCGCAGCCAGCCCTTATTGTCCATGACACAGGCGATAGGGAAATCCCGTTTGCCGAGGCGAAAGAACTGGCCGCTGCGTGGCCCTCGGCGCGTCTTTTGACCACGAATGACTTGGGGCATAAGCGGCTGTTGGCCGACGCAAAAACCGTTGAGGCGGTATGCGAGTTTGTAACCCACACCTGAACAACGGCACCTTAGAATTGATAAACTATGCCTGCTCCGGTTCGGGGCAGGCGTACTCGGATACTTCAATCAGGTTCTGGTCAGGGTCTCGCAAGTACACTGATCTGATCGGGCCAGTTGCCCCCGTCCGTGGAACGATACCTTCTTCAATGGCAACCCCGCACACCTCAAGGTGGCCAACAAACTCTTCGAGCGGTATCGCCGATATCAAGCAAAAATCCCCGCTGCCGGCTGTGGGAGAATGCGCCTTGGGTTCGAACTCTCTCCCGCTCTGGTGCAGGTTGATTTTTTGCGCTCCAAAAGAGAGCGCTTTGCGGCCGCCGGCAAACTCAGTCACCGTCATCCCCAACACCCTAGCGTAGAACTCACATGTCGCTTCGATAGAGGCGACAGTTAGAACAAAGTGATCCATCCGATCAATAGTCATTGGTCACGTTCCTTTTAGTGCCCGGTGCGCAGACTTTTTGCACCTCTGCAATCACACGCTCGCTATGGGCTGCAGAGGTGCAAAAAACCTAACCGATTGCGGTAAACACGTACCCGGCTCCTCGCTTAGAGACATATCCAGCACCTGGAAACGCGAGATGCGTTGCCGAGAACGCGATCTCATCAGCGGCCAGCTTATCAAACAGGTCCTTGCGTGTCTTGACAGAAAGATCGGGGATTGCATCAAATGCCGAATATGCTTCAGGATGTTGGAACTGCAGATCTTGCGAGATAACAGCATCCCCCAGCAAGAAGAACTGCAGACCACCCGAGGAAACTCGCACCACCATATGGCCAGGTGTGTGGCCCGGGGCAGGTTCAACAGAAACACCGGCCCCCAGATCATACGCCCCTTGGTGAAACGTAACGCGTTCTTTGATTGCTGTTGCAATGGACTGGATGCCCATGATCATCGACCGATTTGGCTCAGGTGCCGCAGACAACAGTTCTTCACTGGTCCAGAATCCCCACTCGCCATTTGAAACGTGGAATTGGGCGTTCGGATAGGCAATCTGCCCACCGACCAGCAATCCGCCGATATGATCTGGATGCATGTGGGTCACGATGACATCGGTGATTTCTCGTGCCGTGGTGCCTGCCTCATGCAGCCGTTCATTCAAATTCCCAACACCCGGAGCCGCGTCACCCATGAAACTGCCAGAACCCGCATCAACCAGAATGTTGCGCGCGCCGCTGCGAATGATCCAGACGTTCGCACCAAGCCGGAGGTTGTCGCCAAGTCCTGCCAGAACCTCTGTGTCGACATTCGTGTACGCGCCTGTTGGAAAGTCAATGTATCCGTCTGAAACAGTGGTGACCTTGATTTCGCCAACTTGGGCGGACTGAACTGTCCTCGTTGCCGCAAACACAGGCGAAGCGCCTGCGGCAAACATTAAGCCTCCAGCGCCAAATCCAAGGGAAAATGAGCGGCGGGAAAAACTAATCTGTGTCATGTGGTGTTCTTTCATTTTGCGGGACGTTGGATGCCGAAGCACAGGTGCTCCGAATGGCGGCTTGCGGCCTGATTTCAGAAGGACTCAACATAGGGGCGCAGTTCGATCTCGTATGTCCATGCGCTATTATGTTGACGGGACAACTCTAGGTAAGTTCTGGCGATCTCATCGGGGTGCAGCGCCGTATCGGCGTTCGCATAGGGTTCGCCGCGTTCAGGCCGAAAGACCACACCGTCCAGTACAATATGGGCGACGTGGATGTTTTTGGGCGCCAGCTCGCGTGCAAGGCTTTGGCACAGTCCGCGCAGCGCAAATTTTCCCATCGCAAAAGGTGCCGATTGCGCGAACCCCTTCAACCCCGCCGATGCGCCGGTGAACAGCATTGTGCCGCTGCCCCTTGGGATCATCCGCCGCGCCGCAGCTTGGGCAACAACCAGTGCCCCCCAACCGTTCACCGACAAGGTTGCGCGCACAACATCCAGATCAAGTTCGGCAATGGGGCCGCGCGTATAGGCGCCCGCGTTGTAGATAACCAAGTCTGGTGGTCCCAAGTCGTCGTCAACTTGCGTGAATAGATTTTCTACGCTTTCGGCGTCAGAGGCATCACAGATGTACTGCTTTGCGCCAATCTCGGAACAGAGTTCTGACAAAGACCCTGAGCGCCGCGAAGCGAGCGCCACATCATAACCGTCCTGCGCGAATGCTTTGGCTAGCGAGGCCCCGAGACCGGGGCCTGCTCCAACGATCAGTGCCACCTTACCCATGGAACTGCTCCCAGGACACTGGCGAGATGGCCGACATTTTGGTAATTTCGACCGGGGCGCTTAACCAGTTTTCGTATTTCTTGAAGACACTTGCCGTGTAGTCCTGCGCATAGTGGAAATTCAGGGCGTCTTCATCTTCAAAGCACTCAAACAGATGCAAGGTGTTGCTCTTGTCCTTGCTGGTGAATGCCGCAAACACGTGGCAACCGGGTTCTTCCAGAGTAGGTGGAATGATCTGGTCCAAAGCGGCTTTGGCCTCTTCTAAATACTCGGGCTTGATCTGGATCACTGCGAACAGGAACAGTTTGGATTGCTCTCCAGTCATTTACACTTCCCCCATGTAAACAGGCTTCAACCCTTTGATCAGTTCGTCTTGGATCGGCAAGACCGCTTCGTTAACGGCAGTAACGCCCATATCGTGGCCAACTTGGGTACGGATCGGGCGCGGTGCGCTCATGTCCACAAGGTCCGCGATCCGGTTTGCGACGTTGCTGGCGTCTGTGCTGGCGTCCCCTTGGTCAAACATACCTTGGAACATTCCAAGAAGTCGGTCGCGACCTTGGGCCAAGTCTCCATAGTCCTGAACGCGCGCAGTATCGGCTGGTGCTGGGGCCGTTGTAACCAGGTCGGTTCCGTGACCGCTGGGCTCAACCAGAATTGACTCGATGCCGAGGGTTTCCAGCTCATAATGCAGTGATTCACAATAGCCTTCCATGGCCCACTTGCTGGCGCAGTACAGCCCAAAAAACGGCATTCCAAAGCGGCCCGCAGCAGAGCTTAGGCTGATGATCAAGCCCGCCTTTCTAGAGCGCATCGGCCCAAGAACAGCGCGGCTCATCCGCATGATGCCATATACGTTCACGTCAAACAGGTCTTGGGCCTGCTCAAGCGTATAGGCCTCGGTCAGGCCAACTGGCATTATGCCCGCGTTGTTGATCAGCACATCTATTGGGGTTTCCGCTTCGATTTTAGCGGCTGCTGCGTTGCACGCGTCTTCATCCGTTACATCCAGCTCGATAGGAAGAATGCGGCCGCTTGCTTCGCTCGCAAAGGCTAGCAACTCAGCTGCAGCTTCTTTGTTGCGCCCGTCCACATTGCGCATCCCCGCGTAAACAGTGTGACCCCGTAAGGCGAGTGACTTAGCCGTGCGCAGGCCAATCCCCCGGCTGGCACCAGTGATGAGAATTGTTTTTGAGATTGTCATTGTCGCTGTTCCTTGGTTTTGAAAACTGTCCGCATGAAAAGTGCTAACGGTTCGTCACTTCCGGTGGCTTTCATGCGCGTTAAGGCTCCGCTCCAGGCGTTCATCAGCCAGTCAGCGGCTTGCGCCGGAGTAAGATGCTCCAGCCGGATTTCGGATAGTTCAACATTGTCCAAGCACTTGGCCAACACGGCAGTCATGCCCTGCCAATGCGTGTCCAACGCGGCCTGAAATGCAGGTCGTTCGTCGGCAAGCTCGGTCGAGAGGTTGCACATCAGGCATCCCTGCGCGAACTGACGTTTCCCCATGTCCGCGCGTGCTTGCTCAAAGAATAGGCGCACGCGGTCAATATGGGGGAGCGATGGATCCTCTAGGCAGGCACGCGCCGCCGCGATCTGCGCCTCGTTGTAGCGATCAGCCACCGCTATCCCGAACGCTTCTTTGGATGTGAAGTGGTGATAAAAAGATCCCTTTGGGACTCCTGAATTTGATAAGATATCATTGATCCCGCATTCGGAAAAACTCGCTTTTCGAAAGGCATGCTCACCCGCATCCAAGAGCCTCTCACGATTTATCATGTGTGTGTTCTTATCTCTTGGGCGTGCCAACTTAGATATCTCCGGCTGATTTCATGTTTTTAATAGACCAGTCTCTTATTAACTAAAAGAGCCCCCTCCTTCACACTATTGTTATCACCTTTCTGGAAGCGGGTTTCGTTAAATCTCCTGCTGGCAACGCAATGCAAAGCGTTCAATATTGGGATAGATATCGCAAATTGATTGATTCCAGGGAAGCAAGCGTAAACCTGACTCTAACAGGTTGCTGAAGAAGTCGGTCATGAGGGATGCTGTTCCTGCCGCCTCGGCTTGGAGACGTTTCTTTGCCGCGGATCCTGTCGAGGTCACCATGAACGGTCTGGGCGATGCCGCCCACGGTTTTGGCCCAGCCGAAGGGTTCCTTGATTTTCTTTCTGCGCTGCTGCGACAGGGCGTAGCCCGGATGCTGCGTGGTGCGCCCGTCGATGGCGGAGTAGCGGGCCCTCTGTGCGACGTGCGGTGTCACCACCATCCGCCTGAGCGCGGCGACGAAGTCGGCGCTGTTGTATCCCTTGTCTGCTCCTAGTGTAAGGTGCCGGGTTGAGCCAGGGGAGTGTCGATTGATCATCTCGAGCGCGGCCTTGCGTTCCCCATGACCATCGGCGTAGGTCAGATCTGCCTGCACGACCAACCCATTGCGGTTCTCCATCAGCTTATGCCCCATGAAGCACAGTGTCGCCGCGGCGCCAGGCGCTTTCTTGTACAGGCGGGCATCAGGATCCGTCGCGGTGGTGTGGGGCGCCTTGGAGCGCTTCTGGCCCCGGAAGTTCACTTCGGCGTTGCGGGTCTGACGGGGCGGGTCGGGCATCGGCTGGTGGCGGTAGCCTGCCGGGATCGCCGCCATCACCTTGCGCGAAATGTCTGTGGTGAGTAGTCGGTCGCGGTTCTTGGTGAACACGGTTGCCACCTACACGGGATCGTCGACCCTGAGGCCGACAAACCAGCGGAACATCAGGTTGTAGTCCATCTGCTCCATCAACTGCCGCTCCGACCGAATCGAGTATAACATTTGCAGAAGGCTGGCGCGGATCAGCCGCCCTGGCGCGATGGAGGGGCGACCGAAGTCGGTGTAGAGCGCGTGGAACTCGGCATCGAGGCTCACCAGTGCATCATTGACGATCCGACGGAACAACATAGCTGTACAGCGACCCGTTCGCCTGGTCCGTCCCGCGCATCCCCACCTCCTGCCGCCGCTATCGTGCTGAAGGTGAATCATGTTCTCGAAACCGCGTCGAGCCCGGTCTTTTTCAGCGGCCTGGTAAGCGAGCATTTGTTCAACTCTGCTGGTTTTGAACGCGAGACCGCTCAAGGACGACCGCAACGGCGATTCCCAATGCGGCTAGCAGAGTTCCTGACAACGGCGGGGCTCCGCGTCCTGCGATGTCCAGCGCGTAGGCGCCCACAGCTATGCCCAATCCTTGACCCAAATAGATCATGGAGCTGTTGATCGACAGAACTAATGTCGCTGCAGATCCCGCTGAAACAGCCAGTCGGGTCTGCACGATCGCGGCAATCGCAAACTGGGCCAAAGGGCCTAAGAGGATGCTCAGAGCCATAAGTCCCAAACCAGCTGAACCCGCCAATCCAGAATAAAGCGGACCGACCAATATCCCAAGAGAGGCAACCATGACGCCAAACAAGAGCGTAAGACTGTAGGGTGATCGACCGCTTTCCAATCGCGCGCCGAATCTTAAGCCGATCAGGCCGCTCACACCGGCGAGCAACTGCATTGCTGCGATGCCGCGGCCATCAAAGCCGGTCAATGTAGTGATTGTTGGGCCGATAAGCCCAACCAGACAGAACATTGATGTAAACGTCAGGAACGTGATCAACAAATAGACTTTTGCCTCTCCGCTTATCGAGGCAGGTGATGTGCTAGCGGAAACCTGCGCCACCTCACCCAATCCTGGTACCTTGACCCAGACAAACCCGAGTGCGAAAGCACAAACTGCTGCGGTCAACGCGAAGCTTGCCGCCCAGCCGAACTCCGCTCCCACCAACGACCCGGCCGGAACCCCAAACATCAGTGAGAAAGGGACACCAGCATATACAGCTGCCACCGCCCGAGCACGCAGTTCTGGAGTGTTAGCTTGGGTCGCTAGAGTAACTGCCAATGGAAAGGCCAAGGCGCCAAGCCCGCCTGAAAGCGCGCGCAGCCAAAACAGCGTCCGATAGTCCAAGGCAAATGCAGAAGCCAAATTCGACACCGTAAGGACTAGCAATGTGCTCAACAACAAGTGTTTGCGGTTAAGGCTGCTGGTAAACTTGGCAAGCAGCGGTCCGCAGAGCGCGCAAACAATAGCAAAAGCCGATTGCAACGTGGCAACGGTGGACACTGAAACACCGAGGTCACGGGCCATCGGGTCCAAAAGCCCAGAGAAGACGAAGGCACCCATGGTAAAACAGAACGGACATAACATCAGGGCAAATAGCATCATGATCTTGCTTCAACCGGTTTGATGAAACATGTGGTCGTGCCAGTCGCGAGCAGATTACCCTCGGCATCGGTTACACGGCCATATGCAGTTGCCGTCCGGTTGGCACGGTTTTCAAGCTGGGCCTTGCAAACCACCTGTCCGGTGTCGGCGCGGATCGGGCGAATGAACTTCACTTCCGTCCCCAAGGAGCTGAACAACTCCCCCGGCAACAGGCTGCTTTGAACAGCACAGCCTAACGCCGAATCCAAAAGCGCCATCGTCCAACCACCGTGAATGATCCCCATCGGGTTCAAAAACGCTTCGGACGGAATACCGAGAAAAGTGCAGTGCCCCTCACTGACTTCATGTATCCATTGTTTGGTGGTTTGTACGATGGGTGGCGCTGGTAACTCTTTGGCGACAATGTTGCGCATTACTTCTAGCCCGCTCAGATGCGTGATATCCTGTGGACGGGCCAAACCATAGGCGAGCTCCGGCAAGGGCACTTCGACTGAGACCGTATTCATGTTTTTTTCCGTCCATTCAACTTTTGTGACTGATTTCGATTGCAATGGCGGTCGCTTCCCCACCTCCAATACAAAGTGCAGCGATGCCCTTCGACAAACCTCTGTTTCTCAAGGCGTGAACCAATGTCACAATGATCCGAGCACCAGTGGCACCAATTGGATGGCCAAGCGCACAGGCCCCGCCGTTAACGTTCAAATTCTCGCGTGGGATTCCAATGTCTTTGGCCGCCGCCATCGCGACAACGGCGAAGGCCTCGTTGACCTCGAACAGATCGACATCCCCTGCCGCCCATCCGACGCGGGCCAAGAGGGTCTCGATCGCGGGGATTGGGGCCGTTGTGTACCAACTGGGATCTTGGCTGTGAGTGGAATGGCCGGCTATCGTGGCCAAAATTGGCATGCTTTCGGCTTCCGCGGTGCTTCGCCGACAGAGAACCAACGCCGCTGCGCCATCCGCATTTGCCGAAGAACTGGCCGCTGTGATAGTTCCGTTCCCTGCAAACGCGGGCTTTAACTTTGGGATTTTTTCTGGTGAAACCATCGCTGGGCGTTCGTCTTTGTCCACGGTGATCGGTCCGGCACGGCCGGGAACCTCTATGGGACTGATTTCTGCGTCAAAGGCCTCGCCCTGACTTGCCGCACGCGCACGTTGCAATGTTTCGATTGCAAAAGTATCCTGAGCATCGCGCGTTAGGTGGTATTTAGATGCGGCAGCCTCGCCGAACAGTCCCATGGGTTTTCCAGGCTCATAGGCATCTTCCAACCCGTCCCACATCATATGGTCGAGCACCTGTTCATGACCCGCTTTATGCCCATACCGCATTTTAGACAGCATAAACGGGGCATTGGACATGGATTCCATACCACCGGCAACGACAATACGCGCACTTCCCGCAACGAGAAGGTCATGGGCCAGCATCACCGATTTCATTCCTGATCCGCAGACCTTGTTTACCGTTGTCGCCCCGACAGAGTCCGGCAATCCCGCCCCTCGGCAGGCCTGCCGCGCCGGAGCCTGCCCGACGCCACCTGGCAACACGCATCCGATTAAGGCTTCGGACACATGTTCAGGCGAGAGTTTGGCATCCCCAAGGGCGGCAGAAATCGCCGTAGAGCCAAGCTCAGGAGCGCTCAAGGAGCTGAGTGCTCCCAAGAACGCCCCGAGCGGCGTGCGCCGGGCCGCACAGATGACGATGGGATCGGGAAGGTTTTTTTGCATGTTTCAATCCTGAGCAAATTTCTATATAGATTATGGTGGTAATCTAAAATGTCAACGCTTAGATTTAGCTCTAAATCTAAATGTGAAACGGGAGCCTATCTAATGCGAGTCAACAAAGAGACGGCCCAGAAAAACCGGGCCTCCGTTGTCAAAGCGGCCGCACAGCTGTTCCGTGAACATGGATTTGACGGGATTGGCATATCATCTTTGATGAAGGAGGCTGGTTTGACCAACGGCGCATTTTACAAGCAATTCGACAGCAAAGATTCCCTCGCCTTGGAGGCGACGGAATTTGCGCTCGAACAAAACAGAGAAGCTTGGCGCGACGTTTTGGAGAAAGCTGACGGCACTGCTTTGGAGGCCTTCAGGGAATGGTATTTGTCAAACGAGCACATCAGGCATCGCGGCCATGGCTGCGCGTTTTCAACACTTGCAACTGAGGCCCCGAGACGCGGTGTGGACACGCAGGATGAGTTTGCCAATGCAATCGAAAAATCTCTCGATTTGTTAAGCAACTTCGACCCTATGACGCGTGCAGAATCTTTAAAGATGATTTGCACCCTTGTCGGTGCCTTGACCTTGGCCCGAGCCGTTGGCGACAATCCACTGAAATCGGAAATCGTTGCGGCAGTGACCGACAAGAAGCCAAATTAACCGAGCGGGATTTTCGCGGACCCGCTTCTGTTATAAATCTACCTTGCCTAGCACATATGATTGCGCCGCTTATCGCATAAGGAAAGCAGTGGTTGTCGCTTTTGTGATTTCGACCACTCACCGCTTCGATGCCAGTCAGAGATTACTAACTTTGGCAAGCCGGTCCGCCAATGTCGCCGCAAAGACGGATTTGCGGTGGGAAATACCAACCCTGCGTGTTCCGGTATCGGTGCCCGTCAAAGGGCGTAGGGTAATGTCATCACGGGCGCGGCCATGCGAGAGCGGCACAAAAGCGACGCCAAGGCCCGCCGCCACCAGATCAAGCAATTGCGCGTCATTCATTGCTTCAGCCGCGAAGGACCGGGTTGCATCCAACTCCATGTGATCGGCATTTGGGCAATAGGGTCGGTGGATCAGCGGTTGATCGCGAAGGTCATTCAACCGGATCTCGGGCAGTTGGGCGAGCGGATGGAAGCGCCCGAATGCCACGCGGAAAGGCTCCTCAGCCATAGGGATGAAATCATGCCCGGCGGGCACGCAACTGTCCGACAAAAACCCAAGATCGCAATCTTTAGGGTCCTCAGTAAATCCAAACATCAAATTGGGTGAGCGCTGGCGCAATGCATTCAAGCCAGCCGCAACCCCCTCTAGCAGCATATCAGGGGCGCTATGAATGCGAACCAATTGGTGCGGCTCTTTCTGCATACGCAGATCAAGACTGGCCAAATGCGCGACACTGTCCACCGTGTCATGATAAAGCCGGGTCGCAAGGGGAGTTGGCGTTAATCCGGATTTTGACCGCTGAAACAAAACCGCCCCCAAGCGGTTCTCCAGCTTTTGTATCGCCGCCGACACTGTGGGTTGGCTGACATCATTCACCCGCGCCGCTTGGCTGAAGGTCTTTGTTTCAAAGGCACTGGTGAAGTAGCGCAATGTGGTTAGCTCAATCATATGCTTTACCTATACCAACTATAGAAAGCATAGCAATTACCTTTGATCCGTAGGGGTGTCATATCTGGGGTGCCAAAACATAAAATGGAGCATCCCAATGACCCCCACAGCAGTAAAATCCGAAGACACAGTGATCGGACAAGTGATCGCAAAATTCACCGTCGGCGACCCCTCGCTTTTTGAGCACATGGCAGAAGACATTGATTTTCGCATCGACCATTTCCGCGACGATACAAATGTCAGCTGGCAACAAGCCACCTCCCGCCCTGCTTTGATGGCCCTTTTTGGGCGCCTTGCTGAAGAGGTTTTCCCGAAGGGCACAAAAGCACTTGACGTGAGTACATCTGCATTGGGTCAGGGGTGGTATTTAACCCGCTTCCATCAGCAGTTTTTCTATGGAGTGCGCCAATGTGATGTCACCTCACTGACGTATATTATTTCCCATGAGGCCGACGGCCTTCTAGACTATTTCCGGGAAACAGTCACAACCGTTGATAACATATAGCCGGCGTTGAAACACGGGCAAAGCGCTGAAACGCGCTTTGCCTCGACTAGTCGACGTAATGAGTTAGCTGTGTGATCGGATTTGGCATAATTTTCTTCCCCTGGTCTGTAGGATCAGTGCAAAGGTCCCAACACAGGTTCAGAGTCAGTTCTGGATGAAATGGTCTTGAGGCTGCGTCGGTCCGCACCTCCAGGAGATGCGCATACCATTTCGCTTTTTGGTTCGGGTGGAGTGCGTTGGCTAGTTAAGAAACAGTGATGATGCGGCCCCTTTTCCCCGGAGCATATGACTACTCCTTCCAAAACCGGTCGCTCGGTGCGTCATGGCGAGGCAACAGCGAAGACAAACCCACAATAGACTCTTAATTTCGGACGGGTTTAGTGCTGACTAGGTGGTGCATCTGCATCTTCGTATGCGATGCCATCGATCTTCGACCCGCTTCATGGGCATGTCCCAGACCCGTTAAGCCGTACACGCCATTGTGCGGGGAACGGTTGGTTTATCAAAATACTTGAATAGATTATAACTATAATCTAAATGTAGAATATTCACCAACAGGAGTTGTCCAGATGCCAACGAAAATGTCCGACGCGATGACCGCTGAAACCACGCCCATCTATAAGAAATGGCGACTAGACCCGAGTGCGATAGCGCTCGCCCCTTTGGCGCGGCTGCAATCAACCGTGTGGGGATTGGTGGCTGCCACCACGGTTCTGGTGATGGGCCAACAAAGTCACGCAGACGCATTGAGCACTTTTGAAGACAGTGTCACACACCATTCCGTGTCGACCTCGGGTGTTCGGATTCACTATGCCGAAAAGGGTGAAGGAGACACAGTTCTCTTTCTGCATGGTTTTCCCGACCATTGGTTAACGTGGTGGCGTCAGATGGAGGCTCTTTCCAAAGATCACCACGTCGTCGCAATGGATATGCGTGGCTTTAATCTAAGCGACCAACCGATAGATCCAGAGGACTACTTGATTGAAAAACTGATCACCGATGTTGAGGCCGTCGTGAAGGACATCGGAAATGGCCCTGTTACTTTGGTTGGTCATGACTGGGGTGGTTTCGTTGCGTGGAATGTTGCAATGCAGCGGCCCGATTTGATATCGCGCGCGGGGATCGTAAACATTCCACACCCATGGGCGATGGCGGATGCTCTTGCAACCAACCCCGCGCAAGAGGCAGCCAGTCAATATGTTGATTTCTTCCGTGGCCCAAACGCACTCTCGGGGATCGCACGTGATCAAATTAGCGCATGGGTTTCCGATCCCTTGTATCTGGAACGGCACAACGCGGCGATGGATAGATCCAATTTGGATGCGATGCTAAACTATTATCGTACCCTATACCCGCAACGGCCCTACAAAGCCTTTAACACGGAACCGCCCCAAATCACCGTACCCACACTGATTGCTTTTGGGCAGCAGGACCCGTTCTTGTTGGTTTCCGGCCTAAGTAACACATGGAATTATGTTTCTGCTCCACTGACAATCTCAGTCTGGCCGGACGCGGGTCACTTTGCCCAGCATGACCAACCCGAACGGCTTAACCAGCTCTTAAAGGATTGGATCTCCTCCAACTGACTGGCGCCTGGAGCTTAATTCAAAAAGACAAGGATACGGAAGCAATGACCAAGAAGAATGTTCTAATTACTGGCGCAACCGGCGTAACGGGCGGGCATGCACTGAAACACTTGATCAGGGGAGACCTCCATGTTCGAGCTCTTGTCCGCCGCAAGGACGATCGCGCCAAAGCTCTAGAACAGATGGGTGTTGAGATTTGCACCGGTGACATATCAAATTCTGCAGATGTTGGCGCAGCATTGTCCGACGTTGACAGAGCCTACTTCGTTTATCCCATTAGACCTGGCCTGGTTTCCGCCGCAGAGAAATTTGCGGAAGCGGCGCAAGCCGCAGGCGTTCAATACATCGTAAACATGTCGCAGATTTCAGCGCGCCAAGATGCAACCAGCCAAGCTGCACTTGCGCATTGGTTGGCAGAGCGAGTTCTGGATCGTTCTGGTATTGCCGTCACACATTTGCGTCCCACGTTTTTTGCTGAATGGATGACACGAACGGCCCCAATGCTTGCTCGCGGAGATACGATCTACTTGCCGTTTGGCGGAGGATTTCACGCACCGATCACGGGCGCGGACCAAGGTCGTGTTATTGCCGCACTACTTGCGTCACCGGATCTGCACAGTGGCAAAACCTATACGCTTGTAGGGCGCAAAGAAATGGCACCTGAAGAGATGGTTACTGAATTGGGGAAGGTCCTCGGAAGGGATCTTAGTTTTCAGCAGATATCCGCCACTGATTTCTGCGTTCCGATCAAACAACAGATCCAAACGATGCACCCCGACGCCTCCGATGCAGATTTGATCGGACAACTGACTGAAATCGACTTTCTCGCGCAACATCTGACAGAAGTGGCCAAGGATTACGCCAAAGGCATGTTTGGCGGGGTCAATACAACCGTTGAGGACGTAACGGGTGTGCCAGCGCAATCTTTGGAAGCTTTCTATCGGGAGAATTTGGACATGTTCCGACGCCCCTAGGCCCGAAACCCATCTAGTGGTGTGCTGAGACATGCACTAAGCTGGCGGAGCTTTCTGTTAACAGGCGCAGCAATTCCAACAACACTGCCGCCGCGGCTGTTCCGAAGTCAGTGGGGGCTGCTCCGGCTGGGGCGGTATCGTATCATAGAGCATTCCCTACCTTCGCTGCGCGCTGCATGAACTGGTAGGGAGCGAACTTTTTTGCCGTTGCCATTTATGGATTTTTTGTCCGCTTTATGCTCAGCTCGAATTTAGGTCACGAAAGCCAAAATGATGTTTGAAGTCGAACCAACAGAAGAGAGCGAAGACTTTTGCGACTGCTGCGGTAGTCAATCTCGATCTGTTTGGGGCTACGTCCATGAAACCGATGGAGCTACGGTCGCAAGTTACTTCCTTCATTGGACAGTAGGTAAGTCCCTTGAAGACCATCCCGCAAATTTTGATTTGATCTACGGCGCTTGGGGCGATGGAGCTACCAAGAATGATCGATGTGAGCTACTCCCCATCTCTTGGACAGGATCTGGCGTAATTTAAGCTACTCGTTGCACCTGCTGATCGGGTTGGTTGATATCATTTCTCTGCCAGTATACCAGCGCCGGTGGCTTGCCGCCGAGGGCTGAGTGCGGGCGCTGGTGGTTGTAGAAGGTCATCCATTTCCGGATGGCCGCCTTTGTTTCAGAACCGGTCTCCCAGGCATGTAGGTAAACGCACTCGTATTTCAGGGTGCGCCATAGCCTCTCGATGAAGATGTTGTCGAGGAACCGACCTTTTCCATCCATCGAGATGCGCACGCCGGATCGCCGCAACCGATCGGTCCAGACGAAGGATGTGAACTGAGATCCTTGGTCGGTATTCATGATCTCGGGCGGGCCGAACTTGTGGATGGCCTCGTTCAACGCTTCGACGCAGAAGTCGGCCTCCAGGGTGTTCGAGATCCGCCAGGACAGAACCTTTCGGGTGTGCCAGTCCATGATCGCCACGAGGTAGAGGAACCCGCGGCGCATCGGCAGATAAGTGATGTCCGAGCACCAGACCCGGTTCGGGCGATCCACCCGCAGACCTCGTAACAGGTAGGGATAGGTCTTGTGTCCCTTCGTCGGCCTGCTTGTGTTGGGCTTTTGGTAAATCGGCATGAGCCCCATCAGGCGCATCAGCCGCCGTATCCGCTTCTCGTTCACCAGGTGGCCGTCGTTGCGCAGGTGCCAGGTCATCTGTCGAACGCCGAAGAACGGCGTCTCCAGGAACTGCTCATCAATCCGCCGCATCAGGCCGAGGTTCTGCTCGGTTTCGCCCTTCGGTTCATAGTAATAGGATGAACGCGCGATCGACAGCAGCTTGCACTGCTGGCCAATGGACAGATCCGGGTGGTCAGGCTCGATCATGCCGCGCCTCACTTCCCGCCCCAAGGCTTCAGCTTTCGTTCCAAAAAAGAGTTGGCCACTGCCAGCTCCCCGATCTTGGCGTGGAGCTCCTTCACCTGCTCTTCATCAATTGTAGCCTTCTTGCTGCTCCCGCGCTCGAACACGCCGGACGCGCCTTCGAGCAGGGCTCGCTTCCATTGGTGGATCATCGTCGGATGCACACCGAACCGGCTTGCCAGCTCGGCGGCCGTCTCCTCGCCCTTCAGGGCTTCCAGCGCGACTTTCGCCTTGAACTCGGGCGCGTGCTGTTTGCGTTTCGACATCTCTGATCTCCTTCTCGTCGAAGATCAGCAGACTGCAAATCGTAGCTTATGTCAGTGTCCGAATTTCGGGGGGGAGCTCAATGTGCAATTTCCCTAGTTCACTTTGAGACTGAAGGCGTCCCCGGAATTTCAGTGATTAATGCAAACGACCGCCCAATCGCATCTAGCGAACTTGTTGGTTCTGCTATGAGCCGCGAAGACATTATAGGCACGCCTCTGGCTAAGCAGGTATTCGAAATATTCGATTCAGTCATTCAGCAGGACAATCGTCTATGCTGACATTGGCTGCGTCGCAGATCAGAGAAACGTTGGGCTGAGCGCAGCCATTTGACGGATCAGCGAGTACGACTGCTATGAAACGAAAAACGGCACTGCCATTGGTCAAAGCACTTAGATGTCGATCCGTTCAGCGATACTCAAAGGCACAAAACCTGAAAATTGTGCAGCAAAGTGATTGTGCGCTTCGGCGACTAGTTCTGAGAGTTCCATATGTCCTACTCGCTCGGTCAATTTCAGTTCGAAACACCTATGGTGTTGGCCAGTTCAGGCTTGAAACGCTGCAACGCTATACTGGTTAATGATGCGGTACTCTTGCGACAAGTTCGATGGCCCTATCCCAGCTGATACCAAACTTGTGGTCGCGATAGAGAATGTGTTTTGAAGGGTGCAGGTTAATGATCGGGCGGAGGCCACAAGGCTGGCCGATCAGCTCGCAACTCAGCCGATGGTTCTTCCCGCTCTGGTCCAAACAGTGATATCCGGGCATTGTCACCGTTATCTGGCCTCGGGTCACAACACCGGTTCGATCGGACCCACGGGTATCCTCATATGCATTCAGTTCTTCCTCCGTTTGGGTGACCCACAGGCCCCAGCTCAACGGCTCTTTGACGCCTTGAACCGGAATGTCGAGTAACCCTTTCACGAAGAATTGGCGATCATCGATCGCGCAGATATCGGCGTCTAGCCAAACCCGTTCGAGACGTTCGTCTTCTGGGATGTCCATGACTTCGATCGGCATATCATATCCGAAAGCTGGGGTCCCTTTGCACGGAATATCGCAGCAGACACAGGTATATTCAAATACACGCTCAGAAGAAGTCATCTTGTACCCTTCAGGCCGATAGGTTGTAAGGGTTGGAAACCATCATTCACCTCTTAAGATTGCCAACCGGTTGACTGGCGCATCTACCGCAAGAAAGTCGGGTATAGTGTTCGGGGTGCGCTTTGGTCTGCGCAGAAAAGCGACGGGCCACTCTGTAACGCGTTTCTCTTTGATGTGCCTGTACTCCCCTTCGCGGAGCTCTTCGATGTATTCTTGTTGCAGTATAAGTGCCAAAGGGTCGTTTGCACCGTTTGTTGCCTCAGCAAAGGCCTTTGCCTCAAGAAATGTCACAAAGGCATAGTAGTAGTCGCAGCCGTCCTCGATATCTGCCGCGCCGTTCCGAGGATAGCACCAAACCCGGTATTCCAGGACCTCATCCCAAACGTAGCCGCCGCCGGCCTGTGACGAAGCCGGGTGTTTCCCCACGTTTTCCGGAATCACGGCATCGGGATATATGAAGTCTAGGGATGCCATTGCTTTCCTATCTCTCCTGCTAACGAAGGCTGAAACATTGGTAGTAGTCAGATATTTGTTAGCAGCTAAGTTCCATGATCACTCTCAAGAAATCGAAATTTGTTTTCACGCGTTCGTTATCAAAGGCGTTTAAAGTGTGGCGAACATTGCGTTTTGTACCGCCACACGATGCTCAAGCCAGTCAGTTCGAGAGATGCTGGCCGCCATATGGGTTGTCGATCACCATAAGCCACTTGCCATCAGGCTGCTTGCGTAGAACGGCAACTGACAGCCCTCCGATTTCCATAGCGGCCCCATCAGGTGTTGTCCCTTTCATTTGCCAAGGGCTGATGTGAACACCAATATCTCCTGCAACAATGACCTGATGTTCCCCATAGGTGAAGCTAGGGTTCATTGATGCAAACTCGGTAAATCCCTGCCGGATAGCGGCTTCATCACTTAGGCCAACGCCGGGCTCGAACATGATCATTGCATCGGGTTCATAGGTGTCCATGACGCCGTCGATATCGGCCTTGGCAAACGAGGATGTCATCGTCTCAATGACGTTCAGGACGGCGGCTTGTTCTTTATTCATAGGGGCTCTTTCTTCTGCAAGTGCGGGGGATGAAAATGCTGTGCCTGCGGTGCAGGCACACAGCGCGAACGCTAAAAACTGACTTCGGGGTAGCCGAAATTGCATGTTTAGTCCTTTCAGTGGTGGGATTTGGTCAATCGACCGGTGGATACCGCATGTTCCGTGAGTTTAGGGCGGCGTGGGGATATCATCAGGGGCAGCTGGATTGCCCGCCTGGATGGTTAAAATCTGCTCAAGCTTCTCTGTGAAATTTCTTGGGTTCTTGAAGTCTGGAACAAGTCTTTGGGCGCAAAGCCCTTGTAGCCCGTCTTCGACCCGCGCCACTTCTTGAATGACGTCGTCGTAGCTTGGGCCGGATGTTCCGTTACGGATCAGTTTGGCCTCAGGCCCCACCCGTCCCATCTCCAGAGCACTTGGTAGCCTGCGAGGGCAGCTACAAGCGGCTGTTTTCGGCGCCACGACGCCACATTTTTGTGCCGTAAATGCCTCTACTTTCGCAGATGCACGCGAAAGCCGCTTGCGATAGGTCGCGGCTGGTAGATCCAGAATTTTGATCGCTTCGGATTGGTCCAGCTCAAACACCCTGCCAAGCACATATGCAATGCGGTGGTTGATATCGAGACAGAGCAACATTGCCATCGTGCAAGCGACTCGCAACTCGTTGTACATGATTGGGTCAGTCGGATCAGTTGCCTTGTGATCCTGCAAACTATTTTCCAGATCTTCGCCAAACTCATCGAAAGTCAGTCCGAATTCCCGTGCCCGAATTTTCTTCGCGGTCAACAGATAGTTGACCGCAATTCGGTACACCCAGGTTGAAAAGCGACTGTCCTCCCGAAACTGACTGAGTTTGGTGATTACCAGAACCAGAATTTCCTGCGTGGCATCTTCGGCAGCCGCGAAATCGGCCAGCATCCGAATGGACAGCCTGAAAATAGTGTCCTGAATATGTGACACAACTTCGCTCAAAGCCGCTTTATCACCGCCTTGCGCAAGCTTCACAGTCTCATGAATGTTCCGTTCCATGCTCACTCTCAATTCGTTCGTCTACAGAGTTAGACAATTCTGAAGGTGAATGTGTGACCGGTTTTTTCTCAATTGCATCAAAAATTCAGTGCAGAAAGCCGCCGAGACGGCACCAATAAGCTCGGGGTCGATCTCGAAATTCATAGAGTTAGGGTACCACGCGATTGCTTGGGGGAGTGGGCGAAACTTGGGGGGCTGTGTATGATGGTGGTTCATTGAGAGGGGGACTGCCATGGAAGTGCGGATTATTGTTGAGACGATCTTTGAGAACGGAACCACAAAGAGGCATCGTCTCGGTCGTTTGTCCCGCCCGTTTCGACGCACGCAGCCTGAGGGGTTCGGATTGTTGCTCGAAGATGCGAAGTCGATCTTGGGGCAATTGCAGAATGTGATCCTGCTCGACCAAATCGAGGAAATTTTCGAAGCCAGCAGAATTTGTCCCGACTGCGACGGGGTCCGGGCCATACATGATTATCGGTCGCGGGTACTCGAAACGTTCTTCGGCAGGTTCCAGGTCAAGGCGCCGCGCATTCGCCGCTGCGTCTGCAATACAAAATCCGATGTTGTGTTGGGCGGACCGCTTTCGCCTCTCGCTCACTTTTTTTCGGATAGATCGACCCCGGAACTGCGACACCTTCAGGCCGAATTTGGGGCGCGTCATTCCTTCCGAGAAGCAGCGCGTATGCCGAAAACCTTCCTGCCTTGTGCGAAACAGGTGAATACATCGGTCCGGAAACGTCTCGGCAAAGTGGCCAAGGACATCGACGACATCCAGCAGACTGAGCCTTTGGGTGCGGCAGCCCTCGAAGATGCCTCTGCGTTGACGGTTTTCCTGGACGGCGCGCAAATCCGGTGCAAGCCGGAATACCTGAAGCGACACCTTGATGTTGTAGTGGGCAAGATCGTAGGCCACAACAAGTGCCGCCGCTTCGGCCTTGTTCAACAGGCGGTGTTGTCACCTGCCAGCCAGCTTCGCCAGGACTTGTGCGCTCTCGGTTGGGATCACAGACAAACCGTCACGGTGATATCGGACGGGGAACCCGCCCTGCCAAAACTCGTGCGTGATGCCGTCGGTGGAAGGGTTCGCCACATCCTCGACTGGTGGCATATCTCGATGCGCATTCAGCACGTCGAGAACGCCGTAAAGGGCCTGCTGCAGATCAGGGGCTTCTCTGGCATTCCAGTGCTGTTCAAACGTCCGGCCGAGACGCTGCGATGGTACCTGTGGCATGGAAAAGCACTTACGGCGACAACCAGTCTGCAATGGTTGATGGTCGACTGCGCGCGGCTGGCCACAGATGACCGCGTGGCGACTGAAGCAGCCCGCCGGGTTCAGGCCCGGTGCCGCGACCTTTATTCATACATTGCGAGTAACATGGACAATCTGATCGATTATGGTCAGCGGTACCGCAGCAGGGGTCTTCCGATCTATTCGTCCCGGGCAGAGGGATGCGTGGACGACATCGGCAATACCCGCATGGGAAAGCGCCGCCGCATGAGATGGTCACCAAGGGGAGCCCACCGGTGGCCGTTGTCCGTGCCGCCGTACTCTACGGTCGTCTAACAGGCGCTTACCAAAGGGCAGCAGCATAACCCCCTAGTTTTGCCCACTCTCCTGGCACCGACCACTGACCATCGCGCGCGCAAGGGCCTGAACAATGCGATCGAAGGGTCGCACCGGCCGGCACGTAAGCGAGAGAAGATCTTCGGCAAATTCAAATCCCACCAGCAGGCACAGAGGTTTTTGGCCGCACATGACCAGATCAACTTGCTCTTCCGTCCCCGCCGCTATCAACTGAACGCAACTTCATACCGCCACGCCCGCTCCAATGCTTTCAGCCTCTGGGCAGTCTACACCGCGGAATTGGTAGCATGATCCTGCCTATGCCAAGCTTCGCAAGCTGATGTCAACAACTTGACAATACCCTGGAGACCCCCTCGACTACATCTTACAGAATTCGGCTACATCTCTGCTAAAGACGACAGTAGCGGCAGGGAAATAGGTTCTTCACCAGTAACAGCTCAAACGAAAGGGCCAGGCTTATGAACAACCTATCAACCATTATCGCTGCCGGAGGAATTCTCATGACCACCACACTCGCGTTTGCCGATGAAACCGGCGCGGTGCGCTACGATGCCAGCAATATCATTGCATCACTTGAAGACAACGATCCGTCGAAACACGAAGACCTGACCATTGAAGATGGACGGCTCAAGGTCGTCGGTGATGGCGAAGGTATCGGGTGGTTTTCTGATAGCCAAGGACCACTTCTTTACAAGGATGTGACCGGCGACTTCATGATCGAAACCGAAGTCTCTATGCATCGCAAAGATGGTGAAGCGGGGCTGCCGGAAGGCAATTTCTCTTCCGCCGGTCTGCTTGTCCGTGCGCCGGGCGGTACCCAAGGCAATGAAAACTGGCTCATGTTCAACATCGGTTTTCAGGACCGCTTCTACGGGCGCGAACTGAAGGTCACGCGGCCAATGGACATCCCCAAGGAAGAAAACCCCACCTACGATATAGGTTTCCACTCGCTTTCAACACTGTACCTCTTGCCCGAAGAGAAAACGGAGCCGATGAAACTGCGCATCGCCCGTATCGGAGATGAGCTTCGCAGCTACTATTTCACCGATGGCGAGTGGCATGAACAAAAACCGCAACAAGGGATGGAAGTTTTCGGCAACGGGATCAACGAGGTCGTGAGCGAGTTTGGCAATGGTCACTTCCGCCCCAACGGGATGAATCTTCCTGACACCGTTCAGGCTGGCATCTTGGTCAACGCAGGCATCGACGGAGCCAGCTTTGCTCCGAAACGTGACGGCTATGCCTTGTTCTCATATGTGGAGATCACCCCGATCTCCATCTTCGACGAAGCATTGAACTAAGAAATGCAAAAAATGATAGTGTAGAGCGGTATGACAAATCACACCGAAATCCAGCATGTAGCTACAATCTCGGAGTTGCACCGCAATCTGGAATTGGCAAAGCCGCTGCATCCGCTTGTCAGCCTGATCAGGTTGGATGATCTGGACTTTAGCGAATATGAGGAACTGGTTCGATTTTCATATGGTTTCTACACAGTTTCACTGAAACGCGGACTTCGGAACAAGGTGCACTACGGGCACCGCAGCTACGATTTTGACGAGGGCGTTCTTGCCCTCGTCAAACCGCATCAGGTGATGGCGATGCAGGCTCATCCTGCCGACGACATAACCGGCTGGATGCTTGTTTTTCATCCCGACTTTTTGTCCGGGTACCCGCTATCGGAAAAAATCGGTAAGTATGGTTTCTTTTCATATGAGGTGGATGAAGCACTGCACTTATCTGATAGTGAGGAACAATTGCTGCTGACCCTTATGCAGCAACTCCATGAGGAGTATTCTGATCGGATCGACGCCTTTAGTCAGGATGTCATGATTTCCCAGCTCGACCTGCTGCTTAGTCACGTCAACCGCTTCTACAACCGACAATTTTTGACCCGTAGGAAAAGCAATGCCGATGTATTGTCGAAGTTGGATGCCTTTCTGGAAGACTATTTCGACAGCGGCAAAGCATATTCAGAAGGTTTTCCAGCTGTGGGTCAATTGGCGAAATACCTGTCGGTCTCGCCAAGCTACCAAAATGGTTTGCTCACTTCGCTCACCGGTTTATCTGCGCGCGATTACATCCAGCGAATGGTTGTAAGGAAGGCCAAACTTAGCCTGTCTCTGACAACCAAGTCCGTCAGTGAAATCGGATATGAGCTGGGTTTCCAGCACTCACAATCGTTCAACAAGTTTTTCAAGAAACACACCAACTTGTCGCCGGGCGAGTATCGGAAATCAATCAATTAGACCGGGAAACTTGATCGGTTACAGGTCATAGACTTTGATCCATACCCGATCAAAGTCGCCATTCATGTACAGTGCAGCAGTATACAAATTTGGCTCGCTACCACCGTTCTCTGCGGCATGGCCAGACTGGTGTTAGGAGGGTATTGTCAAGTTGTTGACATCAGCTTGCGAAGCTTGGCATAGGCAGGATCATACTACCAATTTCGCGGTGTAATCTGCACAAAGGCTGAAAGCGTTGGAGCGGGCGTGGCGGTATGAAGTTGCGTACAATTGATAGCGGCGGGGACGGATGAAGAGGTCCGTCCAATCAGTGTTTCCGTTTCAGGTTTATCGAAGATCATTGTGGGTCTTTCCAGACGGAACGCCCTTGTGGGATTATGGACGTCATCCAAGGGCCTTTGCGTGTGAACATTGCGCCCCAGCTAACCAGCGTGGGAGAATAGTGCGATGCATTCGGCCATTTTCTTAGCTAGCCAGGCCTAAGTTGCGTAGCGACTCAATTGCAACAGCTTCATCCTGATCAGATGACGCCCCTGAAATCCCAATCGACCCAAGTGTGACACCGGCCTTTCGGGTCAGCTCGCCACCGGGCTGGGGTGCAAAACCTTGGGTGCTAACCGTGGAAATCGACGTTGCGAACCGATCAGGCAGGACACCTTGTTCAAACAGAGCGTACAGCTGCCGTGTGCTCATACCCATGCCAATTGCTGCATTGGCCTTGGCAAGAGCAATCGGATGGCGTAGCGACCCTGCCCCGTCCTGAGTTGCGGCGAATTTGATCAGCCCGCCTGCGTCAAGAATGACGATAGCCAGAGGAGGCAATTGGTGCTGATCTGCCTGTGACAATGCTGCTTCACCCAGAGCCTTCGCAATCTCAAACTGCATATTGGACCTCCCACGCGGCCATCCCGATGGATCCATAGCTGTAGGATCTATGCAGATTGGACATCCTGCTTTCTGGCTGCACATCGCATATCCCAGCGATCACGATCAGAGGCAGAAAATGCTCGGTTGTGGGGTGGGACGCCCGCCCGATGTCTAGAGTTTGAAACTGGAATAGCTCCGGCCAGTTTCGTTCAACAAGAACGGTTTCAAGCCAGTCATCAAAGGCCGTGGCCCAATCTGGCGCAGAGGTTCCCTCACGTGCGATATGGCGCAGATTATGCACGGTTGCACCCGAACCGATGACCATGATGTCCAGCGCCGCCAGCTTTGCTAGGGCGCGCCCAATCTCAAACAGGCTCTGCGGACTGCTCTGTCTGGGCAGGGACAGCTGCACAATGGGAACCTCTGCCTTGGGGAGCATCAGCATCAAAGGGATCCAGGCCCCGTGATCAAGTCCGCGGTTTTCGTTGTCTGTTACCATGATACCGTCTACGTTGAGCGCGTTCTTTGTTGTTTTTGCAAGCCAGGGGTCACTCTTTGCGGGGTAGCGCAATGCGTGAAGCGCTGACCCAAACCCACCAAAGTCATGGATGGTCTCCAAGTGATTGGCTGTGGTTATCTGCAAACCAGAGGATTCCCAATGTGCCGAGATGATCACAATGCCCTTGGGAGCGGGCCGGTTGGCGAGAATGCCGCCCAAGAACTGAGCTGCAGGAATGTCAGACAGGGCAAGATCCGGTGCGCCGTGGGGCAGAAAAAAGGCGGGCTGCATAGTTAAAACCCCAGCTCTGACAGGTCCGGCCCTGCTGGGACAATGCCGCTTGGGTTCAGCGATTTGATCGAATAGTATCCCGCCTTGATGTGATCTATCCGGACGGTGTCACGAATGCCGGGAATGTCCAGCGTGGTCTTGAGAAACCGCTGTAAGTTCGGGTAGTCGGCAATGCGACGACGATTGGTTTTGAACAAGCCCACATAAGCCGCATCAAAACGGATCAGGGTAACATAGGCCCGAAGATCAGATTCGGTGATAGCGTCACCCAACAAAAACCGCCGCCCGTCTGACAAAAGGTCTTCCAGCTTGTCCAGCATTGCAAAAATCTGATCGTTTGCTTCTTCATAGGCAAATTGAGTGCTGGCAAATCCCGCTTTGTAAACACCATTGTTCAAGTTATCATAAAGCTGGATATTCAGTGCATCGATATCAGCCCGCATGGCCTCGGGGTATAGATCAACACCGGTACTTGAAAACTTGGAGAATCCCGAGTTCAAGATCCTCAGGATGTCCGCACTTTCATTGTTGACGATACGGTTTGAATGTTTGTCCCAGAGCACGGGAACTGTCGCCCGGCCAGACACATGGGGGTCACTATGGGTATAAAACCCATGCATATGTGTTGTACCGATCAACTCGTCATTTGGGTTTGAACCAGGAAAATCCCCGAACTTCCAGCCCTGATCCGAAAGGCGAGGATCAACGACCGAAATTGAAATCACCTCTTCCAGACCTTTCAGAGCGCGAGCCATCAAAGTGCGCGAGGCCCAAGGGCAAATGTAGGCTACAATCAGATGATACCGGCCAGCAGCTGCAGGAAGCGCGTTTTGCCCTTCGGGCCCTGGCGTGCCATCGGGAGTGATCCAGCCCCGGAAAACCGAATCCTGCCGGACAAACCGTCCCTTGGCATCAGCGGCCTGTACCGGTTGCCATTCTGCATCCCATTTTCCATCGACTAGCATCGCATATCTCCATCTTCATGTGTTTGCATAAGATAGGGGAAGGCATGCCGTGTGATAATCTGGCAAAAAAGGGCAATACAATCAACGACACGTTGATAGTAGAGTTAGCGCAGAGCAGATCGCATGAAATCAACAAAGACTCGAACCTTTGTCGAAAGATGGCGGTTTTCCAGATAGACCGCAAACAGGCCAAGGCTCTCAGGCCAGAACGGCTTGAGTACAGGCATCAGCCTGCCAGCCTCTAGATCGTCGGCCACGACATATTCCGGGCTAAGCAAAATGCCAGCATCTTTCAGCGCAAATCGACGGGCAGCGCTTGCGCTGTTGGCACGCAGTCTTCCTTTAACGTCTATCCGTTCCGGTCCATCAGGCCCGGCAAATCGCCAACCAGTTCCAAATCGATAATTGCTGTCGATGATACAGTCATGAGAAAGCAGGTCACTGGGCTTTTCGGGGTTGCCCTGTGTCATGATGTACTGCGGGCTGGCGGAATAGGTCAGCCGTGTTTCGGAAATCCTGGTCGCGACAAAGCTGGAATCCTCAAGATCCCCAATGCGGATGGCAACATCGATCCCTTCGTCCATCAGATTGGCGTATCGGTCGGACAGGCGCAGGTCGATCTGAACCTGGGGAAAGGTCAGAGCAAAATCAGCAATAGCGTCCGCCAGATAGAGTTCGCCATAAGTTGCGGGCGCGGCGACCGTCAACTTGCCCTGCGGCGCGCGATGATCGTTGCGCACCGCGGCTGTCAATTCGTTGAAATCCTCCAAAAGCTGAGTGCACTTGTCGAGGAAGGCCGCCCCCGTTTCCGTCAGCCGTACATTGCGCGTCGAGCGAATAAACATCTGCGCGCCCAGCTGGTCTTCCAGGGTTCGCACATATTTGCTGACCAGTTGTGGCGAGGTACCAAGCCGATTTGCGGCGCTCGTAAACGATTTGGTTTCAGCAACGGCAACATAGGCATTCATCATGTCAATACGATCCATGACTATCAACGTACCAGTGATAATCATTAAACAGAACCCTGTCTTTTTTACAAAAGGGTGAAGAAGTATCTGATTAGCAACCACGGTCTAGTCGCGTTCAGAGGTCTGCCTGATGATTGCAAAACTGATACTCCTGCCTTTAGTCCTCGGCCTCGCGGTTTCCGCCGTGTCGCATTTTTCGTCACGTGCGATGTTCCAAAGCGTGCTGATTGCGAGTGGCCTGGTGCTGGTGGCAATCCTTCAGCTAGGAATGCCTCCGTTCCCGCCGATCTCTTCAAAGCACAAGATTATCCATTTGCTGCTGCTGAACTGCGTCACCGCTCCGATGATCCCCAAAACTCAGACCCCCACCCGCCTGTTCGGGACAGCGGCCATCATCGCAACCGCGTTTCTTTGGCTCAATTGGCGCCGGTTTTCCGTCGGAATGCCACTGGAGCCAATTGTCCTGTCTGCCTTAACTCTTGCCGCTGTGCTGGCCGGGGTCGCACGCGCAGATCGCGTGGAAGACCATCCCTACCTCTGGCCAGTTGCCCTGTTCGTAACCATGCTCGCAACGGGTCTGGTCGGATTGCTGAGTGGCTATCTCGGCCTTGGGCAACTGGCACTTGGCTTTACTGCATTCCTGGGGGGGATCTTACTGGTTCTCTATACAGGTATGCTGGTTGCCCGGCCCAAGCATGCCTTCAGCGTTCCTGCCGTATTCTCTTGGATTTCGCTCACAACGCTAGGCTTGCTGGGCACTAGCCTCGCAAGCTTCGCAACCAACTTGCATCCTTTTGCCTATGTCCTGCTGCTTTTGACGCTCATGTCGCCAGTCGTCGCAAGACGGGTTCCGAAGATGCAGTCCTTGATGTTGCCACCAATCATCTTTGGCACCATCGCAGCAGTTCCCGCTGGTAGCGCCGTTCTTGTTGCTTTCCTTCACTTTTAAACCTTCCCATCAACTTCGTTCAGGAGACTAAAATGACCATTCTCTCAAAAACTGCGCTTGCCGCCACGATGGTTTTTGCAAGCACAATGGCCAATGCCGCCGATCTTTATTCCGTGCATGAAGACCACACCTGGGTGACCTTCAGCGTAAGTCATGCGGGTTGGGCCAATGCGCGCGGTATGTTTCGCAATGTCACCGGTGAGATAAATTTCGACAAAGAGGATGTTGCGAACAGCTCTGTCGCGGTGACGCTTGATGCAGCAAGCCTTGATACCAATTCAGAACAGCGCGACCGGGATATGGCTGGTCCAGATTTTCTGAATTCTGTCGAATTTCCACAGATCACTTTTGAAAGCACCCGCATCGAGAAAACAGGTGACAAGATGGGGGTCGTCTATGGCGATATGACGATGGTCGGCGTCACCCGCGAAATCGCACTTGATGTCATTTGGAACGCAGAGTTCCCGCTGCCCTGGGATCAATCGACGGTAAAAACCGGTTTCTCTGCAACCGGTCAGATTGATGGGACCGACTTCGGCCTGAACAGCCTCGTTGATTTTGGCTTGGGTCCGGTGATTGACATCGCGATTGACCTCGAAGCCATTCGCCAAGACTAAATTCGACCATTTGATGTGCGGCACGGCCAGCCCGTGCCGCACCATTTTCTATCTCGTAGCGGCACCAGCAGATTAATCGTCGGCTGAATACTCCACAATCGATGGAGGTTGCGTCGTTCTGGGCCCGCGATATGATTCAGTTATGGAATTTCGACAGCTTAGATATTTTGTGGCAGTTGCCGAGGAGGGGAATATTGGACGCGCGGCCCAGCGGCTCAATGTCTCCCAACCCCCCGTAAGTCGGCAAATCCTTGCCCTGGAACAGGAACTCGGCACGCAATTGTTGCGCAGGACACCGTTTGGCGTGACTTTGACCGATGCGGGCAGTGTGTTTTTCCGAGATGCGCAGGTTGTTCTCGCAAACTCTCGAAATGCCGTTGACCGCGCGCAGGCGGTGGATCGCGGTGAAATTGGGCGACTGGATATTGGTTTCATGGGGGCAACAGTCTATGCAGCAGTCCCTTCCGCAATCAAAACCCTGAAGAAGCAGAACCCCAGTATCTCGCTATCCCTGACGCAAATGAATAAAACCGAGCAGATCAACGCAATCCGTGAAGGCCGGATACATGTTGGGTTTGGCCGGTATTTTGCAGAAACTGCAGGGATCACTGTCCGACATCTATCTGCCGAAAAGATGGTTGCTGCTGTACCGCTAAGCCACCCCTTAGCAACGCAAGATACGGTTCGTTTGTTGGAATTGGCAGGCTCCCCTATTGTAGGATATCCGTCAGTAGACCGACCCAACCTGACAGACGAAATCATCTCGATTTTTCGGTCAGCGAACCATGAAATTGAAATGGTGGATGTTGTCGGAGATTCCAACGCAGCACTGTGCATGGTGGCCAGCGGCGATGTTTGCACTCTTGTTCCGATGTCTGTGACAATCGTGGATTTTCCGGATGTTAACTACATTCCAATCGAAGACGACCACACCAAGATCAAAACCAGCTTCATTCACTCGTCAGAATATGTTGCGCCTGTGTTGCGTGTTTTTCTTGATAGCCTCGGTTTTCAGTAAGATAAGGTCATTCCAATTTGGTATCGAGAGCAGCCTCAATTGGTATTGGACCGCATGAGCGCCTTAACGTTAGTTTTCTGCCTAAGGTTCGCTGACAGGAGGAGGTAACATGTCTGACAGAGTGAAAGAAGTTGTCCCGGATTTAATCTACGCTATCCGCTCAACCCTGAAAAAGCACGGGGTCACGTTCGAGGAATACGGGGCCGCGATGCAGTACCTGATCCGAGTGCAGGAAACCGGCGAAGTTCCTCTGTTTGTTGACGCTTTTTTCAACGCCACCATTGTCGAGATCGACAATGTGACCCGCGAGGGAACGCAAGCGGATATTCAAGGGCCGTACTATCTCAACTCAGAAGCATACCAGATTATTTCGGAACGCCTTCCACATCGTCCAATAGATGAAAACGCGCAGGACATGGTCATTCGCGGTCAGATCACAGATACTGACGGCAACCCCCTCGCTGGTGCAGAGCTGGATATCTGGCATTCAACTCCGGATGGTCTGTATTCAGGCGTTCATGACGGCATTGATGCCAAATACTGCCGCGGGCGGGTTATCACAGATGCTCAAGGGCGCTACAGTGTCAAATCGAAACTGCCGGTGCCATATCAAATTCCGAACCAGGGCCCCACTGGCGAACTTCTAGAGCAGCACCTTGGTCGCCATTCCTGGAGACCGGCCCATATTCACTTCTGGGCGCGTGCTGACGGGCGGCGTGATCTCATAAACCAAGCCTACTTTGAAAATGGTGAGTGGGTTGGTGATGACTGTTGCGAAACTGATCACCTTGATCTGGTGGTTCCTGAACTCATCGAAAACGGTGCGCGGGTCATGGAAGTGAACTTTGCGCTCGATCCAGCACTGGCCATCGCCGCGGAATAAGCCGCGCCAAGGATGGGATTTTCGAAATCACGCAAAGAGTTGTCACTGTTGATTTGACGGTGGCAACAAACACCCCCGCAAGCTCTCCGTACAGAGGCCCTGCGCCTGAAAGCTGCGCTTGATTGGCAGGCCGCCTCGGGAAAATGTGAACAAAAGGCATTGAAATGTCCAAATCTATTCAAAGCATCAACGGTCAGAAAATACGGTTTGGCGCGGGAATCCGGGATCAGGTAAGCCAAGAGATGGAGGCATCAGGTCTTGGAAAAGCGCTGGTTCTGTCCACAGAATTTCAAGCGGAAATGGCTGAGGGCGTCGCAAAATCAATGGGCGCAAAAACCGGTGGGATCTTTTCTGGCGCGACAATGCACACGCCGGTCGAGGTAACCGAACAGGCCATGGAGGCTGTCGCTGCCAGCGGCGCGGATTGCGTAGTTGCCGTTGGGGGAGGGTCGACAACGGGCTTGGGCAAGGCAATTGCCCTGCGCACCGACCTGCCACAAATCGTCATTCCAACGACCTACGCTGGCAGCGAAGCAACGTCGATTTTGGGACAGACCGAGAACGGCGTGAAGACCACTCGGAAGGCACCAGGAATTCTGCCCGAGATTGTCCTCTACGACCCAGAGCTGGTCGCAAGCCTGCCCGTACCGCTGACGATGACCAGCGGCCTAAATGCAATCGCGCATTCAGCCGAAGGCTTGTATGCGAAAGAACGCCGTGATGAGATCAGTAGACTTGCCCGTGAGGGTATTCGAGCCATGGCAAAGGGCCTGCCAATTCTGAAAGGTGACCCCGGAAATCTTAAAGCACGCGAAGAGACATTGTATGGGGCCTGGGCCTGTGGCACCGTTCTGGGAGAGGTCGGCATGGCGCTGCACCACAAGATTTGCCACACGCTTGGCGGCACACTTAATCTGCCTCACTCTGAAACCCACGCTATAATTTTGCCGCACGCGATTGCCTACAACGAAGTGGAAGTGCCTGATCTACTTGCTCCGATAGTGGCCATTCTGGGCGGTGATACCCCAAGCCAGGCACTTTGGCATTTTTCCCAAAAACTGGGTGCGCCGCGGTCATTGCTAGAGCTAGGCGTTTCTGAAAAGGATATTGACCGGATCATCGAGGTTTCGCTCGTTAATGCCTATTGGAACCCCAGAGAGATCAGCCGAAATGGGCTGCGTGTTTTGCTGATGAACGCGCTGGCAGGTAATCCGCCATCCTCTTCCAAAGAGGCGGCATAGATATGTCAGAGTTTTGTATCGAAAGCCTGACGGTTACTCGGATAAATGTGCCGCTCATCAAACCCATCTCGATGGCCTTTGGAGCGGTGTCCACCGCACATATCCTATTGGTTCGGATACGCGACAGCGATGGCGTTAAAGGGGTTGGCGAAGCGACGCTGCTGGGCGGTCCGCACTGGAACGAAGAAAGTGCTGAAAGCGCTTTGGCGATCATCGAAACGTATCTTGCCCCCGCCATCAAAGGCGTGAAGTTTTCTGGTATTGAGGCCCTATCAAACAGGTTGGTTTCCCTTGTCCGGCGCAATTCACTTGCGCGAAGTGCTGTTGAAAAAGCAGCGTTTGACTTAATTGGGCGTCGATTGGGTGTTCCCATATCGGATCTCTTGGGGGGAAGATGTCGGCAGGAGATACCTGTTGCCTGGACCCTGTCCAATGGTGGTGCCGAGCGAGAGATCAGTGATGGCGAAGAAGCCATCGAAAAACGTGCACATGCTTGTTTTAAGCTGAAATTTGGTCATGCTGACCCCTCTGATGACATTGCGCGCGCCAGTAAAATCATTGATCACTTCAGCGGGCGGGCAAGGGTTATCGCCGACGTTAACCAGGGGTGGGACGAAGTGACAGCGGCCCGCGCATTTCCAGCCTTGCAAGAGGCTGGGTTGCTGGCCATTGAGCAACCTCTCCCCGCCGAAAACCTTGAGGGAATTGCAAGGTTGCGGCACGGCTTGGGCTTTGATGTTATTGCGGACGAGGCGGCGACGGGGCCTGAAGCTACATTTAAATTGGCCGCGGCACTGGCCGCGTCCGCAGTGTCGCTCAAGCCCAGCCGGGACGGTGGCTTATTGGCGACAAAACGAACGGCGGCAATTGCAGATGCCGCTGGCATGAAGCTCTATGGCGGCGGCATGATCGAGACCTCTGTGGGAACTGCCGCAAGCGCGCATGTCTACGCGACGGTTCCTAAACTCACTTTCGGGTGCGAGCTTTTTGGACCGCTGAAGCTGGTAGAAGACATCGTTCAAGACTCCGTCAAGATCAAGGGTGGTGCTCTCAAGGTGCCGGAGAGCCCGGGGCTGGGTGTGGAAATCGACGAAGAAAAGATCGCGCGCCTTGTCACGGGAGAGCCAATAACACGGGTCTACTTAGCGCCTTTTGACCAAAGCGAAAATCGGGTTTGACAGGCCATCTCGCTAATGCGGAAACGGTAATCTCGTAAGCGCAGCAACGTCTCTCTAGCAAGCAAATTGGTTAACGCGATGACAATTGGCCCTCTTCCCAAAATGAAACAGGCACAAATCGGCCTGATGACCGTGAATGCTCTCGTTGACTCCGTCGGGCTTACTCGAACCCCTGAGGAATTGTTCAAAAACCCTCCAAGAGATCTGTTTGAACGCGAGCAGTCTTGGCTTGTGCCCGATTATGGCGACGCCGCCACCCAGCGACTTGTTCTGGCCTATCAGTCCTTTCTGGTAACTTTGGGGGATACGCAGATTTTGGTGGATTGTGCAGTTGGTGAGGACGGGAATTTTCCGGTCCGGCCGGACTGGCATCGTGCCAAGTCCAATTGGCTCAATCACCTTGGCCAATGCGGGCTTGCGCCAGAAGATATCGACGCGGTGGTCCTGACACATCTCCATATGGATCACACGGGGTGGCTGACGCGGTTGGACTGTGATGAATGGCGCCCCACGTTCCCCAACGCCGTGCATATGACAACCCAAAGAGAGTTGGATTACTGGACCTCATCCGAGGCCGCATTCGACTATATGTCGACTTCCATCGAGGACAGTATCAGACCTGTTCTTGATGCAGGGCTTTTGAAATGTATCGTGCCCGAAACCGAGGTCGCCGAGGGGTTGTTCACAGTTGATTTGGCTGGGCACTCTCCTGGTATGATTGGTTTAGAGTATCGCAAAAACGGGCGTGTAATTGCGTCCTTTAGCGCAGATTTGATGCACCACCCTCTTCAAGTTGCCGAACCGGATGTATGTACGGCTTTCTGCTTCGATCCGCTTCAGGCTGCAAGTATAAGACATAAAAAACTGGCCGAATATGCCGATCAACAAACTATTGTTTTTTGCGGTCACTTTCCGGGTCAATCTGCCGGAAGAATCGAAGATTATGAACTCGGGTTTCGGTTTGTACCTCTCGATTAGCACAAGCGATCAACAGCACGGAAAGCAGCTGGCATTGGTTGCATTCCCACGCAGAACTTCAGGAGATAGCAATGACAAAACCCTGCATCATTTGCGTCGCCATCACTGGCTCCCTGCCAACGAAGAAAAACAATCCAGCGGTCCCGATTACGATCGCGGAGCAAATTGAAAGTACACAAGAGGCTTTTGAGGCTGGTGCGACAATTGCGCATTGTCATGTGCGCAATGACGACCAAACTCCCAGCTCAGATCCCGAAGCATTTGCGCGTTTGCTTGAAGGATTGCGCACGCATTGCCCTGGTATGATCGTTCAGTTTTCGACGGGTGGGCGCTCTGGTTCAGGAAAGGAGCGAGGCGAAATGTTGCGTCTGGCGCCGGACATGGCTTCCCTCGCGGTTGGTTCTAATAACTTCCCTTCCCGGGTGTATGAAAATGCGCCGGAATTGGTGGATTGGCTGGCTGAGGAAATGCGCAGATACCATGTGAAACCCGAGATTGAGGCTTTTGACCTGAGCCACATCTATCAAGCTGCAGCCATGAACCAAGATGGGCGCATCCTTGGTAAACTATACGTGCAATTCGTGATGGGCGTAGCAAATGCCATGCCCGCTGATCGAGACGTCTTTGATTATTACGTGAAAACGGTACGGCGCATTGCGCCCAACGCAGAATGGTGCGCCGCAGGTATCGGCCAACACCAGCTACGCCTTAACGAATGGAGCGTGATCAACGGCGGGCATGCCCGAACCGGTCTGGAAGACAACGTTCGTTTGGATCGGGATACGCTGGCGGCCTCCAACGCGCAGCTTGTTGGTTTGGTCGTCGATATTTGCAATAGAAATGAACGTCCCGTGGCAAATTGGCAGCAAGCCCGACAGATTCTGGATCTTCGAGCACCAACTTTGTAGTGGTCAGTCCAACAATAGATATGAGAATTCGCATCTCCGCTTTCGTCCAAATCGGACTTTCGATGGGATCTGACGAAGGGTAAGGAAGACCCGTATGTTGTCAGTTTAAGCCAGTTGAAGTGAACAACCGGTGTACTAATGTAGCCCCCGCTTGCGGATCTAAACGTACTATTTCGCCCCCAGACGTAAGCGACCCCTACGGTGGCAATTGTTTCCGGGCGTCGCATCTGGCTTCGGTAGATGGGCCAGTACTTTTGAGTAACCTATCAAGGTAAGCTACTCTCCAATGTTTGGACAGGTTTCAGCGTAAGTTAAGTCACTTTTTGCCCCTGCTGATCGGGTTTGGTTTTTTCGTTTCTCAGCCAATAGACCACGGCTGGCGGTTTGCCACCAAGGGCGGAGTGGGGGCGCTTTCGGTTGTAGAACTCCACCCACTTGCCGACCCCAGTCTTGGCCTCTGATCCGGTGTCCCAGGCGTGCAAATAGACGCATTCGTATTTCAGGCTCCGCCAGAGTCGTTCGATGAAGATGTTGTCGAGGGACCGCCCCTTGCCGTCCATCGAGATGCGCATGCCGGAGCGGCGCAATCTGTCCGTCCAAGCGAGTGACGTGAACTGCGATCCCTGGTCGTTGTTCATGATCTCGGGCGGACCGAACCTGGCGATGGCCTCGCTCAATGCCTCGACGCAGAAGTCGGCCTCCAGCGTGTTCGAGATGCGCCAGGCCAGAACCTTGCGGGTGTGCCAGTCCATGATGGCGACCAGATACAGGAACCCTCGCCGCATTGGCAGATAGGTGATGTCCGCCGCCCAGACCTGATTGGGTCGATCCACTGGCAGACCGCGCAGAAGATAGGGATAGGTCTTGTGACCCCAAGCTGCCTTGCTGGCTCATGGGCTTCTGGTAGATCGGCATCAAGCCCATGAGCCGCATCAGCCGCCGGATGCGTTCCTCATTAGCCAGATGACCCTCGTTGCGCAGATGCCACGTCATCTGACGGACACCGAAGAACGGCGTTTCCAGGAACTGCTTGTCGATCTGACGCATCAGCATCAGGTTCATCGCCGTCTCGCCCTTGGGCGTGTAGTAGAACGACGACCGCGAAATCGACAAAAGCTGACATTGCTTGCCGATGGACAGCTCGGGATTGCTCGGTTCGATCATGCCGCGCCTTACGTTACGCCCCAAGGCTTAAGCTTTCTGGCCAAAAAATCATTGGCGACAGCCAACTCCCCGATCTGGGCGTGCAGTTCTTTCACCTGTTCCTCGTCGATCTCCGGGGCCTTCTTCCAGCTGTGGCTCATCGTCGGGTGAACCCCGAACCGGCTCGCCAGCTCGGCTACAGTCTGCGCTCCCTTCAGCGCTTCCAGCGCCACCTTCGCCTTGAACTCAGGCGCATGTTGCTTCCGTTTCGACATCTCTGATCTCCTCTTCGTCGAAGACCAGCAGACAACAAATCGTAGCTTGCGTCAGTGTCCGAATTTCGGGGGGTAGCTCAGCCAGCATCATATTCAGTTTGGCATTCTCAGATTTCAGTGTCTTTAAACGCCGCACACCCGACACTTCCATCCCGCCATACTTGGTTCGCCATTTGTAGAAAGTCGCGTCGCTGTTTCCGTGACTGCGGCACAGCTCCTTTGCCCAAACCCAATCTGGTGCTCTTTCAGAATGCCAATGATCTGTTCTTCACTGAAACGGCTTCTCTTCATCCCCTGTCTCCTCAGTAGAAGAACAGGCTAGCCTCAAATCGAAGACTTTTTGGGGAGGCGGGTCACGATGACTTTACCGAAAGAACCCAAATTTGCCCCTCAAACTCAGATGTTTACAGCGTTCCGAGAACCATCGGGGTTGTTTAGGAGTGAGCGTTCACGTAAAGGAACTACCAGCTTGCCTCAGATGGATACCCCGTTGAAATATGACATAACCTTCACCAGACTGACCGAGGTTGATCCAACAGAGATCATAGCTCATATGTCCGATCCCCGTGTTGCTGAGCATATGCCTTTGTTGACATTCGAATGGGATGACACCGCTGTGGCCAAATTCGTCGCAACCAAAGAGGCGTGCTGGAACCGCGACGGCCTTGGCCATTGGGCTATCTTGCAGAACGGCAAATACGTCGGCTGGGGAGGTTTTCAAAAAGAAGGAGATGAGTGGGACTATGGGCTGGTTCTCAAGCCAATGTCTTTTGGACTTGGAGTGCGAATCTCAAGAAAAGCAATTGAGTTTGCTGTTGCCGATGAACGCATCCCATTCGTAACTTTTCTGCTTCCGCCGTCACGTAAAAGTCTCGGTGCGCTTAAACGGCTTGGCGCGACATTTGTCGCCGAGATCGAATATGACGGTTCAATATTTCTCAAATACAGGCTGAATACTGAAGGATCGCCTCGTCCCGCATAGCGTAAGCGCGTGTGGAATGCAGAGAAAGGCAGCTAAAGCATAGCGCCGAGCTGATGCCGTGACGCCGAAAGATATCGTCCGTCTTTGACCCAGCCTCGCTTTCCTTCAGAACGCCAATGGCTACCATTGAACTTATCTTTTTAATGTAAAATCAAGATATTAACGGGGGATCGATACCGTGATCGTTAGGGCTCTAGCCAGGAAAGATATTCCAAAGGTCGTTAAACTCGCCCGAAAACTGGCAGAACACGTAAATGGTCCTGACCCCAAACTGACGACAGAGATCGTTGAGGAATTGGCCTGCGGTGAGACCCGACGGTTCGAAGCGCTTGTCGTAGAACACAACCGAGGGATCGTCGGCTTTGCAGCATTCACTCAAAACTTTGAACTCCATACGAATTCCAGTACGATTTTTTTGGTCAGCGATCTTTTTGTCTGCGATCAAATTCGGAAGTCTGGTGTTGGCCAAGCGCTACTGGAGGCGCTTCACCGCGTGGCGAATGATCGAAAATGCGGTGTCATCAGATTCGAGGTCTGGCAAGAAAACGAACAGGCACGCGCGTTCTACGCAAAGCATGATGCTCAGGCCGTCGACGACGTGGACCTATGGCAGATAGCTGTTTGATCTCAAGCTTACGTCGCTCTTCCAGCACCTCACATCCTGCTACGAACGCTCCGGGGCCTTCTTCGCGACGCGGACACCTGCCAAAGTTCAACCGCTTCGGTCAAAGGGACCGAGGACATGCGGCGCGGATGGTCTGGTCCGGCCGATGTCAACCGGCAGGCAGACCGACGGCCTTGCGTCCCTCGTCGTTTTTCAACGAAAAATCTCCGCCGTCATGGACTCGGGCGGCGTCGGTGGTAAGCCAAGCGATGGCCTGGGCGACCCATTCGGCGGGGATGTGGGCGTCCCAATCCAAGCGGCTGACCGGGTTGAGGCCTGACGATTTGATCGCGCGCTGCATGTCGGTTGCAACCGTGCCGGGGCTGAGGCCGATGACGTTCACGCCTTTGGGGCTTAGTTCCTTATGAGCGGTGCGTGTCAGGCTGAGAAGCGCGGCCTTGGTAGCGCAGTAATGTGACCAACCTTCGAGAGCGGAGGTCGCTGCCCCTGATGAGATGTTTATGACCAACCCCCGGCCATTGACGATCATGCCAGGCGCGACGGCGCGTAACATGTGAAAGGCTCCTTTGACATTCACATCAACCACCTTGCCCCATGCCAAAGGATCGGCGTCTTCGATCCGGGCGATAGGGTCGATCAAGCCTGCGTTGTTCAACAAGATGTCAACGCCTCCAAATCCCTCTTGCGTGCGGGCTACCGTTGCGCTGACTTGTGCCCAGTCCGCCACGTCGCAGGATAATCCGATGGCCTGCGGTCCGATTTCGTTGGCGATTCGCGTCACGGCATCTTCGCTTCGTGCGGCAAGCACAACGTTCGCGCCAAGATTGGCGAGGTACCGGGCAGCAGCTTCCCCGATGCCGCGGCTCGCCCCTGTAATCAGGGCAGTCTTACCGGTCAGATCAATGTTTTGCGTCACTTTCTTTTCCTTTCGTGTATTCAATCTTGCAGGGTGGCGACGAAATGGCCGTGGAGCTGAACATTGGTCCCAACGGCCTCTTGTCCGACCCCGATATCGTACCGCAGACGGGGGATCGTCGCGGTGATCTGCGCTTCTCCGCGACCGTTGTTCGCCTTCAGTGTTCCTGTGAGAGTTAACGGTTGGGTGATGTCGCGCAGGGCAAGGCCACCATGTACGGTCAAAGCCCCGGTGTCAGGTGCCCAGTCGAAGCCTTCTGCTTCGAAAACGGCTATTGGATAATCGCCCACCGCTAGCCAAGTGGAATTGCCGATGGCCTGCGCGCGTGGATCGTCCACATACACGCTGGCCATCGCAATCTCGACCCGAAGGCTGGCTGTTTTGGGCTGTGCCGGGTCGAAGAGTGTCGTCACGGTCCAATCCGAAAATCCACCAGTCACCGTCGCCCCGCCGATATCGATCACGAACTCCAGCGTGCTTTCGTTAGCCCTCATGATCCAACTCGGCTCCGCCGATGCAACCGATATCGTCAAGACCAAAGCGGACAAGGCCGCGCACCCAAACGGAATGTTCATTGTCTTTTCTCCAGGTGCCGCAAGGGCGGCAGCATCGCGGTCAGCGTGCCGTCACGGTCAACAAGGTGGTGTTTCAAGGCGGCCGCCGCGTGCAACCCGGCAATTGCCAAGAGCGCGTATCCGCCAAGGGCGTGGAGCGTTGCCAGTATCTCTTCTCGGGCGGCATCCGGGCCAAGCGGATGGGGCACATTCACCAGACCGAACCACATCGTCGGCAGGCCGAGCGGTGACGAAGACGCCATGAGCCAACCTGTCAATGGCATCGACAGCATCAGCGCATAAAGCACGATTTGTACCGTTCGGGCGACAAACCGTTCCAGCCGCGAGTGGTCGTGGCTGGGTGCAGTCAAGCCCAAGGTCAGCCGCAGACCCAAGCGCAGCACAATCAGCCAGAACAGTGTCAGCCCAACGGATTTGTGCAGTTGATAGGCCTGATACAGGGGGAAGCCGAACACCTTGATCGTGAAATCGCCGGTTTCGGCGGCCGTTTCCTCCACCGCAACCATGACAATACCCACCCCGATCATGACACTCAGCATCAGGGCAATAACCCAGTGCAACGCAATGAACCAGCCAGGCCATGTGTCTGATACAGGGCGCGGTTTCACTCGTTCGGCCCCTTGAAGCCTTCGATGCGGCCCCAGTGGCAAGGCACGTTGGTTTCCGGCGCGCCGTCGCATTGAATCAGGTCGAAGCGGGCGTCGAGAGTGACGGCAAAGCCGGTGGGCGACCCGATGAAGGCGATAAAATCCATGCCATGATCAAGGCGCATGACCTCACCGGTGACATGAAAGCCAACTACTTCAAGCTCGTCATAGTTGGGGATGAAATCGGGATAGTTGCGACGGTTCACCATCTCGAAATCCAGCTCGACCGGCGCCGTGACGCCGTGCAGGTCAAGATCACCCATCAGCTTGCCCGTGGTCGGTGTCAGCATCTGAACCGCGGTAGAGGTGAACTTGATTTCTGGATATGTTTCCACATTCAGATAGTCCGCGTTGCGGATGTGGTTGTCGCGGCCGACATGGTTGCTGTCGACAGAGGCAGCATTGATCGTGAACGTGATCTGCGAATTGGCGGGCTCCGCCTCGTCGATCAGGAAGGCCCCGTCGAATTCGTTGAACCGGCCGACCGTGTTGGACATGTTCATGTGGTCGATTTCCCAGCCGATATAGGCGTGGCCGAGATCGAGGGTCCATTCGACGGGCTCGGCATGGACGGCGGTGCCCGCAAGGATCGCGGTCGTCAGGAGAGTGCTGCGTAGCATAATGGTTTCCTTTCTAGGGATGGGCGCTTAAGCGGCGCGGTCGTCGGGATGGGTCCAGGCGAAGGGTTTGACCGACTCGTCAAGCTCGGTATGCGCCAGCGCATTGGTGAAGTTGCTGAGCAGCTTGGTGGCCAGTCCGGTTAGCACTTCGAGCGCCTGTCGCTTGTCGTATCCGGCGTCGAGGAAATGTTGCAGGGCGGTGTCGCCCACATGCCCACGTTTGTCGATCAGCTGCCGAGCAAAGGTCCGCAATGCCTCAAGCTTGGGGTCGGCAATGGGCGCGCCCTCGCGCAGAGCGTCGACGATGACGTCATCCGCCCCGATTATCTTCATCAGCATGGAATGCCCGGCGGTGCAGTAATGGCAGCGGTTCTCGTAATTTGCCGTCTGCATGATCACGTGCTGCTCCAGCGGCGTCAGCGTGGTCTCTTCGGCGAAGATGCGGAAGGTTTCCAGATAGGCCCGATAGGTGGGGGGCGCTTCGGCCATGATCTGGTGCAGCTTGGGGTGAAAGCCGTAAGCCTTGATCGAGGCGTCAATCAACGGACGGCTCTCACCGGGAGCGGTGTCCTTGGAATGATAAGTGAATTCGGTCATGACGTTCTCCAATGAGGTGGATAGGTGTCGGCCACACCTGGCAGCGCGGCCATGCGCGCCCGCCAGGCGGCGAGTGCGGGGCAGGACGTGATGAAATCTGTCAGCGATACAGGCGGGTTGGCGTTCAGCGCGACACCGCGGCCGATCCAATAGAGTGCCGGATAGAGCCAGATATCGCTGGCCATTGGGGCGGTTCCGCCAAGGTAATTGCTGGCCTCAAGCCGGACGCACCAGGCATCGGTTTCGGCCTCCAACGCGGTGATTGCTTCTTTTGGGATCACCTCGCGGCGCATCAGGCCAAGACCGACCTCTGACAGGTGCGGGTGCAGGTCCTCGATCAGCAGCGCTACGTCCTGCCAGACGGAGGCAGCCTCCGCCGCATCCTGTCCCCAAATCGGGCGCGCGGGGAATGCGCGGTCGAGCCAACCCAGAATGGCCAGGCTTTCGCGGATCACCACGTCGCCCCAGACCGGCGTCGGTACCTGACCCTTGGGGTTCAGCGCGAGGTATTGGGCCTGACGGTTCTCGTCCTCTCCGGTGTCGAGCCTGCGGCTTTCGAAGGCCACGCCTTTCAAGGTCAGCGCCAACATCACGCGCCACGCGGGCGTGCTGCCAGAGATCCAGAAAAGCGTGGGACGTTCGGTCATCTCAACCCCCAAAATGCACGTTGATCTGGTTCAGCGCTTCGGCCATGCTGGCCTCGACCGCGGCGGCATCGGCGGTGGTGCCCTCTACCGCAAAGCTTTCGACCGATGTCATGCCCATGAAATTGAGCAGCAGCGTTAGATAAGGCCGCATGTAGTCGAAGCTTTCCAGCGGCCCGCCGGATGCATAGCCACCCGCCCCGTAGGCATAGGCGACATAGACGGGCCGGTCGGCGACCAACCCTCGGAACTGACCGTCTTCAAAGGCAAAGGTCTGGTTGATCCGCATGACGTGATCGACCCAGGCCTTGAGCGCGGACGGGACGGAAAAGTTGTAGATCGGCGTGGAGATAACCACGGCATCCGCAGATTTGAGCTCGGCGATCAGTTGATCGGACAGCGCCAGCGCCGCGGTGAGGTCGTCGGTGAGCTGCTCGGGCGAGGTGTAGAAACCGGTGATGGTGTCATTGGCGATATGCGGCAGTGGCGTCGCGGCCAGATCGCGGGTGATGATCTCGGCGCCGGGCTGCTGGGTTTGCAGCTGTCCGACGATCCGGTCGGCCAGTTCCCGACTACGGGAGCCGGCCGAAGCTGGGCGGGCAGAGCTGTCGATGCGAAGGATACGTGTCATGTCGGGCTTTCTTAACTTTGGTTAAGCCCACTTTCGTTTATGTTGGATTTGCAAAAAAGATAGCCATATAATAATCTGTCGTGCACATTTCGCATTAATATGGATCACAATGGACTTCCAGCTTCTCAGAGCAGCGCTCCTCGTCGCGCGTGCGGGGTCCTTCGCAGCCGCCGCGCGTCAACTCGGCGTGGACCCTTCCTCAATGTCCCGGCAGGTCGCCGCTCTGGAGGAAGCACTGGGCATCCTGATCTTCGAGCGGACGACCCGGCGGCTCGACCCGACCGAAGCCGGGCGACTATATCTCGACCGGGCGGCATCTGCGCTTGATGCGATGGACGAAGCCGCAGACGTGGCCCGTGACGTGATGTCCGAACCTTCGGGGCTGTTGCGCGTGACCACCTCGGTTGCTTTCGGAGAGCGCTGGTTGATCCCGCGAGTGGGCAGCTTTCACGCCGCCTATCCGCGTATCGAGCTGGACTTGATCCTAACAGATGCGGTCGCCGATTTGGCAGGCGAAGGCATTGATGTCGCTCTTCGCCTTGGACCGCGCCCTGAAACTGGCGCAATGGTGGCGGCAAAGTTGTTTGACACGCCTTATCGCGTGGTGGCCTCACCCGACTATCTGGCGCGGGCCGGTTGGCCGGAAAGCCCTGCGGAGCTAGCCCGGCATGACGGGCTCATGTTTCGCTTACCCGCGTTCCGCAATCCGTGGCATTTCCGCTCTGCGCGAGGCGAAGAGACCGTCGACGCCGTGCCCCGGCGGGCCTTGACCATTTCAAACGCCCTGGCACTGCGCCGGGCGGCGCTGACAGGGATGGGGGTAGCATTGATGGCGGATTGGACCATAGCCGATGATCTCAAGTCCGGGGAGCTGCTCAACCTTTTCCCCAACTACGAGGTCAGCGCCGGCCAGTTCGACAGCGCTGCCTGGATCGTGTATCTGTCCAAAGCCTATGTCCCTATGCGCCTAAGGGCCTTCATCGACCACCTGAAGGCATAAATGCACATTCCGGGTTTCTCGGACAACTATTCCAACGGCACATGGACGGTCTCCACGGGGAGCGAAGATAAAATCCGTGCGGGGTGCTGAGCGTTTGATTCAACATCCCAGTGTTGGTTTCTTCACCACGTTCTTAGATACGGGGAGCTTTGTTGCGCAAATCGCGTGAGGGATTCACTACATGCGTCCTGTATGATAGGCGGGGGCTATGAGTAGCTGGGCCCGTACAAAACACAAGACGACTAACTGGTCGTCTTACAATGACAGCTAGAGGCGGCGTGGATCGTTCTCGATCTGGTTTGATCCAGAGATGATCAGGGTGCCGCCGTCGACCGGCAAGCGTGGTCGGCAACAACAGTTCAGCGATGCCGCGATCCAGACTTGTCCGACTAAGAAAGTGCTGTTCGGAATGCCACTGCGGCAAACGACAGGTTTTGTTGTAAGCCTTTTGCGGCTTGTCGGGTTGGACTGGACCGTTCAGGATTTCAGTATCCTGAGCCGCCGTTAAGGAACGCTCAACATTAGCCTGCCGTATCGTGGAGGAACCGGCCCGCTGAACCTCCTCATCGACAGCACCGGTATCGAGGTCGAGGGTGAAGATGAGTGGTACGCCCGCAAGCATGGCGGTCCGAAACGCCGGATATGCCAAACGGGTCTTCGACTATGACTGGGTCCGGATCTTCGTTTCGTCGGGGTTGAAGTCCTACGGTTTAACCGAACGCTATCTCGACATCATCCGGTCAAAGAAAATCGAGCCAGCAGCCCAGGAGCTACGTGATTCTCGTGGCGATCCCGGAACCCTGCCTCCATCAAGTACCGCCCCAGCAGATGAGATCGAGCTCTTCTGTGGACTGCGCGGGGCGGTGTTTTACATCGCCATCCGGAAATACGTCTACAATATGCCGCTGGAGATTGACGTGGAGGCAACGGTGCGTGCCACCGTGGCGAATTTCTTCGAAGGCGCGCTTGGCGCTGCCCGCTAGGCGGACAAGCTGGCGTTCTGACCCGAAGAGACGCGCGCAGAAGGGAATTTTGACTTCTTCTATGTTTTTGCAATACGCGATGGCAAAATCACTCCTTCTAGGAAGCATCGGCCACGGCGGCGACCCGCTCTGCTCGACCTGGTAGATGAAAAGCGGCTTCCAATGCTGCCGTATCTTCATAAAATTGATAGTGCTCGATTTTCCCATCCTTAACTTCGCAAACCAAAGCCCAGTCAGAATGAAAGTCGCGCCCGGTGGAGCGCACAATATGGTGAAACTTGCCCCATAGCGCGACGCTGTTGCCTTCCGAAATCACTTTTTGGGTGATGAACTCCTGTGTGTCGAAGCTCTCGCTCAGTGAATGCAGAAAATCGCGTGCTCCCTTTTTGCCGACGTACTTTCCATACATTGGAAGATATTTGCGAAAATCATCACCCAGCACTGCGATGAAGACAGCGTCGTCCCCGACGAATTCTAACGCGGCATCGGGGCCACTGCTGCGCAAAGCCGCAAAAAAGTGTTGAACAACATCTTTAGCAGGTAATTCTTGTATTTTGGTTGGCATTTTGATTTCCTGTAAATTTGTAGAGGAGTCTGGACTAGACACCGAGCGCGCGCTCTTACGGTCGGCCTCCTGCAGTTAAGAAATCACCGAGAGTTTTACGGCGATATTGTTTCGGATTGCGTTTGAGTAGGGGCAGACTTCATGAGCCCTGTTGGCAATGTCGTTTGCTCGATTTGGTTCAACTTCTGGTAGGGATACGTCCAATTCCACCGTCAAACCAAAACCACCATTCTCCTTTGGTCCGATGCCTACGGTCGCTGTTACAGTCGTACCCTCGGTCGCTTTTGGGTCTTGGTCTTGAGCGGCAACAAACTTCATCGCACCGATGAAACACGCAGCATAACCTGCGGCAAAAAGCTGTTCGGGGTTGTTACCTTGCCCCCCTGCCCCGCCCAATTCTTTAGGTGTCGACAAATCGACTGCAAAGCTTCCGTCAGAGGTTTCGGCTCGCCCGTCTCGGCCACCTGTGGCGCTGGCTTTTGTAGAATAAAGTACTGTAACAGTCATAAGTTTTCTCCGAGTTGGTATGATGTACTAGAGGTCTATCAATGCGGAGCCGACATTTGTTGTCCGGCTGCCAAGGATGGTGGCAGGTGAAAAGCTGGCCGACAGGCTCGCAAGTTCTTTGCTCGAAAGCTTGATTTCAACCGCTCCGGCGTTTTCGACGAGACGTTCCGGACGCCGTGTTCCTGGAATTGGAACGATCTGCTCTCCCTGCGCGAGCAGCCAAGCCAAGGCAATTTGTGCAGGCGTCGCGTTCTGTCTGTCGGCTACAATCTGTAGCGCCTTCAAACTCTTCAGGTTTTCGCTCAGCACTTCCGGTGCATATCGCGGGATTGTGCGCCTGAAATCATCCTCGGCCAGGTCTCCCGCCGACCTTAGTGCCCCTGTTAATGCACCGCGCCCCAATGGGCTGTAAGGCACAAATCCGATCCCGAGTTCCTTCGTCAAAGGCAAGATTTCAGCTTCGACATCGCGACTCCACAGCGAATACTCAGTCTGAATGGCTGTGATCGGATGGGTCGCATGCGCGCGACGGATGGTGTCGGGTGCTACCTCGCAAAGGCCAAGGGCCCGAATTTTCCCTTCTTGAACGAGTCTTGCCATTGCCCCCACCGTATCCTCGATCGGAACATCCACATTGCGCCTGTGCATGTAATAAAGATCAATTGTGTCGACACCCAAGCGGCGCAAGGATGCTTCACAAGCCGAACGCAGGTATTCGGGTGAGCTGTCGATGGGGCGCGCGTCGGGATTATCAGATCGCAGTATTCCGAATTTGGTCGCAACTTTGACTTGGCCGCGCCTTTTGATCAGAAATCGGCCAAGGAGTTCTTCGTTTGCGCCATGACCGTACATATCCGCCGTATCAAAAATATCGATCCCGCGTTCGAGAGCCGCATCAAGTGTGGCAAGGTTTTCGGCATCATCCGAAGGGCCATAAAACTCGCTCATTCCCATACAGCCAAGGCCGAGTGTGGAAACAGAAAACCCATCGCCCCCAAGTGCGCGTTTCTTCATCGTTCAAACACCTTTCAGTTGGTTTGGACAGGGCTTGAGCACCGAGGAGTGCAGCAATGCTTTGGTTAAGTGCCATTTCTGATTTAGACACAGTTCAGCACAAGGCGGATCTGGAGACCGATTACTCCGCCTGATTAATCATTCGTCCCACTCGTGCAGCAACTGCTTTCCCAAGTGCCTCGTGCATAGGCGCTGTCATGTGCACACCATCAATGCTGTCGATCACCACGACCCCTCCAGCATCAAATACGTTCAGGCCAACCCTTGCGCCTGCAGCTACGATGGCCTCAGAAATCTCGCGACTGCGGGCCTGTGACCCCTGTGTCACAGCCGAAATCGGAGTGGCTGACGTATCTCCAATCGCGGGCGGTGCGATGACGAGAAGCTCGGGTGTTGGGTAAGATGTTGCCACGCCGCCGTCCAATGTTCGGATTTCATGGGCGATGCGGACGATGCTCTCTGCGATGTGCTGCGGCTCTGCCGCAAGGTCGGATCTGGCATCGTTCGTACCGAGCATCACCACAACCAAATCCAGCGGGAGTGCGGAGGCAACGGCAGCCCTGATATCCTCCGAACCGGTGAACGCCTCACCTGCGATCCCGTTTTGAGCATCGCCATAGCGGGCGTCGACGGTTCTGCCACTCAAACCATCGACGACGACGGTAACATCCCCGACAGCATCATCAAGTGCTGCTTCCATAACGCCAGGCCAGCGCTCATCGTCGGCATAACGGGTCGTAGGAAAGCCCGTCTCAACCGGGATCCAGCCCCAGGTGTTCGAATCCCCATATACAAAAATTCGTGGCTCTGCTGTCGCAGTACCAACAGTTAGCGATGCTAACAAAGCAGCAATCGGGAAAGCAGAGACAGTTCTCATTGGTTTGTCCTTTCGAAGGAGGCAGCTTTCAGATCGCTACCGGAATACGAGGCGAAGAATGACACCTTTTGGCGATGCTAGGCGGCACTGGCGTGACCATGCCCCCTATCTATTCTTTCGATTTTAGTTGTGATACGGACAATTATGCGGAACAGCTTCTTGAAAACGAGAAGCATTTTCAGACGGGAAAACCCTAGTGGTGTATCGAGCAGCTTTAAGACGACGAAACCAAAACAGGATGGATGGGTAGCCATGGATTGGGGGGATCTAAAATTCTTCTTGGCTGTGGCGAGAAATGGCACGCTCTCAGCTGCTGCCGCTGGTATGCGCACAACCCCGTCTCGGGTTTCGCGTCATGTTGAGGCGTTGGAGCTGGCGCTTGGCTATAGCCTTTTTCGCAGATCACTTGACGGGTACCGACTAACCGACGAAGGCCGCTTGTTGGTGCGGCGCGCCGAAGCTGTGGAAAGTGCGATACATGCCCTCGACTCAGAAATTTCGTTGGAAGTTTCGGGCCGCGTGCGAATTGCAACCACTGAAAGCATTGTCACTTATCTTTTGGCTCGACCGCTATCCGAATTACAGCAAGAGCATCCAAATTTACAGGTGGAGTTGTTGACAAGTTCTTCGGCAATTAACCTTCTTGCTGCTGAAGCGGATGTAGCTTTGAGGCTTGTGCGACCCCAAGCAGGCAATTTGACAGTAAAGCGGCTTGGTCATATTGCCTTTGCTGTTTATCAGGATGTCAAAGGAGTGGGCGAAGGCCGTTTCGTCACCTGGATGGTGGACATGGCTGATCTGCCTGCCGCACGATGGATCGAACGGACCGATGGCCTAATCGTCCTTAGATCGAATTCTCTGACTGTACATCACGAAATGGCGGCCCAAGGATATGGCTGTGCTGTCCTGCCTTGTTTTTTAGGTGACCAAGATTCTCGCCTTATGCGAGTGGGAAGCGTAATCGATGAAATAGGTCAGGAACTTTGGCTCGTTACTAATCGTGACCTTGCCGGGTCAGCGCGCGTTCGGTGCGTTACAGATGTAGTTTCGAATGCGATAGAAAGTCAGACCGAGTTGATTAGTGGTGATTTATTGGGATAAACCATACACAGTTTGACGTTTCTTCTCAATCAACGGCGGAGGATGTTCCCGCCACTAGGGCGGAGCAAAAGTTGGCCATTTGGCGTCGCGCCTTGGGGCGTGACGCCAAATGGTAGTAAGCATGTTCCGAGGGGCGTTGGAAGTTAAGTTACATAGTATTGTGTTAAGTTTTGCCGCGTTTTGATTGAGCCGGTAATTTTCACAATTCATCTCAAGGATGTTCGCATGGTGTGTCAGCCGATCCACCAGCTCGCACCGTAGTTCTGCGATCGTTTTGCTGAGTGGCACAAAACCCAGAACCCTTGGGCCCTCATAAGGGCTCAAAAAAACTCAAGGACGTTCGAATTGGCGTTGTCGCAACAGCGCGAGGCATGAAGCTGTTTCGAAGATGGAGTCAGAGACTGCTGGACGGCATAAAAGTGCCGCCACCAGGGCCGCGTGAAAAGGAAGATCGGCTCCACTTGGCAGACTTTCTTGGACTTGAAGAAACGTTCGGCATCACCTTCGATCCAACAGGTTGCAGTGAGTTGCAAATCGACGAATCTCAAATCGATCGGGCGACTCGGATCTTGAACAAACATGAAGCGGTAGATGAAGTCGCGCAAATCTACATAGACCGCGTTCAAAAATTCAGGCGCAATGAAGAGCGTTCTATCGACGTGTGGCTATTCATTGTGCCTGAGATGGTCTACGAGCGCTGCCGACCAGAATCCAAGCGCACTGGACTTGACTTGATCGAAGGAAAGGTTTCGAAGAAACAAAAAACCCGAACGGCGATGCCATTGTTCGAGACACTGCCTGATTTTGATACAAGTGTTGAGAACATATTTGATGATGTTCCAGACTTTCGGCGCCGTATCAAAGCTGAGTTTCTATCGATCGCCCCGACTCAAATTCTGCGCGAAACCACGCTTGATCCTTACGCTTTTCTGAATAGTGCTGGCTACCCCATCAGGAAAGCTCAAGACGGCGCAACGATCGGATGGAACATAGCGACGGGTCTATATTACAAGTCTCAACCTAAGCCGCCGTGGCGCTTATCAGCTGTTCGCGATGGCGTGTGCTATATAGGAATGGTCTACAAGAACCTTCCAAACAGCAGAGATAATCATGTCTGCTGTGCCGCGCAGATGTTTTTGACCGAAGGCGACGGTGTTGTTTTCCGCGGTGCAAACGGTCCATGGAAAACGGACGAATATGAGTACCACCTAAGCGCAGACGCTGCTGAACAGCTTCTTAGACAAGTCATCGAGACTTACGAGGATCTACATGATCGACCACCCAAAGAGCTGTTCATCCACGGGCAGACTTCGTTCGATGATGCTGAGTGGAACGCATTCTGTAAGGCAGCACCGCCGGGAACAAATGTCATTGGCGTTCGCATCAAATCGACGACTGGAGACGCGAAAGTATTTCGCGATGGTGACTATCCTGTAATTCGTGGAACCGCGCTTCATCTCGATGACAGAAACGCCTACCTATGGACAAGCGGCTACGTCCCGCAACTCGACACTTATGTCGGCCCCGAAACGCCGAACCCGTAAGCGGGAAGGGAACCCCGTGGCTTAAGCTCGTGGCCGGTCTGGAGTAGGCTT
>NZ_LPUY01000026.1 GCF_001518015.1 Tritonibacter horizontis
GACCGGGCTTGATGCCGCCAGCGGCGGGGGCGGGAGCGGAACGGCCGGCGATGAGATCGCGCCGGGTTGGTCCACGGCGCCGCTGGATGCATCGGTGCTGTCGCTGCTGGATGCGCGGATCGGGCTGGATGTTTCCGGGGTGAAGACCGCGACCCTGACCCTTGGTCCCAGCAGCTTGTCGCTGGTGATTGAACGGGCGCGGGCGGTGCTGTCGTTTTTGCCGGTCGAGGCCTTTGGCGGGCAGCTGCGCGGGGAGTTGATTGCCAACAATCGTAATGGCTTGTCGGTCGCAGGTAACGTGAGCTTCGCTGAGGTGAAACTGCAGGAGGCCCTGGGCCAGCTTGCGGGTTATGACAAGCTGACCGGCGAGGCCTTGGGGCGGCTGGAGTTCCTCGGCGTCGGCGGTACCATGGACCAGATCATGCGGTCGCTGGATGGCAAAGGCGAGGTGGCCATCGGCAAGGGGTTTTTCACCGGCTTTGATCTGCAGGCGATCATGAACCCCGACGGCGGCAATGGTGGCACGACGGTATTTGATGGTCTGAAGGCCAGTTTCTCGATGGTCGATGGCATGCTGACGAACGAGGATTTTCTGGCCACGCTGCAGGCCTTCAAGGCCGAGGGCGGCGGCCGGGTCGGGCTTGGGGCGCGGGACCTGGACTACACCTTCACGCCCACCGCCTTTGCCAGTGAGAGCCTGGCCGGGCTGTCTGTTCCGGTGCGGATCACCGGCGCCTGGAATGACCCCAAAATACGCCCGGATCTGAGCAAGCTGGTGAAACCGGAGCTGGAGGCGGCCGAGGAAAAAGCCAAGCAGGCGGTCCGGGACAAGCTGAGCGAGGAGCTGGGGGTGCCGGTGGAGACGGAAGAGGATGTCAACGAGGCCCTGAAGCGGCGGGTCGAAGAAGAGGCGCGCAAGCAGTTGTTGAAGTTTCTCAACAACGACTAGCGCGTGTGAGGGCAAGGGCAGGCCGGGGCGCTGCCCCGGACCCCGAGGTATTTTCAAAAAGGCGAAGCCATGAAAAAGCCGCGCGTCCCGGAGGGGGGAGGCGCGGCTGTCTGTGGCGTTTGGTTGATCAGATGGTCTGATCGTAGTCGCCGACGCCGGGTTCTGTGCGGATGACCGCGTCGATATCGGCAAAGATGGCACGCATTTCCGCCTCGCTTTGCGCGCTTTCGCAGACCACCACCAGATTGGGGGTGTTGGACGAGGCGCGCACCAGCCCCCAGGAGCCATTGTCGAGGATCACCCGGGCGCCGTTTACGGTCACCACTTCCTTGATCGGTCGGCCAGCGATGGGTTCGCCAGCGTCGTATTTGGCGACCAGTTTGTCGACGAGACGGGCGAGGATGTCGTATTTTTCGGTATGTGATGCATAGGGGGACATGGTCGGGGTCGACCAGGTCTTGGGCAGGGCCTTGCGCAGGTCGGACATCTTCATGTCGGGGTTGCGGTCCAGCATCTTGCAGACCTCGACCGCGACGCGCATGCCGCAGTCATAGCCGCGCCCGATGGGTTCGGCGAGGAAGTAGTGACCGGATTTCTCAAACCCCGCCAGCGCGCCGATTTCCTTGACCCGGCGTTTCATATGGCTGTGGCCGGTCTTCCAATAGTCGGCCTTGACGCCGTTTTTTATCAGCTCCGGGTCCGAGGCATAGAGGCCGGTGGATTTCACATCTGCAACAAATGTGGCATTCGGGTAGATCTTGGACAGGTCGCGGGCCATGATCACGCCGACCTTGTCGGCAAAGATTTCCTCGCCCTCGTCATCCACCACGCCGCAGCGGTCGCCGTCGCCGTCAAAGCCAAGCGCCAGATCGGCGCCGGAGGCCTTGACGCTGTCGGACATGTCGTGAAGCATTTCAAGGGCTTCCGGGTTGGGGTTGTAGTGCGGGAAGGTGTAGTCCAGCGCCGTGTGGCTGGGCACGACCTCGACCCCGATCCGTTCGAAAATCTCGGGCGCGAAGGCGGAAGCGGTGCCGTTGCCGGTGGCGCAAACGACCTTGAGCGGGCGCGACATTTTGAAGTCGCCGACCAGATCCTCGATATAGGCCTCTTTCACTCCTTCAACAAATTCGTAAGATCCACCCGGGCGGGCGACCCCTTCGCCGTTGAGGACGATATCGCGCAGCTCGCCCATCTCGTCAGGGCCATGGGTCAGGGGGCGGTCAAAGCCCATCTTGACGCCGGTCCAGCCGTTGGGGTTGTGCGAGGCGGTGACCATGGCCACGGCCGGCACATCCAGGTGGAACTGCGAGAAATAGGCCATTGGCGACAGGGCGGGGCCGATGTCGAGCACCTTGATCCCGGCCTGCATCAGCCCGAGCATCAGCGCATTCTTGATCGACAGGGAGTAGTCGCGGTAGTCGTTGCCGACCGCGATCACCGGGTCGATGCCGCGTTTGATCATCTGGGTGCCGAGGCCGAGGCCAAGCGCGGTCATGCCGGGCAGGTTGATTTCCTCGGGGTACTTCCAGCGCGCGTCATATTCGCGAAAGCCTGTCGGCTTGATCATAGCGTCGCGCAGAAAGCTCCAGGTGTTCGGTGTGACGTCTGGCAGGGGTTTGGTCATGAGAAATACGTGTCCTTCGGGAATCAAATTCGGATCGGGTTCGCTTTGGCAAGCGCATCAAATCGCATCAATGTATCAATCAATTGCGGCATCTGATCGAGGTAGATCATATTCGGCCCATCAGAGGGGGCGGTATCCGGATCTTCGTGAGTTTCGATGAAAACCGCCGCGATGCCTAAAGAGACGGCAGCGCGGGCCATCACTGGCGCGAATTCGCGCTGTCCCCCGGTGGAGCCGCCCTGGCCGCCCGGTTGCTGCACCGAATGGGTGGCGTCCATCACCACGGGATAGCCGGTCTGGGCCATGCGGGGCAGGCCGCGCATATCGGTGACAAGGGTGTTGTAGCCAAAGGAGGTGCCGCGTTCGGTCAGCAGGATCTTGTCATTGCCGGTGCTGGCGACCTTGGAGACGACATTGTCCATGTCCCAGGGGGCCAGGAACTGGCCTTTCTTGATGTTGACAGCCTTGCCGGTGTTGCCGGCGGCCAGCAGCATGTCGGTCTGGCGACACAGGAAGGCCGGGATTTGCAGGATGTCGACCACATCGCCCGCGATGCGGCATTGCTCTTCGGTGTGCACATCGGTGAGCACCGGCACGCCGAAGGCCGTGCGCAGATCGGCGAGAACCTGCAGCCCCTTGTCGATGCCGAGGCCACGTTTGCCCGACAGCGAGGTGCGGTTGGCCTTGTCATAGGAGGCCTTGAAGACGAATTGCGCGCCCGCGGCGTCACAGGCGTCTTTCATCTGGCCGGCAATCATCTGCGCGTGATCGGCGCTTTCCAGCTGGCAGGGGCCGGCAATGATCGTCAGCGGACAGTCATTGCCGATGGTGAGACCGTGGATATCTATTTTTTTCATGAAGCTACGAAGAGACCTGTTCCCGGAGAATGGATGCCGTCAAGGCACACAACAGGTAGATACCGGAAAAAATCAGGAATGCCAAAATCGTATTTTCAAACCGGCGCGGATAGGAGGGGGTGTCGGCGGGAACCGGCTCCACCGCGGTGGTGAGATAGCGCACCTGACGGTTGGCCTCCATGCGGGTCTGTTCGACCTGTTGCAGCGCCGATTGCAGCATCATGTCGCGGGTGGCGAGGTCGGCCTGGGCCATCTGGATCTGCACGCTGAGCGAGGCGAGCGAGTTTTCGCCCTGGGACGCATCGGTCATCCGCTCGTTCAGTTCCCGGATCAGGAATTCCAGCCGTTTGACATCGGCGGCGGTGCCTTCGACCTTGGCCTGGTTGGGGCGGGCGTTGTCCTGCAAGGCGGCCAGCTCCAGCCGTTTTTGCTGCAGCTGCAGCTCAAAGGTGTTGATCTGCGACCGCAACGAGGCAATCACGCCCTCCGGGTCGAGTACGGCGCCCTGTTGTTGCAGCTTCACCAGCTGGGACTGGGCTTCGCGGCGTTGTTGTTCGGCCAGCCGCAGCGCGCCTTCGGCATCGCCCACCTGGTCGGCCCGTTTTTGTTCGGAAAGGTGGTTCACCTTTTCCTGGGCATAGGAAATCAGGAATTGCGAAAACTGTGCCGCGACGGCGGGTTCTGCGGCGGAAACCTCCATCCGCACCACACCTTCGGTCGGATCGTAGCCGATTTTCACGTTGCGCTTGTAGATCGAATAGGCGTCGTCGTTGCTGGCATCGGGGTCAAGCCGTTGGATCGGGTCGATCCAGTCCTGGGTGAAATGGGCGCGAAAGCCGGCTTCGTCGTCGAGGCGGCGCATCGCCTCCTTGGACTGCAGATAGGCCTGGACGGCAATCGAATCCTGGCTGGTGGCAAACTGGGTGCCACTGAGCAGACCGCCAAAGCCGGAGGCGCCGGTGCTGTCGGCCTTGAGCACCAGAAATTCGGACTGCGACGAATACATCGGCGTCGCAACAGCATAGTAGTAGTAGCCGGCGATAATGGAGGGCACCAGCACGAAGGCCCCGAGCCGCGCCCCCAGCAGCGCCATCTTGCGGCGGCGTCGGCGGGCGATGTCGAGCTGGATCGACCGGATTTCGCGGTTGCGCCGTTCTGCCGGGCTCATGGGATCGGCAGAGGCCGGGCTTGGTCTGCCAGCCGGAGCGGGAACGGGCGAGGTCTGGGGCAAGGGCTGGCGCGCGGCGACCTGGGAGCGGTCGGCAGAGGGGGTGGTGGCCACGTCTGTCTTGGAGCCCTGCGGCACCACCAGTTCCAGCATATTGGCGCGTTTGAACGGGTCTATGCCGCGCAGCCGCAGCAGCCGGACGGCGTCAAAATCCGAGGTCGCGGGCAGATCGTTGGTCTGCGCGACCCGCCGGGCCAGACGCAACTGGCGTCCGGTCAGGCCTTCGCGTTTGATCGCCTCGATATCTGTCGCGGCGGCGTGTTCCGTGGCCGAGGACACCTGGCCGGATCGCGCAGGAGCGGCAGCGGCGGGGGGCCGCGGTCCGCGCGGCCGCCGAGGAGGGCGACGGCGACATCTGCGCCGCCTGCATCGGGGCGGCCTGCATGGGGGGCGCCTGATACTGGGCCGCCGCAGAAGCGGGGCCGGCGGCACCGGGCGGCGGCACGGCGCGCGCGGTCGCGGCCTCGCTGCCGGCTGTCGGACTGCGCCGGATGCGGAATTTCTTAGCCTTGGGTTTCGTAGTCATAGAGCTGCTTCGCTTCTTCCAAGGTTTCAAACATATGGAGCTGCCCGTTCATCAGGACCGCGGCGGAATTGGCGAACTTTTCCAACGTGCGCGGCTGGTGAGACACGATCACGATCGTGGTGGTCGCCAGACGTTCCTGCAGGATGGTGCCCGCCTTGCGGTTGAATTCCACATCGGTGGAACTGGGCATGCCCTCGTCGATCAGATATATATCGAAATCAAGCGCCAACATCAGCGCAAAGGAAAACCGCGACTTCATGCCCGACGAATAGGTGCCGAGCGGTTGGTCGAAATACTCACCAAGTCCACAGAGCCAGCGACAGTAGGATTCCACATAATCCGGGTCGAGACCATAGAGCCGCGCAATATAGCGGCTGTTTTCCATCGCCGAAAGCCGACCGACGACCCCGCCCATGAAACCGAGGGGAAAGGAGATCTTGCAGCCGCGGTGGATCGTTCCCTCGTCAGGTTGCTCCAACCCCGCCATCATGTTGATCAGCGTCGTCTTGCCGGTGCCATTGGGGGCCAGAATGCCAAGCGAGGTGCCCAGGTGGACCTGAAAGGACACCTTGTCCAGGATCACCTTGCGCTGTGTCCCGGTCCAATATGATTTGCTGACATTTACGAATTCCAACATCGCCTGTTCGGTCTACTGTCTCTTGCCTCTGCAAGGAGCGATGGGCGCCTGTCGCACCGCATTTCCCCTTTATGCCTGTGTCACCGCCCCCACCGGGGACGTGCCTCCATGTTTACGCTGACGCCACGGGCACTGCCCGGGGACCCAAAACCTTTGGAAGGGGTCGTTTGCGGAACGACCGCCTGAACTGCCAGCGATGTGACGGCTACCATAGGATCGTTAACGACTTACGCGTTGATTTGGGCGCAAATATGTCGAATTTGAGCAAAGCTGTGCAGATATGGTACCGGGGGCCGGGAGCGCCGGATCGGTATGCGGCGCGATCAGCATAGAATAGTAGGTTTGGCGCAGTTCAACAATGGTCGAGATCACCGCATTAAAACAACAGATTACCGATTGCCGCCTCTGCGCCGAACGGTTTGCGCAGACCCGGACGGCGCATGGTCCGCGCCCGGTTGTCTGGTTCGAACAGGGCGCGCGGCTGCTTGTGGCGGGGCAGGCGCCGGGCTTGCGGGTGCATGAAAGTGGTAAACCGTTTACTGACCCGTCGGGGGATCGGCTGCGCGACTGGCTGGGGCTGAGCGCGGCAGAGTTCTATGATACCCGACGCGTTGCCATTGTGCCGATGGCGTTTTGCTTTCCCGGCTATGACGCCAGAAAGGCGGATCTGCCGCCGCCCCGGATCTGTGGGGCCACCTGGCATGGGCAGGTGATGGCGGCCTTGCCGGATGTCCGGTTGCGGGTGCTGGTCGGCGGGCACGCGCAGCGGTATCATCTTGGCACCCGCGACGGCGTCACACAGGTGGTGCGCAACTGGCGCAGCCTGGCGCCAAAGGTCTTTGCCTTGCCACATCCGTCCTGGCGCAATACGGCTTGGCTGAAACGCAACCCCTGGTTCGAGACAGAGCTGTTGCCGGTGCTGCGGGCCCGGGTGAAGGAGATACTGACATGACCGATGAGACCGCGCCAGAGGTGGGACAGACCGGGCTGACCGTGCAGCAGGGGGCCGGTCAGGCGCCGACCGCCCTGGACCTGGCCCATGCGGCGATGGAGGCCGCGCCCGGCGATGATGCCGCGCGTCTGCGGTTCTTTGAACGCCTCGCAGACAGCGAGCTGTTCATCCTGCTGGACAAGGACCCCGAAGGAGACAGCATCAGCCCGGAGGTGTTTGACACCGGCGAGGGCCGCTTTGTGCTGGTCTTTGACCGCGAGGAACGGCTGGCCCAGTTCGCCAATCGCATCGTGCCCTATGCGGCGCTGTCGGGGCGGGTGGTGGCGCAGATGCTGGCGGGGCAGGGGATCGGCGTCGGGGTCAATCTGGAGGTGGCGCCATCGTCGATCCTGATCCCGGACACGGCGATGGGCTGGCTGGCCGAAACGCTGGCCCATGCGCCCGGCGAGGTCGAGGCGGCGATCACCGAGGTGTATCCGCCCAGAGGCCTGCCGGAGGCGCTGCTGACGGCGCTGGATGCAAAGCTGGCGACGGCCGGCGGGCTGGCCCAGATGGCCTATCTGGCGGCGGTGAGCTATGAAACGGGGGGGCGCGGCCATTTGCTGGCGTTTGTGGGCGCCCGGGAGGGGGCGGAAGCCGCCCTGGCCAAGGCGGTCGGCGAGGCGCTGACCTTTTCCGGGGTTGAAGCCGGGGCGCTGGACGTCGGGTTCTTTGCCGCCAGCGACAGCATGGCGGCGCGTCTGGCCCGGGTCGGGCTGCGCTTTGACCTGCCGAAAGCGCAAACACAGCCAAACCACGCGCCCGTGATGCCCGGATCTGATCCGGACCGTCCTCCCCGGTTGAAATAGCGGACGTCTTTGGAGGGAGGGCTCCCGCCCGTCACCGGATCATTGCCATGATCCACGCCGGTTGGGCGTAGCGC
>NZ_LPUY01000027.1 GCF_001518015.1 Tritonibacter horizontis
GCGCCGGTCGCATTGGGCAAAGCCCAATGCGAAACACCTCTGCTCTTCCTGTGGTCATCCACGCCCGCCGGCCCGGGGGTCGGCGCCGTCGCCCCCGACCCCCGGGCCGCGCGGCTTATTGCAGATCGCCAAAGGCTTCTGTCAGGCGGGCACAGGCTTCTTCGACCCGCGATCTCTGGGTGCCAAGGTTGAACCGCAAGAAGCTCTCGCCCCCAGTCCCAAAGGTGGTTCCATGGTTGGCCGCGATCCGGGCGCCCTGTTCCACCCGTCTGGTGAATTCCGCCCGGTCCATGCCGGTTCCGGAAAAATCGACCCAGGCCAGATAGGTCGCCTGAAGACCCATCGAGCGCAGACCGGGGATCGCATTTACCGCCGCGTCAAAGATCTGCCGGTTGCCGTCGATATAGGGAACCAGGGCATCGACATAGGCGGCGCCATCCGGCGAATAGGCCGCGATGGTCGCCACCTCGCCCGCCGTGTTGCCCTGCAGATAGATCGCCTGCATGCGGCGGCGGAACTGTTCGCGAAGTGCCGCATCCGGGATCGTCACCTGGCCTGTGTGCAGCCCGGCGAAGTTAAAGGTCTTTGACGGCGCAGTCAGCATGATCAACCGCTCGCTGACCTCGGGCACCGCAACCGGCATCGGCAGGTGTTTTGCGTCGCCGAAAACCAGATCATGGTGGATTTCGTCCGAAATCAGCAGCAGGTCATGGCGTTTGCAGAAATCCGCCACGCCTTGCAATTCGGCCTGGGTCCAGACGCGGCCGCCCGGATTATGCGGCGAACACAGGATCACCATCCGCTCCGTGCCGGTCATCTGGGCGTCATAGGCGGCGAAATCCATCCGGTAGGCACCGTCTTCCTGCACCATCGGGCATTCCACCACCGCGCGCCCGGCAAGGCGAATCACCTTGGCAAAGGCATGGTACACCGGGGTGAACAGGACGATGCCGTCCCCGGCCTGGGTAAAGGCGTCCAGACACATGCCGACGCCATTCACCAGGCCGGTCGTGGTGAAAATCGCATCGGCATCGACGCGCCAGCCATGGCGGTTTTCCATCCACCACTGGATGGCGCCCTTATACTCGGACTCGCGGTTCACATAGCCGTGGATGCCATGATCGACCATCTCGCGCAGCCGGTCGGTCACCACATCCGGCACGGCAAAATCCATATCGGCGACCCACATCGCCAGCCCATCCTCGGGCGATACCCCGTAGAGGGGCTCCATCATGTCCCATTTTGCGCAATGGGTGCCGCGGCGGTCGATGATCGTGTCGAAATCCATGACGTTCTTTCTGTGACGTTTTTTTCAGACGCTAGCCAACTGAGCGCGCGGCGCAAGTCCTGCCAATGTGATGGTACAAACACAGGCGGGAACAGGACCCGACGCGCCCCTGCGCAAGAGGCGTTGCGGCGATTGTGGGTTTGGCCTAAATGCGGGGCATGAAACGCACGATCCTGATCCACCCCGACCCGCGTCTGAAGAAGACGGCCGTTGCCGTGCCGGACCTTTCTGATGACTTGCGCCAATTGGCCGACGACATGTTGGAAACCATGTATACCGCGCCGGGCATCGGTCTGGCGGCACCGCAGATCGGTGTGTTGGAGCGCCTGATCGTGCTGGATTGCGTCAAGGAAGAAGACGGCGCGCCGCGCCCGTTGGCGATGTTCAACCCGCGCATCCTGGCCGCATCCGAGGAAAACAACGTCTACGAAGAGGGCTGCCTGTCGATCCCGGAACAATATGCCGAGGTCACCCGCCCCAAAGTGGTGGATGTGGAATGGCTTGACCGCGATGGCAACCTGCAGACCGAAACCTTTGATGGGCTCTGGGCGACCTGTGTCCAGCACGAGATCGACCATCTGGATGGCAAACTGTTCATCGACTATCTGAAACCGCTGAAGCGTCAGATGATCACCCGCAAGATGCAAAAGCTCAAGCGCGAGATCGCGCGCGGCAACGCATGAGCCTGCGGCCCATCGTCACCTGGCCGGATGCTCGCCTGAGCACGGTCTGCACGGCGGTGGACCCGGCCGAGGATCTCTCGGATCTGATCGCCGATATGCTGGAGACCATGTATGACGCCCCCGGTCGCGGTCTTGCAGCGCCGCAGGTCGGCGTTCTGAAACGCCTCTTTGTGATGGATGTCGCCTGGAAGGACGGTCCGGCCGCGCCGGTTGTGATGATCAATCCCGACATCCTCTGGCACAGCGACGATCTTGTCGCCGCGCAGGAGGGGTGCCTGTCGATCCCCGGCGTCTCGACCGAGGTCTATCGCCCGACCGAAGTCCGCCTGCGCTGGCAGGATGCGGGCGGGGCCTGGCACGAGGACCAGTTCGACGGGTTCGCCGCCCGCTGCATCCAGCACGAATATGATCACCTGGAAGGCCGTGTCACCTTTGACCACCTCGCGCCAGAGGCGCGTCAGGCCGCCGAAGATCGCTACCACACCCAAAAGGATGCACCCCGATGACCATTCGCCGCTGCCTGCCCTGGCCTGACAAACGCCTGCGCGCCACAGCGCAGGAGGTGAGCGAAATCACCGACGAGATCCGCGCCCATTGGCAGGATATGATCGACACGATGGAGGCAATGCCCGGTGTGGGGCTCGCGGCCCCTCAGATCGGGGTGATGCTGCGCCTTGCAGTGGTCGATGGATCCAGCGAACGCGGCCGTGCCGTGCGGCTCGCGAACCCGGAAATCCTGCACGCCTCGATCGAGCTGCGCGAACACGAAGAAGCCAGCCCGAACCTGCCCGGCGTCTCTGCCAGGATCAAACGCCCGCGCGCCGTCACCGTGCGCTTTCTCAATCAGGACGGGGTGGTGGATCGGCGCGATTTCGTCGGTATCGAGGCGACATCCGTTCAGCATCAGATCGACCACCTGAATGGCAAGCTGTACTTTGATCATCTGTCGCGGATAAAGCGCGACATGCTGATCAAGAAGGCCCGCAAACTGCAGGGCTGAGCACGCCACCCGCGTTGTTCAAATCCCCCCCCGGAGATCTACCCCGCCCCGCCTCGCCGTTTCCTGACAGGGCTGGTTTGGAATGGACAGGGCACCACCGCGCCGCGATCCGACTATGCCTCGCGACTGCGCACTGGCCTTGGCTGCGTCCCGGACTTGCCTGCGCACTGGCCCTGCGCCCGCGCCTGCGCTAAGTCTGTGCAAATCAGGGGTTGATACAGAAAGACAGCAGGATGCGGGTTATCTTTATGGGAACGCCGGAGTTTTCGGTGCCGGTGCTGGAGGCATTGGTGGCCGCGGGCCATGACATCGCCGCGGTCTATTGTCAGCCTCCCCGTCCTGCCGGGCGCGGCAAAAAAGACCGTCCAACGCCGGTCGAGGCCCGCGCGCGTGACCTGGGACTGATGGTGCGCCACCCGGTTTCGCTCAAGGGGGCCGAAGAGCAGGCTGCCTTTGCCGCGCTAAAGGCGGATATCGCGGTGGTGGTCGCCTATGGTCTGATCCTGCCGCAGGTGATCCTTGATGCGCCCCGTCAGGGCTGTCTCAATATTCACGCCAGCCTGCTGCCGCGCTGGCGCGGGGCGGCACCGATCCATCGCGCCATCATGGCGGGCGATACTGAGACCGGCATCTGCATCATGCAGATGGAGGCGGGGTTGGATACCGGGCCTGTTCTGCTGCGCGCAACCACCGCGATCGACGCCGGGGAAACCACCGCCACCTTGCACGACCGCCTGTCGCAGATCGGGGCGGATCTGATCGTCGAGGCGCTCAGCCACCTGTCGGAGCTTAGCCCCGAGCCGCAGCCGCAGGCGGGTGTCACCTATGCCAGCAAGATCGATAAGGCCGAGGCCCGCATCGACTGGACGGCCCCCGCAGCGGTCGTGGACCGTCAAATTCGCGCCCTGTCGCCCTTTCCGGGTGCCTGGTGCGAGATCGACGGCCAGCGGATCAAGGTTCTCGGGTCTGGGCTGGCTGATAGGCTGGCAGACGGGCCGACGGAGGGGCAGGGGGCGCCGGGGACGGTCCTTGACGACGCCCTGACCGTTGCCTGTGGAACCGGGGCAGTGTCGCTGTTGCGGCTCCAGCGGGCGGGCAAGGGCGCACAGGACCGCGAGACCTTCCTGCGCGGTTTTCCAGTCGCAGCGGGCACAAAACTGGCCCAATCCGAGCCCGCGCAATGATGCTGGCGCTGTTTGGCACCGTGGTGATTGCGGGCATCGTCGGATATCTGGCAGAGCGCAGTGGCTTTACCCACAATGGGGTGGTTCAGTCGATCATCATCTGCATCGGCGGTGCCTTTCTGTTTTTCTTTCTGCGACTGATGTTCGGCATCGGGTTCCATGCACCGGGCTGGAATGCAATCCTGTCGTCGATTGGGGCGCTGATCATCGTGCCGTTTCATTGGCGGCGCTGAGGGGCGCCAGAGTCCAGATACGACCGGAAGAGAGGGTTTGAGATGCCGATTGTCTTTCTGATCATAGTCGGCGCAGCAGCCGGGTTCATCGCGACTCGGATCATGCGTATAGAGACAGATGTGCCCACCACCATCGCCATCGGGATCGCCGGAGCCGTTGTTGGCGGGCTGGTCCTGCGGGCCCTGCTGGCGGTCATGGGGATGATGGCCGGGCTGGTGGGGGCCATCCTCGGGGCCTTGGCGCTGATCTATCTCTGGCAAAAGATCAGCAACAAGTAGGTATGTCCGACAGCTGCCCGCCAGGGAGGTGTTTCGTTTCGGGCATAGCCCGAAACGACCCGCGGAGCCGTGGTTGGCGGGCTGGTCCTGCGGGCCCTGCTGGCGGTCATGGCGATGACGGGGCGGGCTGGCCTCAGTTTCGGCGCTGCGGAGGGCGGTACTATGGGCCGCGCGATATGGGCGGATGCCGCAACCGCTAGCTGCGGGGCGGACGGCCCTTGTAGATCGGCAAGTGCCAGCCAAAAATCAAAGAACCGGCCCGCGTGACCCAGGTCATTGCGGCGCAGCTGACAAGCGCTGTGGCAGGCGTCGATCCCAGCCACAACAGGACCACGGCAACGGTCGCGCCCGCCAGCGCGCAGGAGATGTAAAGCTCGCCCTGTTTCAGAACCAGAGGCACCTCGTTACAAACCACATCGCGCATCAGACCGCCGAGACTGCCTGTTGCCATGCCCATCAGCACCACAATCACCGGGCCGTGCCCCAGCTCCATCGCCACCCCCGTGCCCGCAGGAACCGCGATGGCGAGCGCAAAACTGTCGAGCCAGATCACCCAGCGTAGCCGGCTTTCCACAAGATGCGCCGTGAAAAACACCGTGGCCGCGACGCCGCTGGCCAGCAGGATCGGCACCGGGTCCCCGACCCAGAACACCGGATTTCGGTCCAGCAGCACATCGCGCACCGTGCCCCCGCCGACCGCCGTCAGGCAGGCGATAAAGGCAAAGCCGATGATGTCCAGCTGGGCCCGACTGGCGACCATCGCCCCCGAGGCGGCAAAGACAAGGACGGAGGCATAGTCCAGCAGCGTCAGAAAACTCATGTGGGCTCTCCCTTGCCACTCGCTTGCCATGTGCGGGCCAATGCGATGAGCGACGCAGAGGCCATGTTCTGCCCCGCCCTATGTCGCTGTTGAGGCCGGCCTGCGCTCAGGCTCAGCCGCCTTTCTTGAACGGTGCCATGCCGGCGCGGGCCAGCTCGTCGGCGCGTTCGTTTTCCGGATGGCCGGCATGTCCCTTGACCCATTCCCATGTCACGTCATGGCGCGCCTGGGCGGCATCCAGACGCTGCCACAGCTCGACGTTCTTCACCGGTTTTTTGGCGGCGGTCTTCCAGCCGTTGCGCTTCCAGCCGAAAATCCAGCCGGTGACGCCGTTCTTGACGTAGGCGGAATCGGTCACCACCGTGATCTTGGAGGGCCGGGCCAGGCTCTCCAGCGCGTGGATCGCCGCCAGCAGCTCCATGCGGTTGTTGGTGGTGTCTTTCTCTCCGCCCTGCAATTCGCGTTCCTTGACGATGGCGTCTCCGTCCATCGCCCGCAAAAGGGCGCCCCAGCCGCCAGGGCCAGGATTTCCGGAGCAGGCTCCGTCGGTATAGGCAAATAATTCAGGCATGTGCGGTCAGTACGACAAAGGTCTCGTCGGCGCCAGCCAATCCTTTGCCGTTTCCGCGTCTTGCGCTCAGGACCGTAAACCCCAGCACGCCAAGCAGGGCGGTCAGCTCTTCCTCGCTGTAATAGGCATAAAACCGGCCCAGCTCGTCCCGGCGCTCGCCTTCGCCCAGCTTCATGCCAAGGCTCAGCTGTCCGCCCGGCACCAGGGCCCGACGCAGGCGCAGCAGATGGCTGGGGAAATCGTCGCGGGGGGCGTGCAGCAGGCTGAAAAAGGCCCAGATGCCGTCAAACAGGGCTTCGGATTCGATGTCTTCGAATTCCGCGACGCTGACATCAATCCCAAAGGTGTCTTTTGCATAGGCGGCCATTTCGGGCGAGGCATCGACCGCCGCCACCCGGTAGCCGTCGTCGCGGAACCGGGCGGCCCAATGGCCGGGACCGCAGCCCAGATCCAGCACGGTACCGCCGTCGGGAAGCCCCGCGACAAAGGCCGCATAGTCGGGCTCGTGAAACGTGTCTTTCGCCCTGGCAAAGCCTTTGCCGTACTCTTCTGCCGCCTTGGCGTAGGCGGCCATGGTTTCGTCATCACTCACAGGACCACTCCCATAGATAGAGGCAGGACCACAGGGCGCAGGGGCATCGCGCGGGGCGCGCGCCGCCGACCGGGCCCGGGCGCCAGCTGGTCGATCACGCCCGTTGCGGGCGCAAGAACGGCAATACAGGCGGTGACGAGAAAATTGAGGGACATCAAAAGTCCAGATCCTTGTCGCGCGCGAAAACGGGAAAACAAAACAACTCAGTCGTTGCCCCAAGGTACCGGTGCCGGCGCGGATGGCAAGCCCCTGAACCCGCGCCGGGCCGCCGCCCGCGACGGTCAGGCGCTGCGCAAGACCCGCGGCACCTTGAATTCGACCTTTTCGATGGCGGTTTCCACCAGTTCGACGGTGACGTCGTACCGGGCGCGAAAGGCGTCGATGACCTCGTTCACCAGCAGTTCCGGCGCCGAGGCCCCGGCGGTGATCGCAATCGACCGGATCCCGTCCAATGCGCGCCAGTCGATATTCTCGGCCCGCTGCACCAATTGGGCATATTGGCAGCCTGCCTTGGCGCCGACCTCGACCAGTCGGCGCGAGTTCGATGAATTGGGCGCCCCGACGACCAGCAGCGCGTCGGACTTCGGCGCCACCGCCTTCACCGCTTCCTGGCGATTGGTGGTGGCATAGCAGATGTCTTCTTTGTGGGGGCCGATGATGGCCGGGAACCGATCCTGCAGCGCCGCCACGATGTCCCTGGTGTCATCCACCGACAGGGTGGTCTGGGTCACAAAGGCAAGCCGCTCTGGATCGCGCACTGTCACCTCGGCCACATCCGCGACGGTTTCCACCAGCAAGACCTCGCCCTCGGGCAGTTGGCCCATGGTGCCGACGGTCTCCGGGTGGCCCTTGTGGCCGATCATGATCATCTGCAACCCGGCCTCGGCATGGCGCTGGGCTTCGATATGCACCTTGGACACCAGCGGGCAGGTGGCATCGACATAGACCATCTGGCGCAGCGTGGCCGCCTCGGGGACCGATTTCGGCACCCCATGGGCGGAAAAGATCACTGGCCGGTCGTCCGGGCATTCCTCCAGCTCTTCGACAAAGACCGCCCCTTTTTCGCGCAGCCCATCGACCACGAATTTGTTGTGCACGATCTCATGGCGCACGTAGACCGGCGCGCCCCATTTCTCCAGCGCCATTTCCACGATCTTGATCGCACGATCAACGCCGGCGCAGAACCCGCGCGGCGCAGCGAGATACAGGGTCAGGGCGGGTTTGGACGAAGTCATGCGTGGTGTTCCCCTTGTGGCGGAGGCGATGGTTCAGAGGTGGTCAGCCTCGACACAGAGGTAAGGCCTGCACCGACCGAGGTCCAGTGCTGCGGCCGTGTCAAAACCACCCTCAGCGGCGGCGGGCAAAATAAAACGCCCGGCAGTTGGCGTGCCGGGCGTTTGAACTGGAACGGACGGACCTGGCCCGACCGGTGTCAGTTGGCCGAAGAGACCGGGCGTGTCTCTGCCGGAACCTCGCGCGGCGGGCGGCCGATCACGTCTCGCAGCTCTTCCAGCTCGATGAAATTGTCGGCCTGTCGGCGCAACTCGTCGGAAATCATCGGCGGCTGGCTGCGAATGGTCGAGACGACGGAAACCCGCACGCCCTGACGCTGCAGGCTGGCGATCAGCGGGCGGAAGTCTCCATCGCCCGAAAACAGCACGATATGGTCGACACGTGGGGCCAGCTCCATGGCATCGACGGCAAGTTCGATGTCCATATTGCCCTTGACCTTACGGCGTCCCATGCTGTCGGTGTATTCTTTGGCGGGTTTGGTCACCATGGTGAACCCATTATAGTGAAGCCAATCCACAAGCGGGCGGATCGGGGAGTACTCGTCATTTTCCAGCAGCGCGGTATAGTAGAAAGCCCGAACAAGTTTTCCGCGACGCATAAATTCCTGTCGCAGAAGCTTGTAGTCGATGTCAAAACCCAATGCCTTCGCCGCAGCATATAAATTCGAGCCATCTATGAACAGCGCAAGCCGTTCGTCCTTGTAAAACATAAAATGTGTCCTTTTGGTGTCGCGGGTCCGGGTCGTCCGTGAGTGAGTAAAAAATTTCAGACCACGCGGGTGGACTTAAAATAGAATATTTGGCAGGTCCCGCAAGGGCGCGATGGTATAGAACTGGGGTCAAATGTGACCGAAAATCGGTTATTTTTTCTTGTGGCGCTTGGCAGCAATCTGGAAAATGAAGGCACAACGCCACTTGGCACGGTGCAGAGCTGTCTTTCGGCGTTCCGCGACGAGGGTATTTCCGTCACGTCAGTCTCGCGGTTTTACACCACGCCCTGTTTTCCGGCCGGGGCCGGTCCCGACTATGTGAACGCGGCCGTGGTGGTGCAGGCGGCGCTCACGCCACAGGAAGTTCTGACGCGTCTGCACCGGATCGAGGCCCGGTACCGGCGGACCCGGACCGAGCGGTGGGGCATGCGCACGCTGGATCTGGACCTGTTGGCGGCCGGGGAGGCGATCCTGCCAGACAGGGCCCTCTTCAACCACTGGCGCGCCCTGCCGCAGGACCAGCAACGCAGCGCCGCGCCGGATCAGCTGATCCTGCCGCATCCGCGACTGCAGGACCGCGCCTTTGTTCTGGTGCCGCTGGCCGATGTGGCGCCCGGTTGGGTGCATCCGGTTCTGGGGCGCAGCGTGGCCGAGATGCTGGCCGATTGTCCGCTTGCAGATCGGCAGGCGGTGGACCCGCTTTGACCGGAATTTGAGCGAATTCCTGCAATTGTGAATGTCCGACGCTTGTCAAGCCCTCAAAATTCTCATAGAAGCACGCCTTCTGGACCCAGAACTGTATTGGAGAGTCGCTTATGGCCCGTGTGACGGTCGAAGACTGCGTTGACAAGGTTCCCAACCGATTTGAACTGGTGATGCTTGCTGCCCATCGTGCGCGCGAGATCGCTTCTGGTGCCGCACTCACCGTGGACCGTGACAACGACAAGAACCCGGTTGTCTCCCTGCGCGAGATTGCCGAGGAAACGCAGAGCGCCGACGCCCTGCGCGAACGCCTGATCGAGAGCAATCAGACTCAGATCGAGGTCGACGAGCCGGAAGAAGATTCCATGGCCCTCCTGATGGGTGGCGAAGCGGACAAACCGCAAGACGACGACATGAGCGAAGAAAAGCTCCTGCGTGCGTTGATGGAGGCCCAGGGTCAGGGCTGATCCTGGTGTCCTGCAAGGAAAGGCTGCGGACCGGCGATGACATCTGCTGACGACCTGATCTCCCTGGTCCGCGACTACAACCCAAAGACAAACGTGCAACGCCTTCGCGACGCCTATACCTTTGGCGCGGCGATGCATGAGGGCCAGTTCCGGCATTCCGGAGAGCCCTATTTTTCGCATCCCGTCGCCGTCGCCGCGATCCTGACGGAACAGCGGCTGGATGATGCGACCATCATCACCGCGCTGCTGCACGACACCATCGAAGACACCAAAGCCTCTTACGAGGAGGTCGCCTCGCGCTTTGGCGACGAGGTGGCGATGCTGGTCGATGGCGTGACAAAGCTGACCAATCTGCAACTCTCCAGCCGCGAGACAAAACAGGCCGAGAACTTCCGCAAGCTGTTCATGGCAATGTCCAAGGACCTGCGGGTGATCCTGGTGAAGCTGGCCGACCGGCTGCACAACATGCGCACCATTCGCGCCATGCGGCCGGAAAAGCAGGCCCAGAAGGCGCGCGAAACCATGGATATCTATGCGCCGCTGGCGGGGCGCATGGGGATGCAGTGGATGCGCGAAGAGCTGGAAGACCTGGCCTTCAAGGTGCTGAACCCCGAGGGGCGCCAGTCGATCATTCGCCGTTTTGTCACGCTGCAACGTGAAACCGGGGACGTGATCCACCGGATCACCGGCGACATGCGGACAGAGCTGGACAAGGCCGGCATCGAGGCGGAGGTCTTTGGCCGCGCCAAGAAACCCTATTCGATCTGGCGCAAGATGCAGGAAAAGGATCAGGGTTTCTCGCGCCTCTCCGACATCTATGGCTTTCGCGTCATCACCCGCTCCGAAGAGGACTGTTACCGCACCCTAGGCACCATTCACCAGCGTTGGCGGGCGGTGCCGGGACGGTTCAAGGACTACATCAGCCAGCCGAAAACCAACGGGTACCGGTCGATCCACACCACAGTGTCAGGCCGCGATGGCAAGCGGGTGGAGGTGCAGATCCGCACCCGGCAGATGCATGATGTGGCCGAAAGCGGCGTGGCGGCGCATTGGTCCTATCGCGACGGGGTGCGCACCGAAAACCCCTTTGCGGTTGATCCGGCGAAATGGATCGCCTCGCTGACCGAACAGTTTGATGGCGAGGACGACCACGACGAATTCCTCGAAGCGGTCAAGCTGGAGATGTATTCGGACCAGGTGTTCTGCTTCACCCCCAAGGGGGATGTGATCAAGCTGCCAAAGGGCGCCACGCCGATCGATTTCGCTTATGCCATTCACACCCGCATCGGCCACGCCTGCGTCGGGGCCAAGGTGGACGGCATCCGGGTGCCGCTGTGGACCCGCCTGCGCAATGGCCAGTCGGTCGAGGTGATCACCGCCGAGGGCCAGACCCCACAGGTCAGCTGGCTGGAAATCGCCACCACCGGCAAGGCCCGCACCGCAATCCGCCGCGCCCTGCGCGAAGCAGACCGGGAACGGTTTGTGAAACTTGGCCACGAACTCGCCCGCTCTGCCTTTGAACATGTGCACAAGAAAGCCACTGACAAGGCGCTGGAAACCGCCGCCCGCGCCCTGCGGGTCAGCGACGTCACGGAACTTCTCGCCCGCCTTGGGGCGGCCGTGATCACCGCACATGATGTTGTGCAGGCGGTCTATCCGGAACTGACCGCAAAAGAGGGCGAAGAAGTCTCGCCGCGCCGCGCCGTCATCGGTCTGGAACCGGGGCAGAAATTCGAACGCGCCTCTTGCTGCGAACCGCTGCCGGGCGAGCGAATCATCGGCATCACCTCGCGCGGGCAGGGGGTGATCGTGCATGCCGCCGATTGTGACCGGCTGGGTGAATTCGAGGATCAGATGGATCGCTGGGTCGATGTCCATTGGCATTCCGGCACCCACCCGGCCGTCTACAGCACCACGCTGGAGCTGACCATTGGCAATGATGCGGGCGTATTGGGCAGAATCTGCACGCTGGTCGGTGAAAAAAAAGCCAACATTTCCAACCTTGAATTCGTTGACCGGAAACCTGACTTTTACCGCTTGATGATCAATGTGGAATTGCGTGATGTAGAACAGCTGCATTCGCTGATATTGACATTGGAGGCTGAAAGCGACGTCGCCGCCGTTGCGCGTTACCGGCAGAGGGCTGGACCGCACCCGCGCCCGGCCTAGGCTCTTCAGCAGGAAGAATAGGGACAATACCTTTGGTATTCAGGCGCCGAGACAGACGTCCGCCGCTCAGGGCGGTTGCGGAGTTTCTCTGGCCTCGTGGGGGCTGGGGCAGGGCGTTTCACTATGTCAAACACCGGATCCGGCGGCTGCCTGACCATCCCGAACGCATCGCACGGGGCATTGCGGTGGGGCTATTCACCACCTTTACCCCTTTCTACGGTATCCATTTTGTGGTCGCCGCCCTGCTGGCGCGCTGTGTGAACGGCAATCTTCTGGCGGCGCTCTCGGCGACGTTTTTTGGCAACCCGCTGACCTATGTGCCGATTGGTGTGATCGCTTTGCAGACCGGGCACTGGCTCCTGGGCAGCCAGCCGATGGCCGAGGTTGACGCGACCCTGACGGACAAGTTTCTCGCGGCGGGCTGGGATCTTTGGTACAACGTCTATGCCATTGCGACCGGGGCGGCGACCGACTGGACCGGGCTGGTGATCTTCTATCACGAGGTGTTCTACCCCTATCTGATCGGCGGGCTCATTCCGGGGCTCATCACTGGCGTTGTCGGCTATTTTCTGTCGGTGCCGGTCATCCACAGCTATCAGCAACGCCGCAGACGCAAGATCAAGGCAAAGTTCGAGGCGATCAAGAAACGCGCCGAACTGGAGGCGGTGAACAGCCCGCATGCGCCCCGTGGCACCAAACCACCCAACGCCTCGCCGCTGTCGGATGCGCAGCCGCGCCCGCCCAAGACATCGCGCCCCGACTGACCGTGCGCCGACTGACCGCGCACCGTCACCGCCGCCGCTTGGGGTGGGTCAGGCAAAAGGGAGGGCCGGTCGCGTGCGCGAAGAATTGTATCACTCGCGGTCTTGTCGCTTGCCACCGCCACGGTGGGGACTAGGCTCTGCGCCAACAGCGACCCTCAGGACACAGACAAAGAGCCATACTCATGCCCGATCTTCCGCCCAAATCCGACCTGCGCCTTGGCGTCAATATTGACCACGTGGCCACGGTGCGCAATGCGCGCGGCGGCGCCTATCCGGATCCGATCCGCGCCGCGAAACTGGCCGAAGAGGCCGGGGCCGATGGCATCACCGCCCATCTGCGCGAAGACCGCCGCCATATCACCGACGCCGATATCGACGGGCTGATGGCGGCGCTGTCCGTGCCGCTGAATTTTGAAATGGCCGCCACCGACGAGATGCAGGCGATTGCCCTGCGCCACAAGCCGCATGCGGTCTGTATCGTGCCGGAAAAGCGCGAGGAACGCACCACCGAAGGCGGACTGGAGGTGGCGCGCGACGCCAACCGGCTGTCGCATTTCATTGCGCCGCTGCGAGCGGCGGGCTGCCGGGTGTCGATCTTTATCGCCGCGGACAAGGCCCAGATCGAAGCGGCCCACCGGATCGGGGCTGAGGTCATCGAACTGCACACCGGCGCCTATTGCGACCACCACGCGGCGGGTGATTTTGCCGCCCGTGACGCCGAATTGGCGGCGCTGCAGGATATGGCGCGCTTTGCCCATGAGCTGGGGCTGGAGGTGCATGCCGGGCACGGGCTGACCTATGACACGGTGGGGCCAATTGCCGCCATCCCGGAGCTGAAGGAGCTGAATATCGGCCATTTCCTGATTGGCGAGGCGGTGTTTCGCGGCCTCACCCCAGCGGTGCAGGAAATGCGTCGTCTGATGGATCTTGCCCGCACCGGAGCCGCGACATGAATCTGCGCCGTTTCTCGCTGGTCTATCTCGCTACGATGCTGGGGCTCATGATGATCGTCGTATTGGTCCAGGCGGTCGGGAATTTCAATGTTGCCAATGCCGGGATGGCCATTATCCCCGCCATGGTGGCCGGACTGGTCGAAGGGCAGCGCTTTGCCGGGGTTGAAAAACGCCTGCCAGAGTCCTCGCAGATCTGGCGCTTTGCATGTCGGGCGGCGGTGATCATCCTGGGACTGACGATGATCTCGGTCTCGATTTTCAGCGTCGCCGCGCCGCAGATCAAGCTGATGCTCTCCCACACCCAGGGCGCGTTGCTGCTGCTGGCCGCGATCCTGTTCCAGACGGCGGTTTCCTTTCTGCTGGTGCGCTATTTCGTCGCGTTGGGCGCCAAATCCGCGTTGCGGGCGCAGGCCGATCTGGCAGCCAAAACGCGCAAAGGAGGGCGGGGCTGACAGGCCCCGCATCGCGCATATGATCCTCGGCATCGGCACCGATCTGGCCAATATCGACCGCATCCAGGGCACATTGGACCGTTTTGGCGATCGGTTCCGCAACCGGGTATTCACGGCAGTGGAACAGGCCAAATCCGAACGCCGCCGCGATGTGGCCGGTACCTATGCCAAACGCTGGGCCGCCAAGGAGGCCTGCTCCAAGGCGCTCGGCACCGGTCTGCGGATGGGCATCGCCTGGAAGGACATGGCAGTGTCCAACCTGCGCAGCGGCCAGCCCGTGATGCATGTGACCGGCTGGGCGGCAGAGCGTCTCGCCGAGATGACCCCGCCGGGACATGAGGCGATCATCCATGTCACCCTGACCGACGACCACCCCTGGGCGCAGGCCTTTGTCCTGATCGAAGCCCGCCCGATCTCCGCCGTGCCCCTGTCTCCCGCTGTGTCTCCCGCTGTTCCGGACTGAGGCCACGCTCCCCCGAGCGCGCTCGGGGCGATCTGCGGCAGAAGACCCACACCCGGGCGGAACCGATGCCACGACAGAGGGCGCGCGTTCGGGGACGGCTTGACTTGCCGCCTGCGCGCCCGCATGTACGCCCGGACCTGTCCCCAATTGACCGGAGAGCCTGATGGCGTCGAAAACCACTACCGGCAGTTCAATCGTCGAGACGATCAAGACCATCGTCTACGCGCTGCTGATCGCCGGTGTCTTCCGCACCCTGTTCTTTCAACCCTTCTGGATCCCGTCCGGTTCGATGAAGGAAACGCTGCTGGTTGGCGATTTTCTCTTCGTGAACAAGATGGTCTATGGCTACTCCTATGCCTCTTGCCCCTCAATCCGCCTCGGACTGATTGGTCTCAACATCGATGCCGAGGATCTCTGTGGCGTCGTGGATGGCGACAATACCCGCTTTCTCGGCAGCCTGCCGGAACGCGGCGACGTCGTGGTGTTTCGCCACCCTGTGACGGGCACGGATTATATCAAGCGTCTGGTTGGCCTGCCCGGAGACAAGCTGCAGATGAAAGACGGCGTTCTCAACATCAACGGCACCGCAGTGGGCCTGATGGATGACGGCGAATTCACCGAAGCGATGGAGCGTCAGGGCCCGCAGGGCAACTTCCCGCGGTGCGAGAACAACCCGGTTGGCCAGGGCGGCCTGTGCAAAAAGTCGCGCCAGATCGAAACCCTGCCGGGCGGCACCTCGCATGCCATCCTCAACATCGGCAACCAGGGCAGCGACAACACCGGCGTCTACCATGTGCCCGAGGGACATTTCTTCTTCATGGGCGACAACCGCGACAATTCGGCCGATAGCCGGGTGCCACAGCAGGTCGGTGGCGTCGGCTATGTGCCCCTGGAAAACCTGATCGGGCGGGCCGACCGGATCATGTTCTCTTCTGCGGGCCGGTCCATGCTGTTCTTCTGGACCTGGCGCGGCGACCGTTTCTTCAAGGCGGTGCACTAGGCCGGTTTCGACAGATGCCCGACCTCAGCGTCTGGTCGGCCTTCGCCGCAAAACAGGGCCGCAGCCAATCGCTGCGGCCCTGTTGCCCTTCGCCAATGGGGGCGACATGCGGCTTTGTTGTCCGGGGTCGGCGTGATAGCAAAGAATGGCCGACCAGACGCGCAGGACCGGCACCATTGCCCGGCTGACCGCAAAAACAACGGTGAACGCCGTGCGGGTTCTTTCCTCTGCTGCGTGGCTGGGATATGAGACGGCTCCGACAGGCCTCTGACCGCCGCTTTTTCAAGGATCACACGTGAAGCTTTCCAGGGATCTCCTCGCCTTTCAGGACCGGCTCGGCCACGCGTTCGCCGCGCCCGAGCTGCTGATCCGGGCGCTGACCCACCCTTCGGTCTCCTCGCCGAGTCGTCAGGACAATCAGCGGCTGGAATTCCTGGGCGACCGGGTGCTGGGGCTGGTGATGGCGACGGCCTTGCTGGACACCGACCGAACCGCCACCGAAGGCCAGCTGGCGCCGCGCTTCAACGCGCTTGTGCGCAAGGAAACCTGCGCCGACGTCGCCCGCGAGATCGACCTGGGGTCGGTGCTGAAACTGGGCCGCTCCGAAATGATGTCCGGCGGACGCCGCAAACAGGCGCTGCTGGGCGACGCGATGGAGGCGGTGATTGCCGCCATCTACAAGGATGCCGATTTCGAGGCCGCCCAGGCCGTGATCCTGCGGCTCTGGGGCACGCGGATCGGCACCGTCGAAGAAGATGCGCGCGACCCCAAGACGGCGCTTCAGGAATATGTCCAGGCCCGTCGCCAGCCGCCGCCCGACTATGTGCAGATCGCCCGCACGGGCCCCGACCACGAACCCGTATTCACCATCGCCGCCCGGCTTGAGGACGGCACCGAGGAACAGGCCACCGCCGGATCGAAACGGCTGGCGGAACAGGCGGCGGCCAAGGCGCTTCTCGCCAAGCTGGAGCAACAGTCATGAGTACACGCGCGGGTTTCATCGCCCTGATCGGCGAACCAAACGCCGGAAAATCCACCCTTCTCAACCGGATGGTGGGGGCCAAGGTCTCCATCGTGACACATAAGGTGCAGACCACCCGCACCCGCATCCGCGGCGTCGCCATGGAAGGCGACAGCCAGTTGGTCTTTGTCGACACGCCCGGCCTGTTCCAGCCCCGCCGCCGTCTCGACCGGGCGATGGTCGCCGCCGCCTGGGGCGGCGCGGCCGACGCCGATGTGGTGATCCTGCTGGTCGAGGCCCACCGGGGCATCACCGAAGGGGTCGAACGCATCCTCGACGGCCTGCAGGAGGTGGCTCAGGGCCGCCGCGTCGCCCTCGCCGTCAACAAGATCGACAAAGTGCAATCCGACGCGCTGCTGGGTCTGACCCGCGATCTCAACGACCGCTTCCCCTTTGCCGAGACCTATATGATCTCCGCCGAAAAAGGCTATGGTGTGGACGATCTGCGCCAATGGCTGGCAGGCGAAGTCCCCGAAGGCCCCTGGCTTTATCCCGAGGACCAGATCGCCGATCTGCCCCTGCGCATGATTGCCGCAGAAACCACCCGCGAAAAACTGACCCTGCGCCTGCATCAGGAACTGCCTTACCAGCTGACGGTCGAAACCGAAAACTGGGAGGAGCGCAAGGACGGCTCCGCCAAGATCGACCAGATCATCTATGTGATCCGCGACGGCCACAAGGGCATTGTCCTCGGCAAGAAAGGCGAAACGATCAAGGCAGTCTCCCAGGCCGCCCGCGCCGATCTTGAGGCGTTTCTCGACCGCAAGATCCACCTCTTCCTGCAGGTCAAGGTCCGCCCCAACTGGCTGGAAGAATCCGAACGCTATTCCGAGATGGGGCTGGAGTTCAAAGACGGCAACTAGACGTCACCCAGGCCACAGCGCCCTCCGCGCCCCTTCATCTTTTTGAAAATACCTCCGCCGGAGGCTCCCACGGGGGGCCCCAGGCGCAGGGCGCTTGCCCCCCTTGCGCGCGGGTCGCATCTATCCCTTAATATCACCGCCGGTGGCCACTGTGGCCGCCGCCGATACCCGCCGTCGCCGCAGGAGCCCCGATGCCCCGTCTCACCGCCCGCTTCTGGGTCGATGCCTATCTGGCCCGGCTGCGGTTTCAGGACATTCCCGCCTTTGTCACCGCCCATGGCGACGACACCGCCGGGGCGGTACTGGTCAAGCTCAACACCCTCGACGGTCAGGCCCGCGCCTATCAGCGCAGCTTTGATCTGATGACCGGTGACCGGACCTGGGTCGAACTGCTGGCGGGTCCCGATGGCGCGGTCGAGGCCTCGATTGCCAGACAGCGCCAGTTCGACAGCGACCTCTGGGTGATCGAGGTCGAAGACCGCCAGGGGCGGCATCTGCTTGATGAGCCGGGACTGGACTAGACCATGGACTGGCGCGATCAGGGGATTTTGCTGACCGTGCGCCGCCACGGCGAAAGTTCGGCGCTGATTGATGTCTTTACCGAAGAACATGGCCGTCATGCCGGCCTCGTGCGGGGGGGCGGCAGCCGTCGCCTGGCGCCGGTGTTGCAACCGGGGGCGCAGCTGGATCTGTCCTGGTCGGCCCGGCTTGAGGACCACCTGGGCACCTACAAGGCGGAACCGCTGCGCAGCCGGGCGGCGGTGGCGCTCTCGGGGCGGCGGGCGCTGGCGGGGCTCAATGCGGTCTGCGCGCTGCTGGCCTTTGCCCTGCCGGACCGCGAACCCCACCCGGATCTCTACCGGCGCAGCGTGGCGCTGCTCGATCTGCTGGATCATGCGGATCTGTGGCCGCTCGGCTATCTCCACTGGGAACTGGCCCTGCTAGAGGCGCTGGGCTTCGGGCTGGACCTGTCGGCCTGCGCTGTCACCGGCACCACCGACGGGCTGATTTACGTGTCGCCGAAATCCGGCCGGGCGGTCTCTGCCCAGGGGGCGGGGGCCTGGGCAGACCGGATGCTCCCCCTGCCGCCGGTGATGCTGGGCGAGGGCACCGCGGAGGAGGCCGAGATCCTGACCGCGCTTGCCACCACCGGCTTCTTTCTCGAAACCAAGCTGGCTCCGGCGCTTGGCAACCGGCCGCTGCCGGAGGCGCGCGGGCGGTATCTCGATGTTTTGGCCCGACCGCGCTAGCGGGACCTGCGACATTCCGCCGGTCGCCCCGCTCGGCGCGATCCGCCCTGCAGCCCGTCATACGCGTGATACAGTCTCGCTGGATGAACACCCCTGGACGGAGGTGCGGGTCCATCTGCCCGGACCCCGGCCCATATGACCCAGCCAGTTGACAGCGAGGAGCGCGAGACCATGGTTGATAAATCTCTCATTGATCTTTCCTGGGACGACTTTGACGAACACCGGGACCCCCGCCCGGAGGGCACCCAGTTTGACGCGGTGGTCGACCGCGCCATCTCCCGGCGCGGGTTTCTGGGCGGCACGCTGGCGTTTGGCCCTGGCGCGGCGGTCTTTGGCAGCGGCCTGCTGTCTTCTTCCACGCTGGCCCGCGCCGCCGGGGCCTCCCGCTTCACATTCGCGCCGATTGGCATTGCCACCGATCACGAGGTGCATGTCCCCGCGGGCTTCCGGACCGAGGTGCTGGTGCGCTGGGGGGATCCGCTCTGGTCCGACGCAGAGGGGGCCTATTCCGCCGAGACCGGCGTCCCGGTCGAGATGTCGGACCGGGTGTTTGGCGAAAACACCGACGGCATGGCGCTGTTTGACATCGACGGGCACGAGGTCATCGCGGTGAATTCCGAATATGTGAACCCAAAGATCAACCTGCCGGTCGCCTCTGATGGCGTCCCGCAGAACGCCGACGAGGTGAGGCTGCTCAAGAACCTGCAGGGCGTGACGGTGATGGAAGTGGCAAAGGGCGCGGCAGGCTATGCCGTCGTCAAGGACAGCCCCTTCAACCGCCGCATCACCCATGACACCGAAATGACCCTGGCGGGACCTTTGGCCGGCCATGCGCTGGTCCGGACAAACGCCGATCCGGAGGGGCGGACCGTCAAGGGCACCATGAACAATTGCGGTTCGGGCCGCACCCTGTGGGGCACCTATCTGACCTGCGAAGAAAACTTCAACGGGTATTTCGGCGCCAGCGGCGAGATGCCGGCAGGCGAGGGCTACATCCGCTACGGGCTCGGAGGTCAGGGCCGCTATGCCTACGAGATCTACGATTCGCGCTTTGACATCTCGCAAGAGCCGAACGAGCCACATCGCCATGGCTTTGTCACCGAGATCGACCCGTCGGATCCCACCTCGACCCCGGTCAAACGCACGGCGCTGGGCCGGTTCAAACATGAAAACGCCGAAATGGTGCAGGCCTCGGACGGGCGCATTGTGGTCTATCTTGGCGATGATGAACGCGGCGAATACCTGTATCGCTATGTCTCCAACGGGGTTTACGTGGCGGGGGGCTCGCCAGAGGGGCTGCTGGATGACGGCACGCTCTCTGTTGCCCTGTTCAACGACGACCAGACCGGCGCGTGGTTGCCCCTGACCCCTGAAAGCACCGGTATGGAGGCAGCGGAGATCCTCTGCTTTACCCGGTTGGCGGCCTCGGCGGCGGGGGGCACCACCATGGACCGGCCGGAATGGGTGGCGTGCAATCCGCTGCGCCCCGAGGTCTATTGCGCGCTGACCAACAACAAGAACCGGGGCGTTGCCGCCAATGCCGGTGGCGATGATATGCCGGTCAACGGGCCAAACCCGCGTGAGACCAACACCTACGGTCAGATCGTGCGCTGGACCCCGGCCGGGGGCAACCATGCCGCCGACAGGTTCAACTGGGATCTTTATGTCATGGCGGGCAATCCGACGGTCTATGACAATGCCTATGGTGGTTCGGAAAACATCACCGCAGGCAATATGTTCAACTCGCCGGACGGGATGGCGTTTTCCTCGGACGGGATGCTTTGGATCCAGACCGATGGCGATGATGACAATGACGGCGATTTTGCCGGCATGGGCAACAACCAGATGCTGGTCGGCGATCCGGAAACCGGCGAGATTGCCCGGTTCATGACGGTCCCGAACGGGGCCGAGGTCACCGGCCTGTGCTGGTCGCTCGACAAGACCACCGCCTTTGTCGGGGTGCAGCATCCCGGCGGGGCCTGGCCGGATGGCACCGGCAGGCCCCGCTCGGCCATTGTGGCCGTGTGGCGGCAGGACGGTGCCGCCTTCGGCTGAGGCGCCTTGACGCTGGACCCGAGTAAAGGCCCCTTCCGAGCGGAAGGGGCCTTTTGCATGTCGGGCGGTTGACAGGGCCGTTGCCGTTGCCGTTGCAACGTGCGCCGGGTAAGGGAATTGTTGGGTTTATTTAATGAAATCAATGTGATAGGTCACATATATTGACCCATTGTTTCGCGCGCGAAACAATGGGTCAGGAACGCTGACCTTTTCCTGGGAACAGAACCTAGCGCGTCACCTGGCCGGAGATCATATCCCGCACCCGCAGGGCGTAGCGGTCGGTCATGCCGGAGACAAAATCCGTCAGCGCATGCGCCGCCGTATAGTCGTCTTCGACCCCGCGCAGATCCAGGTCCACCGCCCGTATCAATCGGGCGCGATACGCGTCCTCGTTCAGCAGGCGGTCGACGTTCCAACCGCAGGCCCGGAGCGCCAGGAACAGCGCGTGAAACTCGTCCAGGATGGTAAAGAGGACTTTGCGCCCGACGATCTCCAGCTCTGTCTTGCGCTGGGCGGTAAAGATGCGGGCGTTGGAGATGTCCTTCAGCCGGGCAAAGGCACCGGCCTTGGAGGAGACCTCCATTAGCCCATCGTCAAAGGTGCCGGCCATGATGGCGTCGTAATTGTCGAGAAAGGCCGCAACGGCGCTGTCGATGGCGCTGCCGATGGCCATGGCACGCAGCATGCCGGTGCGGTCCCGCAGGGTCATCTCCGGGTCGGGGGCGCGGTTGGGCTTGCCGGTGATGTCTTCGAGAAGGCCGGAGACGACGTCGCTGTCGAGATCGCCAACGGTAGCGGCATCCTCCAGGTCCAGTATGCGATAGCAGATGTCATCCGCGGCCTCGACCAGGAAGGCCAGCGGATGGCGCCGCCACCAGCGATGACCGGCGGGGGGGCGTTCCTCGGGCAGGCCAAGGGCCGTTGCTGCCTCTGCAAACAGGGCCTCCTCGCTGGCGAAGGTGCCGAATTTTTTCAACCCCACATAAGGGGTTGTGGCATCCGCCGCTGCGCGGGCGGTACAGGGGTATTTGGCAAAGGCGCCGAGCGTGGCATAGGACAGCCGCATGCCGCCCGCGCGCCGCGCCATCTCCAGCCGGGATACAATGCGCAGGCCCTGGGCGTTGCCTTCAAAGGCCTCGAACTCGGCACGGTGGGCGGTCGCGATACCTGCGGCCAGGCCGGCGCCCTGGCCATCGTTGGCGGCAAATTGCTGGGTGAACCAGGCGCCGATGCTGGCTTCGCCGGAGTGGCCAAAAGGCGGGTTGCCGATGTCATGCACCAGACAGGCCGCCTGCACCGTACCGGCCATGACATGCTGTTGCCCCTTGGCCAGTCGGCCATCCGCCACCAGCGCCTCGCCGACCTGAATGCCGAGGGAACGGCCGACCGAGGAGGTCTCCATCGAGTGGATCATCCGGTGGTGCACGTGATCGTGGTCATGCAGCGGGTGTACTTGAGTTTTCTGCGCCAGCCGGCGGAAGGGTTCTGAGAACAGGATGCGGTCGTAATCCTGCAGATAGGCCGGGCGGTTTGGCGCGTCCGCATAATCCGGACGGCACAGGCGCCTCGGGTCCAAGAGCTGTGTCCAATCCATCCTGTTCGTCTCCTGCGCCGCTGCGGTGTCGTGGCGGCATACAGACCGGTTTTAGCGGCGGAATGCAATCGCACGCGGACCGGAGTTTGCGGCGGGGCTGCACCGGAAGGCAGAAACGTGGCGTGAACCTCAACGGGCGACGGGGCGTGCTCCCGCCCCTTTGGAATGCGCTAAAGGCACATGTCAAAAGCGTTGGGCCGGGCGGGGGCCGCGC
>NZ_LPUY01000028.1 GCF_001518015.1 Tritonibacter horizontis
AACTGCCCCCGCTCTGGCCCCAACGGCCCCCAAAAGCCCGCCCCGACCTGTCGGAGGCAGCCGCCACCGCCCAATGCAGCCGGGACACTGCGGCCCGTGGCGTGACAGGTGATCCAGGCGAAACGGTCCGGGCGTCCTGTTGAAATCAAACTACTTTTTCTGATTTTTTCTCGCTCGACGCCTTCGGTTTCGGGCCAGAGTTTCTGCGACGTCGCGTCACATTTCCCTGTCACAACGTCACCTGCAAAAGTGACGCAGCGTCGAAGTTACGTAAACGTCAGCTTCATGTTGTAACCTTGGGAAAGCGATCTAAAGTTGACGTTGTGACCTTCAACGTAAAGAGACCTATGACCGAAGACATCAAATCCATTCGCGAAATGTGCGACGAGTTCGGAGTGACTCCGCGCACGTTGCGATTTTACGAAGCCAAGGAACTGCTGTTTCCGACCCGTGACGGTCAGAAGCGTCTGTTCACCAAACGCGATCGCGCCCGGCTGAAGCTGATCCTGCGCGGCAAGCGCTTCGGCTTCACCCTTGAGGAGATCCGCCAGCTTCTGGACCTCTACCACATGGGCGATCAACAGCTGACGCAGCTCAGCCGCACCTATGAGATCGCGCAGGAGCGTCTGGCCGATATGGAACGTCAGCGCGACGAGCTGAACGAGGCCATCGACGATCTGAAGGATCAGCTGAAATGGGGCGAAAAAGTCATCGCCTCGATGAAACAAGGGGCAAAGGCCGCAGAATAGACGCTCTGGCCCTTGCCCACCCTATCGACCCATCACCCATCTGACCGCCACAGCGCAACCGACGAGGAACGCGATGCCAGTTTACACCGCCCCCACCAAGGACACGCAATTTGTCCTGCATGACGTGCTGAACATCAAAGACTCCGGCATTCCCGGCTACGACGAACTGGACTCCGAATTCACCGGCGCCGTGCTGGAAGAGGCCGGCAAGATCGCCCGCGACGTGCTGCACCCGCTGAACGTGGTCGGCGACACCGAAGGCTGCCGGCTGGAAAACGGCGTGGTCTACACGCCGACCGGGTTCAAGGCGGCCTTTGACCAGGTCAAGGAGGGCGGTTGGACCGGCCTCGACATGCCGGAACAATACGGCGGACAGGGCATGCCCTATGTGATGGGCACCGCCGTGGGCGAGTTTTTCTCCGCCGCCAACCAGGCCTTCACCATGTATCAGGGCCTGACCCATGGCGCCGCCTCGGCGATCCTGGTGCATGGCACCGACGCGCAGAAAGACACCTATCTGCCCAAGATGGTGTCCTGCGAATGGACCGGCACCATGAACCTGACGGAACCGCATTGCGGCACCGACCTGGGCCTGATGCGCACCAAGGCAGATCCGCAGGACGATGGATCCTACAAGATCTCCGGCCAGAAGATCTTTATCTCTGCCGGCGACCACGACATGGCCGACAACGTGATTCATCTGGTCCTGGCCAAGATCCCCGGCGGCCCCGACGGCATCAAGGGCGTATCGCTCTTTATCGTGCCGAAGTTCCTGGTGAACGAAGACGGCACCCCTGGCGCGCGCAATGGCGTTTCGGTCGGCAATATCGAAGAAAAGATGGGCATCCACGGCAACTCCACCTGCGTGATGAACTATGACGGCGCCACCGGCTGGCTGCTGGGCGAGATGCACAAAGGCATGCGCGCCATGTTCACCATGATGAACGAGGCCCGTGTCGGCGTCGGCATGCAGGGGCTGGCCCAAGCCGAAGCGGCCTATCAGAACGCGGTGGAATACGCCAAGGACCGGCTGCAGGGCCGCGATGTGACCGGAGCGAAAAACCCCGATGGCCCGGCGGACCCGCTGATTGTGCACCCGGATATCCGCCGCAACCTGATGGACCAGAAAAGCTTTGCCGAAGGCGCGCGGGCGTTCCTGTTGTGGGGCGCGACCCTGATCGACCAGGCCCACCGGGGCGCCGACAAGGACGCCGATGGGCTGGTGTCGCTGATGACGCCGGTGATCAAAGGCTTCCTCACCGACAAGGGCTATGACATGACGGTGCAGGCCCAGCAGGTCTATGGCGGCCATGGCTACATCGAGGAATGGGGCATGTCGCAATACACCCGCGACGCCCGCATTGCGATGATCTACGAAGGCGCGAACGGCGTGCAGGCGCTGGATCTGGTGGGCCGCAAGCTGGCCCAGGACGGTGGCAAGCACGTGATGGCGTTCTTTGATCTGGTCAAAGGGTTCTGCAAGGAAAACGCCGATGTTTCCGAAGCCTACACCAAGGACTTCATCGAGCCGCTGAAAGCCGCCTCCAAAGATCTGCAGGCCGCGGGCATGTATTTCATGCAGAACGGCATGAAGAACCCCAACCATGCGCTGGCCGGGTCCTATGACTTCATGCATATGTTCGGCCATGTCTGCCTGGGCCTGATGTGGGCGCGGATGGGTCTGGCGGCACAAAAGGCGCTTGACGCCGGTGCCTCTGACGCGGCGTTCTACGAGACAAAGCGCGCCACCGGCCGTTACTACATGGCACGTCAGCTGCCCGCGACCAAACTGCACCTGGCCCGGATTGAAACCGGCGCCGACACGGTGATGGCGCTCGACGCCGCACAGTTCTGATCGCGAACAGCGACCTGACACACCGGAGCCGCCCTGCCCGCGGGGCGGCTCTGATCCCGATCCCCGGCCGGGGCGCATTTGGAAAGAAAAGGATCCGAATATGCCCAAACGTTTTCGCCTGACCCGCCGTTTTCCCGTCGCCATGACGGAAGACGGGTTTCGTCGGCTCAAACGCTTTGCCTCCGAGGCTGGCCTGGACGAGGGAGAGGCGCTGTCGTTTCTGTTCGAGAACTTCGACAGCGTCACCCATGAGGAAAACCTGACCCACCGGCTGCGGCTATTCAATGCCGAGCTGGAGGACCGAAAACGGTAGCGCGGCCCGCACCGACGCACCAAAGGGGGGAACCGATGAGCGCAGAACTGGACTTTCAGGCCTCATCCGCGTGGATGACCGACGAACACAAGATGCTCGCCGATATGGCGCAGAGCTTTATCACCAACGAATGGGCGCCAAAATTCGACACCTGGCGCAAGCAGGGCGAGATGGATCGCTTTACCTGGGCCGAAGCGGGCGCATTGGGCCTGCTGTGCCCGTCGATCCCGGAAGAATATGGCGGCGCCGGGGGCGACTTCGGCCATGAGGCGGCGATCCTGATCGAAGCCAGCCGTGCCAATCTGGCCAGCTGGGGCCATGGCATCCACTCCGGCATCGTCGCCCATTACATCCTCGCCTATGGCACAGAAGAGCAGAAACAGCGCTGGCTGCCAAAGATGATCTCGGGCGAGCTGGTCGGCGCGCTGGCCATGACCGAGCCCTCAACCGGCTCCGATGTGCAGGCGATCAAGACCCGCGCCATCAAGGATGGCAATGTCTATCGCCTCTCCGGGCAGAAAACCTTCATTACCAATGGCCAGCACGCCAACCTGATCCTTGTGGCGTCGAAAACCGACCCGAAGGAAGGCTCCAAAGGCGTCTCGCTTGTCGCCCTGGAAACCGAAGGCGCAGAAGGGTTCAGCCGCGGCCGCAACCTCGAAAAGATCGGGCTTCATGCTGCGGATACCTCGGAATTGTTCTTTGACGACATCGTCGTCCCGCCAGAAAACATCCTCGGCGGCGCCGAGGGCCAGGGGTTCTACCAGATGATGCAGCAATTGCCGCAGGAACGGCTGATCATCGCCTGCGGCGCCGTCGGTGCCATGCAGGGCGCCGTCGAGCGTACCATCGCCTATTGCAAAGAGCGCGAGGCCTTTGGCGGCCCGCTGACCCAGTTTCAAAACACCCGCTTCAAGCTCGCCGAATGCCTGACCAGAGCCAAAGTCGCCCGCGCCTTCCTGGATGAGTGCATGGTCGAACACCTGCGTGGAGAATTGACCGTCGCAAAAGCCGCGATGGCCAAATACTGGATCACCGACACCCAGGGCGCCGTGCTCGATGACTGTCTGCAACTGCACGGGGGCTATGGCTTCATGCAGGAATACGCCGTTGCCGAGATGTGGACCGATGCCCGCGTCCAACGCATCTATGGCGGAACCAATGAAATCATGAAGGAATTGATTGCGAGGTCCCTGTGACACATTCGGCGCAGTCAAAAGCAGCAGCTTTCGGGAGCCTCCGGCGGAGGTATTTAGGAAAAGATGAAGGGATGGGGCACGCTCGCCCCCTGGCTCTCCGCCTAATGGGCAAGCGCGCCTTCACCTTTTGCGATCATCGGCTCCTCAGCCTGTACCGCATGGCCATATTGCCGCCGTCTTGGTTAACAGTTCCTCAAAGCTCTTCATCTTTTTCCAAATACCTCACGGGGGTGCGGGGGTGTGAAACCCCCGCCGCAACATCGCCACGGGGAGGGGCGGTTCAAACATGAAACTCTATTGCTTTGGTGAAAGCGGCCATTCCTACAAGGCGGCGCTGGCACTGGAACTCGGCGGGCTCGACTGGGACCCGGTGTTCGTGGATTTTTTCAGTGGCGTCACCCGCAGCGACAGCTTCCGATCAGAGGTGAACGAGATGGGCGAATGTCCTGTTCTCGTCGATGGGGACGTCACCCTCAGTCAATCTGCGGTCATCCAGCAATATCTGTCCGAAACGTACGGGAAATTTGGAGGCGCGACGTCGGAGGAGGCACGAGAGATCCTGCGCTGGCAGCTTTGGGACAATCACAAACTCTCGTCGAACGCGGGTTTGTGCCGGTTCCTGATGAATTTCCTGCCTGCGGACAAACGTCCGGCAGAGGTGATCGCCTTCCTGCAAGGGCGGCTGACCTCGGCCTTTGCCATTCTCGACACCCACCTGCAGGGGCGCGACTGGATTGTTGGTGACAGCGTCACCAACGCCGATCTCACCTGCTGCAGCTACTTCTACTATCCGGAGCCGTTTGGTTTTGACCGTGCCGAATGGCCCAATATCGATGCCTGGCTGACGCGCCTCAGCGCCCAGCCCGGCTGGAAACACCCCTATGACCTGATGCCCGGCAACCCGTCGGATCGAGCTTGAGGAGACCAATATGACCGAAGCTTATATCTATGATGCCATCCGGACGCCACGCGGCAAGGGCCGCAAGGATGGCGCCCTGCACGAGGTGACCTCGCTGCGCCTGTCGGCGCTGACCCTCAACGCCCTCAAGGCGCGCAACAATCTGGAAGGACACGCCGTCGAGGACGTGATCTGGGGCAATGTCACCCAGGTGATGGAACAGGGCGGCTGTCTGGCGCGCTCGGCGGTTCTGGCCTCTGACCTGGACCAGTCCATCCCCGGCCTCGCCATCAACCGGTTCTGCGCCTCTGGCATGGAGGCGGTGAACCTGGCCGCCAACCAGGTCAAGGGCGGCGCGGGTCAGGCCTATATTGCCGGTGGCGTCGAAATGATGGGCCGCGTGGCAATGGGGTCCGATGGGGCGGCGATTGCGGTTGATCCAACCTTGGCGATGGACACCTATTTCGTTCCGCAAGGGATCTCTGCCGATATCATCGCCACCGAATACGGGTTCAGCCGCGAGCAGGCCGATGCGCTGGCGGTGGAATCCCAGCGCCGGGCCAAGGCGGCCTGGGACGACAACCGCTTTGCCAAGTCGATCATTCCGGTGCTGGACCAGAACGGCCTTACGATTCTGGAGCATGACGAATACATGCGTCCCGGCACCGACATGCAGGCGCTTGGCGCGCTGAATGCATCGTTCCAGATGATGGGCGAAGTGATGCCGGGCTTTGATGCCGTGGCAAAGCTCAAATACCCGCACCTGGAAAAGATCAACCACATCCACCATGCCGGCAACTCCTCTGGCATCGTCGATGGCGCCGCTGCCGTGCTGATCGGCAACAAGGAATTTGGCGAACGCTACGGGCTGAAGCCGCGCGCGCGGATCAAGGCGACCGCCAAGATCGGCACCGATCCCACCATCATGCTGACCGGCCCGGTGCCCGTCACCGAAAAGATCCTCGCCGAGACCGGCATGAAGATTTCCGATCTGGATCTCTTTGAGGTCAACGAGGCCTTTGCGGCGGTTGTCATGCGGTTCATGCAGGCGTTTGACGTGGATCCGGCGCTGGTCAACCCCAATGGCGGTTCGATTGCCATGGGGCATCCGCTGGGCGCCACCGGGGCGATGATCATCGGCACGTTGCTGGACGAGCTGGAGCGGCAGGACAAGGAATGCGGCCTTGCCACGCTCTGTATCGCGTCGGGCATGGGTGCGGCCACAATCATCGAGCGCGTCTGACGGACGCAATTCTCACCTGAGACGGGTTGGAGACAGAAAATGACTGATTTCAAATATCACGTAGACGCAGATGGCATCGCCATCATCACCTGGGATGCGGTGGACAAATCCATGAACGTCCTGACACGCGAGGCCTTTGGCCTGGTTGAAGACTACATCGACCGGGCGTTGGGCGATGACGCGGTCAAGGGCGTGGTGATCACCTCTGGCAAGAAGGATTTCGCCGGCGGCATGGACCTGAACGTGTTGGCCTCGATCCGCGAAGAGTCGGGCGAGACCCCGGCCCAGGGGCTGTTCGATTTCACCATGGAAGGTCACCGTATCCTGCGCAAACTGGAGCGCGCAGGAATGGAGCCCAAGACCAACAAGGGCGGCAAACCGATTGCCTGTGCCATCAATGGCACCTGCGCCGGGATCGGCACCGAGATCGCGCTGGCCTGCCATTACCGCACCATGACCGACAATCCGAAGGCCAAGGTCGGCCTGCCGGAAATCATGATCGGGATCTTCCCCGGTGGTGGTGGCACCACCCGTTACTCCCGCATGGTCGGGGCGGTGAACGCGGCCCCCGTGCTGCTGGAAGGCAAGATGCTGGACCCGAAAAAGGCCAAGGCCGCCAGCCTGGTGGATGAGGTCGCGGCCGATCCGCTGGACGCCGCCCGCCAATGGGTGCTGACCGCGAAACCCGCCGATCTGGTGAAACCCTGGGACGCCAAAGGCTACAAGATGCCCGGCGGTGCGCCCTATCATCCGGCCGGCTTTATGAACTACGTCGGTGCGTCCGCCATGGTGCATGGCAAGACCCAAGGCGCGTTTCCGGCGGCCAAGGCGCTGTTGTCGGCAGTCTATGAGGGCGCAATGGTCGATTTTGACACCGCGCTGCGGATCGAGGCACGCTGGTTCACCCATGTGCTGATGAACCCGTCCTCCTCTGCCATGATCCGGTCCCTGTTCCTCAACAAGCAGGCGCTGGAAAAAGGCGCCGTGCGCCCGAAAGGGATCGAGGATCAATCGGTCAAGAAGATCGGCGTGCTGGGCGCGGGCATGATGGGGGCCGGCATCGCGCTGGTCTCGGCCCAGGCCGGCATGGAGGTCGTGCTGATCGACCGCGACCAGGAGGCCGCCGACAAGGGCAAATCCTATGCCGCCAATTACATGGATCAGGGGATCAAACGCGGCAAGGCCACCGAGGACAAGAAAACCGCGCTGCTGGCGCAGATCACCGCGACGCCGGATCTTGACCACCTCAAGGGCTGCGATCTGATCATTGAAGCGGTGTTCGAGGATCCCGGCGTCAAGGCCGAGATGACCAAGAAGGTCGAGGCGATCATTCCCGAGGAGTGCGTCTTTGCCTCCAATACCTCGACCCTGCCGATCACCAGCCTGGCCGAAGCCTCGGTGCGGCCGGAGCAGTTCATCGGCATTCACTTCTTCTCGCCCGTCGAGAAGATGTTCCTGGTGGAGATCATCAAGGGTGAGAAAACCGGGGATCGCGCGGTAGCCAAGGCGCTGGACTACGTGCGCCAGATCCGCAAGACGCCGATTGTGGTCAATGACGCGCGGTTCTTCTACTGCAACCGCTGCATCATCCCCTATCTGAACGAGGGGCTGCGGATGATCACCGAAGGGGTGTCGCCGGTGCTCATCGACAATGCCGCGCGTCAGCTGGGCTTCCCTGTCGGACCGGTGCAGCTGACCGACGAAACCTCGGTTGATCTGGGGGCCAAGATCGCGCGGGCGACCAAGGCTGCGATGGGCGATGCCTATCCCGAAAGCCCGGCGGATGATCTGATCTTCTGGATGGAAGACCAGGGACGTCTGGGGCGCAAGTCAAAGGCCGGGTTCTTTGACTATGATGACAAGGGCAAGCGGGTTGGCTACTGGACCGGTGTTCAGGAGAAATATCCTCTGGCCGCGGCCCAGCCCGACCTGATTGAAGTGCAGGAACGGCTGATGTTCTCGCAGGTGCTGGAAGCGGTGCGGGCGCTGGAAGAAGGCGTGTTGATGGATATCCGCGAGGGCGATGTCGGCGCCATCCTGGCCTGGGGCTTTGCGCCCTGGTCCGGCGGGCCGCTCAGCTGGCTCGATATCATCGGCACGCCCTATGCGGCCGAGCGGTGCGACCAGTTGCAAGAGGCTTACGGTGACCGCTTCGCCTGCCCGCCGCTGCTGCGGGAAATGGCTGAAAAGGGTCAGACCTTCTATGGCCGCTTTGCCCCGGCGGAAGAAGCCGCCGCCTGACGGCATCGCGCTGCCGCAGGCCATCGATGCATACAAGACGGAGCCGTCCCATTGGGGGCGGCTCTTCTTTTTTTGCGCGGCCCGCTGTCGGGGTCGCTGTCGGGGTCGCTGTCGGGCATGATGATGTGTCCGAGACAGATTGGAAAACTTCGGGCAGTCGCGCGCAGCCCATGCCCGATCACCCCAAGTCACACCCAAGTCAGGTCATGCCTTGTCCCGCCCACTCTGCCGACCTGCGCTGTCGGCCTGCACTGTCGGCCTGCACTGTCGGCCTGCACTGTCGGCCTGACCTATCGGACCAGTTCGGTCAGGCCAGTCTCTATCAGGCCAGCGGCTCTGTCAGGCCAGCTCTGTCGCCGCCCCCAAAAAGCCATGACCCGCTCCGCAAGGGCGAAACGGGTCATCGGTTCAGGAGAGGTCGGGAGAGAGAGAGCGTAATGGGGATCAGGCGTAGGTGGCGTATTGCGGCTCGCCGGTGCCACCGCTGCCGTTGATCGCGCCTGCGGTCCAGAAGGTGTCCTCGGTGATCATGTCGAGGACCAGTTCGCGTGCCTCTGTTGCGGACAGCAGCGTGTAGAGGTCTTGCGCGGCGTCGGTGATGCAGTCGTGCATCAGGTCGTGGCCAACCGGGCAGAAGGCCAGAACGCCGGCTTCGATATAGATCACTTCGTCTTCGTCAAAGGCCAGAACCACGGTTTCCATGGTGACCTGCTGCGGCGCGCGGGTGATCCCACGATAGCCTTCCAACGCGCAGGCCGGGACGACGGCGAAGGGATCGCCAAGCTTGTCTTCGAGCAGATCATGTTCGATCAGCAGGCCCTGCTCCGGCTTGACCCACATCGGGTTGCGGTTGCCGAGGGCGTCGCGGGGGATATAGATCGGTGCCATTTCCTGGGCGCAGGCGGTATCGCCAATCACAAGCGTCTGACGTTCGACCGATTTAACCGGGCGCATGCCGTGGTCGAAGGTCAGGACCTCATCGCCAATGGCGAGCGCCTCGACCGGGCGCCAGCCGGTGGCGGTGGCGACCATGGTTCCGACAAGCACACCGGCATGACCGGTAGAGACCAACGGAAACGCGGTGGTGAACGCTTCTGCCATCGGGGAGGCATTCCGTTTTGCAAACCAATCCAACATGTGTCTGTCCTTTCGATCTCGACATTTGCTTCGGACCTCGTGGGCTCGAAGCTCCATCCGCCGTTCCGTGTTTACAGTTGTAGCAAACCGGTTCGACCTGGGCGCGGTCTCTTAGGGAGCCGCCGATACTCAAAGGGATAGGTGTTATTCGTTAAAAGAGTATTCAAATCGTTCGATTTCGATCGCGCAGCACGTCCTTACGGCATCGACCGCGCGGGAATCGTAGTAAATGCGCCAATCCTGCTCGCGAGACGACGCATTTATCTGCGGCAGATCGAGGCCGAATCCCAGGTGATCGAACAAGGGAATCGCATCCTGGGCGAAATGTTCCAGCCGGATGTAGCAGCTGCAATGCTCAAACCCGTCCGATTGCCGCATATAGGACGGCGCCGGATTGGCGGCAAAGCTCTGCAGCACCAGCGGGTCGGTGATAAACTCTGAAAACGCCCGCGACCGGGCCAGCGGCACCATCGGATGTTCAAAGCTCTGCCCCTGAAGCCAGTGATAGAGGCTGACGGCGCGGTCCCAGGGATTGCGCACCAGGGTAAAGGCAAACATCTGTCGCAGCTCGTCCCGGGTAGCGAGACCTTCGATATCCGCCAGGGTTGAATGTTTCCACAGCCGCCCCTGCGTCTTGATCCCCTGCAGACGTCGGCGGCGCTTGCGCGCCTTGGGGGTATCGCCCAGCATTTCGTCATCCGCCATGGCGCGGGCCTCCAGCGCCAGCGCCAGCGCCGTGCCACCGGTCTTGGGGATATGGATAAAGACGAAAGAACGGCCGCGCGACAGGATCATGGGCCAAGGCTAGCCTATTCCGCGCGGGGGGCAAACCATCATCGCAGGAGGCAAATCACGACAGAATGACGGTGGCCGACTGCAATCTCTTTCATTTTCCGGCGCGCCAACGCAATACTTCCCTGTTGCGGGAGGCAACAGCAACGACACAAGGGAGGAGACACAATGGGGTGGTTGGCGGATGAAACGGGATTGGAGCGGACAGCGGCGAACTACGTTCCCCTGACGCCGCTGTCGCACCTGCAACGGGCGGCGCATGTCTTTGCCGATGAAACCGCACTGGTCTATGGCGAGACGCGGCGCAGCTACGCAGAGTATCATGCCCGCTGCACGCGACTGGCTGCGGCCCTTGCGGCACGGGGGGTTGCACCAGGCGATGTGGTCGCCACACTGTTGCCGAATGTGCCCGCCCAGGCGGAGGCGCATTTCGGCGTTCCGGCGACGGGTGCGATACTGAACACCATCAACACCCGGCTGGATGTCGATACTGTCGCCTATATCTTTGCCCATGGCGAGGCGAAGGTGGCGCTGGTCGACAGCGAGGTCCTGCCCCTGGCCGAGGCTGCCAAGGCACAGATGGAGGGCGCGGGCCCGCTGCTGATCGAAGTGCCGGACCCCGCTGCCGGGATCGCCGCGAGCGGGCGCCATCCCACCTATGAGGAGATGCTGGCGACGGCATCGGACGATTTCGACTGGATCCTGCCACAGGATGAATGGGAGAGCCTGGCGCTGAACTATACCTCCGGCACCACCGGGCGGCCCAAGGGCGTGGTCTGCCATCATCGCGGCGCCTATCTGATGACCATGGGCACGGTGATTTCCTGGCAATTGCAGATGCGGCCCGTCTATCTGACCATCGTACCACTGTTTCACTGCAACGGCTGGAACCACACCTGGATGATGCCGGTGCTGGGCGGCACTGTGGTCTGCTGTCGCAATATCACGGCAGAGGCGATCTATGCTGCCATCGCGGAGGAGGGGGTCACCCATTTTGGCGGTGCGCCGATTGTGCTCAATATGCTGGTCAATGCCGCGGATACGGCGCGGCGCGCCTTTGACCATACGGTCGAAGTCTTTACCGCAGGCGCGCCCCCTGCCCCGGCGACGCTGGAAAAGATCGAAAAGCTCGGCTTTCACGTCACCCAAGTCTATGGGCTGACCGAGACCTACGGCCATGTCACCGAATGCCTGTGGAAGGGCGAGGCCTGGAACGGGCTCGACCCGGCCGGGCGGGCCGCGATCAAGGCCCGGCAGGGCGTCGCCTTTCCGATGATGGAGACGGTGACCGTGCTGGATGAGACCTTGCAGCAGGTGGTCCAGGACGGCAAAGCGCAGGGCGAGATCGTGATGCGCGGCAATTCGGTGATGAAGGGCTATCTGAAAAACCCGACCGCCACCGCCGAGGCCTTTGCAGGCGGGTATTTCCATTCCGGTGATATCGCCGTGCAGCATCCCGACGGCTATATCCAGATCTCGGACCGGGCCAAGGACATCATCATATCGGGCGGCGAGAATATCTCTTCTGTTGAAGTCGAGGGTGTGCTGATGGCGCATCCGGAGGTCAACCTGGCCGCGGTTGTCGCTCAGCCGGACCCGCAATGGGGCGAGGTGCCCTGCGCCTTTGTCGAGTTGAAACCCGGCGCCACGGCGGATGCGGCCGCCCTGATCGGCTTTGCCCGGCAGCGATTGGCCGGCTTCAAAGCGCCCAAGACGGTGATTTTTGAAGAACTGCCCAAGACCTCGACCGGGAAAATCCAGAAGTTCGAGCTGCGCAAACGGTTCAAGACCTTCTGAAGCCAAGGTAAATCGCCTGTCTAGCCACATCGGATCGCAAAGCGGTTTGCCGCCGGTGGCCTGGACATGCTACAGCCATGGAACAACAAGATGGAGCAGGCAGACCGCTCTTATGACGGTACTCCGAGAATTTCAGCGGCTGGAAGCAGTCGGCCTCTGGCGCCCCACGCCCGACGACCAGCGGCGCGACGTTGTCGTGTCGCTCGGGGATGCCACGCTGACCATTACCGATATGCAGGATCGGCCGCTGGCGCATTGGTCGCTGGCGGCGGTAGAGCGGGCCAATCCCGGCGAAACGCCCGCGCTGTATCACCCCGACGGCGACCCCGGAGAGACGCTGGAACTGGCGGCGGATGAAGCGACCATGATCGGCGCCATAGAAACCGTACATGCCGCCATTGAACGCGCCCGCCCACACCCCGGACGGCTGCGCCTGATTGGCGGCCTGAGCGTTCTGGCGCTTGCCGGTCTGCTGCTGGCCTTCGGGCTGCCCCGCACCATGCGCCAGCAAACGCTTTCGGCCGTGTCCGAGGTGCACCGCAAGGCGATTGGGCAAGCGCTGCTGGGACGGATCGAACGGGTCAGCGGTCAGGCTTGCTCCGCCTCCGAGGCAGATCCGATCCTCAAAACCCTGGCGAGCCGGGCCGGCGTGCGCCGGGTCGTGGTCATGCGCTCTGGTGTCGCCGAAAGCCTGACGCTGCCGGGTGGGATCGTGCTGATCCATCGCAGCTTCATCGAAGAGTTCGAGGACCCGGCCGTTGCCGCAGGCGCCGTGCTGGTCGAACGCGCCCGCACGGCGGACCAGGATCCGATGGCGCAGATCCTTGATATCGGCGGCTTTGTCGCCACCTTCCGGCTGTTGACCACCGGAGAGATCAAACGCGAAACACTGGACCGCTATTCGGAGGTGGTGCTGTCGTCGCCGCGCCCGCCGGTCGACGATGAAGCCCTGTTGGCGGAATTCGCGCGCGCAGCCATTCCGTCGACCCCCTATGCCTATGCCCGTGACACCACCGGCGAGACGACCTTGACCCTGATCGAGGCGGATCCGATGGCAGGGCGGGACCTGGCACCGGTGCTGAACGATCGCGATTGGGTGCAGTTGCAGAATATCTGCGGGTAGTCACCGCTTCGCCGCGACCGCCCCCGCGCGGGTGCCAAATGGGGGAGCCCTATGGGGCGATCCACACGCCTTGGCCCGGCCAGGGTTGACCCTGCCCTCGAACCACCCCTTGCACAGACGGTTACTTGCTGAGCCGCGCCATCGGAAAACCTGCCGCGCGCACCCGTTCAAGCGCCTGTTCCGCACCTGCGGTGAAGGGGCCGGACAATACGACCTGATGGGCCTGCCCGTCGCGGGTCACCTCGCCAATCCGCATGTCGAGGCCGGTCGCCGTTTCCAGCGCTCGCGCGATGGCCTGCGCCTCTGCCGGGTTGGCCAATGTCACGGCGCGCACATAGCGGCGGCGCTGGGGCTCGGGCTGAGCGGCGCTGACGGCCGCCTCGGCAGAGGCCTCCGCCGAGCGGGTCGACAGACGCAACACCAGATCGCCGCCATCGGCGCTGTTCTGACGCGGCGCAGAAAACCCATAGGGCGCCGACTGGGCAACGACGGCCTGTGCCTCCCGCAGCGAAAACGGAACCTTGTCCAGCGGCTTGGCCACCGGTTTGCGCGGCAACCCATCCGTCCAGATCTGCGCCATCTGAGCATCGCCCTGCGGCGTGCGGGCACCGCGCGCCGGGTTGAACCGGTCGTCGCCCCTGTCCGCGCGGGTAAATCCTTGCGGGATATCCGCCCGCGCCGCGATAACCGCCGGTCGCACTGTGCGTTCGGCGCGGTTGCGGTTCAGGCGGCCATCGGTCCAGGCAGCGCGATACCCGGTCGGCACCTCGACATCGCTGCTGAGGCGGCGTTCCTGATAGACATGCAGCGGCAGGATGCGTGTGTTCGGCGTCAGGCTGCTGAGCGGATCGCTCGCCTGGGGGCCGCAGCGAACGTCGGGCCCTTTGTTGATATACTGCTGGCTGAGCGCAGAAGCGCCCGGACAGGGCCCGCCGGCATTTGACGGCACCGACGGACGCGGCGCGGCCGGGACTGGCGCGG
>NZ_LPUY01000029.1 GCF_001518015.1 Tritonibacter horizontis
CATGCTGGCCAACCTGCTGGCGGCCCGCCTGTCAGCGGTGCGTCAGCCCCGATCCCATTGCGCCTCAAGCCGTTCCAGCGCGGCGATACGCTCGTCAGTCTTGGGGTGGCTCATCAGCCAGGCGGGGGCCATCCCGGCCCGGGCTTGGGTCAAGTCTTCCAGCTTGCGAAACAGGCTCTTTTGCGCCGCGGTGCCGATCCCGGCCTTGGTCAGCAGCGCGGCGGCATATTCATCCGCCTCATATTCATCGCCCCGCGACAGGCGGGCGGCCAGCAGGTTGGCCAGCATGCTGGCGATCCAGGGGCCGACCACCGGCACATAGCGGCCGAGCACCATCATCAAAACGGTGCGCAGCGCATTCTGTCCGGAAAAGTCGATCATCCGTTTCTGGGCATGCCCCAGCGCCACATGGCCTAGCTCATGGGCGATCACCGAGGTCAGCTCCGCATCCGAGACCTCGCCCGACTGGAACTTGCGGTAAAATCCACGGGTGATGAAGATCCGCCCATCGGGCGCCGCAAGACCGTTCACCGGGTCGATCTCGTAGATATAGACGGGGATGCGCGGCAGCTCCAGCGCGGCGGCCAGCCGGTCGGTCATGCGCTTGAGTTTCGGGTCGGCCAGCTCGGTGGAGCGGGCGTCAAGCGTGCGGTGGGTGCGCCAGACAGAGAGCCGGTACATGACCAGCCCGTAAATCACGGCAAGGAGGATCGGAGTCAATCTGAGCATGCATCTGATATGGGCGGCTTTCCCGCGCGGAGCAAGATCTTTGCATGTTTTCACGCCTGCCAGGCTCCGCTTCATGGTAGCTTGATCGGGAACAAGCCTTGGCGAGGAGGGGCGAGATGGACGGCGTGTTGACACTTCTGGTGGGGACGACAAAGGGGGCGTTTGTGATCGACGGGGGGCGCGACCGGCAGGACTGGCAGGTGCGCGGGCCGTTTTGTGATGGCTGGGTGATCAACCACATGAAAGGCGACCCGGAAACCGGCCAGATCTGGGCCGGCGGCGGGGGCGACTGGAGCGGGGCCGGCGTGTGGCGATCGTCGGATGCGGGTGCCAGCTGGCAGGTGACCCGGCTGAGCCGCGGCACCATGGACGACTGGGCCGAAAAAGACGCCGACTTTGCCGCGATGATTGGCTGGACGCCAGAGCCATTGCCCTTCGAGCGCGCCTTCCAGCAGATCTGGTCGCTGGGGATCGGGGCAGGGGTGCTTTATGCGGGCACCAAACCGGCCAGCCTGCTGGTGAGCAGGGATCAGGGCGACAGCTGGCAACAGGTGGAGGGGCTGAGCAACCATCCCTCCGCCGATAGCTGGTCGCCGGGCGGGGCGGGGCTGGTCCTGCACACGATCCTGACCGACCCGGCGCGGCCCTCGCATCTGTGGTGCGGGATTTCGGCGGCGGGGGTCTTTGCCAGTGAAGACGCCGGCCGGACGTGGGAGCGGCGCAACCGGCTGTCCAACGCCGAGAGCTGTGACCATCACGATCACCCGGCCGCGCCGCGCGACGGCGAGACCGGCCATTGCGTGCACAACATGATGCGTGCGCCGGGGACGGGCGAAGTGATCTATCAGCAGAACCACCACGGGGTCTGGCGGTCACCGGACGGCGGGCGCAGCTGGGAGGATATCACGGAGGGGTTGCCGTCGACCTTTGGCTTTCCGATCCAGGTGCACCCGCGAGATCCGCAGACCCTGTGGACGGTGCCGCTGAACGGCGACAGTGCCGGGCGGTTTCCGCCGGATGCGGCGGCGGCGGTCTGGCGGTCGCGCGATGGCGGCGAGAGCTGGCAGGGGTTTCGCGCGGGCCTGCCGCAGAGCGCGTGTTTTTTCACGGTGCTGCGCCAGGCCATGGCGGGGGACGGCCGCGATCCGGCAGGGGTTTATTTCGGGACCAATTCCGGATCGGTCTTTGCCAGCCTTGACGAGGGCGAGACCTGGCAGGAGATCGCACGGCATCTGCCGACGATCCTGTCGGTCGAGGTGCTGGAGCGGCGCTGAGGCCGCGCAAGCGGGATCATCGCCGCGCGGGATGTCTGAGGCGCCGCCGCCGTCGCCCTTGGCGTCGCGCCGGGACAGGAGGATTTGCGCTTTGCGGCGCAAATCGCCAGAGGGCGGCTGTGCCGCATCCGAAAAGGGGCGGGAGCCCCCCCTTGCCCAGACCAAATCACAGCATTTGGGAACCGCCCGTGGGGCAGCGGGGCAGTGGGGCAGCGGGGCAGTGGGCTTGGGCGGCTCTGGAATGGGTCAGTGGATTGGATCAATAAAATGGATACTGAAATGGGTCAGTCAGGCTGACCTAATGTTTCGCAGGCGAAACAATGGGGCAGAGCTGCTGATACTTTTTATAGGGTCTGCGGGCGTTGGGACCGCCGGATGCGGGTTGCCAGCTCTGCGCACGCCCGGTCAGGGCTTTGTCAGGATTTTGGTCAGCACGGTGCGGTCGGGCCTGATCAGCTAGCGCGTCAGGTCACGCATGCCGCGTTCCAGCCCGTCCAGGGTCATCGGCACCATCCGGTCCGCGAAGATCTCGCGGATCATCTGGATCGAATGGGTGTACTCCCAATGCCGCTCGGGCAGCGGGTTGATCCACAGGTGCGAGGCCCATTGGTCGCGCGCGCGCTCCAGCCAGACCTGCCCGGCCTCGGCGTTCCAATGTTCGTTGGCCCCACCGGCATAGGCGATCTCGTAGGGACTCATCGAGGCATCGCCGACAAAGATGCATTTATAGTCCGGCCCATAGGTCCTGAGCACCTCGTGGGTTGGCACCTGCGCGTCCCAGCGGCGGGCATTGTCGCGCCAGACCCCTTCATAAAGGCAGTTGTGGAAGTAGAAATACTCCAGATGCTTGAACTCGCTGCGCGCGGCCGAGAACAGCTCCTCCACCACCTTGATATGGGGGTCCATGGAGCCGCCGACGTCGAGAAACAGCAGCACCTTGACCGCATTGTGACGCTCGGGGCGGGTCTTGACGTCGAGGTAGCCGTGTTCTGCCGTGGCGCGAATGGTGCCGTCCAGATCGAGTTCCTCGCGGGCGCCATCGCGGACCCAGCGCCGCAGGCGTTTCAGGGCCACCTTGATGTTGCGGGTGCCCAGTTCCACATCGCCGTCCAGGTTCTTGAACTCGCGTTTGTCCCAGACCTTGACCGCGCGCTGGTGGCGCGAGCGGTCCTGGCCGATCCGCACCCCTTCTGGATTGTAGCCGTAGGCGCCGAAGGGCGAGGTGCCTGCGGTGCCGACCCATTTGTTGCCGCCCTGGTGGCGGCCCTTCTGCTCTTTCAGGCGCTCCTTCAGCGTCTCCATCAGTTTGTCAAAGCCACCCAATGCCTCGATCTCGCGGCGTTCCTCAGGGCTGAGATGTTTTTCGGCCATCTTGCGCAGCCAGTCGGCGGGAAGATCCACCGCCTCCATCACCGCCTCGGCGGGGATCTCTTCCAACCCTTTGAAGGTCTGCGAAAAAGCGCGGTCGAATTTGTCGAGGTTGCGCTCGTCCTTCACCATCACGGTGCGGGCGAGGACATAGAAGGCTTCGATGTCATAGGTCGCAAGCCCTGCCTTCACCCCTTCGAGGAACGCCAGATACTCGCGCAGGGACACCGGCACGGCGGCGGCGCGCAGGTTCTCGAAGAAGGGTTGAAACATTTGAATTCTCCGGGCGGGCGGTTGCAGGGGCATGCAGCGCAGGCAGCATCGGGGCGCCATCGCTGCGGACTGCGGACTGAGCCGGGGGCGCGGGCCTGCGGTGTCAGCCCCCGCTGAGGCTGCGGTGCACGACGATGGTGATCATCAGGCCGATAATACCGAAAATCATTGCGTAAACAGCCCCGTATTGCAGCATATCCGCAAGGTTGCCGCCACGTTTGCGGGCTTTGAAAGCTCCGATTGCGGCGCCAAGGAACAAGGCAAAGATCACGATCATGAGGGTCTTCCCGGATTTTGGGTCCGCCGCGTGCAAGCCATGCCGGGCCGACCTGTGTCTATTGGTCTGGCCGCATATAGCCCGGAGCCGCGCCGGGTGCAAAGGTCAGCGTCGCGTCGGCACGGCGACTGCGGCAACCTCACGCAGGCGGCGGTCGATGGTCGCCTCGGTGCCATGGCCATAGAGCGCCCAGCCGAGGCTGTCGCTGCGCAGCCGCGTGGCCTGCCGTACCTGGCCGCGCGCCTCGGCGATATGGGCCTTGAGGATCAGCAGCGTTGACAGCAGGGCGGCGTTCTGCCCGGCCTGCGCAGCAGGCAAGGCCTGGTCGACCAGGCGGGCGGCGGCAGCGTAATCGCCGTCCTGCAGCGCAAAGCTGGCCAGTCTGGACTGGATCAGGGCGCGATAACTGGCGGTGTCCGCGCCCTGGCCGAGATAGGTCAGCGCCGTGCGAAAATGGGCCTCGGCCCGTTTCGGATCGCGGTTCTGATCCGCGCGACCGATCAGAAAATGCCCAAAGGCCCGGCGATGATCGCGCCAGCCCAGCTCCTGCGCGATGCGCGCGGCGCGATGGGCCGCACGGGTGCGGTCGGCATCGGACTGGGGGCCGCCAAGGGCGCTTTCAACGGCAGAGATCCAGGCGCGCGGCGTCGGCGGCAAGGGGGCAGAGCGGCGGCGCTGGCCGGCCGGGTTGAGCCGGGCAAGGATCATCGGCAAGCGCGCCGCTACCTGGTCGCGGGTCATGCCGGTCGACAGGGCGGGATCGTAGGTCGCCCGCAGCATCAGCATGTCAAAGCCGGTCAGGATGGCCTGCACGTTGTCGTCGTTGAAAATCGAATCCGGCAGGCGATAGAGGTCGTTGAGCGGCCCCAGCGCCTGTGCCAGTTCCTCGTGCAGGCAATCGCGCAGCTCTTGCGGGCTGACATCATTGGGGACGAAAATGGCCAGTCGGCTGCGGCTGCGCAGGCTCCTCCAGTCGGTTTGGGGCGCGCGCCGGTTGCGGCGGTATTCGTCCAGCGAGCTGACATTGGGCACCACAAAACAGGCGGCCTGCGGCAGCACCCGCTGGATCTGCTCGCGGCTGACGGCCTCGATGGTGATCTGGGCGGCGGCGGTTGCCGGGACACGGGCGATGTCGATCCCGGCCTCGGTGCGCAACCGGCTGAGCAGGGCATCGAGATCCGGGCGCAGGGTGGGCGTCAGCGCCCCGGTGAGGGTGACCCGGATCGGGCTTTCGAACCGGGTGAAGACAGGCAGGGTGCTGCCCCCTTCCAGCCGGAAGGGAAGGTCGAGGAAATCCCGCGCCATATCCGCATTGGAGCGCTGCGGCGGGCGGGCGGCAACCGTGGCGAAGGTGCGGATCGGGGGCAGGGTCTGAACGATGCTGGCGGCCGCGCGCGACGGCGGCGGCCCAGCGGTGGTGCAGGCGCTGGCAAGCAGGCACAGAGCCAACCCCAGGCTCCATCCCAGACCCGATACCTGCCGGATCGACGCGCCATCAGCCCAAAGCCGAGAGGCCGAAAAACTGCGTCTCAAGTTCAATCGCATATTCCCGCTTTGCAACGCCGGCAGATCCAAGGACCCTAGGCGCCAGGACCCAACACTGGCAGAGCCAACACCGGTCCGAGCTTTGGCCGACCCCTGGCACAGGCTACTCTACTGCCGCAGGATTGGGGCAAGAAATTGAAAAATTGCGAACCCGCGCCCGGTTTTTCGCGGTGCTATGCTCTTTTTGCCATGGGCAGGCGGCGAGCCTTGGGGGGGGGGCGCAGCCCGGCCGGGCCCGGTGTGTCACCTGGCCCGGTGCGCCAGTTGGCCACTGACGGTTGTCAGCGATTGCGCCGGGCCATGAAGGCGAGCCGCTCGAACAGATGCACATCCTGCTCGTTCTTCAACAGCGCCCCGTGCAGCCTGGGCAGCGCATTGGCGCCGTCGCGGGCCAGATCGGCGGGGGTCAGATCCTCGGCCAGCAGCAGTTTCAGCCAGTCGATCACCTCGGAGGTGGAGGGTTTCTTTTTCAACCCCTGCGTTTCGCGGATCTCGTAGAATTGCGTCAGCGCGGCGGTGAGCAGATCGGATTTGATATCGGGGTGATGCACCGCGACGATCTTTTTCATCGTCTCGGCGTCCGGGAAGCGGATGTAGTGAAAGAAACAGCGGCGCAGAAACGCGTCGGGCAATTCCTTTTCATTGTTCGAGGTGATGATCATGATCGGGCGATGACGGGCGCGAATGGTTTCGCCGGTCTCGTAGACGTGAAACTCCATCTTATCGAGTTCCTGCAACAGATCGTTGGGGAACTCGATATCGGCCTTGTCGATCTCGTCGATCAGCAGGACCACCTTTTCATCCGCCTCGAACGCCTCCCAGAGCTTGCCTTTGCGAATGTAATTCTTCACGTCGTGGACGCGTTCCTCGCCCAGTTGGCTGTCGCGCAGACGGGACACCGCATCGTATTCGTACAGACCCTGCTGGGCGCGGGTGGTGGATTTGATGTTCCATTCGATCATGCGCAAGCCAAGGGCCTGCGAGACCTGTCTTGCCAGCTCTGTTTTGCCGGTTCCGGGCTCTCCCTTGACCAGCAAGGGGCGCTCTAACGTGACCGCCGCATTGACGGCGATAGTCAGGTCATCGGTGGCAACATAGTCCTTAGTGCCCTGAAACTGCATGATCTCTCCTTTTGGCTGTGCCCTATTCTTGCCGAATTGACATGCTAGGTCGGGGTTTAATCACAGCACGAAATTATTGTGTAGTGACATTCGGCGCACATGGGGATAAACGCTGCGGCATGGGGGAGCTTTGATGCTTGGAAAATTTGCAGAGACCAAGGTGATGGGCCAGACCGAAGGAGCCGAAATGAAGCAGGAAGCGTTTCTGCCGGAGGATTATCGCCCGGCTGAAGACGAGCCGTTCATGAATGAACGGCAGATGGAATATTTCCGCCGTAAGTTGTACAATTGGAAAGCCGAGCTTTTGGATGAAAGCCGGGATACCATTGAAGGTTTGCAGGAAAACACCCGTAATATTCCCGACGTTGCCGACCGTGCCAGTGAAGAAACCGACCGCGCGCTTGAGCTGCGCACCCGGGACCGTCAGCGCAAACTCGTCGCCAAGATTGATGCGGCGATCCGCCGGATCGACGAGGGGGAGTATGGCTATTGCGATGTCACCGGCGAACCGATTTCATTAAAACGCCTGGACGCCCGTCCGATTGCCACCATGAGTCTTGAGGCTCAGGAACGGCATGAGCGCCGCGAGAAAGTCCATCGCGACGACTAAAAAGTCGGACAGTCCACAAGTTTATGAAGCGCCGGGTCTTTTGATCCGGCGCTTTTTTGTTAAGAGCAGGGGGCGCGGCAAGCAGGTATAGGGCGAATGAATTTCAAAGACGTCAGAATATCCATTATCGGCGCCGGCATCGGGGGGCTCGCCGTCGCCCATCTGTTGCGACAGCAGGGCGCGCATGTGACCGTTCTGGAACAGGCCGACGCGATCGAAGAGGTCGGCGCCGGGCTGCAGGTGACCCCGAATGGCGTCGCCGTCCTGCGGGCCATGGGGCTCGCCGACGATCTGGCCTGGTGCGCCCAGCGGGCCCGCGCGGTGGTGCTGCGTCACCATCGACAGGGCCGCGAAGTGGTGCGGCTGGACCTGGATCAGCACGCCCATGACCTGCGCTATTACTTTGTCCACCGGGCCGATCTGATCAAGATTCTGGCGGAAACCGTGCGTCAGTCCGGGGTACAGGTGCGGCTGTTGCAAAAGGCGCGCCAGGTGGTGCCTGGCCCGCGCCCCACCGTGGAGCTGGCCAATGGCGCCAGCTGCCAGTCCGATCTGGTCATCGGCGCGGATGGGTTGCATTCGCGGGCGCGGGTGGCGTTGAACGGCGACAGGCCTGCAAAGTTCACCGGGCAGGTGGCCTGGCGTGCGACGGTGCCCAACCGGCTGTCTTTGCCACCGGAGGCGCAGGTCTTTATGGGGCCGGGGCGGCATCTGGTGGCCTATCCGATCAGGGATGGATCGGTTGTCAATCTGGTCGCGGTGCAGGAGCGGCGCAATTGGGCCGAAGAAAGCTGGAGCCACCGCGATGATCCGCAGAGCCTGCGTCAGGCCTTTGCCGATTTCGGCGGTATCGCGGGCGCGCTGCTGGCACAGGTCGAGACGGTCAACCTCTGGGGATTGTTCCGCCATCCGGTGGCGCAGACCTGGGGCCGTGACGGGGTGGCCCTGCTTGGCGATGCGGCCCATCCGACGCTGCCCTTCATGGCGCAGGGGGCCAATCTGGCGCTGGAGGATGCCTATGCGCTGGCGGATTGCCTGACCAAAGCGGCCGATCTGCCGCAGGCCCTGTCCGCTTATCAGGCGCGGCGGCGCGCGCGGGCCGAGCGGGTGGTCCGCGCGGCCAGCCGCAATGCCTGGAAATACCATCTGCGCCCGCCGCTCAGCTGGCCCGCGCATCAGATCCTGCAACTGGCGGGATCAGTGGCGCCGCAGAAAATGGTCAGCCAGTTCGACTGGATCTATCGCCACGACGAAACGGCGCCCTAAGGCGGGCAGCGGCCCTGTCGGGATCAGCCGGGGTCACAGGTCACAGATCGAGGTCAACCCAGATCGGGACGTGATCGGATGGCTTGTCCCGGCCGCGAATGTCCTTGTCGATCTGGCAGTCGCGCAACAGATCCGCCGCCTGCGGGCTGAGCAGGAAATGGTCGATGCGGATGCCATCGTCGCGGTTCCAGGCGCCGGCCTGATAATCCCAGAACGTATAATGGCCGGGCCCGCGGGTGCGGGTGCGAAAGGCTTCGGTAAAGCCGAGGTTGACGATCCGCTGGAAGGCGGCGCGGCTTTCGGGGCGAAAAAGCGCGTCGTCGCGCCAGGCGTCGGGGCGTTTGGCATCCTCGGCCTGGGGAATGATATTGTAATCGCCGGCCATCAGCGCGGGGATCTCCTCGGCCAGCAAGGCCTGAGCGCGGGCCCTGAGCCGCTCCATCCAGGCCAGTTTGTAGGCGTATTTGCCGCCTTCCACCGGGCTGCCGTCGCTGTTCAGTTCGACGGGGTTGCCGTTGGGCAGGTAGAGGCCGCAGATCCGGATCGCCTGTTTGCCGACCACGGTGGCCTCGATCCAGCGGGCCTGTTCATCCGCATCGTCGCCGGGCAGTCCGCGCTGGACATCCTCCAGCGGCAGTTTTGACAGGATCGCAACCCCGTTGAAGCTCTTCTGGCCGTGGGTTTCCAGATTGTAGCCGCGCTCCTCGATCAGCTCGCGTGGGAAGGCCGCGTCGATGGATTTGATCTCTTGCAGAACGGCGACATCGGGCTGCGCTTCGTCGAGCCAGTCTGCCAGCGCATTGTACCGGGCCTTGATGCCGTTGATGTTGAAACTGGCGATCTTCATTGCGGTCTCCGTTCTGCGCTGCACTGGCCTGATCTATCGCTGAAATCGCCGCCCCCCGCAAGCAAACCCGACCCGTTTCACCGCCGCCTGCGATTGGAAACGGCGCCGAAAGAATCGGTCAATTCCGCGCATTACGCAGCATTTCCCGTACAACCCAAAGGCGCAAGGCGGTGGCTTTGCAGAATTCGGCGTGTGAATAGTTCTGTGGGTTAATTGTGTGTAACTCTGAAACTCTTCAGGAATCAAATTGGTAATGATCAACATTAATGTAAGGTTTATTCATTTGTTGATATTTCGCGATACAATTTGCTTGAATAAATTTCATGGCGAGGTGAGCTTTAGTCGTGGGGATATCCAGACAAGGAGAAAAGTCATGGTTGCACTGAAAAAGATGATTGCTGACACCGCGGTTGATATGGGCGCCTTTGCAGGTGAAAATGTTGGGCTGTTCAGCTCCACATGCCTTGGTGGGGAACATGCGGGTGAGAACGTATCTCTTTATAGTTCCACATGTATTTCCAAGTCGGCAGGCGAAATTCACGCCGGGGATGCGACGCATATGGTGTCTTCCACATGCCTGGATACAAATAAGTAAACACCGAAACAGGTGGTTTCTTTTGAGTGATCCGAAATTCGTTTCGGGTCACTCAGTATGCGCGGGTTATCGGTTTTTATAAATAAATAGGAGAGGCTCTCATGGGGCAGATTCTTTCGTTTTCCGCAGCGCTGCAGCGGCGGCCAAAGTCCATCGTCCCGGAGTTGATCGAGAGCTTTTCGTCTTTTAGAAAAGATCGACTGGACGTTCTTTGGATGAAGGAAAATGCGGAGCTGTTAAATGTTCTGGAGTCTACAGGTTGTAAAATAACCCCTGCGGCACTCGATCCGTTGATGCCCTTCTACGAGGGCAGCCTGCGGCATTTGAACTTTTTCCGTCAATACTACCGGTTCATTTTGTCGATCTGCCTCGATCTGGAGGATCTGGGCGTGCCCGGCGCCCGCGGCGAGGTGATGGTGGACTGGATTGCCAAGCAGGACATCGCGGCGGGGGAATTGTCCGATCTGCAACGGGCCGAAGCGCGCCGCCTGCTGGATCGGCGGGGCGTGGCGCTCAAGGGCGTTGCGGGGCTGGACGACCGTCTGCGCCGTTTCATGCGCCAGAGCGACGCCTTTGCCGTGCCGAACCGCAAGGCGGCCTATGAGCTGACACATGTGGTGTTCTATCTGACCGAATACGGGCGGCAGCCGCTGACCCTCGATCCGGAGGAACGCCGCAGTTTGTTGTACGCAGGCCTGGTGGCCTATCTCGATCAGGACGCGGATTTGCTGTCGGAAATCTGCATCGCGCTGACCTTTTGCAACGAGGTGCCGCCGCCGGATTGGCAAGACTGGCTGCACCAGGTCACCGCCGGGTTTTCGGTTGCATCCACCCAGGGGCGGGTGCTTCAGGATGACTACCATCCCTACCTTATGTGCAATTGGTTTCAACTTCAGGTTGGACGCGAGGCGCTTTTTGGGGCAGACTGCCAAGGATCTATTGTGTTTGAGGGGCCGCGCAGCCCCGGTGCGTTAAGGGGAATGTCTATGGCCCTCTATACTTTGCTGGATCAGGCGCCGAACGATTGGGCACGTGTGCGCAATCCGTTGCTTCAGGCGCTGAGTGTGGAGGATTGCGACGTTCTGCAGCAGGCGGAAAAGAGCACCGCCCTGTTTGAACCTTTCTTTCACAGCTTTGCCCGGTTTGGTCGGGTGGGCACCGGATGACGCCAGTGCTGCAGGGCGTACTGGCTGTTCTGGCCTATACCGGGCTGATCGCGACGGCGGATGGGATCACCAAGCTGATCGCGGAGGGGTTCGCCTCGGCGCAGTTGTTTGCGGTGTCCGGTCTGCTGGTTGCGGGGTTCTGTCTGATCGCCAGTCGCATTCAGGGGCACCCGGACCAGCTGCGCACCCGTTGCCCCGGCGCCATGGCGCTGCGGTCGGTGGCGACGGTTCTGGCCTGTTCGTGCTTTTTCTACGCCTTTCGCTATCTCGCGCTGGCAGAGGTGTTTGTCTTTGTCGCGCTGATGCCGCTGATGGCGGCGCTGTTGTCCGGGATGATCCTGAAGGAACGCATCCGGCCGCTGGTCTGGCTGGCGATCTGCGTCGGCGGCGGCGGGCTGCTGCTGATGCAGCCGGCCCTGCAGGTCGGCGATCGTCTGGGCTCGGTTCTGGCGCTTCTTGGCATGTGTCTGGGCACGCTGTCTATCGTGATGGCGCGCTACATCAGCCGGTACGAGAGCAACGTTCTGGCGCAGGTGTTTTATCCGAACCTGACGCTGGGGCTGGTGATGCTGTGTCTGTTGCCCTTCGTGTGGAAACCGATGGCGGCGCTGGACTGCGTCTGGATCGCAACCTATGCGGTTGTGCTGTTCGGCGCGCGCTGGTTGCTGGTTCTGGGGCTGCGGCACCTGCCGGCCTATACGGTGACGCCGCTGCTGAACCTGCAATTTGTCTGGATGGCGCTGATCGGACTTGTGGTCTTTGGCGAACTGCCGTTGTTGTCCACGTACCTGGGTATGGCGGTGGTTGCGGCGTCGAGCGTGTTTCTGGTCTGGGAGCAGTTCAAGATGCCGCAGCTGCTTGGAACCGGGCGGGCGGGCCGTGGTGCCGACGATGGGACGCCTGCGCATCGGCTGATGTCGATGGGGGCATCGGTGCCCTTGCGCCGGGAGCCGTCGCGCGCAGGGCGCTGATGCGACAGGGTCGCCGGGCGCTAGGGCCTCGACCCTCGGGCAGTGGCCGAGGGGCACCGCAGGCACCGATCCTGATCCTGCGGCCCTGACCTCATGGATGCTGACACCGCAGATGTTGATCCCAAGGGCGCTGAGGGCGCTGGCCCTGTGGATACTGACCCTGTGGATGCTGACCCAATCGACTAGATCGAAAAGCGACTACATCGAAAACGAGGTGCCGCAGCCGCAGCTTGAGGTGGCGTTGGGGTTTTCGATGGTGAACCGGGCGCCGATCAGCTCTTCTGTAAAGTCGATGACCGCGTTTTCGAGAAACGGCAGGGAGACCTCGTCCACGACGACCTTCTGACCCTTGCCTTCCAGCACCAGATCATCCGGTTTTTGCGTGTCGAGCGCGATTTCGTACTGAAACCCGGAGCAGCCTCCGCCTTCGACCGCGATCCGCAGGGCCTGACCTTGATTGGCCGCCCCGATCACGGCCAGCTGGTCAAAGGCACGATCCGTCACTTTTGGGGGCAGTTGCATTCTGGTTTTCTCCGTTGGCGTGTTGCAGCGTCTTCTATAATATAGAAAGGTGCGCCCGAGGCGACAAGATTTCCCATAAGAATTGCCGAGGAAAGAAGCACATGTACGCGCCCTATGCCACCATGCCGGACCGGTCGCGCGGTCGCAAGGTCCACGAGGAGGAAAGCAGCTTTCGCTCGCCTTTTCAACGGGATCGTGATCGCATCATCCATGCTGGCGCATTTCGCCGCCTGAAGCACAAGACCCAGGTCTTTGTCGAACACGAAGGCGACAACTATCGCACAAGGCTGACCCATACCATCGAGGTGGCGCAGGTTGGACGCACGATCGCCGGTGCGCTTGGGCTCAATCAGGAACTGACCGAAGCGGTGGCGCTGGCGCATGATCTGGGCCATACGCCGTTTGGCCACACCGGTGAGGATGCGCTGCATGACCGGATGGGCCCCTATGGCGGCTTTGACCATAATGCGCAGGCGATCCGTATCGTGACGGCGCTGGAGCGCCACTATGCCGAATTTGACGGGCTGAACCTGACCTGGGAAACGCTGGAGGCGATTGCCAAGCACAATGGCCCGGTGGTGGGCCCGTTGCCCTGGGCGCTGGCGGCCTGCAATGCCTCGGTCGATCTGGAGCTTCACACCCATGCCAGTGCCGAGGCGCAGGTGGCCGCATTGGCGGATGATGTGGCCTATAACAATCACGACCTTCACGATGGGTTGCGGGCGGGGTTGTTCTCGGACCAGGACATCTGCGCGCTGCCGATCATCGGCCCCGCCTATGCGCAGGTGGATGCGGCCTATCCCGGTCTGGACAGCAATCGGCGCCGCCACGAGGCGCTGCGCCGGGTGTTCGGGGTGATGGTCAGTGACGTGATCGACACCTCCCGCGCCAAACTTGCGGCCTCGGGCGCGACCTCAGTCGAGGATATTCGCGCGCTGGATCATGCGGTTGTGACCTTCTCGGATGAGATCTGGGCACAATTGAAGGAGATCCGGGCGTTTCTCTTCACGCGCATGTATCGCGCGCCATCGGTGATGGTGGTGCGGGAGCGGGTCTATCGGGTGGTTCAGGAGCTGTTCGCCTATTACCTGACCCATACCATGGCCATGCCGGCCCGTTGGCATGGCGACATCGGCGCGGCGCAGACGGACACGGACCGGGCGCGGATCGTGTCGGATTACATCGCCGGCATGACGGACCGCTTTGCGCTGCAGCTTTATGACGATCTGGCGCTGGGGCACTGAACCCGGCGACGGCCTTTCGAAATGCTTCACCGGTTGACCCTGCGCTCGCCCCTCGGTATCCGCTGGTGTCGAACCAATGGGACGCCAGACATGAACCTCTTTACCGATATCCGTACGCTTGTGATTGATAGCCTCGCGGCCATGACGGCCGAAGGGACGCTGCCCGAGGGGCTGGATTTTGCCAATGTGACGGTGGAGCCGCCCCGCGATGCGGCCCATGGCGACATGGCGACCAATGCCGCCATGGTGCTGGCGAAACCGGCCCGGATGAAGCCGCGCGAGATCGCCGATGCCCTGGCGGCAAAGCTGGTGGCCGATGCGCGGATCAGTTCCGCCGAGGTGGCGGGGCCGGGGTTCTTGAACCTGCGGCTTGAGGTGTCTGTCTGGCAGACCGTGCTGGGCCATGTGCTGCAAACCGGGGATGTCTTCGGGCGGTCCGATCTAGGTCAGGGCAAAAAGGTCAATGTGGAATATGTCTCGGCCAACCCGACCGGCCCCCTGCATGTGGGGCATACGCGCGGCGCGGTCTTTGGCGACGCGCTGGCGAGCCTGCTGGATTTCGCAGGCTTTGAGGTCACGCGGGAATATTACATCAACGACGGCGGCGCCCAGGTCGATGTGCTCGCGCGGTCGGCCTATCTGCGATATCTGGAGGCGCACGGCCAGAGCGTTGAATTCCCCGATGGCACCTATCCCGGTGAATATCTCAAGGACGTGGGCGCGGCGCTGAAAGCGGCCTATGGCGACACCTTCGTGGACCAGCCCGAAGAGGTCTGGCTGGAAGAGGTGCGCAATTTCGCCACCGAGCAGATGATGGAACTGATCCGCGAGGATCTGGCGCTGCTGGGCGTGAAGATGGATGTCTTCTACTCCGAAAAATCGCTCTATGGCACCGGCAAGATCGAAGCTGCACTGGAAAGCCTGGACAGCAAGGGCCTGATTTACCAGGGCGTGCTGGAGCCGCCGAAGGGCAAGAAACCCGAAGATTGGGAGCCGCGCGTTCAGACCCTGTTCAAGTCCACCGAACATGGCGATGACGTCGACCGTCCGGTCAAGAAATCCGACGGCGGCTGGACCTATTTCGCGCCCGATATCGCCTATCACTATGACAAGGTCAGCCGAGGCTTTGACATGCTGATCGACATTTTCGGGGCCGATCATGGCGGCTATGTCAAACGGATGAAGGCCGCGGTTTCGGCGCTGTCTGATGGCGCGGTGCCGCTCGATGTGAAGCTGTGCCAGCTGGTGAAGCTGTTCAAGGACGGTCAGGAATTCAAGATGTCCAAGCGGGCAGGGACCTTTGTCACCCTGCGCGATGTGGTGGACGCGGTGGGCGCGGATGTGACCCGGTTCATGCTGCTGACCCGCAAGAACGATCAGGGCTTTGACTTCGATCTCGACAAGGCGCTGGAGCAGTCCAAGGACAACCCGGTCTTCTACGTGCAATATGCCAATGCACGGATCAACTCGACCCTGCGCAAGGCGGCCGCGGAAGGGGTCCCGACCGATGATGCCACCCTTGCGGCAGCGGATCTGACGCAGCTTGCGCATACGGCGCAGTTGGCAGTTGCGCGGAAAATCGCCGAATGGCCACGTCAGGTAGAGATCGCTGCCCGCAGCAATGAACCGCATCGGATCGCCTTTTACCTCTTCGATCTGGCCTCAGATCTGCATGCGCTGTACCATCTCGGCAAAACGGAAAAAAGTTTACGATTTGTTAACGAGAGCAGCGAATCGGCAACACATGCCAATTTGGCATTGGCGCGGGCTGTTTCCATTGTCATTTCCGCTGGGCTTGGTATTCTTGGGGTAACTCCGGCGCAGGAGATGTGACACCAAAGTCACCCGAACCGCTGGACTGAGGCAGATCAAGAGACCCAAAGCGCGACGTGTACCGCCCTAAACGCTGGCGGTGCGCCTGCGGCAAATGGGCAGTGAGGCGGTTATGGCATATTTTGCACAGGTTGGTGCGGGCGTCGGCTCTTCCAAGGGCGAGGCGGACTCTGGCGGGTCTGCCTTTGATCCGTTTTCCTCGCATCAATATTCTCGCGTTCCTGCATCCGACCCATACCCCCAAGCCGTCGCAGCGGATGACGATGCGGCGCAGGCGGATTACCCCAGCTTTGGATATAATGCTGCCGCCCCGGCGGGGCGGCCTGCCTTTGGTCAGTCCAGCATGGCGTCGCCCGACCCCTATGCCGAAGCCGGGTATGACTATGTCGATGATTATGGCGACGGCTATTCCTCGGATGAGGATGCGCTGTTCGGCCCGCCTGCTGCGGCGCGTGGCGAGCTGGGCCGCATGGCGGCCTTTCTCGGCGCGGCGGTGTCGCTGGCGCTGGTGGTCAGCATTTCCGTCTGGGGCTACAAATTGATCATGCGCGATGTCAGCGGCGTGCCGGTGGTCAGCGCCGTGGCCGGCCCGATGCGGGTCGCGCCCGAAGATCCGGGCGGTGAGCGTGCCGACCATCAGGGGCTGGCGGTGAATGCCGTTGCCGCCAATGGCATTGCCGAGGACCCCGCCGATACCTTGCGGCTGGCACCGCAGACCATCAAGCTGACAGACGACGACCAACCGATCCCCGCCCTGACCGAAGCGGCGGCGGCAGAGGCCGCCCTGGAAGAGGAAATCGCGGCAGAGGCTGAAAATCGCGTCGCCTCCTTTGAGGAGGCTTTGCCCGGTCTGGAAGAGGCCACCTCTCCGATCGAGCAGCGCAGTGACGATATTGATGCATTGGTGGCGTCGCTGACCGAAGGGGCCATGCCGCTGGAAGATCTGCGTGAAACCTCTGCGTCTATCGTGCAGCCCGAACCGGTTGGCGATGTGGCCGCGCGGGTGGCCGCAGCCGAAATTCCGGCGACGATCCGCAATGCGCCGGGGGTGCGGGTGACCCCGCGTCCGCTGGTGCGTCCGGCCCGCTTTGCGCCCGCCAGCGCCCCAACCAACACCAGCCCGGCGACGGCGGCGGTTCAGCCCACGTCCCAGCCTGCGCGGGTGGCCGTGGATGTCAGCCCCGAGAGCCTGGCCGTCGGCACCCGTCTGGCGCAGCTTGGTGCCTATGAAAGCGCCGAAGTCGCCCGCAGCGAATGGACCCGCATCAGCGCCAAGTTCGGCGATTATTTCGACGACAAGGCCCGCGTCGTGCAACGGGCCGAAAGTGGCGGCCGGATCTTCTACCGGCTGCGCGCCCATGGGTTTGAGGACCTGTCGGACGCCCGCCGGTTCTGCTCGGCACTGGTTGCGGGCAATGCCGATTGCATCCCCGTGACGATGCGCTGAGCCATGCCCTTTGGCGCGACGATCCTGGATGCGGAAGGCCTGCATCTGACAGCCGATGAAAAGGCGCTGTTCCGCGAGGCAGCGCCTTTCGGCTTTATCCTTTTTGCCCGCAATATCGACAGCGCCGATCAGGTGCGGCGGCTCTGTGACGCGCTGCGCACGGCGGCGGGGCATGACTGTCTGATCACCATCGACCAGGAGGGCGGGCGGGTGCAACGGCTGCGCAGCCCGCTGGCGCGGGACTGGAAACCGGCGTTGGATCACGTCAACGCGGCCTCGGATCCGGTGCGGGCGATGTATCTGCGTGCCCGGCTGATCGCGGCAGAGCTATATGCGCTTGGCATCGACAGCAATTGCGCGCCGCTGGTGGATATCGCTGGCGCGGGCACGCATCCGTTTTTGCGCAACCGCTGCTATGGCGAAACGGTGGCAGAGGTCACCGCCCGCGCCCGCGCCTGCGCGCAGGGCCATCTTGACGGCGGTGTGGTGCCGGTGATGAAACACATTCCCGGCCACGGGCGTTCCAGCATGGACAGCCACCACGATCTGCCCCATGTCTCTGCCCCGGCAGAGCAACTGCGGGCCGCGGATTTTGCCGCCTTTGCGGCGCTGCGGGAGCTGCCGATGGCGATGACCGCGCATCTGGTCTACGACGCGTTTGACAGCCGCCCCGCGACCCTGTCGCCGGTGATGCTGGAGGTGATCCGCCAGGAGATCGGCTATGACGGTCTGGTGATGACCGATGATATCTCGATGAAGGCGCTCTGGACGGCGGACGCAACCGCGCAGGGGGACGGCGCCGAGATGACGGCCGGCAAAATCGCCCGCGCGTCGCTTGATGCGGGCTGCGATGTGGCGCTGTTTTGCAATGCCTCTTTGGCGGAACGCGCCGATGTGGTTGCCGCCGCCGGAGTGATGTCAGCGTCCGCACAACGGCGGGCAGAGGCGGCATTGGCCTGCCGACAGCCCCCTGTCGCGCTTGACACAGGGGCCGCCGAAGCGGAACTATCTGCCCTCATGGGCGGACAACAGGTATATGGCTGACGACAGTTTATTTTCGGACGACGCGCCGGTTTCGGTCGAGGAGCGCCTCGAAGCCGAGGCGTTGATCGTGGATGTGCAGGGCTTTGAAGGGCCGCTGGACCTGTTGCTGACGTTGTCGCGGACGCAAAAGGTCGATCTGCGTCAGATCTCGGTTTACGAACTGGCACGGCAGTATCTGTCTTTTGTCGAAAAGGCCAAGGAACTCCGGATCGAACTGGCGGCGGACTACCTGGTGATGGCCGCCTGGCTCGCTTTTCTCAAATCGCGTTTGCTGTTGCCGCCGGATCCGACCGAAGAAGGCCCCTCGGGGGAGGAACTCGCCGCCCATCTGGCCTTTCAGCTGGAGCGGCTGCAGGCGATGCGGGATGCTGCGGCGCGGTTGATGGGGCGGGACCGGCTGGGCCGCGATTTCTTTGCGCGGGGGCAGTCGGAGGATGTGCAGCGGATCAAGACGGTGACCTATACGGCGCATCTGCTGGACCTGATGCAGGGCTATGCCCGCATTCGCACCAAGGACGAATTCCGCCCCTTCGTGATGGACCGCGAGAGCGTTTTCACCATGGAAGAGGCGCTGGAACGGATGCGGGGCCTGCTGGGGTTCACCGGCAGCTGGACCGATATGCTGAGCTATCTGCCGGAGGGCTGGCACAGCGATCCGGTCAGGCGTCGCTCGGCCACCGCCGCCACATTTGCCGCCTCGCTGCAATTGGTGAAAGAAGGTAAGCTGGAAATTCGCCAGAGCGACAGTTTTGCCCCGATCCAGCTGCGCAACCGGCCCGAGGATACCTAATGGACGACCACCCCAGCTATATTCCTGACAACGCCCGCGACGCGGAACAGAGCGAGAGCCTGTTTGAGGCCCCGCCCATCGCCGAGCAGGAGCGCATGGTGGAAGCGGTGCTGTTTGCAAGTTCGGAGCCGGTGACCGTGCGTGATCTTGAGGCGCGCATGCCGCATGGTTGCAACGCGGGCGAGGCGTTGGAGTATCTGCGCAAACGCTATGAGGGGCGCGGGGTGCGGGTGGTCCGTGTGGGCGATGCCTGGGCGATGCGGACCGCGCCGGATCTTGGGTTCTTGCTGCAAAAAGAGACGGTCGAGACGCGAAAATTGTCGCGCGCCGCCGTCGAAACGCTGGCGATCATTGCCTATCATCAGCCGGTGACCCGGGCCGAGATCGAGGAAATTCGCGGTGTCTCAGTGTCGCGGGGGACCATCGACCAATTGCTGGAAATGGAGTGGATCCGTCTGGGGCGGCGCAAGATGACGCCGGGGCGGCCGGTGACGTTTGTGGTCACGCCGACCTTCCTGGACCATTTCGGCCTGGAGAGCGCACGCGATTTGCCGGGGCTGAAAGAGCTGCGGGCTGCAGGGCTGTTGGAAAACCGCCCGCCGCCCAGTGCCTTTCCCATTGGTCAGGGGGACGATGATCGCGACGAAGAGGACCAGCCAGAGCTGTTCGAAGACTAGGACGCGCAGCAGAGGCCGCGGAAGGGCTGAGGCGGGGCCGCGCGGTTTGGCCTGCCAAGAAATCGCCCTAGTTTGCCGCTAGAAGGGCAGCGAAAGACGGCGGTGGCCGTCTGCAATGAACCGAGGATACCCATGGGATTTGACCGCATCGTCAATATGGTTCTGCGTCGCCTGATCGGACAGGCGGTGAATTTCGGCGTCAAGGCCGGTGTCAACGCCATGGCCCGGCGGCGCGGTGGGCCGCGCAACGACGGAACCCAACCGGTGGCCCGCAGCGCGGATCAGGCCGAACGCGACCGCATCCGCGCGGTCAGGCAGGCGCGTCGGGCGCGTCGGGACCAGCAGTCGGGCTGAGACGCGGCGGGCTACGCCGCAGGCTGAGCGCTTCGACCGCGGCGAGACCGGTCAGCAGGGCCGAAATGGCGACGCTGCCCATAAACCCGAAGATCTGGTAGCCAATCCCGCCAACAAAAGGCGCGGCAAAAACACTGAGATAGGTGGTGGTGCTGTAGATCCCCATGATCGCGCCACGCTGTCGCGGGTCCAATGCGGTCAGCCGCGCCACCAGTATATTCAGCGCCAGATGCTGTAGCACGCCCCAGAACACGGCCAGACCCAGCAAGACCGAATAGCGGTCGCCGGTCAGCCCCATGGAAAGGTACACGACGCTGAGCCCGACAAAAATCGCGGAAGCCGCCCGCCCCAGCCCGATCCGGTCCAGAAAGGGGGCCAGGAACACCGCGCTGCCAAAACCAAGCCCGTAGGTCAGCGGCAACAGTCCCGCCTGAGCGGTGCCAAGGCCAAGGTTCACTGTCGCATGGGCGCCGGTGTAGGAATAGGTCGCATAAAAGCTGAGCATCAGCCCGACCGAGGCGAGGATGCCCCGTGTCATCCCCGGCACGCGCAGGGCGCTGAGCGGGGAGGTGGCGGTCTCGCCCGGTTCGTCAAGCTGCGCCAGCGGGCCGCTGAGCCACCAGACCAGGCCGCAGAACGCCGCGAGGGCGCCATAGATCATCCGCCAGCCCAGCAGATCGGCGCTCCATGCGGCGAGGCTCACGCCGAACACCAGCGAAAGGGTCCAGCCCGTCAAGACCGCGCCCACGGTGCGCGCTTCGCGCCCTTTCGGGGCGATCACGGCGGCCATGGTATAGATCGACGGCAGGGCGGCGCCGCCGGCAAGCCCGCACAGCACCTGCGCACCGATCAGCGCCCACAGGCTGGGGGCCAGGGCGCTGGCGATAAATCCGATGGTCAGGGTCGCCAGGGCCATGCGCAGCAGGCGACCGCTGCCGATCCGGTCGCCGAGCGGCGCAATCAACAGCGCCGCCGCCGCAACCCCCAGCCCATATCCGCTGGCGGCCCAGAGCACTTCGGTCGGCGATGCGGAAAGCGAGGCACCGACGGGTTGCACCAGGGGCGACAGCAAGAGCGCGTTTGTCCCGACGATGGCGATGGCGCAGATCAGCGTCGCAATCGACATCCAGAGCGGGGGACGGGGCGGGGTGGTCATGGCTGAAGCTTTCCTGTGGGGCGCACGCAACCGGCGGTGAGGTCTGATGTGACGGGTCCGTCGTCCGTCGACCTGTCTGCACGGGCCTTGTTGCACCGCCGCAAGGGCGGGTCAAGCGGACGTCCTGCCGCAGGCCGACGGGGCCGCACGACACATGCAGACCCTGACACGGGGCAGCGGCAAAGCTGCCGGGGCCGTTGATGGGCCGGCCGCCGGGCGGATGCCGGTGGCGGCGCTGTCGATCAGGTCGGTGTCTTGAAATGCTTGGAGAGTTTCAGCCCCTGGCCTTGATAATTCGAGGCGATACCGGCCCCATAGAGCTGCTGCGGCAGCTCTGCCATCCGCTCGTAGACGAGACGGCCGACGACCTGACCGTGCTCCAGTACAAAGGGGGCCTCGTGACAGCGCACTTCGAGCACGCCCCGCGATCCGGCCCCGCCCGCCGCCGCATGTCCGAACCCGGGATCAAAGAACCCGGCATAGTGCACGCGAAACTCGCCAACCATGGCGAGATAGGGCGCCATTTCGGCGGCAAACTCGGGCGGGATGTGGACTGCCTCGCGGCTGACAAGAATGTAGAACGCGCCGGGGTCCAGAATGATGCGCCCCTTGTCGCTGCGCACTTCCTCCCAGTAATCGCGGGCCTCATAGGCGCCGATCCGGTCCAGGTCGATGACGCCAGTATGCGGTTTGGCGCGGTAGCCAACAAGGTCGGTGCCGGGGAGACGCAGGTCTACCGAAAATCCCAGCCCGTCTTCAATCACCGCCTCTCCATCGACCAGCGGCGCCTGCGCATGCAGCGCCGCCAGCGTCTGATCATCGAGCACCGATTGCCCGTCGCGAAAACGGATCTGGTTGAGGCGCATGCCCGGGCGCGCCAGCACCGAAAAGGAGCGCGGGCAGATCTCGGCATAAAGCGGTCCGTGGTAGCCTGCGCGGATGCGGTCGAATTCTTCGCCCCCATCGGTGATCGTCCGGGTGAGCAGATCCAGCCGCCCGGTGGAGCTTTTGGCATTGGCGACAGCGGTGATATGCGCAGGCAGTGCCAGCGATTCCATCAGCGGCACAACGTAGACACAGCCCTTTTCCAAAACAGCGCCACCGCTCAGGTCGATGCGGTGCATCTCGAATTCTTCGAGCCGTTCGGCGACAGTGCGGCCCTGACCGGCAAGGAACGAGGCTCTGACCCGGTAAGCGACGGGACCCAGACGCAGGTCCAGGCTTGCGGGTTGGATTTGCCCCTCCAGAAGCGGTGCGGCCAAGGTGATCTCGGCCCGCGCCAGCATCGTCTCAATCGTCTGGCTTGGCAAAACTCCGGTCATCTGCCGTTCCCCTTCTTCGTCGTTTCGGGAAATGTTGCCGCAATTTCCCCCCTGCCACAATCGTCCTGTCGCCGATGTCTGACAATATATTGAAAAACAACAACAAAGAAGATGGCGGATACACAAACGCCCGAGCGACAAGCACTCGGGCGTTTTGTTATGGTCGGGCTAGCAGGACTCGAACCTGCGACCTTCCGTCCCCCAGACGGACGCGCTACCAGGCTGCGCCATAGCCCGTTGAGGGTGCTTTCTACCGCTTTTTGCGGCAGGGGCAAGGGCCGATTTCGCTTTTCTCATGCTTTTTCAGAAAGCATCGACAGTTGTGGTTTCGGCCCCTTGACGTGCCGGGTTACTCGCGGGCCCGAAGTGCGTCGACGATTTGCTGTATTGGTCCGCGCAGCTCGGCTGGCAGGGCGTTCAACGCGCCGAGCCGGGACAGCATTCCCGTCGGGATGGGGCCGAGTGCTTCGTCCGGGACTTCGATGATGCGCGGGACGTGAGCCTCTGCCGCTGGATCGGCAGCATTCGCCATTTCGTCTGGCGCAATCTCGGCGTGCGGCTCCGCCACGGCGAGAGGGTCTGACTCGGCCGGAGGATCTGAGGCGGCCTCGTCCGGGGGGGCTGAGGCGGCCTCGTCCAGTGTTTCAGTCTCCGCTTCTGGTGCCAGGTCTGACGTCGGCGGAAGCAGTGGGTCCGCGTCCGGCGCGGCCATCTCATCCTCGGTCGCGGCGGTTTCGACAATGTCGTCGGGGTCGCCGTCCGGGACCGCCAAGTCAGCCGTTGCGTCCTCCGGCGATGGGTCCAGGCCTGGCGCTGGAGCGTGCAGTTCGGCCTCTGGCTCCTCCGGTTCCTCGGGCGACAGCGGCTCGGACTGCGGCTCGGGGATCGGCGGCCCAGCGGCGGGCTGGCTGGTGGCTTCGGTCGGGTCTGGCTCTTCCGGTGTCTCTGCGATCGCGGCCTCTTCCGGTGCGGGGGCAGAGGTCGCTGCGTCGGGTTGAAAGGCGGCCTCCGGCATGTCCAGTGGCTCTGTCAGCGGGGCGGCGTCATCCGTTGGCAAGGTGGCGGCGAGCGGGTCTGGAACAGGGTCCGCAACCGGGTTTTCCAGTTCCGCTTCTGGCCCAGGATACTCTTCTGCGTCCATGTCTTCTGCCGCCTCTGAGACAGAGGCGTTTGGCAGCGTGTCTGCTGCGGGGGCGCTCTGCGAGGGGGGCGCGGCGGCGGCGCTGGCCGGCGGGGTCTCTGGCTGTGGCGTGGGTGTCAGCGTCTCCGCCGTGGGCTCGGGTGGGATGATCCCGGTGGGCGTGGACACGGGCGAAGCGGCCATCGCGTCATCAAAAGACGCGGCATGGTCCCGGGCAGGTTCGGCGGTGATTTCAGCATCATCGGCGCCAACAGCTGCGGTGTTTTCTTCGGGTCGCGCGGTGTCGAAATCCTGCGGCGCCGACAGATCTGCCGTATCGGAGGTATGCGCGGGCGTGGGGGACGCCGCCGGGCCGGGCTGATCCGCCCCCCAAGCCGCGGGACTGCGGTGGGTGGCAGCCGGGGGCGTGTCCGTGACCGGAGCCGCCGATGTCCCACTCTCTGGCGTATCCAATGCGGCCGAAAGCGGATTGGCAGCGGGCGCGCGGTCCGGTTCGCTCTCCTCACCGCCTGTATGTGGCTCGGCCTGAGTGTCCTGGAGGGGGGGCAAATCGGGGGGCGTTGTGGCGGCCGGGCTATCGCCCTCGGCCGCTGACGAAGGCGCGGGGGGCGCAGTGCCAGACGGCTCGGTAAAGAAATCCTGTTGCGCCTGGGACGCAGGAGCGTCGGTACCGGGTGCGGCGGGTGCGGCACCGGTGGCGGAGGAGGTGCTGCTGGGCGCGAGATGGGGCTTCTGCCGGGGCGGGGCGGCGGCGTCCGGCAAATCCAAAGGCATCGCCATCTGGCCGCGGGTCGTGCCGGTATCTGTGTCGGCAGGCGGTGTGGGGTCGGCGGGCGGCCCGTCGAACTGGGCCTCTGTGCTGGCGCCCTCGGCAGGTGCGTCGATGGCAACGCCGCCTTCGGTGTTGGGGACTGGGGGCGCGGCTGGATCCGGGGCTGCGGCTGGGTCTGTTGAGGTG
>NZ_LPUY01000030.1 GCF_001518015.1 Tritonibacter horizontis
GGCCATGAGAGCGGTGGCGGGGCAGGGGGATCACAAGGGGGCCTCCTCGATGGTGTAGCCGGCCGCTTCGAGCAGCGCCAGCACGCCGGTTTCGCCCGGCAGATGCGCCGCGCCAACCGCGACCACCAGCAGATTGCCCGGCGCCGACTCGATCACCGGAACCCAGGCGCGGTTGCGGTCATAGAGCAGCGAGCCCATCAAGGCCTCGATCTGGGCCGCGCGCTCCGCCGTCGGGATCGACAGGTCAGCGGCCAGAAACTGTTTCATCTGCACGCGGGTAAAGGCCTCCACCTCGCCGTCGAAATAGCTTTCCAGCATGGTGAAAAACTCATCCGGCCCCACCCGCATCATGGCAAGGTAGCTGCGCAGCTCCTCGACCTGTTCGGCCAGCGGCGCGGCGTCGAGGGTGCGGAAGATCTCCATCGGATCCTCGAGCGACAGGGTCGGGACCCCGTGCTCTGCCGCGACCTCCAGCAGCTGCATGTCCAGCCCATGCGACACATTTGGGATCCGGCGGGCGCAATTCGGGATCGACAGCGACATGCTGAGGAACCAGGGCCGCATCTTGGCCGCCATGAAGGGCGGAATGCCCGCCGCGCGGGCCAGATCGGCAATTTCGGCCCAATCCTCGGGCGGCAGCCGGTCGATCAGCGTCGGGCCGTCAGTGATAAAGATCAGCTCTGGCCGTTTGCCCAGCTTGGCCTCCAGCGCCGCCTTGTCCGCCGCCGTGACCTCGACCAGCATCGCGTCGGCGGCCTCGATCGCCGGGGTCATATGGCGCACCAGCGGCGCGTGGCGCGGGTCGTTCAGATGCATGGTTCCGATCACGTGAAGACGGCGGTCGCCCCGGGTGGCGATCCAGCTGAGCCCCTTGGCATAGGGGGTGCGAGCGACCTCGGCGGCGATCTCGGCCTTGAGCGCGGCGGGCAGGTCCTGGCGCAGGTCGGTGCCGGTGCAGGCCGCCTGCGCGGATGCCGCCGCCCCCGCGACGCCGACCGCCAGCGCCACACGCCGCAGCCAGATCGTCCCCGTCTGGCGCTGGGCGCGACGGAGGCGGGAGAAAAGTCCAGTCATGGATCACCGCTCGGTTGTTTTCCTGTTGCGCTACATTGCCATTGCTGCCGGGCCGGGGCAAGCATGGCCACCATGATGCGTGAACAGGAACTTTATGGCCCGGTCAAATCCCTGCTGGAAGCGCAGGGCTATACGGTCAAGGGAGAGGTCGGGGCCGCCGATGTGGTCGCGCGGCGTGGCGACGCGCCGCCGGTGGTGGTGGAGCTGAAGCTGCGGTTCACGCTGGCGCTGTTCCATCAGGCGGTGGCGCGGCTGGGGCTGACGGATCTGGTCTATCTCGCGGTGGCGCGCCCGACCGGCAAGACCGCGCGCCGGGCGCTGAAGGACAACCTCTCCCTGTGCCGCCGTCTGGGGCTGGGGCTGATCACGGTGCGCGCCGATGGCCGCTGCGAGGTGCATTGCGATCCCGGCCCCTTTCAGCCCCGCAAATCCAAGCAGAAGGCGGCGCGGCTGCTGCGGGAATTCGACCGGATCAAGGGCGACCCCAACGTCGGCGGGGCGGTGCGCGGCGGGCTGATGACCGGCTATCGCCAGGACGCGCTGGCCTGCGCGGCCCATCTGGCCGCCCATGGTCCCAGTCGGGGCGCGGAGGTCGCAAAAGCCACCGGTGTCAGCCGCGCCACGCAGGTGATGTATTCCAATCACTACGGCTGGTTCGACCGGCAGGGCCGGGGTCGCTACGGGCTGACCGAGGCCGGGTTTGCCGAGCATACGGTCTGGCTGGCACGCGCAACGCCCCCTGTCGGTGATGCGGCGGACTAAGATCGACACGGCAGGCTGAGGCCGGGGCAGGGCCCCCCGCCCGAACCCGATCCGGGCGGCGGTCCGCCGCGCCGCGCCCGAGTCACATAAAATCCACGAAATTTCCGGATCATTGTTGTTGACTCAGCAATTCCCACTCCCTAGGTATCCCGCAGTTAGCACTCGACTAAGGTGAGTGCTAACGTCTCCGTGGCCCATGAAGGGTGCGGGGAAAGAAAAACACTTTGAGCCTTTTGAGGAGCTGCAAAGATGGCATTGAAACCGCTTCATGATCGCGTAATGGTACGTCGTACCGAAGGCGAAGAGAAGACCTCCGGTGGTCTTATCATTCCCGATAGCGCCAAAGAAAAACCGTCCGAAGGCGTTGTTGTCGCCTGTGGTGAAGGCGCACGCAAGGACAGCGGCGAGTTGATCGCAATGGCCGTGAAAGAGGGCGACAAGGTTCTCTTCGGCAAGTGGTCCGGCACCGAAGTCACCGTCGACGGCGAAGAGCTGCTGATGATGAAAGAGAGCGACATCATGGGTGTGATCGTCTGAGCCACCCGCTCCGACATACCCTCATCGCAACAGACTAGACAGAATTCTCAAGGAGAATGAAAAATGGCTGCTAAGGACGTCAAATTCGACACCGATGCCCGCAACCGTATGCTCAAAGGCGTGAACATCCTCGCCGACGCGGTTAAAGTGACCCTGGGCCCCAAAGGCCGCAACGTGGTTATCGAAAAATCTTTCGGCTCCCCGCGCATCACCAAAGACGGTGTATCTGTGGCGAAAGAGATCGAACTGGAAGACAAGTTCGAAAACATGGGCGCCCAGATGGTGAAGGAAGTTGCTTCCCGCACCAATGACGAAGCCGGCGACGGCACCACCACCGCCACCGTTCTGGCTCAGTCCATCGTCAAAGAAGGCCTGAAGCAGGTTGCAGCGGGCCTGAACCCGATGGACCTGAAGCGCGGCATCGACCTGGCAACACTGAAAGTTGTCGACGCGATCAAAGCCATGGCGCGTGAAGTCAAAGACTCCGACGAAGTTGCACAGGTTGGCACCATCTCCGCCAACGGCGAATCCGAAATCGGTCGTCAGATCGCGGATGCGATGCAGAAAGTCGGCAACGACGGCGTGATCACCGTCGAAGAAAACAAAGGCCTGGAAACAGAGACCGATGTTGTCGAAGGCATGCAGTTCGACCGCGGCTACCTGTCGCCTTACTTCGTGACCAACGCCGACAAGATGACCACCGAGCTGGAAGACTGCATCATCCTGCTGCACGAGAAGAAACTGTCTTCGCTGCAGCCGATGGTTCCGCTGCTCGAGCAGGTCATCCAGTCCCAGAAGCCGCTGCTGATCATCGCAGAAGATGTCGAAGGCGAAGCGCTGGCGACCCTGGTTGTCAACAAACTGCGCGGCGGTCTGAAAATCGCAGCGGTCAAGGCGCCTGGTTTCGGCGATCGCCGCAAGGCCATGCTGCAGGACATCGCGATCCTGACCGGCGGTCAGGTGATCTCCGAAGATCTCGGCATGAAGCTCGAGTCCGTCACCATGGACATGCTCGGCTCCGCCAAGAAAATCCAGATCACCAAAGACGAGACCACCATCGTTGACGGCGCTGGCGAGAAGGCCGAGATCGAGGCACGTGTGGCCCAGATCCGCAACCAGATCGAAGAAACCACCTCCGATTACGACCGTGAGAAGCTGCAAGAGCGCGTTGCCAAACTGGCAGGCGGTGTTGCCGTGATCCGCGTCGGCGGCATGACCGAAACCGAAGTGAAAGAGCGCAAAGACCGTGTCGACGATGCTCTGAACGCGACCCGCGCTGCTGTGCAGGAAGGCGTGATCGTCGGGGGCGGTGTTGCGCTGATCCAGGCCGGCAAATCGCTGGACGGTCTCACCGGTGCCAACGCAGACCAGAACGCCGGTATCGCCATCGTGCGCCGCGCGCTCGAAGCTCCGCTGCGTCAGATCGCTGAAAACGCAGGCGTCGACGGCGCCGTGGTTGCAGGCAAGATCCGCGAATCCGAAGACAAGAACTTTGGCTTCAACGCGCAGACCGAAGAATATGGCGACATGTTCAAATTCGGCGTGATCGACCCGGCCAAAGTAACCCGCACCGCGCTGGAAGACGCGGCCTCGATTGCAGGCCTGCTGATCACCACCGAAGCCATGGTTGCTGACAAACCCGCCAAAGAAGGTGCATCCGCCGGCGGCGGCATGCCCGACATGGGCGGCATGGGCGGCATGATGTAAGTCACGCCATCCTGTTTGGATGACAGTCCCCTCGGGGACCAACAAAGGGTCGCCTCCGGGCGGCCCTTTTTGCGTCCACCGGTCCGGCCAGTTGCCCCGTCGCCAGTTGCCCCGTCGCCAGTTGCTCCCCCATGCGCCGCGCCGTTTCCGACGCCGGGGGCGCATCGCCGCCATCGTGCCCTGCAAAGACCCCCAGGTTTTCGCACCGCCACCGTGTTTTGCCCCTTGCGGTCCGACGGGAACAGAAATAAAACGCGTGTCACACCAGTCGGCGGCTCACCACCCGCCACATTACGGTGACAGCGAGGCGAGTTGGCGGAGTGGTGACGCAGCGGATTGCAAATCCGTGTACACCGGTTCGATTCCGGTACTCGCCTCCATTTCATTCTAAATCAAATGGTTATGAGCTTTGCCGTCGGGTGCGACACAAAGTGGGGCACAGAGCCACGGTGACAGCAGCCTCATACCTATCCAAGTCTCGGCACGGTATATGCTATTTCGGCTGGCCACTTCCGCCCGTAGGTCCCTGTTCCAGAGGATCCGCGTCGCGGCCGTTGTGGCCGGGACCGTCGAAAGGGGGCGGGGGGATTGCGGGGGGAGGGCAAATCCTCCATTTCCAAGCGTCTCCGGCCAGTTTATAGGACGGCCATGACCAGCAATCCGCCAGATCTCCGCCCCGACCTCGCGCCGAAGCCCCGCTTTGGTGATGCCCCCCGTCCTGACCAGCCGACGCTTGGCATGGTGTCCTTGGGCTGCCCCAAGGCGCTGGTGGACAGCGAGCGGATTTTGACCCGGTTGCGGGCCGAGGGCTACGGGATCTCGGCCGACTATGCCGGTGCGGATGCGGTGATCGTCAACACCTGTGGGTTCCTTGACAGCGCCAAGGCCGAAAGCCTCGATGCCATTGGCGAGGCGCTGAAGGAAAACGGCAAGGTGATCGTCACGGGCTGTCTTGGGGCTGAACCGGATTACATCCGCGAACATCACCCGCGCATTCTGGCCGTCACCGGTCCGCATCAGTACGAACAGGTGCTGGATGCGGTGCATGCTGCCGTTCCGCCCAGCCCGGACCCGTTTGTGGACCTGCTGCCGGCCTCGGGGGTCAGCCTCACGCCGCGGCATTTCAGCTATCTCAAGATCTCTGAAGGCTGCAATCACAAGTGCAAGTTCTGCATCATTCCCGACATGCGTGGCCGGCTGGCGTCGCGGCCGGCGCATGCGGTGCTGCGCGAGGCGGAAAAGCTCGTCGGGGCAGGGGTGCGCGAACTGCTGGTGATCAGCCAGGACACCTCGGCCTATGGGCTGGATCGCAAATATGATGTCAACCCGTGGAAAGAGGGCGAGATCCGCAGCCATATCACCGACCTCGCCCGTGCCCTGGGGGAGCTGGCGCCGGCAGAGGAGCTGTGGGTGCGGCTGCATTATGTCTATCCCTATCCGCATGTGCGCGAGCTGATCCCGCTGATGGCGGATCCGGCCAATGCGGTGCTGCCCTATCTGGACATTCCGTTCCAGCATGCCCACCCGGATGTGCTGAAACGCATGGCCCGACCTGCGGCGGGGGCCAAAACGCTGGAGGAAATCCGGGCCTGGCGGGCGATCTGCCCCGACATCACCCTGCGGTCGACCTTTATCGTTGGCTACCCCGGCGAGACCGAGGCGGAGTTCCAGCATCTGTTGGACTGGATGGACGAGGCGCAGCTGGATCGGGTCGGGTGTTTCAAATACGAAAACGTCGCTGGTGCCCGCTCCAACGCGCTGCCGGATCACGTGGCCGAAGAGGTCAAGCAGGCGCGCTGGGACCGGTTCATGGAAAAGGCACAGGCGATTTCCGAAGCAAAGCTGGCCGCGAAAGTGGGGCAGGTGATGCAGGTCATCGTGGATGACATCGACGAAGACGGGATCGCCACCTGCCGCACCAAGGCAGACGCCCCGGAGATCGACGGCAACCTGTTCATCGACGAGGGCACCGAGGGGCTGAAGGTCGGTGATCTGGTCACGGTGGAGGTCGACGAGGCCGGGGAATATGATCTGTGGGGCCGCCGACGCTGACCGGTGCCGCCGCGCGGGGGATGACATTGCCCGCCTGACGCTGATAGGGGCGACCCGGTCTTGGCGGTGTCTGGCAGCGTCTGGCCGTGCCGGGGTGGGCCGCAGGGGGCGCCGCCATGGCATTGGGGTCACGCAGCGATTGATCCCACCTGCGAGGGTTGTAATCTGGCGCAAAGCCCTGAACGTGGGCGAGCCAACTTCTGTACTCCCAAAAGGGACCCTCTGCCATGCGCCTGATCCTCCGTATTCTGACCGCTCTTGTCCTGACCCTTGCTGTGGCCATCACTGTGCTGGCCTTTTTACCGGGACAGAAACTGGCCGAGCTGGTCGGCCAGCAGATTGAGAAACAGACCGGCCGACAGGTGGTGTTTGGCGGCGATGTGCGGTTTTCCTTCTGGCCGACGCTGGGGATACAGGCGGACAATGTGGCGCTGGCCAATGCCGATTGGGCCGGGCCGGAGCCGATGTTGATCGCCGGGCGGCTGGTGGTCGGGATTGACGCGGCGGATCTGATCCGGGGCGATGTGCGCATCACCGAGCTGACCGCGATCGTGCCGCAACTGAACCTGGAAACCCGCGCCGATGGCACCGGGAACTGGATTTTTGAAACGCCGGCAACGGCGAGCGATGGCGGCGGGGGCAACGGCGCGACCTCGGACCCGATTGCGATTGAGGCGATCACCCTGAGCGGCGCCAGCCTGCGCTATGCCCCCTTCGGACAGGAGCCGGTGCGGCTCAGCCAGGTGGATCTGAGCCTGCTGTGGCCGGAGCCGAACGGAACCGCAACGGTGGATATGACCCTGCGCCCGGCGGGCAAGCCGCTGCGGCTGGCGGGGGAGATCGGCAGTTTTTCCCGGTTCCTGGCCGGCGATGTCGTCTCGGTCGGCCTGTCGGTAACGGCAGCGGCCAGCAAGGCGCGGCTGGATGGGCGGGCCGATCTGACGGGCGCGTTTGACGGGCGGGTCACTGGCGCCAGCGAGGATACGGCGGCGCTGATGGGCGCGCTGGGGCTGACGCCGCTGGTGGTGCCGCGCGGCCTGGGGCAGCGGCTGCAATTTGCGGCGGACACCACCTATACCCCCGACGGGCGGGTGGCGTTGCGGGATCTGAGCCTCGGGCTGGATCAAAACGCGCTGACCGGCGTGGCCGACCTGGATTTCGCCGCTGCGCCGCTGCGGGTCACGGCGGATCTGACCGGCGGGCTGCT
>NZ_LPUY01000031.1 GCF_001518015.1 Tritonibacter horizontis
TGATGAACCCGAGAGCCTTCGAGCACTTCGCGCCGCCGTCCAAACGCGCATGCCGAAGGCCGGAATGCCCGACATCTTTCTTGAAGTCATGGCGCGAACCGGATTTGCCAAGTCCTTTACGCATCTGAGCGAGCGTCAGGCCACCGTCGAGCACTTCGAGATAAGCCTGTGCGCGACCCTGGTCGGCGGCGCCTGCAACATCGGTCTTGAGCCGATCGTGCGCCCGGAATTTGCGGCTCTGCGTCGCGACCGTCTTTCTTGGGTCGGTCAGAATTTCATTCGGCCCGAGACCATCGCCGCGGCCAACGCCGCGATCGTTTCCGCTCACAGTCGTCTGGATATCGTCCAACATGGGGGCGCAGGCGAGGTGGCCAGCGCCGACGGCATGCGTTTTGTCGCTCCGTCGAGCGCCATACACGCCGGGCCCAACCCCAAATATTACGGCCAGGAGCGCGGCGTCACTTGGTACAACATGATTTCCAATCAGTTCAGCGGTCTGACCGGAGCGGTCATCCCCGGCACGTTGCGCGACAGCCTGGTCGTCCTGGCTCTCCTGCTGGAGCAGGAAACCGAGCTCGATCCTCTGGAGATCATGACCGCC
>NZ_LPUY01000032.1 GCF_001518015.1 Tritonibacter horizontis
GATGTCTTTCCGTTGGGTGTGGGAGGGTCGACCCGCGCGGGGAATGCCTCGCGCGGGTCGCATGATGGCTCAGGCCGCTTGCGCGACCTCGCTGTCAGGCTCGGGAGTTTCCGCAGCGGGCTCCGCCTCATCAAAGGCGATACCGGCGGTCTGCATCATCGGCGGGCACCAGGCGGCCACGGCAGCGCGCTGCGCGTCCGTGAGTGTGGCGAAGGGTTCGGCGAAGAGCTTGTCACAAAAGGCGACGATCTCCTTCTTGCTCGATGAGGCGAGCGTCACCGCCTCCTGGGCGAGACCCAGATCCTCACCGAGGATCTTCAGGAGCCAAGCCTTCTTGAAGCGATTGAAGAGCGCCGCGTTCGGCGTCCAGTGGGCGCGGATATCGGGCATGATCTCGATCTCGAACGCATGCATCAGGCTGTCGCGCGATCGGTCCCGCGCGAAGCAGGACTGCGTGGTGCTGGCGGTGGCATAGGCGACGAGCTTGGCCTTCTCGCCGGCCTTCAGCGCGCGAAACGCCGCAAACTGATCGGCGGGCGCGCGGCTGTCATCGAGCCAGGACAGATCAAGCGCATCATGCGCCGCCGCCACCTGCTCAAGCGAGGTCTCGTCGATCTCGTCCATCTTGGCATGGCTGCGGTATTCCTTGCGGGCATCGATCTTGATCGCCTGCGTGACACTCATGCCGCTGGCCAGAACGTCGCTCACCAGCTTGAAGAGCGTCAGATCGAGTGTGGCTTCCGGATGCAGCGCCATCGCGGCCCCAAGCGACATGGCTCGCTCGGTCTTGAGGTCCTCAGCCAGTGAGGCTGGATAGGTGATTTCGCCGGCGTCCGGGGCCTCCTCCCCGGTCGGGCTAGCCGAGGAGCCGCGCGCGCCCTCCTCTTTGACGATGTCCTCGGGGCGCACGAGGCCCACATGGAGCGTCACCTGACCGCCCTGCCACGACGCGATCACCCCAGATCGAGCCAGGTCCTCGGCGCTGTAGGCCTCCTGCAGGTCGCGGGCTTCCTCTTCCAGAGCATCCACGCGGTCGTAGAGGACGTTGTATGCGTCGTCCTCAAGCCCCTCATCCTCCATCTCGAGCTGCAATTTCTCAAGCTCGGCGGCGATCTCATCGATGCGCTTCCGGGCAGCCTCATCGGGCTCGATCGGGCCGGGATAGACGCGGCCATAGTCGGCCATGGTCGCGTAGTCATAGCGCACCATCGCATCGGCCCAGGCAAAACCCAGCCTCATACGGGTCTCTTCGGCAGCGGCACCGAGCTTCTCGAGCAAGATGGTCTCGACCAGAGCCGCATCCTCAAGCACGGAATGCTCATCCAGCAGATCGGCTGCGACGGTGCCGCCGCGCGCCTCGTAGTCTTCGCGCACGAAAGCCCCGATATCGTCGCTGACCTGCACACCGCGGGACTTGAGGGCCTGTCGGACCGTGTAGGCCTGCAGATAGCCGCCGTCTTTCGTAAGCGCCTCGAAAACCTCGCGCTGCGCCTCCTGGCTTGGGTGCTCGGCGAAGGCCTTCATTGTGTCGAGCGTGATCACCTTGCCCCGAGCCGCGGCGCGGATATCGGGGTGGATAAGGCCATAGCGCAACCGGCCTTTCACGGCGGCCACCGTGGTGCCGAAGGTCTTTGCGATCGTCTCGGGCGTTTGGCCATCGACCTCCATCATCCGCGCGAAAGCCTCGAACTCGTCGATGGCATTCATCGGCGCCTGGGTGATGTTCTCGGCGAGCGACAGCGCCGTGGTGACGTCGCTCTCCTCAGGGACAAGGCGGCAGTCCACCTTGGTTTTCGCCGTGAACCCCTTGCTGGCCTTGTCAGCGATCAGCTCCTTCAGGGCTGCATGGCGCCGGCCACCGGCGAGGACAGCATATTTGCCGTCAAGCTTCTGGACCAAGAGCGGCTGGAGCAGGCCCAGCACAGCGATACTGGCCTTCAGATGGGCGATGTTCTCGGGGTCATAGGTTTCCGGCGCGTTGCTGCGCACATTGGCGGGATGCGGGACGAGATCGCCGATAGCGACGGTAAGGGGAGCAAAGCTTGTGGTCATGGGATATCCTTCCAGGAGGGTGAGGTGTGGCCCGCGCGCTCACGCGCGTGACCAATCCCCGGCTTCAGGGATCACCACGACAAAAGGCCCACTTTCCCTTTGAGGGGTCAGCGGGCCTTCATCGTCTCAGATGTCAGGGTGAGGAGTCCCCTGCCCTACCAGTCGCGCGCCAGCATGATGGTCAGCACGCGCATGGTGGTGGCAGGATTGTCCGGGGTCTCAGCCCCATAGCGGAAGTCCGAGTCTGCTTCATAGAGATCGATCTTCCAGAACACGGTCTCTCCCCGGATCTCGACCGCCCCGAAATCGTGCCAGCCCTCGGGATCATTCTCAGGCTCGAACGTGGCAAACTCACCGGTTGCCTTGACCGCCTCGGCCATGAAGCCATCGCCGGCCTCCATAAGCGCGCGGGTGACATGCATGCGGCCCTGGATGGGTTGCGCGGGCGGCACCCCAAGGCATGCGAGCTTGCGAAACGCGTCGTTCTGCACCGCGATCACGGTCGGATCCGGACGGTCTGGCTGGGGTTGAACATTCATGGACATGGGGATCTCCTTTGAGAGGTTTGAAACACCCTTCTCAAAGCCCGCTTTTATTGGCAAGCGACGAACGGTCGGTCCAAGAAATTCCGACTGCCCGAAAGCTGAAACATATAGCGGCAGCGCGCTGATCATTGTCGCATAAAGATAAACTCCGGAGATGTTCTCAAAAAACGCCGAACGCGCAAGGGTTGGGGCAACGACCGACAACGCGGTTGCACGACTGCCCCCGAATGACTCGAACCAGTCGGCAGACAAAACGTAGATCAGTGCGTGGAGGCTTGGAAAGAGAATGGCTCTGAGCAAGATATCCACCAGCACGAAAAACGCCGTATCTCGGCGGGCGACCTTTGGTTTCTGTATCACCGCGAAAAGAAAAAAACTGACATAGTTTATGGCAAAAACTACGGGCAGACCGTTGGTCGTAACTTGCCTCAGAAAGCGGGCCAGCGATGGCCCGCCGGCGGCAAGAGCCGCTGCAAAGCCCGGCGAAAGCAAGATATAAAGGCAGAGGACCGCCAGTAACGCTGCGAGGCTGAATGCCAAGACAATGCTCACAAATTGAACACCGGGCATGTCGACGGAGAAAAACCTCTGCATGTTAGAACGTTGGCACATATACGGCTTGAGATCGAGGATGTTGAACCTGCGTTTGGGAACCAAGCATTCGCTCCAGGTCTTTGGGACGAATGAAATTTAAGTTTCGAAATCTCCTGAACCGCGTTCCATGTCTCGACTGCAGGCCGAGCGACATAACAAATGGTAGGTTACTGCCGGACCTAGTTGCGGAAATGTTGATAGCATTGGAAAGTAGCTTTTCTGCATGTCTTACGCTGGCGGTAATTTTCAGAACGGAATATTCCTATCCGAGTGGGCGGACTCCTTTCAGGGTCTATTGCAATCTGCGCGGAGATCGCGGCCATCGTGCCGCTTCCATGCAAAAGCCCATCATGGCTGCCGACCCAGATGCAAAAGTTTCGTGCGATCTGACTGCACCTATCGTCGGCGTCGACAGCACTCTGGATGAAACTGCATTGGCGGTAGCGATCAGCGACGCGGGCTACAGGTCTGAGAAGCTGGCTGAAGTTCGGTAGCACAAGACGCGTCAGCATCGCTCCGCTGACCGGAGGGGAATATTGGCTCTTTATATGTTTCTGATATGCAACATTTTCTGACGGCAGCGGCCGAATCTCGCCTTTTTCACAAAAAAGCGACAAACCTTCCTGCGCAGGACGGATTGACTGGATTGCTTCGGTATCCGATATCTAGAGCATGAGCTTTCGAGTTTTCATATCATGCTGGTTCAAGACGTTTACGTGCATTGCGTTTGCGTTAGCCTTGGTATTTTCACCACCTTCTGCCGCTCACGCGGCGTCCGGCATGCATGACGGACATCAAGCCAAGTCTATTGTTGTCGTTGGTGCCGCCATGACTCATGACACCGGAAGCGATGCGCATCACGCGCATGAGAAGCTTAGGGTCGCAAGCGACATCGCAGCGTCCGACAAGGATGGCAAAGAGCAACAATCCCAAGAGTGTTGCAACGGTATCTGTATTTCTGTCGTCTTCCTCGAAGACACCAAGATCGAAGCAGAGCCGGTTGGTACAAGTGAATATGTCATTCTCGACGGTCAAACGTATTCGGTGGAAACAGCAGGGTTCCTGCGGCCCCCTCGATTCCTGATCTGAACCGACGCCCAAAACGGGTGTGAGCCTTGCGCAGAGTCTGCGTGAGACAACGTTCACCAATCAGGTTACTTTCATGAAAATTCATCTACTTATGGGGGCTTCGGCCCTCGGGCTTGGCGCATGCGCCTATGAGCCCACCCCGTTGCCGTCCGTCGCGACCCAACAGGCCGTCGTCAACACGGCAGTTTCATCGCCGATCAGCTATCAGGACCCCTTGGCGGGCTACACCTATCGCGGCCCTACAGGTCCCCGCGACTGGCGTTCCGTCAATCAAGAACAGACGGAGGGCAACTGATGCGGGTATCGAAGTTTCCGCTGGTTTTCGGCTTTCCGCTAATCCTGGGTGCCTGTGCTACCGCTGTGCCGGGCATCTACACGGAACCAAAAGCTGGCTTCGCCAATATTTCCAGCCAGGTCACACCAGCCCTCGGCAAACGGACAGCCTTCGCCGAAACCCAGGCCGAAAACGAGGCCTTGAAGAAGCAGGTGCACGCAATGGTGCACCGCAAGACCATTTCGGCGGACACCGCCGTTCAGGTCGCGCTTCTGAACAACAAAGGGTTGCAGGCGTCCTATGCAAACGTCGGCCTGTCTGCCGCAGAGGCCTGGCAGCAATCGATGCCGGAAAACCCAATCGTGTCGATTGGTATACTGGGCATCGGTGCGCCCGAACTGGGTGCCTACAGGGCGATCGAGGGACTGATCCGGTCGAACGTGCTCGATGCCACCACTCGCAAGCAGCGTACGGCCATTGCAGACGCAAACTTCCGGCAGGCTCAACTGAGCGCCGTGAACGACACACTCGCACTGGCCAATCAGACGCGGAAGGCATGGGTCGATGCCGTAGCCGCCTTCGAGGCTGTGAGTTATCTCCGCCGTGCGAAAGCGACGTCTGACGCCGGATCGGAATTAGCGATGAGACTGGGCGAGACCGGCGCGCTTAACACAGCCGGGCAGGCCCGTGAACAGGCATTCAATGCCGAACTCGCCGGACAACTTGCCCAGGCACGCTTGAATGCTACCCGGTCCAAAGAGCAGCTGACCAGGCTCATGGGGCTGTGGGGCACCGAAGTCGACTATTATGTGCCCGATGCTCTTCCTGCGCTGCCGCGTTCCGTCGGCCGTGTGACTGACATCGAAGCGAAAGCATTGCGAAATCGGGTTGATCTGCGCGTTGCCAAACTTGGCCTGGAAGCACAGGCCAAGGCGTTTGGTCTGACTGATCAGACTCGCATTATCAGCGATCTCGAATTCATTGCCGGGTTCGAAGCGGAGCGGGAAATTGAGGACGGAGAAACGGAGACCGTGACCACCCCTCAGGTGGAGGTGGAGTTCGCAATCCCGATCTACGACACCGGGAAGGCACGGATGCGCAAGGCGGAATTGTCGTACCTGCAAGCAGCCAACGTGCTGGCAGAAAGAGCCGTCAACGTCCGGTCCGAAGCGCGTGGTGCTGAAGCCTCCTATCACGCCGCGTATAAGATCGCCCGCCACTATCGCGACGTTCTGGTGCCGCTACGCACGACCGTCGAAGAAGAGGGGCTGCTGTCTTATAACGGCATGATCACCAACACTTTCGAGCTGCTGACAGACGTGCGCGAGAAACTGGGCGCATCACTGGAAGCGGCAAACGCAAAACGCGAATTCTACATGGCACAGGCTGATCTGACCGCTGCGATCTATGGCGGCGGCGAAGGCGGTGGCGGTGCTGGTGGAGAAGGCGCGACACTTGCCGCCGGTGGCGGCGCAGGACACTGAAAGGAACTGACATGCTAAATAGACGTCAATTACTCGGAGCCGGCGCGGCAGGTGCAACGCTGGTCTCTTCGAAAGCCTGGGGTCAAACCCTGAACATGGGCCTGCCCGAAGCTGCCCAAATGGATAGCGCAGCAACGGCGATCACGGCGCGTCCTAGTACCGGGCCGGACTACACACCTGTGGTCACATTGAACGGGTGGACCCTGCCGCACCGGATGAACAACGGGGTGAAAGAATTTCACCTCGTGGCCGAACCGGTAGAACGCGAGCTTGCCGACGGCATGATCGCGCATTTGTGGGGCTACAACGGCCAATCCACCGGCCCGACGATCGAAGCAGTCGAAGGCGACCGGGTGCGCATCTACGTCACCAATAAGCTGCCGGAAGGCACAACGGTGCACTGGCACGGGCTCATTCTTCCTTCAGGCATGGATGGGGTCTCCGGATTGAGCCATCCAAGCATCCCGCCGGGCAAAACCTTCGTCTACGAATTCGACTTGGTGAAGTCCGGAACGTTCATGTACCACCCCCACGGCGATGAAATGACCCAGATGGCGATGGGGATGATGGGCATGTTCGTGGTCCACCCCAAGGATCCCACATTCATGCCGGTGGATCGTGATTTCCTGATCATGCTGAATGCTTTCGACATCGATCCGGGTACCTATGTACCCCGCATCATGACGATGACGGATTTCAACCTTTGGACCTGGAACAGCCGGATCTTCCCCGACATCGATCCGCTGGTCGTGAACAAGGGCGACCGGGTGCGAGTACGGGTTGGGAACCTTACGATGACGAACCACCCGATCCATATGCACGGCTATGACTTCAAGGTCACCTGCACGGATGGCGGCTGGGTGCCGCCTGAAGCACAGTGGCCGGAGGTCAGCATCGACATTCCCGTAGGTGCGATGCGCGCCTACGAATTCGTCGCCGATCATCTGGGAGATTGGGCGATCCATTGCCACAAATCGCACCATACGATGAACGCCATGGGCCATGACGTGCCGACGTTCATCGGGGTGAACAAGAAGCCGCTGACCCAGAAGATCCGTCAATTCCAGCCGGAATACATGCCGATGGGCATGTCCGGCATGGGGGACATGGCAAAAATGGAAATGCCGCTACCCGACAATACCATCCCGATGATGACGGGTTGGGGCCCGTACGGACCCATCGAGATGGGCGGCATGTTTTCGGTCGTGAAGGTGCGGGACGGCATCGACGCGGACGATTACTCCGATCCCGGCTGGTACGAGAACCCTCCGGGCGAGATGGCCTACGAATGGACTGGCGAATTACCCGACTTTGCCTCCAACAACAGCCCCAAAACCATTCTCACACCGAAACCAACCTCGAAGGGCTGAGCGGCCCTTCGTCATCTCCAACCGAACCAACCTACAGGACAATAAAATGAGAAATCTTCTTTTGACGACAAGCTTCGCGATCGCGCTATCAGCACCGGCCTTTGCTGCAGGTACACACGACGGCGGACATGGGGAGACCAAGCCAGCCGCAATGATGGTCGGCATGCCGGGTGACGCCGCCAAGGTTGACCGCACAATCGACGTCACTTTGCTCGAAAACGATGAGGGCCAGATGCTGATCGAGAGTGAGCCGATGGATATCAAGGAGGGCGAAACCATCCGCTTCAACATCACCAACAAGGGTGAGCTGGAGCATGAATTCGTCCTCGACACGGTAGAGCGTAATGCCGAGCACAAGATCGAAATGGCCAAGATGGACATGGAACATGACGATCCGAACCGTATCCGTCTCGATGCGGGCGCCTCGGGCGAAGTTGTCTGGACTTTCGCAAATTCTGGCACATTCGAAGCAGCGTGCCTGATCCCGGGCCACTACGAATCGGGAATGCACCGTGAGGTCGCAGTCGGTGACCAGATGGCTCAGGCTGACGTGGAATACACAAGCGGCACCATCAAGAAAATCGACGCAAAGGCCGGCAAGGTCACAATTATCCACGGCCCTCTCGTCAACCTGGATATGCCGGCAATGACCATGGTGTTCCGCGCCGACGAGGCGATGGTGGCCAAGATGGCGGAAGGTCAGGACATCGAGTTCGTTGCCGACCGGGTCAAGGGTAAACTGACCGTCACGCAGATGAAGTAACTACTAACAATGGGGCCGGGGGTAAACACTCCGGCCCCATCGCCTTGATCGCTTAGCCCAAGCAAGCAAGAAGATCCCATAAAATCAAGCGCTACGGAGGTAGCCGAGCATGAAGAATTTCCTGAGAACCTGCACCATCGCCCTTGCGCTTGTCCTTCCGGCTTTTTCAGTGGGCGCTTCCAGTGGCAAGGGCCAGCAGCCTCACGCGCGAGCCTTCGAAGTGCCTGGCCATGATCCGATCGGGAAACCCGGTGATGGCTCCTCGATCGACAGGACGATTGAAATATCCATACGGGAGACGGAAAGCGGCTACATGCTTTTCGAGCCGGACGCGATCCAGATTGAAAGCGGCTCGGTTGTCCAGTTTTCAATCAGAAATACCGGCGCATTGGATCACGAGTTCTTTCTCGGTTCCTTTGACGAGGTCGCAAAACATCAGCAATGGATGCGCGAACATCCCGATATGCAGCATGACAGCGCCAACTCGGTTTCGATCCCTAGTGGGCAAAATGCCGAGTTGATCTGGGATTTCTCCGATATGACCAACCTGGAGTTCGTATGCTTGATTCCCGGCCACCGGGAAGCGGGCATGTGGGGCGTCATCATCGTGCACGATCACCTTGCGCCGAAGTCCAAGGATTAGACATTTTCAATGTCACTCTTGGATAGGTATCACCTGCTTGTACACGACGTAGCTGCCGCCCTTGGGTACGACTACAGCGATGCCACGCCGGACTGGGTTCATCCGTTCATTCATCTCATACTGGTCTTGGCCCCCGCGCTGCTGATCAGTGTTGGCTCATATCTTGCTATTCGCGGCATTCTGAAGCTTTGGAAGTACCGCAGCACGCCTGCGATCCACCCAGAGCCCATACGAGGGCTCGAAGGAAGTCTTTTCAGCACCGTCTTGCGCTATTCAAGAAGGCAGCAAGCGTTGATGATCGTGGTTAGCCTCATCGCGATGCCTATACTCTATCTGACTTTGGAACTGCCAAAACAGATCGTAAACAACGCTCTGGATTCTGGCCGTTTCCCAGTTGCCGTTTTGGGACGAGACGTCGACCAGGTCGTTTTCCTCATGCTTCTTTGCGGTCTCTACCTTTTGGCTATTATCCTGAATGGGCTAAACAAATATAGCCTTAACGTCTTCAAAGGGTATGTCGCCGAGCGTTTTCTGCGGCGCTTCCGCCTGCTGGTCTATCGGCAATGGCGCAGCGATCCAGACTCCGGAAACCAAAGCGAGATCGTCCCTATTCTCGCACAGGAAGTCGAGCCCATCGGTGGCTTCGCGGCAGATGTCCTTACGCTGCCAATCCTGCAAGGCGGTACGCTTCTGACGATCCTGTTTTTCATGTTCGTTCAGGACCCTGTCTTGGGTGCCGCCGCACTGACGGTACTGCCAATTCAGCTCGTGCTGCTGCCCAAGCTGCAACGGCGGGTCAACGCGCTTTCACGCACCAGGATCAAGGAGGTCCGACAGCTTGGCAGGCAGCTCAGCGATCAATTGCGCGAACGGCAGGTCAATCCGGCCGGGCTGCTGCCAGTAAGCGCAAGTTTTAGAGAGCTTGAGCACGTGCGCAGGAAGATTTTCCGTCTGAAGTTCTTCATCAAGGCCCTCAACAATTTTCTGACCGCGCTGACGCCATTCCTGTTCTACTCTCTGGGTGGATATTTCGTCATCGAAGGGCGGATCACACTCGGCGCGCTGGTGGCCGTCCTGGCAGCGCACAAGGACTTCTCGGCACCGCTGAAGGAACTTTTCCGCTACTATCAGACCTTGGAAGACACCCGAATCCGGTATCACGAAATCACGGCTTTTTTTGCCGGGTCAGGCCACTCGTCCGAAGTGGCCCAGGCTGATGACAGTACGCTGGAAAAGGTCAGCCAATTCGAGCAATCGCCGCTCAGAAAAACGACTTTGCCTTTCGAGGGGCATGGAGACCTCGCTTCACAATGAAGGAGTTTGATAGCATGAAATGGGCAGCAATATTTTTTGCTCTGATCGCCGTTTCTGCGGCAGGATGGTACATCCTGCAGCCGACCCACTCCCAGACGAGTACTCAGACGGACGAAAGAATGGCACTTCCCGCAGGTGCGCTTGCAACTGTCAGGCTGCCCCCAAGTTTCACCGAGCAAGAGCAAATCGGCAAGCGTGCCTATGGTGCGGCCTGCGCGACCTGCCACGGCGTCAATGGGCAGGGTCAGGACGGCGTTGCTCCACCGCTGGTGCACAAGATTTATGAGCCGGGCCACCACGGTGACATGGCGTTTGTCCTCGCAGCACAGAATGGTGTTCGGGCGCACCATTGGAAGTTTGGCAACATGCCAGCTGTCGAGGGCGTAACACGAGCAGAAGTATTGAATATCGTGGCATATATACGGGCTCTTCAAAGGGAAAACGGAATTAACTGAGTGACCTGTCGACCTGAGGCAAAAGCATAACAGCCATCCAGTAGATAATAACTGTCATCAACGGGGAGAGAAACGAATGAAACCTAAATTTATCGCAACGCTAGCATTGGCATTGTCCGGAACAGGTGTTCTCGCCGATGGACATGCAACCGGCGACGCATCGGCCGGAGACAAGGTATTTAACAAGTGCAAGGCCTGCCACTCAATCGTCAGGACGGATGGTGACGTTATCCGAAAGGGTGGCGCGGTTGGGCCAAATCTTTATGGTGTGTACAACCGAACAGCAGGGACCGAAGAAATGTTTGGGAATAAATTTCGGGACTCTATTCGTGAAGCGGGCGAGAATGGCTTGGTCTGGAACGAGAGCGATTTCGTAGCCTATATTGCAGATCCGAAGAAGTTCCTCGCGACTTTTCTGAACGACAGCAAGGCGAAATCTGGCATGTCATTCAAATTGAAGAAAGAAACGGATGCCAAGGCAGTCTGGGCTTATCTCGTTTCGGTTGGACCGGAGGTTGAGGCCGATTAGATTTTTATTCGTTTGCACGGCTCTTTTTATGCTCGGTGCGCCCTTTGTAGCGGCTGAAGATGCCCCTCTGTTTCCAGTCAGACCACTGGTTGCACCGGTTGGGGATCACGCACGTGAACCCTCGCTTTCAACACTGCCCGATGGTCGGATCGTGATGAGTTGGACCGAAGGTAACAACGCCGTTCGGATGGCCCTGTTCGATGGCACCTATTGGACGGAGGCGCGTACAATTCATCAATCTGAGACACTGTTTGTGAACTGGGCCGACTTTCCGTCAGTCGTTGGGCTTAGCGATGGGACGCTTGCAGCGCATTGGTTGGAATTGAATGGGCCGGGCAGCTATCAATACGACGTAAAGATCGCTTTCTCCTTCGATGAGGGTTTGAACTGGACAACGCCAATCATACCCCACGATGACCGATCAAAGCGTGAACATGGTTTCGTGTCGCTAATCCCTGATGATAGCGCTGGTTTGACAGCTCTTTGGCTAGATGGTCGTGCATACGATAATCAAGCCGCAGACGACAGCTATGAGAATGCCATGCAGGTCCGCGCACGTCGCATTGCGCCGGACGGTTCAATGGGACCGGAAAGCCTGCTCGACCCACGCGCTTGTACGTGCTGTCAAACATCGGCCGTCCGCAAGGAAGCAGGTAACATCATAGCGGTTTACAGGGACCGAACAGCCGAAGAAATCCGCGATATTTCGGTTGTCAGGTTGGTCGAAGAAGAATGGACCGACCCCGAAACAATCTACGGCGACGGCTGGGAAATCGCAGGATGCCCTGTCAACGGACCTGCCATCGATGCGTTGGGAACGTACGCGGTAGTCGTGTGGTTCACCGGTGCCAATGGCGAGGCAAAGGCTCGAATTGCGTTTTCCAGGGATGGGGGCGCATCCTTTGAAGACCCGTTGCAACTCGATCTCGGCACACCCGCAGGTCGCGTAGATGTCTTGCAGATGGGTGACGGCAAAGCACTTGCTCTTTGGTTGGAGTATGCGAATGGCGGTGAAGCAATAGTCGTGTGTCAGGTGTCGCCGGAGAGCGGGTGTACTTCGCCACAAGCACTCCACATCAATCGTGGGCGAGAGTCGGTAGGATTTCCAAGGATTACGCGATCAGCAGCTGGCGTTGTCGTTGCGTGGACCGGGTCTGCACAGGGCAACTTGGCGGGGACAACCGTGGTTGGTGTCGAAGTAGCGATACCGTCTCCCGCAAGGTAATCTTCAGGACCAAAGCGACAAGTCGGTTCAAGGCTGTTCCATGGCGGTGAAAGTCAATATTCCGTCCTACTCTTAGAACCCCGCAAACGGATTATTCTAGCCTTGGAGGTTTATCGCTGCGCGAGGATCTCGTAGCCAAACAATCTGGTCACTAGAGCTTCGAAATCGTGAAATCTTTAGATCAAGAGCGCAACAATTGGACCGTCGAGGAATCGCTTCAAGATCGTCGGTAAACCATGGATAAAGATCCCGTCATTATTTACGGGACTGGTGTGATTGTTGTAGGTGCTTCAAGTTGTTGTGCGCCTTACTGTTTTCGAAAACATGCTGCGAAGAGACAGCGAAGGTGGAGTTTGGACTTTGTGACATTTAGCCAGATTGAATGACCGCATTGGCAACTTGAGCTGCAACGCAGCGACAAACCTGCCGCATGCGCGAAGCCGTGCTGCGTCAGCGAAATATGAAAAACGAATGACGGCATTGTCCCGCGATGTGCACCTTTACCAAGCATAAGCGAAGGTCGGCATTAGCCGGAGAAGAAATAACATAAACTTCATTATGCGACTTTATACTTAGCGTTGCGATAGTATATTATTGTATGTATGCTGAACTCCTATCACGGAGGCTCCACAGCATGCGCCATTTACTCAAGAAGCTCCTCCCCTCGGTCGCAGTCGCTTTGACCGTGACAGGTTCTTCGCTGCCAATACCCGCCCGCGCGCAGACATACCCGATCGATTGCGCGATCCTCTTGTGCCTGTCTGGCGGCTGGCCTGCTTCCGTCCCTTGCGCCCGAGCCCGCGCCGAATTTATCCGGCGGATTACACCTTGGCCGGTCGAACCACCGCTGCAAATCTGGCGCTGTCCCATGGGCGCCTCCTACGAGAACGATCGGTTACAAAACAACGCTGGCCGCATCTTTGAAGCCTTGTACCGAACCGACAGCCGTCGACCGCTTCAATCCTTGCCAGTAGATAATCTCGTTCCCACCGACCTCGCCCTGCGGCTCGTTCAGGACCGCGCGGACATCGATATCAGCGGGCCAGAGTTCAATTTCGTGCGGTCCATCCGCGTCTTCGATGTACGGTATGCACGACAGCACGAGTCCGGGCGCGATGGGGATTGTAACCGAAGCGCGACCGTGGTCCTCGGCACCTACGGGACCCAAGGCGATTTCTCATGGCAGCGATCTTCGATAACTGCCCTGCCCGAGGCCCATGTGGGACTTGAACGTTGGGGCGAGCATTGCCCTGGCATTTATCACCGATCCGTCTTCGTCGATTGGCGTGACTATGACGGCAACTACGGGTTCGAGCAGGTGAACTACTGACCTGCCGCTACGTAGATTTGTCATGGAAGACGGCTTCTTTGGCTTGCACGACCGCACCGCATACGCTTCGCGGTCCACATGCTGTTTGGCGTTTAGGCAAACACCGCGGGTTCGCTCTGTTCACCCGTCGTCGCTTCTTCCGATCCTCGTCAGCGCATCGAAGTCGATTTCTTGCTTCTGTTCGTCACTTATATCCGGCCGGGTTTCCGATACCGGCTGGGGCCCTTGGACGTCCCACATCACCGCATGTGAGCCTGTCCTCCAGCGATAAACCCAACCAACAACACTGCACCCATCGGTCCCGATCAGATTGGCGATCGCGACGCCCTCACCCTTATCTTCGTTCACTGTTTACTGGCTTCCTGCACTGCGGCGCTGCGAATTGCGGCGTGGGGTTGCAGAGCGTTCACTACGACCGCGCGCCGGGCTTCTTTGATGTTGGCTAACTGGTCCTCGATGAGGAAATGATCATCAGACCGGGAAAGTGGGTTCCCGTGTTCTCAACAATTCATTGGCTTCAAATCCTGTGGTCGGGCTCCGTGGCGGCTTCGACGATCGCCAAAACATCGAACGGGTCAAAGCCGATGGCGCGCGCCAGAACGACCAGTTCGACGACGTCGATCCGGCGTTCGCCGCTTTCGAGGCGTGCCACGAGAGATTGATGGCACTTGAGCCTGTCCGCCAAGTCGTCCTGGCCCAAGCCTGCGCTTTTGCGCGCGTCGACCAACGCCTGGCAGAGTGCCACCTGCCCTTTGCTTCTGATTGTTTTTGCCACGCGTCACATACCTTTTGTGACGTCGCTAGCGGATGAAATCTGTTATCTAAAAAGTAGATATTTGAGGGTGTTTTCGGCGTCTGGTTTCCATGGGCTGC
>NZ_LPUY01000033.1 GCF_001518015.1 Tritonibacter horizontis
GACGCTCTCATGCCCTGGAATCACAAAGCCTGAACGGTCTCGGCTACCCGCTTACCCGAACCCTTTGTTCATAACAATTTTACGTGCAAAGTATGAGCGCCCTGCACTGACTTCGGTACTCAACGACATCATGGGATTAACAAAAATCAACTATAACTCGTGCAACTTTAACGACGGTCTTCCAGTCACCGTCCGTTTTGCGAAGATGGTAGGCGATATCCTTGTGATGGGGTCAGCAAAAGAGGGATCACCACAGCCATTCCGCTTCTATGTTTAAAGCGGCATATGTTACTCACCCAGCGAGATCACTGAGGTCATGCGTCCGCCCCAGCGACCGCAACCAGAACGGCCGAGATGAGGCGTTGTCATGACCATGCGACGGCTGGCCGGGCTGTCTCCGAAGGAGACGGCACTACCAGCGGCGTGTCGCTAGGAGAGGCGGCGTTTCCGTTAGGGGAGGACGGCTGCTCAGCCAACCGACTAGCGCGGTCCTGACCAAAGGGCAGGAGGCGCCAAAATCATCAAATCACACAGTTTCCCGCAACAAAGGCGGGATCGGCATGAAAGCCGGTTTGGCGTGTTTCGTTTTTTGCTCACCATGGGTTTGCAACGAAGCCGGAAGCTGAACCTTCTGGCGATCACGAGGACGCCGAAAGCAAGAAACTTGCCCCACCTCACTCAGCTCGCTTATTGGCCTGATCTTGAAGGTCCATCAGACGAGCCATTAGGTCATCGAAAGCGATGGCGTCTGACTGAAGCAGTCCCGCTTCCTGCATTTTCTGGTAATCTTGGGCCAGCGCCTCCAAGGGCGCTCCCTCTGGGATCAGGCAAAGCGACCCTGAGACGGCGTCGGCATAGTTTATCGTCGCACCTGCGCGGTCGGTTTCGCGGAAAAAGTGCTGTTTGTGCTTCGCAACATCTTGAGCAAGCGTCTTATCCTCCAGCGCCCGTGCAGCGATTCCCACAGCCTGCAGCCGCTCAAGATCGTACCAATGTCGCGCATATCGGTCGCCGCCTCGCATGCAATACGCATGGATGGCTGTCGCCTTCTCCCAAAACGTCCGTTCGGCCATCATCACACGAGGCGTGGCGACGAGCGTAAGCAATTCAGGCAGCGCCTCGGAGAGGTCACAAATCACTTCGTGACGCTGCGCAGGCTCTCCTGTGGACCTGGCACCAAATTCCAACAAGACCGAGGATCGAACATATCCGCTGCCACTGCGCACCGCGTCGTAGTCCAGGTAGATCTTGTCACCTTCTACACGGATTTCTGCCGGGAGCGCCGCTGCACTGACCTTGTCCGACAACATGGGGGCAACTATTGACCCAACCCACTCGCCCAAGCGATCCCGAACGGCTTCGGTCCATTTCTGAGCTTGCGAGCGGCTTGGCGGATATGGATCGTCAGGATCCTTGATGAGATCGGGAATGATCTGCCTGATGTCATATGTCAGGTCGACATCCTCTGAAAACCGGTCGATCGCCTTGTAGACCTTGGAAAGCGACGTTCCGCCCTTGAAAACCAGGTGTTCGCCGAGATCACTGTCGAACAAGGCGTTAAGAACCCAAGCGACACAGACGTCCTTTTCCAACAGGTCTGCAGGCCGCCCCAGTTTCGAGGCGGCCACTTCCAGCGCGTCAATCTTGTCTTCGCGCGACAGCGAAAAATAGGTTTGGCTTTCGGTCATTGCAATGACGCAAGTGCGCTAAGTTCCTTTGCCATCCAGGTCGGCGCAGAGGCGCGAAGGCTCAGAAGCTCTCGCTGCTCCTCTTCGTTCAACGTCGCTTTGATGCGCCTCAAAGCATGAGCAGCTTCGGACTTGCCGAAATAGGCTAGCGCCCGAAAGGCGTGCCCGGCACGGCTGTTGGGCGCTCGAAGCTGCCAGCTCGGCACATGTTTAAGCTCGACGCTTTGCGCTCCGAGCTTCAGATGACGGCTCGGCCCGGAAGTCCAATAGACTTGGCGGGATGGATTCTGTGTCGAAATACCGAGCAGGTTCGCTGCTGACGCCCCACTTTGCGACACGCGCTCACCGGTTGATTTCGCAATGTGCTCAACCACGGCCTGAACCGAGGGCGCCCGGCTGCCGAAGCGGGTTTTCACGGGCAGTGCGAACAATCCGCGCCTCACACGCATTAGCTCACCACGCCGAACCAACCGCGACAGCGCTTGGTCGACCGCCGCGCGCTCTCCGAGGTGCAACAACTCCCGCGCCGACAGGGTCGCACCCTCCGGCAGCGCTTCAGCATAGGCCTTGATCGCTTGAGATGTGGTTTGCATGTTCGCCTCCTAGTGTCAGATATATAGCTTGGTTTCTGACAGTTTTCAAGCTGAAGCTTCCGTGGGTCAGTCTAGCTTAGGACCAGATCGCACTATTGGGACACCTTCCCCGAGCCTCTGAGGCACAAGGACGAGATTCATGACGACGGCAAATCATGACCAATTGGGTTCGCGTTGTAAGGCCCACATCGACCAAGCGACAAGAACGGCCCAATGCGACCGCTCAGCGCAAGACCGGTGCTGCGGTGCAGCTTCTCCAAACCGGACGTTCGTGACTCGCCCGGCGAAATTGACCAGGAAAAGTTTGCAATACAGGACCCTCCGGACGCTCACTGTGAGGCTAGTCGCGGCAAAGGCCGTTGCGGTAATCGGCCCTATCCCCGGTATGGTCGCAAGCAAGCGACAGATCGAATTGGTTTTGTGGATCTCCGCTAACCGGATGTCGATCCCATCGATCTGCTGTTTCAGCGCATCCAGTTGCCCGACGAGAGCATCCAAAGCGAAGCAGGCATCCTCCGGTAGATCCTCTCGTATCTCGTCCAGCTTTGCGACGAGGGCATCGACCCGGTGCCTACCCTGTGGGACGATAACTCCATATTCGGCCAAATGCGCCCGGAATGCACAAGCTGCCATCGTTCTCTGTCGGACCAGAAGCCCTCGGGCTCTGTGCAGCATCAGGAATGCCTGATCTTCGCGCGATTTGGTCGGGACAAGGCGATGTTGGGGCGGGTCACCGCTTCACAAATGGCGGCCGCATCAGTGGCGTCGTTCTTCGCCCCCCGCCGCACGAAGGGTTTGACGCAACCTGGAGGAATTAGGCGCACGTCATGGCCGAGCCTCTGCAACTGACGGGCCTAGTTGTGGGCAGTCGCACACGCCTCGATACCTATCAGACAAGAGGGCAACGACTCGAAGAAAGGTAGAAGCTCACGACGCGTAAGCCGCTTGCTGTCGAGCGTTCTGCCGGACGCGTCGGCGACATGGACGTGAAACACGTTCTTGGCCAGATCAAGGCCCACGGTGGCTGGGTTCATGGGAATGCTCCTTCTGCAAAGTAGGACCAGTATACGGTCCCTTCTCAGGAGCGGGGCCATCTTCCCCATCAATGGCAGGATGCGCGACGAGTTTCTGAACGATACCCTGTTTCGCAACCTGGTCCAAACCCGTGATCTGATCGCGGCTTGGGGGACCGACTACAACACCGAACGCCCTCACTCGGCCCTCTGATACCAAACCCCTGCAGGTTTCGCCCTGCACCTGACCACCGCAATCGCCCGTCCCGTTGCACGTGATGACAGTTCCGCGCGCCGGGCGATTGTTCAACCCACGCCAATAGGACTCACCCTGCAACCGGCTCCGATCGCGGCTGGATGAAAGACCTGTGGCAGGTCATTGGCGCAGCAGGTCAAGGGACCAATCCGATCCACCCATCAAAAACCTTGCGACACTACCGACGAAAGGCCAAGCCCGGCAGCGAATTCCGCGGCGGAAGACTGCTCCGGCCCGAGGACGATTTCGCCGCCCTGTCAGATCTGTTGGTCCATCGCCTGCGATGGCATCTGCGACGGTGCGTGCCATCGCACCACTTCCGCGGGAATCCCGGCGACCGTAGTGTTCGGGGGCACGTCCTTCAGGACAACACTGCCGGCCGCAACCTTGCTCATGGCGCCGATTGTGACATTTCCCAGAACCTTGGCGCCGCTGCCGATCATGACACCCTCGGCGATCTTGGGATGTCGGTCGCCGGTCTCATTGCCGGTGCCGCCCAGCGTCACGTTCTGCATGATCGAGACATCATCGCCGACGACCGTCGTCTCGCCGATCACGACCCCCGTCCCGTGGTCGATCAGAAGGCCGCGTCCAAGCCTGGCAGCGGGGTGAATATCGACACCCAAGACCACCGAGACCCGATTTGACAGCCAGCTGGCAAGGTCCTCGCGCCTGTCTTGCAAGAGGTGATGCGCGACCCGATGGGCCTGCACCGCCTGAAACCCCTTGAAATTGAGCAGGGCGTGGAAGGGACTGGTGCAGGCCGGATCACGATCGCAGGCGGCGTCGAGGTCCGCGACGGCGGCGCCGGTGATCGACGGATGCGTCTGCAGGACCTCGGCGAACAGATCCGACAGGGCGGGGATATCGACGCCGGGCGCATGAAGGACCGCGGACAGGTGCCGCGCCAGCATCCCTTCGAGGGATGATGCCTCCGCAAGGGGGGCAAGAACCCGGGCCAGGATCGGTTCGCGCGCGCGCAGCCGGTTGGCCTGCGCCACGCATTGCTCGAAGAGCGAGGGAGACGGGCTCTCGTGGGGCGTTCTCAATGTCACTGGCACGGCTGATCCCATCCCGGACTGTCAATCGACTGCGTCGGGCCGCTGACGCCCGGACCAAAGTCAGACGGCATCGACCGCGGGCCGCAGGTCGCGGTCATAGGGCCCCAGCCGCTTGCGGGGCCGGTGAAGGCCCCGCGAGCTGGAACGTCACCGAGAACTGCACCGGGCGTCACGCTACGCATGAAACTGCGCCCAGCTCACCGGCGAGGACGCCCACATCTTCGTCACCTCGACAGGCGCGGCGAGCCAGGTTTCATATTTCTTGAAAACCTCCACCGTGTAGTCCTGCGCATAATGGGCGTTCAGGGCCGCCTCATCGTCGAAGCACTCGAACAAATGCAATGTGTTGCTGCGGTCCTTGCTGACGAAGGCCGAAAAGAGGTGGCACCCCGGCTCCGTCAGGGTCGGCGGAATGAGCGCATCCAAGGCGGATTTGGCATCCTCGAAATGCTCAGGCTTCGTCTGGATCACCGCGAAGAGAAACAGTTTGGGCGTGCTGGCGGACATTCAGACAGCCCCCCGATAGACCGGTTTCAGAGCTTTGATGAGCTCGGCCTGAATCGGCAGAACCGCATCGTTCACGGCCCTAACCCCCATGTCTTGGCCGACTTGCGTCCGGATCGGACGGGGCGCGGTCATGTCCACAAGATCGGCGATGCGCTCGGCGACGTTGACGGCATCCGTGCTCGCATCGCCTTGGTCAAACATGCCCTGAAACATCCCCAGAAGACGCTCGCGCCCCTTGGCCAGATCCCCATATTCCCGCAGGCGCGGCGCATCGGCCGGTGCGGGGGCCGTCGTGACAAGGTCGGTTCCGTGGCCGCTGGGCTCAACCAGAATCGACTCGATCCCGAGTGTTTCGAGCTCGTAATGCAGCGACTCGCAATACGCCTCCATCGCCCATTTGCTGGCACAGTAGAGGCCAAAATACGGCATCCCGAAGCGACCCGCGGCAGAGCTCAGGCTGATGATAAGGCCCGACTTTCTGGCGCGCATCGGCCCAAGAACGGCGCGGTTCATCCGCATGATGCCGTAGAGGTTCACGTCGAACAGGTCCTTGGCCTGATCAAGCGTGAAGGCCTCGGTCAGGCCAACGGGCATGATCCCGGCGTTATTGATCAGCACATCGATCGGGGCCTCGGCTTCGATCGTCGCGACGGCCGCGGCGCATCCGGCGTCGTCGGTCACATCCAGCTCGACCGGCACGATCCGATCTTCGGGAAATGCCGCCAATTCGGTCGCGGCGGCGGCATTGCGCCCGTTCAGATCGCGCATTCCGGCATAGACACTGTGGCCGCGCGCAGCGAGCGATTTGGCCGTGCGCAGGCCAATTCCGCGACTTGCTCCGGTGATGAGGATGGTTTTTGCGGTCATGTCTTCAGGTCCTTTGGTCGGAAAACGGTTTGCATGAAGAGGGCGAGGGGTTCGTCGTTGCCGCGGATCTTCATCCGCGTCAGCGCCCCGCTCCAGGAGTTCAGGAGCCAGTCGGCGGCCTGTGCCGGCGTGAGATGTTGCAGGCCGAGTTCGGACAGCTCGGCCTTGGCAAGGCAGTCTTCCAGCACCGCAGTCAGCGCGCGCCAATGCGCATCCAGCGCGGCCTGAAACGCGGGTTTCTCGTCGGCGAGCTCGGTCGAGAGATTGCACACCAGGCAACCCTGCTGGAAATTGCGGTTCCCCATGTCTGTGCGGGCTCCCTCAAAGAAGGCGCGCAGGCGGTCGATGGGCGGGAGCGAGGCGTCCTCCAGAACCGTTTTCGCGGTCGCGAGCTGCGCCTCGCTGTAGCGATCGGCCACCGCGATCCCGAATGCCTCTTTGGAGGGGAAATGGTGATAGAAAGAGCCCTTGGGCACGCCCGATGCTGCCAGTATCTCATTGATCCCGCTCTCGGAAAAACTGGTTTCCCGAAAGGCGCGTTCGCCCGCCTCGAGGAGTTTCTCTCGGTGCGACAGATGCGTCTTCTCGTTTTTGGGTCGTGCCATTTCAGGGGGCTCCTGCTGCTCAAGATTCATGAATAGACCGGTCTCTTATTAATTGAAAGAGAAGGTGCCCTCACAGTTGCGTTACGCGCTTGCGAGGGCACCGCCTGGTGTGGCCGGGACCGCAATCATCGCTCAGCCGCCCAAGATATGGATTTCCATATGGGCGAAGCTGTCGTCCCGCAGCGGGATCAGGTCCCGATAGGCTGGCTGATCAAAGAACCCGCTCGCCGCGGCCGCGTCAGCAAACTCCAGAACCAACACCGTGGCCGGAGTGGTCTTGCCCGCCACGCTCGCCGCAACGGGCGCGCGCAGCGTCGGGATGACGCCCGCGGCCTTAAGCAGGGGTTGGACCGCGTCCGCGTAGCGTCTGGCACCGTCCGCCTTGGCGGGGTCCGGTTTCGAGAGCACGATAACATGCGTTGTCATGGCTAATTCCTTTCCGGGATTATCGAAAGTCTGAGGGCATTTCGATCGCAAGGATACGGTAGGGATCGGCCGCACCTGCCGCAGGGTCGAACAGATGGTCGAGCTGACCTTCGACGACATAGGCCGTCTGGCCGATGACCGTCGCCGTCGTCGGGACGTTCAGATCCTTTGCGATCACCTCGAGCTTCGCCTCAGCACCCGAAACGGTGGCGCCCCAAAGGGCACCGCGCGCGCCCGCAGACAATCCCCCGCCTTCGACAATCAGAAACCTGCCGCCGCCCAGGGCCGTCAGACCATCCGCGCCATGGATCTCCGTCGACATCGTCAGATCCGTGATCGCCCCGGCCCGCACCTCTGCGTCCAGCGCGATCCGATGCAACGTGCCGGTGTTGTAGCGCGCGACGAAAACCGCCCCGTCATCGTAGGCAATGCCGTTCAGGTTGAAGCCTTCGCCCGCAAAACGGGCATCGTCGAGCCAGATTTCCAGCCGTTCCGCGCCGGGGGCCAGGGCATAGATGCGGGGCACAAAGCTGTCGGTGACCAGGATCGTGCCATCGGGCAAGGCGGCAATGTCGTTGCAGAACATGCCCCCCTCGGGCAGCGGGTATCGGCCCGCGGGAGCGCCGGTTTGCGTGTCGAAGGCGGTCAGTGCCGGGACGGCCGTTCCCGTCAATGCGCTGACGCCCGGATCAGACGAACAGGCATAGGCCTCATCGCCCGCGACATGGACCCCGACGACACTGACAAGGCCATTTGCCCCGGCAGGCGCGAATTCAGAGATGCTCCGCGTGGCCGAAATCTTGAGGATCCGTCCCTGGGTCAGGCTGCCGACATAGAGGTTGCCCGCGGCGTCATGCGAGATGCCTTCCGGCGCGAATGCGGCATCGGGCAGGGGAATTTCGGTTTCTGCCATCGCCAGGGCAGGCAGGGCGGCGATCACGGCGCCCGCGAACAGGAGGGGTTTGAGGGAGAACATCACAGCGGTCCTTTCCAGAGTTGCTGGACAAGACTTGGGCCATATACGGGGGGCTTTCGCGCTGCGGATGGTCAGGGGCGCGCCGCAAACGGTCAATTGCGCGCGCGCGCTGGGTTCAGGGTCACCAGCTCGCCCATCGGCCGCCCCTGCGTCGCGCGCAACTCGGTCGGGCTCATGGAAAATCGCAGACGGAACCGTTCGGCAAAGCGCGACTGCGACTGGTAACCGCAGTCAAAGGCGATCTGTCCGATCGGCATGTCAGAGGAAATGACCCGCTCCACCCCCTGATTGAGTCGTGTATCCTCCAGCAGATCGCGAAACCCGGTGTTCTCGGATTGCAGCCGGCGGCGCAGGGTCCGCTCGCTCATCGCAAGGACCCGGGTCAGATCCTTCATGGACCAATCGCGCGACAGATCGGTCTTGAAATGTTGGGTGATCCGCTCCGACAGGGTTTCCCCGCGCGAGATCAGAAGGTTTCCGGCCAGACCCTGCCGCGCAAGGATCAGGAGGATCTCGACGAGCCGGTGGCGGGTCTGGGTCAGGTCTGCGGGATAGGTCTGGTCATGCGTGATCCAGTCCGCGACGATGGAATAAAGCTCTTCTGATCCGGCGGCCTTCCACTTCGGTGTCAGATCCCAGTCCTTCAGCCCATCGGAATATATCTTGCCGAACAGGTCCGTGGTTTGCCGGTCAAAGACCAGCGACGCGCCCAGAAACCGGCTTTGCCCGCGCTCTGGAATGTTTTCGACATCGCATCGCACGCCCTTGGGGAGCAGCAGAACCTGCCCGGGATGGGCATCATAGGTCTGCCGATCCGCGACGACCCTTTTGAGCCCGATGATCGGGAACATCAGCATCGGGGCGGAGATATCCATTCTCGTAATGGTCTGCGCCTGTTGGCAGCCATTGATCCAGACCCCTCGCGCCGCCTGACCGGACAGAAAGGCGGTGGTGATCGATCTCTCTAGTCGTGACAAGATGGTCTGTTTGATCATCACCGGGCGTCCTCGTCTGTGCGACTGTCATCTATAACAGGTTTGCGCGCGATCCGGGATCAAAGCTTGCCTTTGGCCGTCTGAGGCGCAAAATTGGCCGAATGCGGGCAGGCGTGATGCCCCTCCCCCCCGCGCGCGCCAAGCCGCCGCGCAGCCTTGGAGGAGGCACGCCGCCAGCGTTCGAGCGATCAGACCGACCGGCGTGGAAGCCGTCCCTTGGCGGCGTTACTTCATCGCCTCCAGGATCAGATCGCCGACATTGGTCGGAAAATCCGGGTTCGAGCGCATGAGCGCGGCCGCCCTGCGCCCCTCTTCCAATGTCCTGATCCGCCGCCGCAGGTCGCGGATGTCGCAGGCCGGCGAGGTCAGCGGGAACGCCGGAGCGCCCAAGGTGATCCGGCCGCTCGCCCGTGCCGCCGTCAGGCGTTTCTCGCATCTGCAGGCCGCGGTTTGCGCCACTATCCCGCAATGGGTCTTGACGAAGCGCGTGACCTCCTGCCGGGCTCGGCTCAGCCTTTGCCGATAGGCTGTGGCGGAAATCTCGAGCGCCTCCGCCGCCTCGCTGTCGGACATCTCGAAAATATCCCCCAGCACATAGGCGATGCGCAGGGTGCGGCTGAGACAGGTCAGCATCGCCAGCGTGCAGCCCACCTTGATCTCTTCAATCGCGATGGCGGTGATTGCGGCGTCGGCCGGATCGTCTTCGGGGTCGGCCAGACCTTGGTCCAGATCGTCCGCAAAATCCTTGAAGCTCATCCGCATCGCCTCGACCCGGCTGCGCTTGCGCTGTCCGACAAGGTGCCGGGAGGCGACCTTCAGCGCCCAGCCCCCGGCGGCCCGGTCGTCGCGGATCGTGCCGAGATGGGTGATGATCTGGATCAGGATTTCCTGCGTGGCATCCTCGGCATCGGCGGGATGGGCCAGCATCCGCAGGGCGAGCCGGAAGACCGGGCCCTGCAGGGACTGCGCCACGGATGCCAGCGCCGCGCGGTCCCCTTGCCGCGCGGCGCTCACCTGGTCCGGGTCCAGATGGATCATGCTTCGAGCCGCTTGCGCAGCGACACCAACTCGGTCGCGAGGGTCTTTTTCTGCGCCTCCAAAGCGCCTTCCAGCGCCTCGAGCGGCACCGGCGGCGCCATCAGGACGAAGGAATAGATCGAGCTGTTGCCCGCATCCTCGGTCACCCGGGAATAGGCCGCACCGACCGAGCCATCCGGGAACGTCATGATCCAGTCGATCGTGCCCTGCTCGGCCGAGGCGCGGGTTTCCAGCCGGATCGGAACCGCCCCGTTCGGGGTCACCAGCTCGGCGCGCTCTGCGTCGGCGGATTTGAAGGCATTGGTCCAGTCCGGCAGGTTCGCCGGGTTTGCGATATAGGCGAACACGTCCGCGCGGGGTTTTGCGATGCTGATGGATTGCACGTCATGGGTTTTCATCTTGCGTCCTCGCTGAATTGCGCCGGGCCAGTCCCGACCGCATGTTAAGAAAGAGGCGGGGGCAAGCGAGTCTGTGACAAAGAAAGTCCGGAAATCTTGCGGCGGTGCCCGCACGCCGGTCAGCGCCTGCGATGGGCGGCCGCCTTGGCCCGGTTGCCGCAGACCTCCATCGAGCACCAGCGACGCTTGTGGTTCTTGCTGATGTCGAGGAAGTAAAGCGTGCAGCTTGGCCCCTCGCAATTCCGCACATAGTGGAAATCCGCCTCGGCGATCAGGCGCGCAGCGGCTGCCGCGAGCCTGACGATCAGATCGCGCGGGGCGGTCAGCGGGTGCCTATCGGTCAGGATAAACGGTCGCGCACGATCGCCGTCGGGCTCCGGGGCGGGGGCGATCTGCAAGAACCGCGCGCCGCGCGCGAGGACCTCGTTGATCTCGGCAATCACGGGGTGGCGCGTATCGCTCAACCCGCTGCCGCTGGCTTCTGCGATGAAGGGCCGGAGCCATTCGCGGAAGGCCACGATCTGCTGCCGTGCCTGTTCCAGCGCAGGCGCGGCGGCCGCCTCGCGGAACGGGGCCAGCTCCACCTCCGAGGCAAGCCCCGCCGCGACAAGCCAGTCCAACAGATCGGGGCCGGTCTCCAGCCAGTCGTAGCGCACGGAGCGTGGCATCGCGACGCTGTTTAGGAAATCCAGCGCCGGGCTCTCGCCGATGAAGAACGGCGCCGGTCTTGTGCCTTCGGTCATCTGCTCCTCCGTCTGCGAGGCAAGGCTGCGATTCGCCTTGATAACCGGTTTCAGCGCATTTCACCAGTTACGACTCCGTGCGCCCCATCACAATAAAGTAACTGTATAAAGCCATTTTTAACGGTTACCAAGGGGGTCACCGAACCAGCCTTGAACCTCAATCAACGGTGTAACATGACCCGATCTTCCTCGAGCCGCTTCTCCATTGCGGCAGCCCTTGCGCTGCCCCTCTTCGCCTCTGCCGCCGCCGCGGGCGACCCCGCTTCCTGGCCTGTGAGCTACCGCAGCGCGGACGTTGGCGGCCTCTCGATCGCCTACCGCGAAGCCGGACCGCCGGATGCGCCCGTCATGCTGTTGCTGCATGGCTTCCCCGCATCGTCGCATATGTTTCGCGACCTGATCCCGGAAATCGCGGGCAGCTATCACGTCATTGCCCCCGACTACCCCGGCTTCGGCCAGTCTTCGGCGCCGGCGGCAGAGCACTATGATTATGACTTCGCCACCCTGGCCGAGACCATGAACGCCTTTACCGAGGCTCTCGGGCTCGAGGACTACACGCTCTATATGCAGGACTACGGCGGTCCGGTGGGCATGCGGCTTGCTGTCTCTCATCCGGATCGCATCGCGGGCCTTGTGTTCCAGAACGCCACCGTGCATGCCGAAGGCTGGTCCTCGGAGGTGGTGGCGCAGCTCTCCCCGTACTGGAGCGAGCGCACGCCCGAAACCGAGGCGCCGGTCCGCGCGTTCCTCGCGCCCGAGACGACGCGCTGGCAATACGAGCAGGGCAGCACAAGACGCGACAGGTTGAGCCCCGATGCCTGGGTCGTCGATCAGACCGGGTTAGACCGGCCGGGCAACGATGCCATCCAGCTTGAGTATCTGTGGAACTATCGTGACAACGTCGCTGCCTACCCCGCCTGGCAGGCCTATCTGGCCAGCGCGCAGCCGCGCACGTTGATCGTTTGGGGCAAGAATGACCCGTTCTTCACCATGGATGCCGTGACCGGCCTGCAAAAGCTGCTGCCCGATGCCGAGACGCGGCTTCTCGACGCCGGCCATTTCGCGCTGGAAACCCACGCCCCGGACATCGGCGCCGCGATCCGCGACACCTTTTCCCAGTGATCACCCTGCAACCCAAAGGAGCAACCCAATGACCAAAATTCTCTATATCGCGGCCTCGCCGCGCGGTGCGATGTCCCAATCGGGCGAGCTGGCCGAAGCCTATCTTGCGGCGCGTCAGATGGCGCAACCGGATATCCACCTCGACCGGCTCGAACTGTGGCACGCCGATCTGCCCGAATTCGACGGGGACAAGGCGGCGGCGAAGATGACGTTCTTCGGCGTGGGCGATATGGACGCGCCGCGCCAAAGCGCCTGGGACCAGGTGGTCACCGTCACAAACCGGTTTATCGAGGCGGATGAATATGTGCTCTCGGTGCCGATGTGGAACGGCGGCATCCCCTACAAGCTCAAGCAATATATCGACATCATCACCCAGCCCGGCCTGCTCTTCGGATTCGATCCCGAGGCCGGTTACAGCGGCTTGCTGCGCGGCAAGTCGGCGCGGGTGTTCTATACCTCCGGGGTCTATGCGCCGGGGGCACACGCCAAATACGGCACCGATCACCATTCGACCTATTTGGACTGGTGGCTCGATTTCATCGGGGTGGCCAAGATCGAAACCGTGCGGTTCCAGCCCTCGCTGCTGACGGCAGACCCGGCCGGGGACCAGATGAAGGCGCTCGATCGCGCACGGGATCTGCATCTGCGTCAGGCGTGATCGCAAAAGAATGGCCCCGGCGCATCTTTGCGCCGGGGCGGTGCGGGGGCAGTCGCGCGGTTTTGACGATGTGTCCCCCCCCGACGGCATCAATGTACCAAGGTGACGCCCATGCATCCCCGGGGTCTTGTCACGGGGCTTCGTCACGAACGACCGCTATTACTGGTTTGCTGCGTCTGCAGTGCAGCAGCCTCCGGGGCCGCTTTCCGCCGATTGTGTTGAAAAACCCGAAAATCTGGCGGTTGTATTTTGCTGCCAGAATTCGGTGCTCCTGCCAAATTGAAGCCGAGTGCCCTGTGGAGCATCTGGGAGCGTCGGACATTGCCAACGCTGATCTTAGACCGACCCCCTCGACGAATTTTCGGAGAGGCCTTCTATGGACAAATTTTTCACCCATTTTCGCGAAAACCGGAGTTTTTCAACACAATCCGCCCACAACGACAAGGAGGGAATACCCTGTCGCCAATAGATGCATGAGGCTTCGTTTGCAAATCCTGAAACGATTATCACATTGTAATCGTAAAACTTTCTTGGCACGCGAATGAATCGTTGCACGGCAAGTGAAACGATAAGCAGAACGGTGGACTTCACGCTCCGCATCGCCAACGCGTTAGCCCAAATCGACTTGTGGCGCTGCGCCCACAACCCACGCGTCCTCCAACTGCTCGCGATCGGGCAGATCGCGCAGGCTCTCCAACCCAAACGCGACAAGGAACTGTTCGGTGGTGACGAAGGTATAGGGCGCCCCGCGTCGAGGCGACCGTGGCCCGGTCCCGATCAGGTTGCGCGCATGCAGTCGGCCGATCAGGTCGCGGCTGATTTCCTTGCCGAAGATGTCCTTGAGCCCGTCACGGGTGATCGGCTGGTGGTAAGCGATGGCGGCCAGGACCGCGACGTCGAACTCGCTCAGATCGAGCAGTTGGTCCCCGACATCCGCCGCGGCGCGGATCGCCGGCGCATAGGTACTCCGCGTCCGGAATATCCAGCCGCCGGCAACTTGCGCGATCTCGAAGGCCCGCCCTTCCAGATCGGCGGCAAGGTCCTCGACCAGCAGATCGACCGAGGCCTCCTGCCCCACCACGCGGGCGAGATCTTCGCGCGGCACAGGGGAGGCAGAGGCAAACAGCACCCCCTCGATGCGGCGCATCCATTCCCGCCAGCGCAGCTCCGGCGGCAGGTCCGTCAACGCGCGATCAAGCTCCGGTTCCGATCTGTCCTTTGCCATCGCTACACCCCGTAGAGCCGGAAAGTATCGCGGCCGGTCAGCTCACGCACCGCGCCGAGTTCGACCAGCCGGTCGCAGAGCCGCCGCGCAGCGCGGTCCGGCAAGGGCAAGGCCGAAGGCGCCACCGCATCGCGGGTCAGGAACATCTCCACGGCCTCCCCCGCCCCCTTCGCCCGCAGCTTTGGCGCAACCGCTTTCAGATGCGCCGCCCGGCGCGCGAGGTCGGCAGCCTGCCGCACGGCCTCGACCGCCGATGAGACGAGCGACCGATGACAGGCGAGACGCAAGTCGTCCCCATGCTTGCGCAAGTCAGCGCGTTTCAGGCCCGCGGCGAGTAGCGGCACGAGATGATCCCAGCAAAGCGCTTGCGCGAGAGCGGCATCGGCGAGGATCAGTGCTGGAACTTCGGCACGTGGCGCCTCGCGCAGCACTGCCTCCAGCGCCATCGCGGCCCGGGCCACCGGCGCCCCTTTCCCTGTATCAAGCCACGCGCCTATCTGGCCCGGCTCGAGGGTCGGTAAGGCTCGGCCGAGAGCCTTGACCGACATCGGCCGCTCCACCGCGCGTAGCCAGGCGAGGCAGATCTTCCCCGCCGGTCCGGGCAGGTCTCCGGGTCGCAGAAGGTGCACGGTATCGCGCAGCTCCGCCGCCCGCTCCGGTCGCCCGGAAAACGCGACACAAGCCTCTGCGGCACGCAGCGCGAGCCGATCCCGGAACAAGGCGTGGGGCAGGTCCCCTTGCGCCAACACAAGATGCAGATGCGCCAGCGCCGCACCTGATAAAAACGCAACATCTTCAAGGGTTTCGGCACGTCCAGAGGTGACCCATCCCGGCAGCTGCGGTAGGGTGTTCAGGTGGTTCGAAATAGTGGCGGCCTGATATGTCATGCCACAACACTAGTCTCCCGCGGCGCTTTCTGCCAGCAAATAGCGCACTAACCGCCCCACCTTGCCGTTCTCAATCATGTCCAATAAGTTTGCATTATCGGACACATAAAGATATGCTGCGCGACATGTCAAAAATGAACGAGAAATCGAGCTCAGACGCCGCGAATGCCCCGTCACCCAACGAGCACGCCGAGAGAGACACATCTTCCGTCGCGACTCTCGGCCTGCCCTCTCCTATCGCCGGGTCCGGCACGCTGGACCGTTTGGCCGACACCGCCCGCGACTATGCACGGGCCGCAGCGTCCGAGAACACGTTGAAGGCATACAAGGCAGACTGGGCGCATTTCGCCCGCTGGTGCCGGCTGAAGGGCTGTGACCCCCTGCCCCCCTCTCCTGCGATTGTGGGCCTGTATCTGGCGGACCTCGCCGCCCCCACGGGCAAGACGCCGCCATTGTCGCCGTCGACAATTGACCGGCGTCTGTCGGGCCTGTGCTGGAACTATGCACAACGCGGCTTCACCCTCGACCGCAAGAACCGTCACATCGCCACCGTGCTGGCAGGGATCAAACGCAAACACGCCCGTCCACCGGTACAAAAGGAAGCGATCCTGGCCGAGGACATACTCGCGATGGTGGCCACCTTGCCTTACGACCTGCGCGGTCTGCGAGACCGGGCCATCTTGCTCCTCGGCTATGCTGGGGGCCTCCGACGCTCAGAAATTGTCAGCCTCGACGTGCACAAGGACGACACACCGGACTCGGGCGGCTGGATCGAGATCTTCGACAAGGGCGCCCTGCTAACCCTCAATGCCAAGACTGGCTGGCGTGAGGTCGAGATTGGCCGCGGGTCCAAGGATCAAACCTGTCCCGTGCATGCGCTTGAGCAATGGTTGCACTTCGTGAAGATCGACTTCGGCCCCATCTTTGTAGGCACCTCGCGGGACGGCATGAAGGCAATGAATACCCGGCTGAACGACAAACACGTTGCACGCCTGATCAAGCGCACCGTGCTCGACGCCGGTATCCGGTCAGACCTGCCCGAGAAAGAACGGCTCGCGCTCTTTTCCGGTCACTCACTGCGCGCCGGTCTGGCCAGTTCCGCCGAGGTCGATGAGCGCTATGTCCAGAAACAACTCGGCCACGCCTCAGCAGAAATGACCCGCCGCTATCAACGTCGCCGCGATAGGTTCCGGGTGAATTTGACAAAGGCGGCAGGGCTGTAGCCCCCCTGCCCTACTCTGTCGGACCCGAAAGTAAGCGCGCCAACATGTGACGAATATGATCCTGCGCTCCGAAGAAGAGCGCGATCACGACAACGCAAGCTCGATCTTCGTCGGGCAGAAACCAGATCACCGTCTTCTCCAGCCGAACGAAACGAAGATTCGCCATGATGTCAGGCCGCAGCGTTCCGATGAAGGGCGATTTCGCCAATGTATCGATTGAAGACCGGATACCCCGGATCCGATCGGCCGCCCGAGTGAGTGCGGCATCCGGGTCATCGCCGAGGTCGACATATGACCGCGCGAGATGGTCGAAGATCAGTTCAAAATCCCATTCTGCTTCCGCGGAAAACTCAAGTTCCCACATTGCCCGACTTCTGCTTGCGGGCAATCATGCGTTCTACGCGGGCATCCATTTCACCGGCAGAGATCATCGGCCCGGACATACGTCGATCAACGAGTTGGCGCAGTGCAGCCACTTCTAATTCTTCAGCCTCATTCTTCTGTCGCAGAAGTTCCAGACCCTGCTGGAGCACGGAACTGAGGCTGGAGTACTGCCCCGATTCTACCAGGGCGCGGGCAAAGCGCGCTTGCGGGTCTGTCAAGGAAATCGAAGATTTTACGGTCATGCCAAGGCTCCTTCTTTTGAAAGGTAACACCTAGTAGCACCGACTTCAAGTTCAGGACCGCCCGATGGCGTTTGAACGGCCCTGCTTCAGAGACGTCTGCCTGCTTGAGACCGAATTTTGCTATCGTCCACCTGGGCAATCTCGACCAGGCAGGCCTCCGCGCGCCGGGTCAGCCGCAGGGATCGGCTCATGAAGATGCGCGTGCTTGTCGAAAGGCCTGCCGGATCGCGTCGTCACCGCTACCTTCGGCGAACTCACCCGACTTTGCCTGCGCCAATCCTTCGAACAAGCCCTGTCGGATACCGGCGAGCTGAGCTTCTTCCGGCTCCAACAGACGAAGCCCTGCGCGCATCGCCTCGCTGACGTTCCAGTAACGTCCGAACGCCACCAAAGCCTGCACCAGTTGGTCCTGGGTTTCGGTCAGAACGACATTGCGTGTCACCATGGCACAAATCCCTTCGTTGGCAATATATGCCAATACTATGTTCGGTCATATTTTGGACATTCACATCGCGGTCGCCAAACGGTCGTTTAGTAACGGTATATGAAATTGCAAACGGCCGATTTTCATGCCCCTGATAGGCTATGCGCGCGTATCCACAGAGGATCAGACCCCCCTGCCCCAGTCTGAGGCCCTGCAAACTGCGGGATGCGTCGAGATCTTCGAAGAGCACGCCTCAGGCGGCAATCGTGCCCGGCCGGTGCTTGCCCGCTTGCTGGAGCGCATTAGCAAGGGCGACACGCTGGTTGTCGTACGGATCGACCGGCTCGCACGGTCTCTGTCGCACCTTCTCGAGGTGATCGAACGGTTGGAGGCCAAGGGGGCGTTCTTTCGTTCCATTCAGGACCCGATCGACACCGGATCCCCGCAAGGCAAGTTCACGCTGCAGGTTCTGGGCGCCGCGGCCGAGTTCGAGCGCGAGCTGATACGTGAGCGCACAAAGGCCGGGCTTGCCTCTGCGCGCGCCAAAGGGCGCGTTGGTGGCAATCCTGGGCTTCGCACCAAAGACCCCGACGCGCTGCGCAAGGTGCGGCTGGCACGACAGGACGGCTACATGGAGCGCCTGAACGAAACCGCGCAGGATTGGGTGCCCCACGTGCGACGCCTACGGCCGGATATGGCCTGGGAAGATGTTTTGCGAATCATTAATGGCCCCCTGCCCCACGACCGGCACTGGACCCAAAGCCGCCTACTCCGTGCTGTGAAAGCCTATGTCCGCGACGGGTTTCTACCAGATGAAGTGCTTGGCCGCGCCGGACGCCGCGAAACCGATGACCGCCTGCCAGCTATCGTGGCTGCCATCAAAGGCTCGGACCCCGAAATCACACTGCAGGCGATCTGCGACCGGCTAGAATCGATGCGTGAGCGCACCCCTCGAGGCCGTACTAGCTGGCAGCCGTCTTCGGTCAAAATGCTGCTTGAGCGTGCGGAAAAGTTGGGGCTCCTGTGAACACGACACTTGTGTTGGCTTAACGGATTACCACTAAATCTAGAAAGTGCTTGCACGAATCTGGCTGGTCGGGCAATAGTCTCGAAAAATAACGCGCGGTCACATAAAAAACGCGCCCACGGATCGGGGCAGACATGAGCGAAGCAGAACAAGATCTAGATATCGCCATCGGGCACTACGCGGAACTTCTCGCGTCGAACCTGCATGCTCAGCGCGCTGCGCACTTCCCACCGGATGCAAAGAAGGTGATGCGCACTTTGACCAGCGGCGAAGCTGCTGAGCTCCTTGGCGTCGACCATACCTATCTTCGGAAGCTTCATCGAGAAGGAAAGATCGTTGACGTCGAGACGACGGCGGGAAGTCATCGCCGCTATACGCTCGACGATATCTGGGAAATCCGGCAGACGCTTGAAGGAAACGCAAAAAAGTCTGGAACTTACGTGCCTGGGCGTCGCGACGGTGACGAGCTTCAAGTCATTTCAGTGGTGAACTTCAAGGGCGGAAGCGGCAAAACAACGACGTCTGCTCACCTCGCTCAGCGCTTGGCGCTCAAGGGGTACAGAGTTCTTGCGATCGATCTCGACCCCCAAGCATCTCTTTCGGCTCTTCACGGAATTCAGCCAGAACTCGACCTCATGGAGGGCGGAACCCTCTATGATGCCGTTCGCTACGACGATCCGGTTCCGATCTCCGAAGTGATCCGCAAGACTTACATTCGCGGCCTTGATCTCATCCCAGGCAACCTTGAACTCATGGAGTTCGAGCACGAGACGCCTGCTGCTATCCAGCGAGACGGAGCGAAAGCGTTCTTCGCGAGAGTTCATGACGCACTCGATAGTGTTGAAGCGAACTACGACGTTGTTGTGATCGACTGCCCGCCGCAGCTTGGTTTCTTGACGATGTCAGCACTTTCCGCGTCCTCGGGCGTCCTCGTGACGGTTCACCCGCAGATGCTTGACCTTATGTCGATGTCCCAATTCCTGCGAATGACGGCGGATCTCCTGGGAGTAATCAGGGATGCAGGCGCAAATCTGCGCTTCGATTGGCTGCGCTTCTTGCCAACGCGATACAAAGTCGGCGACGCGCCACAAACCGAAGTCATCGCCTTCATTCGCGGGCTGTTTGGGAGGTCGGTCCTGACCAATCACATGGTTGAATCGACCGCAATTTCTGATGCCGGCTTGACCAAGCAAACGCTCTACGAAGCTGACAAGAGGGACTTCACGCGTCAGACGTTTGATCGTGCGATCGAATCTATGAACGCAGTGAACGATGAGATCGCTGAAATCATCCAGAACACATGGGGGCGGAATGGCAAGAAAGCCTAAACTTGGCCTGCCGCTGCAGACCCTTCGCAACGCTCCTGACGCTCTTGAAGGGCGCCGACTGCGTGGCGGTGTTTTTGAGATCGATCCGGCGCAGATTGTTACCGAAGGACGGTTGGATGACAGGCTTCAGATTGAAGTTGAGGGCCTGAAGAACTCTATTTCCAAGAACGGTCAGCGTGTGCCTGTCTTGGTCCGCCCACTGGAAGGCGATCGCTACAACCTGATCTATGGCCGCAGACGCTTAGAAGCATGTCGCGAACTCGGTATCAAAGTTCGAGCCATCGTCACAGAGGTTGAGGGTGATCAAGCGCTTCGAGATCAGCTTCTCGAGAACCAAGAGCGTCGTGATCTGAGCTTTATTGAGCGTGCGCTCGTTGCGACGGCACTTCTGGACGGTGATCATTTGGAAGGGGCTGAGCGCACCAATCGAGGTGTCGCCGAAGTCCTTAACCTCCACGAAGCTGGGGTTTCACAACTCTTGAGTGTCGTTCGGACGGTCGGCGAAGAACTCATCCAGGCAATTGGTGCGGCTCCCGGGATTGGTCGCCCGAGATGGGAAGAGCTCAAAAAGGCTTTGGGTGCCTACGACGGTGATCGAGACCAACTGCAAGCCGTAGCTCATGCTGCTAAGTCCGAAAGTTCCGGCTCGGTCGGTGAGGTTTCTGAGCGTGCGTTTCTCGCAGTTCTGGCAGCTGCGAAGAGCGCAGAGAAGAAAGCAAGCCCGTCTAGAAAAGGCGTGCCTGCTTTGGCGATCCCCGGTGTCGGAGCTGCGACGGTCAAGATCGGCCGCCAAGGCAAGCAGCTTAAACTCGATCTGACGACGGATGAACCTGATTTTATCAGCTGGTTGGAGGGCAATGCCCCAAAGCTGATTACCGAGCTTCATGAGCGCTGGAAGCGTTCAGAAGACTGAGGAAGAGCAACCAACAAGAAGGAGGCACGATACAGGCAAAAAGAAAAAGGCCCCGAGAAGCTAGCTTCACGAGACCTTTGTAAGGTTTCGCACCGGGATCAGCCCGCTACAAAATCTCAGTTTTCGCACCTCTGAATGTAGCGCTCTGGCCCCTACCCCGCAAGCGCAAAGCGATTCGCGGGCCCTAGAATTTTTGTCTTCGTGAACATTTTCATGGATTACACACCAATTTCGCCGTTTATGCGGCCGATTTCGCACGGCCATTTGCGCGTCATCGAGCGACCTGAGGCATCTGTTCCGGCCAGACCCGTTAACAAGTGGGAACTCCTGCGCGAGCTCTCCAAGGCGCAAGCGGCCTTTGGCGTGTCAGAACGTGATTTGACTGTTTTGCAGGGGCTCCTCAGCTTCTTTCCAGACGATGCACTTGGCGGGAACGCCGAGATGGTAGTCTTCCCCTCGAACAAGGCGATCTGTGAGCGCCTGAATGGTATGCCCTGCTCCACTATGCGTCGTCACCTCGCGCGTCTTGTCGAGGCTGGCTTGCTCCAGCGGCGTGATAGCCCCAATGGAAAGCGCTACGTCCGCAAGCACGGCGAAGAGCGCGTCGCCTTTGGCTTCGATCTTTCCCCGCTCTATTGCCAGTCCGAGGAGATAGCACGGGCGGCAGAGGCCATACGTGAGGCTGAGGAGCGCGTCAGGCGTCTGAGAGAGGTCGTAAGCCTCATGCGGCGTGATCTCGCGGCCCTCGCAGAGTTCGGAGACGAGATGCAGCCAGGCCTAGGCTTCTGGGATCAGCTTCGCGACAAGGCTGCCCTCACTGCCCGCGCGCTTCGCCGCAAGCTTTCAATTGAGGACCTTGCGGCCTATCGAGCCGACCTTGAAGCTCTCCTTGACCAGGCACGCAACATCATTGATGGCCCTGAAACAGAAGAAATGAACACCAATGATGCCCAATCTGAGCGTCACCATCATAATTCAAATAAAGAATCTATAGATCTTGAACCTGCTTTAGAAAAAAGCGGGGCGGCGGCGGGTGTGCCAGATGTGGACACGGATGAGCCTGTGGCTGACGTCGATGAACAGGGCACAAGACACCTGCCAAAGATCCCGCTCCACCTAGTGATCGCGGCATGTCCCTCGCTCAAGACCTTCTACCAAGGTGAGATCTGGCATTGGCATCAGCTCTTCGATGCGGCGTGCCATGTGCGGCCAGCCATGGGGATCAGTGCGTCTGCATGGGAAGAAGCACAGCGGTTCATGGGTCCGGAGCAAGCGTCGATCGTCGTTGCTGCCATGCTGGAACGCTTCGCCGACATAAGATCGCCTGGTGGATACTTGCGAGCTCTGACTACCAAAGCTGCGGCAGGCGAGTTTTCCTGTGGCCCAATGGTCATGGCATTGATTGGCCGGCGGAACGCGGCTTAACAGCTGTTAAACTCCGATCTCGTGCGGCTGGCATGGCATAACTTAACAGCTGTTAAGTAGGCTCTCGGCACACAAACGGTGTTCGAGAGAGAAAAGTTAGGGGGTTGAGGTGTGGCGATATTTGAGATCGTGAAAGTGGCTTTCGCCTTCGTCGCGGCGAAGATCTGATGACGAGGGCATCCCGATCATCATGATAAAACCTCAGCTGGTGACCATCGCCGCTAGTAGCGCAAAGGCGGCTAGCGAAGAACATACAGAGTGTTGCGCTGCAGCCAACCTAGCAGTTGCGCGCCTCCGCGGCCCCTGCCCTTTTCGATGTCTGAGATCTGATGATGAATACCCTCAACAATTGGCTCTACGCTATCCGGCGCCTGCTGACGGCGATTTGGGTCCTGGCCTCGGATATTCGCTTGGCCTTCATCGGTGCTAATGCTTGAGAGGTAGGTTGTGGATGTCTGTTGCATGATATCGTGGCTACGGGCCGTAGCGCACAAGGAGCAGACGATCGATGGTTACCAAAACCGTTTGACCAAGGGTTCGATCCTCGAATTCCCGCGCGCTGGGAAGGGGACCCCATAACTTCTCAGTCAATTCGATAATGGCGACATGGCCAGCGAGGCAATCGGCTCCTCAAGCGCAGCAGCTAGTTGCCAGCGGTCCCGCGTTCCGCTGATTTGGTCGTAGTGGGCGACGAGGACATCTCAGAACAGCGGTTGCAACTCAATCTCTTGATTTCATGACACCCGAACTATTCAAAAGAGTGCTTTGATGTTGGCTGCGGAATGATTTGATCCATCAGATGTGGGAAAACGATTTAATAACAATAGGTTATTGCGTTTTTTGGTATTCGCGATGAGAAATCATGCCCATAACAGCCTTCATCAACATGGTTTCCCTTTCCAGGGAGCCGATTCGCTACATCGACGGGAAGCCAAAGTATCAGCACGCTCTACGAAGAAGTTGGCAGTTGCGGGCCGATTGAGCGGTCTGGGCTATCTCGTGAAGAAGGAACCGCCACAGGTCTAGCCGATGGGCCCTGTGGAAGTTCTGATCCCGTCGTACCAGTACAGTTCGGTGGCGGTTGGGTGTTTCATGGGTTTGGTCCACGAAAAGTAAAAGTGTCCTTCGGGTTTTGTGACTGACGGATGAGGGCCTTTGGGGTCCCTCAGATGGGTCCGGGCCGGGTTCCGGTCTGCCGTTCCTGATGAAGGACATTCCCATGCAAACAGGTGTTTTGCGCGTGTTGCGCGCGACCGCTGCCTCGTGGTGGCGACACAAGAAACCACGCCGAACCGGCCAGACGAGGCAGGCACAGCGGCGCGAGCGGGAGACTGTCCTGCGTGATTTCGGCTATCTGAAGCAGGCGGCGTTATTGGCAAACGCGCATGTGATCTGCGGAGAGGTCGGGACATTCATCCACCTCGGCTTGACCACCGTGTCGAGTTTCGCGCCGATCGAGCGCTTTCCCTTGGCCACTCTTGCGGTCGCACGTGGCACGCCGTTCATCGATATCCGACCCGTCACCGATGTCATCGCCTTCGCGAACCTGCCGCGGGTGGCGCGGGACAGATCGGTCGACCCTGACTCTTCGGGTCCCGGCAAGTCCGTGTCGCTGACCACCTACATCGACATGGTCGAAGCCCTCGGTGCCAGGATCGCTAACGATCCGCGCCCCTGTCGGTCAACCTAGTCACCACTCCCTCTCACCAAAACTCGAAAAGGAGGCCAGCCATGGCCCGATCCCGTACGCCCAAATTCGATGCCTCAGAGGTCATCACAAACGAAATCATCCGCATCATCGAGCGCGGCGTCCTGCCGTGGCGCAAGCCATGGACCGCAGGTGGCAGCTCTCGTCCCCTGCGCGTGGGCGGGGAACCCTACCAGGGAGTGAACAACTTCCTGCTGACGATGCGGACCGTGATGGCGGGCCACAGCTCTCCCTTCTGGATGACGCTGCCGCAGGCCAATGCGTTGGACGCAAAGGTCCGCAAGGGCGAAAAGTCCTCTGTCGTCGTTTATTACGGTCAAAGCCGGAGAGACGCCGGCGATGAGCATGATCACAGCGACGGGGATGATCACTCCGAGGAAGCCCGTATCTTCCGCTTCCAGAAATCCTACCGTGTGTTCAATGCCTGCCAGATCGAGGGCCTGCCCGACAGCTTCTACCCTGACCCGGAGCCCGTGCCCGAGCATCCGCAGTCCGAGCCCATCCCGCACATGCAGGCGTTTTTCGATGCCATCGACATCACAACCGTCTTCACGGGCACGGAGGCGTACTATTTGCCGCCCGTGGACAAGGTCTACATGCCGTCCATCACGCGGTTCCAGGACCCGCGCAATTTCTACGGGGTCTGGGCCCATGAGCTGGCCCATAATGCCGCGCTCCGGTTTATGCCGCGCTTGTTCAGGCGAAGTCTTGTT
>NZ_LPUY01000034.1 GCF_001518015.1 Tritonibacter horizontis
TATCTAAAAAGTAGATATTTGAGGGTGTTTTCGGCGTCTGGTTTCCATGGGCTGCAAGTCTGATGCTCCCGAGGCTGCCCATTAATCCCCTACCAATTGCAGAAATCGGCCGTAGTCCTCACTGACCTCCCTCGCTTCCTCGAACGCGCGGGCGCGTTCGCCCTCGAGGCACCGGAAGTAGCTCTGGATATCCTGAATGTAGTCTTCGAAATCGCCGCGGATGATATCCGCATAGTCACGCGCGGCCTGCGAATCACTTGGCAGGAAGGGGCGGGGCGGCGCGAAGCAGGATTCCGCCAAAACCGGCCCGGGAACGCTGATCAGAAAGGCCATAGCTTGCAACGAGATCAGGTGTTTCAACCTTGGGTTTCTCAAACCTGTTATCCCCTTGATCGCTGACACTGGCCGTGACTAGTGTCTGCGTGACCAAACTACAGCCAAAGCACGATATTACATCTTGCGGTTGATAATACACTATCGTAACTCTGGGCTTCAAGTGGGAATGCCTGGGGTCGCGCCATTGGAGAAAGCGTGAGCCGGGCCATGAACTGGGACATCGAAGCACCAAATGTGGTTACGGAAGCACGTTTCCGCGAACTCGTGGAAAGCGGCTATAGCGCTGAAATCCTGTGCCAGGAGTCTGCACATAAGAAAGGCCCCAGCTATTACGGGGTCTGGATCATGCGCGTTGTCTCTGATGATGGCGTGGAAAAGCTCCTCGTCACCGCCCGCACGCGGACGACCTACAACGATATCAAGATCCGCGAGTTCAAGACGATCTCCGGCGTGGTGTCTTTCTTCATTGGCCTTGG
>NZ_LPUY01000035.1 GCF_001518015.1 Tritonibacter horizontis
CGGCAGGCGTCGCCGGGATGGCATCCAGGGGTGGGGCCTGGTGTGCGGAGGCGGTTGATTGCGGTGCCTGTTCCAAGGGCGGCGGTGCGGGGGGCGCGGTCAGCGGGCCGATTTCGACCACCGCAATCCCGTCCGGTTCCACATCCAGGCCACGCGCCGCGCGGGCTGTGCCAAAGAAAGGCTCCCCCAGATAGTTTTCCTCCGCAGGCGCGGCGACAAAGCTGAGCGGGCTGAAGCCGTGTTCAATCGCGAAACTCTCGGCTTCTGCCAGGGTTTCGATTGCCACAGCGGCGACATGGGTCTGTGACCCGTCTGGCGAAATGTCAAAGGCAAGGTCGGACACCGGATAGGGGGTCGCGCCCTCAAGCGCCTTGCGCGCCGCTTCGATCCGGTCCTCGTAGGGCAGATCGCCGGTATCGAGAGACAGGTATCGGATCTGCGAGTCGGGCAGCAGCAGCTTGCAGGTCAACTGGTCCTTGGCCAGCTCTTCAGCCTTGCTGCGCAGGATCGCCAGGTCGGTCGGCAGATCTTCTGCATCCAGCCCGACACCGCCCACACGTCGCCAACCGCCCGCCCCCCGAAGGAGGAGCGTGATGCCGTCAAGAGAAAGAGAGAGCGCGAACTCCGGTTTCATCAGCTCATCGGGTCTTCTGTCTGCGGCTCTGGTCACAAGGACAGGGTCGTCTTCGAGTGTCCCATGAGTTGGATCGCACATATGGGCAACAAGAAACACCGCATCAGAGCGCCGTTATTCTTTCACAAACCATAAAGCAGGATCCCGCCGAGGGGAAGCGAAAGCGAAGACCTCCCCCTTGCGCGCGGGGAATTGCCGCTCTCATGTGGTTCCCAAGTCGACACAAGCGGAGGAGCCTACGATGTTGCACCCAAAACCTATGGCCTTGTTGCTGGCGGGCCTTGTCGCGCTTGCGCCCCTGTCGGCGCAGGCCGAGAAATCGAGACGGCTATCCGTGACGGGCGAAGCCAGCAAAGAGGTGGTGCCCGACACCGCGGTGATTTCTCTGGGCGTGCGGGCTCAAAGTGACGAAGCGGGCGAAGCGATGGAGCTGGTCTCGGTCAGCATGAACGAGGTCATGGCAAGCCTCCAGGACAGCGGTATTGCGGGCGACGACATTCAGACGCAACAGATTTCGATGCACCCGGTCTGGAGCGAAATTCGTCGCGACGGGGCCTATGAACAGACGATCACCGGTTTTGAGGCATCCAACATTGTGATGGTCACGCTGGATGACCTTGGCACCATGGGCGGCGTCCTGGACGATGTGTTGCGGGCCGGGGCGAACGAATTCCGGGGCATATCCTTTTCCTATAGTGAACAGGATGCTGCCGAGGATGATCTGCGCAGCGCGGCGGTCGAAGATGCGATTGACAAAGCCCGCCAACTGGCCGCAGCGGCGGGCATGGAGCTGGGCTTGGTGCGTCAGATTCAGGACGGCGCCGCCGATGGTGGCGGCGGACGGATGATGGCGACGGAGATGGCGCGCTCGTCCGACATGCCCATCGCCCCCGGTGCGATAACGCTGCGCCATAGCGTTTCGATGATCTTTGATTTGAAAAAACCGTCAAAGCCGAAGTAACCCCACCGGTTGCAAAGACAAAACCGAATAGGAAAAGGCCGGTTTCGACCGGCCTTTTTTGTCGTTTTAACGTTGGGTTTAGGCGGCGGCGCGCAGGGATGCTAGCCGCTTGCTTTGGTCAAGGCCTGATCAAGATCGCGGATCAGATCGTCGGCGTCTTCGATGCCGATGGAAATGCGCACCACATTTGGACCCGCGCCGGCCGCTTCCTGTTGTTCGGGGCTCAGCTGGCGATGGGTGGTGGAGGCAGAATGGATCACCAGTGACCGCGTATCGCCGAGGTTCGCCACATGGGAAAAGATCTCCAGGCTGTCGACCAGTTTCATACAGGCCTCGTAGCCACCTTTGAGAGCTACGGTAAAGAGCCCGCCAGTGCCCTTGGGATAGCATCGTTTGGCGCGTTCGGCATAGGGCGAGGAGGGCAGACCCGCATAGGTCACATACGCCACGCGCGGATCCGCTTCGAGCCAGGCGGCGATTTTTTCGGCGTTTTCCACATGGCGTTGCATGCGCAGCGACAGGGTTTCGACCCCCATCAGCGTGTAATGCGCGGCCTGGGGGTTCATCGTCATGCCAAGGTCGCGCAGGCCGATGGCGATGCCGTGGAAGGTGAAGGCAAGATTGCCGAAGGTCTCGTGAAATTTCAGCCCGTGATAGGCGGGCTCCGGCGCGGAGAGCGACGGGAACTTGTCATTGGCTGACCAGTTGAACTTGCCGGAATCGACGATGCAGCCGCCGGTCACCGTGCCATTGCCGGTGAGGTATTTCGTGGTGGAGTGCACAACCAGCGTCGCCCCGTGCGAAATCGGCTGGCACAGATAGGGCGTGGCGGAGGTATTGTCGACGATCAGCGGAATGCCAGCCGCATCACTGATATCAGCGATCGCGCGGATGTCGGTCACATAACCGCCGGGGTTGGCCACGGACTCGCAAAAGACGGCGCGGGTGTCGTCATCTATCGCGGCTTCCAGGGCCTCCAGATCGTCGAAATCGACAAATTTGGCGGACCAGCCGAACCGTTTGATGGTCTGGCTGAACTGGGTCACGGTCCCACCATAAAGCCGGGTCGAGGCTACCACATTCTTGCCCGGGCCCATCAGCGGAAACAGCGCCATGATCTGTGCCGCATGGCCAGAGGAGCAACACACGGCCCCAACGCCACCTTCGAGCGTTGCCAAACGCTCTTGCAGCACGGCAACGGTCGGGTTGGTCAGGCGGGAATAGATATAGCCCACTTCCTGCAGATTGAAGAGCGCGGCCGCATGGTCCGCATCCCGAAAAACATAGGCTGTGGACTGATAGATCGGGGTCTGGCGGGCGCCGGTGGCCGGGTCTGGGCGGGCGCCTGCATGTATTTGCAGGGTATCAAAACCATAGGTTGGTCCGTCGGACATCTCAAAACTCTCCCTTATGTCTCAATCATTGATTGAATGACGACAGCACACACTGCGCATGTCGCCAACGCAAGGAAAAGCACGAAGATGATGCGATGAAAACCGCGCTGTCCGGTGGCCATGGCGGCTGCGCATCAGCGCATCCAGAAACCTTCGGATTTGATCCGGTTGCGAATGGCCTGTTCCCGGCGCGGCAGGTTGTCTTGATCGAACAAGGCCCGGACCTTTGCGCCTCTGCCTTGATACACCATCCGCTTGATCGGCTCGTAGGTCTTGAGCACCTTCTTGATCTTGTTCGGCGCGCAGATGTCTTCCAGCGTGGCGACGACGTGATCGCTCTCGCGGGCGTAGAGCAGCGGAAAGTTGCGGTAGTGGCAACTGGTATCCCCGTCCAGAAACCCAAGAGGCAAGCTGTCCCGCCCGCCGCCAAAGGACTGTATCACAAGCGGAAGCGCCACCTGATCCAGCCAGGGATCCAGCGACTGACAGACGAGTTCACGTGGTGGGTCGTCGCGGATGGTCTGGGCGTAGTGCAGGAACCGGTGACCAAAGGCCCGAGGGCAGCTGCCATAGAAATAGCCTGCGTTGAAGTAGAGATAGCGCTGCCAATAGCCATCCGGCTGACTGCGGTCGAGCGTGCTGTCAAAGTCGAGATCGAACCTGTCGTACAGCGATTGCCAGATCGCGGAATATCCCGGACCATAGAGCGTGGGTTGTGGCCAGGTGCCCTCGCGGCGCAGGCTGGCAGAGGGACGGGCAAAATCAAAGGGCACATTGCTCAGTTCGCCCGTGATCAATGTATCGCTGTCAAAAAATACAAATGGCTTTCCCTCCGGCAGGGCAAGCAGCGCTTCGATCTTGTTGCCATAGGGGTATTCTTGTCCGAACACTCGATTTTCAAAGGGCAGGACCACGGCATCGCACGCCGCCAAGGCCTCCAGCACCTGCTGGTTGCGGATCGCGGGGTCCTTCTGCCACAGCGGACCGGACTGCGGCACCGCAACAAAAAGGCGACCGTTGAAATTCGGGCTCATCCGGCGCAGCGAGGCCGCAAAAACGAGCGCCTCGAACATCAGCCGGCCAGACTGACCGACAATCACAATGTTAAAGGGCTGGCCCGGCATGAATGCGCTCTCTGCTGGTTCCTGAAGTATCGCAAGCTTCCTAGCTGTCCTGACAGCAGCGGTAAACTCTGATGAACGCCGCGCCTTGGTCGTTGTCGACCTGTGCCAAGGCCCCTAAGACCCGGCAGGGTCAGGGGCTGATCAAGGTCACACCAGGGATCTGCGACAGGTGATAGACGTCTTCGTCATAGGCTTCGTCGATCTCCTCGATAAAATCCGGTGTCCAGTCCGGCACATCCAGTTCTTCCTCAAGCTCTTCGTCCACGGCGTATTTGTCGAGAAATGCGGCATAAACGCGGCGCTTGTGGGCTTCGGTCAGCTGGGGGTGCTCGTGCAGGTAATGGCGCAGTCGCCGCATCCCTTCACGGGTCATGATGGTGGCCAGCATGTCCATGCCGCCCATGACCTTGCTGTTGGGTTCAAGGTTGCCGAACTCACGCAGGACCTGGGGCCAGATCATCGGAGAATCTTCATAGCACCACACAGTGACGGGGATATCCGGCAAGGCCGCGCGCAGCCGTGCAAACAGCGCCGACCAGCGCAGATCCATCGGGTTGGAGTTTTCCAGAACCGTCGCACGTCGCCCGGGCCCGGCTTTTTCCAGCAGTTTCGGCAAGAAGCCAACGGGGCTGCGAATTGCCATGAACAATTCTAATTCATCGCGCGGGAACAAGGCCTTGAGCGCCATCATCCGCTCTTCTGCTTCGGGGTAGAGCCGTTGGCCTTCCAGGGCGTCGCGCTGTGAGCCAAAGAAATGCGGGTTCGACAAGATGACGCGATCCGCGTTCTCTTCCTCCAGGATGGCATCCCAAAGTAGATCGCGGGAATCCGCCGAGGGCGACCCGGTCTTGGATGCGGCCATGCAATCTTTCAACAGGCTGCGATACTTGGCTGGACCGGGCACAGCAGTGCCGCGCATCAGGAAATCTTCCTTGTTGCGCAGCAGCGTCTTCATCAGACGATCTTCTTCTGTCCCATGCGCTCCGGCATGAATAATGACTTGCATGCTGTGACCTGTGTGCCCCGGTTGTCCTTGTCTAGGGATAAAGTGCGTCAGAGATAGGGTCAAATCGCATCAAATTGGTGACGTGGCCTCCAAGTGCTGCGTTGGCACCAGCCGAAAGCAAAAAATGTCCCCCATCCAAAGTGCAAAGAGTGCATTTTGCCGCTTGCAAAGCCCAGACAAACGGATTATCCCGCCGCGCAAGCCCCTATAGCTCAGCTGGTAGAGCAACTGATTTGTAATCAGTAGGTCCGCGGTTCGAGTCCGTGTGGGGGCACCACAATCACTTCCAGTTGTGGTCTGTAGTTTCTTCTAATAGCCTGAATT
>NZ_LPUY01000036.1 GCF_001518015.1 Tritonibacter horizontis
CCCCTATACCCAAGAGCTGTTCCATGCCGCGCCGAAGATCCCCGAACCCTCGCCCGAGCGCCAGCGCGGAGCCGAGGATCTGATCCTCGAGATGAAGCAGATCTCCAAGACCTTCACCCTGCGCTCTGGCAAAAGCTGGAGCAGCCCGACGCTGGTGCGCGCCTGTCAGGGGCTGGACCTGAGCCTGCAACGCGGCACCACACTTGCCATCGTCGGCGAAAGCGGCTCGGGCAAGACCACCGCCGCCCGCATCGCGCTGGGGGCCGAAACCGTCGATCCCGGTGGCGAGATCCTGTTTCGCGCCGCCCCCGGTGCCGCACCCTTGCAGGTGCATGCCATGGATCGCGCGGCCCGGCGCGCCTTTCAGAGGCAGGCGCAGATGGTGTTCCAGGACCCCTATTCCTCGCTCAGCCCGCGTCAGCGCATTCTCGACACGCTGGCCGAACCGCTGGAAATCCACCGCGTCGGCACGCGCGCCGACCACAAGGCGCAGGCGGCCGAGATGCTGCGGCTGGTGGGGCTGCCCACCGATATGCTGACCCGCTTTCCCCATGCGTTTTCCGGCGGCCAGCGTCAGCGGCTGTCGATTGCCCGCGCGCTGATGCTGAACCCGAAACTTCTGGTCTGCGACGAACCGACCTCGGCGCTGGATGTCTCGGTGCAGGACCAGATCCTGTCGCTGCTCGAAGACATCCGCGACGTCCGCCAGCTGTCCTATCTGTTCATCAGCCACGATCTCGCCGTGGTGGCCCGCATCGCCGACGAGGTGGCGGTGATGCGGCGCGGGCTGATCGTCGAACAGGCCCCCCCGGACGTGCTGTTCCACAATCCCAAACACCCCTACACCAAGGCGTTGATCGCCGCTCAGCCGGTGCCGGATGTCGACCGGCCCATCAATTTGAAACTCGTGGCCCAGGGCGCCGGCGCGCCCGAGAACTGGCCGGAGGCCTTCCGTTTTGACGGACCGGATGCCCCGCCGCTGGTGCCACTGGACCCCGGACACAAGGTGCGTTGCCATGTATAATGCCCGCTTCATTTCCCGCTCTTCGCGGCTCGGCCAGGCCGCCTGCGCGCTTGGCCTTGGCCTGGCGCTGCTGCTGCCGCAACCGGCGCTGGCCGAGCCGACCCTGCAAGACAGCGCCTATTGGGCTGACGAGGTCGCCGCCGGTGAGCTGCCCCCGGTGGCCGAGCGCCTGCCCGGGACGCCGCTGATCGTGAACCTGTCGGCGCGCGGGCGCACCCCCGGCGTGCAGGGCGGGACCCTCAACACCATGGTGACCCGCTCCAAGGACATCCGCCAGATGGTGGTCTACGGCTATGCGCGGCTGGTCGGCTATAACGAGGCCTACGACCTGGTGCCGGACATTCTCGAAAGCTTTGACAGCGACGAGGACCGCAAGTTCACCCTGCGGCTGCGCCCCGGGCACCGCTGGTCCTCTGGCGATCCTTTTACCTCGGCGGATTTTGAATATTGGTGGGTCCATATCGTCAACAACAAGGAACTGAACCCCACAGGGCCGCCGGATTTTGTCCGTGTCGATGGCGCCCTGCCGGAGGTATCCTTCCCCGACGAAACCACCGTGGTGTTCGAATGGAGCAAGCCCAACCCCGGCTTCCTGCAGACACTGGCGCAGGCGGCACCGCCCTTTATCTATCGCCCCTCGGCCTACCTGAAACAGTTCCACAAGGCCTTTGCCGACCCGGAAACGCTGGCAGAGGAAATCGACTACGCCCGCGTCAAGAGCTGGGCCGCCCTGCACAACAAGCTCGACAATATGGATAAATTCGACAACCCGGACCTGCCGACCCTGCAGCCCTGGTTCAACGCCACCGTCGGCAAGAAGATCCGCCATCAATTCGTGCGCAACCCCTATTACCACCGTATCGACGAAAACGGCGTGCAACTGCCCTATATCGACATGGTGGAAATGGAGATCGTCTCTGGCGGCCTGGTGGCGGCCAAATCCAACGCCGGCGAGGCCGATCTGCAGGCGCGCGGCCTTGATTTTCGCGACATTCCGATCCTGCGCAAGGGCGAGGCGACGGGCAATTACCGGACCGAGTTGTGGTCCTCCGGCACCGCCTCGCAGATCGCGATTTATCCCAACCTCAACACCTCTGACGATGTCTGGCGCCCGATCCTGCGCGATGTGCGGGTGCGGCGTGCCCTTTCGGTCGCCATCAACCGCGCCGCGATCAACAAATCGCTCTATTTCAAACTGGCCAAACCCGGCGCCATGGCGGTGCTGGAACAAAGCCCCTTCTTCAGCCAGGCCCTGCGCGACGCCTGGGCGCAGTTTGACCCCGAACTGGCCAACACCTTGCTGGACGAGTCCGGCCTGACCGAGCGTGACGGCTATGGCATTCGCCGCCTGCCCGATGGCCGCCCGATGGAGCTGGTGATCGAAACCGCCGGCGAACGTCAGGAGGTGGAGAATGCCTTGCAGATCATCACCGACGACTGGCGCGACATCGGCGTCAAACTGGTGATGCGGCCGCTAGATCGCGACATCCTGCGCAACCGGGTGTTTTCCGGCACCACCATGGCCTCGGTCTGGTACGGCTGGGACAACGGGCTGCCGCAAAGCTATACCTCGCCAGCCTATCTTGCCCCCACCGATCAGGTGTTCCTGTCCTGGCCGAAATGGGGGCAGTATCACCAGACCTCCGGCGCGGTGGGCGAAGCCCCGGACATGGAGCCGGCCCAGCGCCTGATGGAGCTGTATCACGCCTGGAACGCCGCCACCGATGCCACCGAACGCGCCGATGCCTGGCGTGAAATGCTGCAGATCCACGCCGACAATGTCTTTGCCATCGGCATCGTGGCCGGCGCGCCGCAGCCGGTGGTGGTCTCCAACCGCCTGCGCAACGTACCCAAGACCGCGATCTGGGCCTGGGATCCCGGCGCGCATTTCGGGGTGCACCGCATCGACGAGTTCTATTTCGAAGGTGGCGACGGCTGATGGAGATCCTGCGCTACGCGATCTATCGCTTCGGCACCATGCTGCTGACACTGCTGCTGGTGTCGGTGCTGGTGTTCTGGATCATCAACCTGCCGCCGGGCGATTTTCTGTCCAACCAGATCGCCGAGCTGCGCGCCACCGGCCAGGAGGCGGGCGTCGCCAAGGCGGAATTCCTCCGGCGCGAATATGCGCTGGATAAGCCTTTGTGGCACCAGTATTTCATCTGGGTTGGCCTGCTGCCCGGACCGCATGGGTTTTCCGGCATGTTGCAGGGCAATTTCGGCTGGTCCTTTGAATTCGACCGCCCGGTCTCTGAAATCGTCGGCGATGCGCTCTGGCTGACGGTGCTGGTCAACCTCGCGGCGGTGCTCTTTGTCTATATGGTGGCCCTGCCGCTCGGCGTGCTGGCGGCGGCAAAGTCGCGCACCATGATCGACTATACGGCCGCGTTCATCGGCTATCTCGGGCTGGCCACACCGAATTTCCTGCTGGCGCTGATCCTGTTTTACTACGGACACCAATACCTTGGCCTGCCGATCGGCGGGCTGATGGCGCCGGAATTCGAAGGCGAACCGATGAGTTGGGACAAGGTGCGCTCCATCCTGATCCACCTGATCGTGCCCACCTTCGTGATCGGCACCTCCGGCGCCTCGGCGATGATGCAGCGGCTGCGGGCGAATATGCTCGATGAGCTGGGCAAACCCTATGTGGAAACCGCTGTCGCCAAGGGCATGCGCCCGTCCCGGATGCTGATGAAATATCCGCTGCGCGTGGCCTTCAATCCCTTTGTCGCCGATATCGGCAACCTGCTGCCCTCGATGGTTTCCGGCTCGGTGCTGGTCTCGGTGGTGCTGGGGTTGCAGACCATCGGCCCGGTGCTGCTGCAGGCGCTGAAGTCGCAGGATATGTTCCTGTCCGGTTTCGTGTTGATGTTCGTCGCTCTGCTGACCCTGATCGGCACCATGATTTCCGATGTGCTGCTGGTCCTGCTGGACCCCCGCATCCGCTATGAAAGCCGCGACGCATGAACCGTGAACATCCCGACGGTCGCTATGTCGACGACGCCCCCTATGATCCCGGTGCCTCCCTGCGGGAGCTGGATCGCAAGGATCTGGACGCCCCCAACTGGGTGCTGGTCTGGCGCAAGTTCAAGACCCACCGGCTGGGGCTGATCTCCGGTGTGTTTTTGCTGTTTTGCTACCTGATGCTGCCCTTTGTCGGCTTCATCGCGCCCTATGGTCCCAATGACCGCGACGCGGAGCATATCTATTCGCCGCCACAGGGGGTGAAGTTGTTCCACGAGGGGGAGTTTATCGGCCCCTTCATCTATCCGCTGACCTCGGAGGCGGATCTGGAAACCTTTCAATGGGTGGTCAAACCCGACTATGACGACCCGCGCCGTTTGCGGTTTTTCTGCGAAGGCGCCGAATTCCGGCTGGCCGGGCTGATCCGCGCCGACACCCATCTGGTCTGCGCCCCGGCCGGCGCCACGCTCTTCCTCTGGGGCTCTGACCGGCTGGGGCGCGATATCTTCAGCCGCATCCTGTTTGGCGCCCAGCTGTCGCTGACCGTCGGGCTGATCGGCATCACCGTGTCCTTTGTGCTGGGGATCTTCTTTGGCTCCGTTGCGGGCTATTTCGGGGGCAGGATCGACTGGGTCATCAACCGCGCCATCGAGATCCTGCGCAGCTTGCCGGAACTGCCGCTGTGGCTGGCGCTCTCGGCGGCGGTGCCGTCGAACTGGTCGCCGGTTGCGGTGTTTTTTATCATCTCGATCATCCTCGGCATTCTCGACTGGCCGGGGCTGGCGCGCTCGGTGCGGGCCAAGTTCCTGTCCCTGCGCGAAGAGGAATACGTCCGCGCCGCCGAGATGATGGGGGCCTCCTCCGGGCGGGTCATCAAACGCCACCTGCTGCCGAATTTCATGAGCCACCTGATCGCCTCGGCGGCGCTGTCGATCCCGGCGATGATCCTGGGCGAGACGGCGCTGTCGTTCCTCGGCCTTGGCCTGCGCGCCCCGGCGGTCAGCTGGGGGGTGATGCTCAATGATGCGCAGAACCTCGCCAATATCGAGATCTACCCCTGGACCGCGATCCCGATGCTGCCGATCATCGTCGTGGTGCTGGCCTTCAATTTTCTCGGGGATGGTCTGCGCGACAGCCTCGATCCGTATCAGCAATGACTGGCCTGACCGCACTTGCGATGCCCGGCACCTATCAGGTGACCGGCGCAGGCCACCGCCCCAGCGCCTTTGCCGTGTCCGATCTGGCGCAGGCCTCGGTTGCCGCTGTCGGCCTGGCACTGGCGGATCTGGTGGCGGCCCTGAACCTGGCCCCCGCGCGCCCGGCCGTGACGGTGGACCGGCAGTTGGCTGCGCTGTGGTTCGGCTATTCCTTTCGCCCGGACGGCTGGGAAATGCCGGCGCTCTGGGATCCGATTGCCGGGGATTACCCCTGTGCAGATGGCTGGATCCGGCTCCATACCAACCTGCCCCACCACCGCGCCGCCGCGCTGCAGGTGCTGGGCTGTGGCGGCACGCGGGAGGCGGTGACCGCCGCCGTGGCCCGC
>NZ_LPUY01000037.1 GCF_001518015.1 Tritonibacter horizontis
GCCCTGCCCAATCCCCCGGCCCAACGCATCGCGCTGGCGCGGGATGCGGCGTTTTCCTTTACCTATCCGCACCTTCTGGAAGGCTGGCGGGCAGCGGGGGCAGAGATCCTGCCGTTTTCGCCCCTGAACGACGAGGCCCCGGCGGCGGATGCCGATCTGGTCTGGTTGCCCGGCGGCTATCCCGAACTCCACGGTGGCAGCCTTGCGGCGGCGTCCAACTGGCGGGCGGGCATGGCAAAACATGCCGCGACCAAGCCCGTGCACGGGGAGTGCGGTGGCTACATGGCGCTGGGAGAGGCCCTGATTGACAAGGAAGGCATCCGCCACCAGATGGCGGGGCTGCTTGGTCTGGTCACCTCCTACGAGAAGCGTAAATTCCACCTCGGGTATCGGCGCGCAGAGCTGCAAGCGGCGATGCCGGGCTTCGAGCGGGGCGCGGCCTTGCGCGGACACGAATTCCACTACTCGACCATTCTGGACGAGCCGGACGCGCCGCTGGCCCGCGTGATGGACGCCGATGGCAATCCGGTGCCCGAAACCGGATCAGTCAAGGGCCATGTAACCGGCACCTTCTTCCACCTCATCACGGGAGAGCGCGCATGAGCGGCTTTGTCAGTTTTGTTTCCTCTGGCCCCGGTGACCCGGAGCTGCTGACGGTCAAGGCGGTCAAACGGCTGGAAGCGGCGGATGCGGTGTTGTTCGACGACCTGTCCTCCGGGCCGATCCTGTCCCATGCCCGTGCGGATGCGGATCTGGTCGGCGTCGGCAAGCGCGCAGGCCGCCCCTCGCCCAAACAGGACCATGTCAGCCAGCTGCTGGTGGAGTATGCCCAGTCCGGCGCCCATGTGGTGCGCCTGAAATCCGGCGACTCCGGCGTGTTTGGGCGGCTCGAAGAAGAGCTGCTTGCCCTGCGCAAGGCCGGCATCGGATACGAGATCATCCCCGGCGTCACCGCAGCCTCGGCCGCCGCCGCCGTGGCTGGCATCCCCCTGACCCGGCGGCTGACAGCGCGCCGGTTGCAGTTCATCACCGGCCATGACGTGACCGGCGGCCTGCCCGACCACATGAACCTTGCGGCGCTGGCCGACGCCGAGGCCACCACGGTGGTCTACATGGGCAAACGCACCTTTGCCGCGTTGCTGCCGCTTCTGGTGCAGGCCGGGCTGCCCGCGCAGACCCCGGCGCTGGTGGCGCTTGGGGTTAGCACCGCGGCGCAGGAGCTGCACCGGGGCACGGTCGAAGCGCTGCCGGATCTGCTGGCCGGGATCGACAGCGCCGCGCCGGTGCTGATCCTTTATGGTCCGCTCGCCGACGCAGACGAAGCACAAACCGCGCCGAAGTCGGAATAAGCGCCGCACAAGACGTATTCAAACTTGACCCGCACCCGGTGCCGGAGTCACACAGGGCAATGTATCTGGTGTCCATGGCGTGCTTGAGCACCCAGGGCTGAAACGGGAATGAGGAAGGGCGGACCCAATCGCGGCGCCCTGGCCTCAACCGCCCCCGCGACTGTGAGCGGCGAGCGACCTTTCAACACCCCACTGAGCGTTCCCGATGGGACCGGCGCTTGGGAAGGGGAAAGGTCCGCATCGACCCGCGAGTCAGGAGACCGGCCAGATGCGAGCAACGATCAAACCGTCGGGTGAGACGGAGAGGAGACAGACTATGCATATCGAACCAGGTATCGTTGATGGCGCAAAGATCGCGCTGTCCTATGCCACCGCCGCCGGTGCGCTTGGCTATGCGGCCAAGGAAACCTTTGCCGATCTGAAGGCCACCAATATCGCATCCTACGCCCTGCGCGCCGCCATCGCGACCCTGGGTGTCTTTGTATTTTTCGAGGTCCTGCCGCATTTCCCGGTCGGCGTCTCCGAAGTTCACTTCATCCTTGGCTCGACCCTGTTCCTGATCCTTGGCGCCGCGCCTGCGGCCTTTGGTCTGGCAGCCGGGCTGCTGATTCAGGGGACCTTCTTTGCGCCCATCGATCTGCCGCAGTATTTCATCAACCTGACCACCCTACTGGTGCCGCTCTTTGCCATGCAGGCGCTGGCGCTCAAGCTGATCGCGCCCGGCACCGCCTATGTTGACCTCAGCTACGGTCAGGCCCTGGCGCTGTCGACGGTCTATCAGGGCGGCGTGGTGGCCTGGGTTGCCTTCTGGGCCTTTTACGGTCAGGGCATCGGCGCCGAAACACTGGCCTCTGTCGCCACCTTTGGGGCGGCCTATATGCTGGTTGTCGCTGTCGAGCCGCTCGCCGATCTGGCCATTCTGGCCGGCGCCAAGGGTCTGCGGTCGCTGGAACGCTCCGGCCTGGTGACGCCGCGCCTTTACGCGGCGGCCTGATCCGCCGGCAGGGCACCTTTGCCCGCGCCGCTGAAACGAACTGGATACGGTCCCGTCTCGCGGGGCCGTGTTTTCATTTAAGACCAGGAAAGATCCGCGATGATCCATCTCAGCCTGATCGGCATCGGCACCGGCAATCCGAAGCATCTGACCCTGGAAGCGGTCGAGGCGATCCGAACCCAGGACCTGATCCTGATCCCCAACAAAGGGGCGGGCAAGGATGACCTGGCCGGCCTCAGACGGCAGATCTGCGCAAATCTGCTGGTCGATACGCCGCACGCGCCCCGCATTGTCGAGTTCGACCTGCCCGTGCGGGACCCCGCGACAGCGGACTATCGCCGCCGGGTGGACGATTGGCACGACGCCATCGCCGAGATCTGGCAGGCCGCGATCACCGCGCATCTGCCGACAGGCGGGCGCGTAGGCTTTCTGGTCTGGGGCGATCCCTCGCTCTATGACAGCACCATGCGCATCGCGCAGCGGCTGCGGCCCCGGTTGGCGATGGAGCTGCAGGTGATCCCGGGCATCACCTCAATCCAGGCGCTGACGGCGGCCCATGGCGTGCCGTTGAACCGGATTGGCGCGCCGGTGCAGATCACCACCGGTCGCCAGTTGCGGGACAAGGGCTGGCCCGAGGGCTGCGAAACGCTGGTGGTGATGCTGGACGGAGACTGTGCCTTCCAGACCCTGCCTGACCCTGCAGCGCTGACGATCCACTGGTCGGCCTATGCGGGCATGGCGAACGAGATCAATATTTCAGGCCCTGTGCCGGAGGTCAGCGCCCAGATCCTCGAAACCCGGGCGCAGGCCCGCGCGGCCCATGGCTGGATCATGGATATCTACCTTCTGAACCGCACATCACCCGCCTGAGATCGCCCCATGATCGCCGTCCCGCACGGCGGCGCTCCCCCCGGCGGAAGGTCGCATAAACGCGACCACCGCCCGTTGGGCATGGCACCGTCCCTGCGGGACGGTGCCGCAGCCTGTCCGCAGGACAGGCTGCCCCGCCCAACCCCAATCGGGGGCTTGCGTCAGCAAGGGTCCGTGCGGGGGCAGGAGCCGCCCCTGAGGCCAAACGCGAACCAAACGCTGGTCGATCCGCGGACCAAACGCCGACCGCACGCGGCGGTCCGAAGGTGCCGCCGCCCCGAGTTTCAGGCCGGATCCGGCTGACCGGGCGAGGTCAGGCCACTGTCGCTGTCACTGCCACTCCCACTGCCATCGTCACTGCGACCACTGCCAAGACCCGTTCCGGCGGGCAGGCCATAGACCGCAAGCGCCCGGTTGCCGAACCGCTTGTCCTCCGTCACCTCGCGGCCGAACCAGTCGGGCGGCTCGAAACGCTCCGCCGCCGCCTCGTCGGCGAACTCGACCTCGACCATTTCCAGCGGAGCCAGGCCCGCTTCGAACACATCCAGTTCGAACGCCAGCCGCGCCTCGGGATCGCCGTCGCATCCGGGCAGCAACTGCCCTGTCCAGCGGGTCTTTTCCACCCGACGGCCGGCGGTGGCGGGCCAGAACGTCTCAAACTGGGCCTGCGTGATCTCGGCTTCGCGTTCCTCGCGCACCCGGCCTTCGCCGCCCTTCTGGGTCAGGAAATACCGCGTGCCCTTCTGCCGCAAGCGCAGCTCGGTGCTGTCCGACAGCACCGTCAGATAGCCCTGCCGCACCGCTTCGGCCTGCGCTGCCGACAAATCCGGGCGACGGGCCAGTAGATATTTTCGCTCGATCTCTTTCATCGCGTCTCTCCCGTGACACCCGCCGTGCCTGCGCCCTGCTAACGCCGGGCGTTCACCGCCTTGAACAGCTCCAGATATGCCCGCCCCGCCGGGCGGCTTTCGGCATAGCGCAGGGCCGGTTCGCGGTGCACCCCCATCTTTTCCACATCGGTGGAAAATGGCACCTCACAGCCCAGAAACAGATTTTTATGGGACTTGCGCATGCGCGCCATGGTTTCACAGTGCAGGGTCTTGCGCCCCTGCACCATCGAAAAGAACGGCGCGAGTTTGCCCGTCTTCAGCCCGCGCGCCCTGAAAAAGGCGACCAGCTGGTCAAACGTGCGTTCCGAAAGGGTTGTCGGGATCACCGGGACCACCACGTGATCCGCCGCCTTGAAGACCGCTTCGGACAGCGCGGAGATATTGGGCGGACAATCCAGCACGATCACATCATATTCGCGCTTCACGCTTTTCAGCGCCTTTTTCAGCCGCGACCGGCTGTTTTTCATCCGCGACAGGAACACGTCAAAATCCCGAAAGGTCAGGTTCGCGGGCAGGATGTCGAGGTTGTCATAGTCACTGGCCCGGATGGCGCGGGTGAACCGGGCGACATCCTCGAAGAACTGCGCCTCTTGCAGCTTTGCAGAGGGTTTGACCCGGAAATAAAACCCCGAGGCCCCCTGCGGGTCGAGATCACACAGCAAGGTGCGTGCGCCGTTCTTGGCAAAGGCATAGGCGAGGTTGACAGCGGTGGCGGTTTTGCCGACGCCGCCCTTGTTGCTGTAACAGGCGATGATCTTCATGCCTGCGCTCCTTTTGCCTGGCAGATCGCATGGATATGCGCGCGGGTCCCGGCGCTGTTGAAACGGGTAAAGTTTTCCATCACGCGGGCCCGTTCGTCGCGTTGACGCTGGTCGAGGATGGCAATCAGCGCGCCGATGCTCTGGGCCGCCTCGATCCCCCTGGCGCCGCGGAGGGCGGGCGATTGGGCGACAAACGCCAACAAGGTCTCCTGCTGGACGGAATAGTCGTTGAACGCGCCGAGATTGTCCTGCAGCACCTTCATCCGCTTGATCACGCGTTTCGCGCTCTTGCCTGCAAACAAGGGGGCGAAGAATTCGACCAGATAGCGGAATTTCTTGCAGGCGATGCGCAGCGCGTGGACCTCTGCATCGGGGGTGGTCTCGTCGATGCCCGACGCAATCTTGCAGATCCGGCGGTAGCGTTTCCAGATCAGCTTGCGGGCATAGGCCGCCGCCGGTTGCGCCCCGGCCTCGCCCCGCACAAAACCTCCGGGGTGGTCGAACTGGGCCGCCAGGGCGGTGATCTGGTCCTGATAGGCCCGGCTTTTCAGATGTTTGGCAAGCCCGGCATGGGCGCTGTCGCGTTCGGCGGCAAAGGTTTCGAACATGAGCCGCAGACCGGGATGCAGCGACGATGGCAGAAGTGCGAAATAATCGTCCTGCTCCATCAAGTAGACATCAAGGTCGCGCAGCCGCCCGGTGGGCGCCATGAGATCGGCAAAAGCCGCTTTCATCTCGGCGGTCTGGACAATGCCGAAGACATCTTTGAACAGGCTCAGAACGGAGCGCACCTTGCGCAGGGCCACGCGGTAATCATGCAGGAATTCACTGTCGAGATCGGCGATCACCCCGGCTTCGTTCTCGCGGGCGACGCGGATATAGTTGGCAATGGTCTGCACAGCGACATCAAAGGCGGTCTCCGCCTGGCGAAAATCTGTTTGGGGCTTGGATACATAGGGTGCCACCTCCGGCGCCAGCGCCGCAAAGATACGCGCGGCCGAGCCCCGCGTTGCCCCCGCCCCGCGCAGGGCGGCGCGAACCCGCTGCGGGGCGCGTGTGTAGCCGCGCAGCGGCGACAGGGTGACAAGGCTGAGACGGCCCTTCGTCCCGTCGCCGTCAAAGGTGACACATTCCACCCGGAGCTGGGTTTTGGTTTCGTCATCGACCACCCGCAGCGCCACTTTTTGCAGGCTGCCTGTCGCAAAGATCAGGAAACAGCGCAGCGGAAACATCTTGTGCGTCAGGGCCCGCACCGGCCCCTCTGGGAGATCCGCGGGAAAGGTCCCCTGAGGCGCCGCGGGCTGGACCCGGGGGGCGTCGCTGTCGCTCAGCAGCAAAAGCGCACCGTCATAGTCCAGCAGCACCCGGCCCGAGGTGCGCAGCGACTGGTCCTGACAATCAAGCAGCCGATAGCGCAGCCAAGCGCTGCTGTGGTCCTGCACCAGACGCAGCCCTTCAAGCGCGGCATCCACCTCCGGCCAGTCTATCGGCCCCTCCAGAAGGAAACTGTTGTGCAGATCGTCAGACATTTGGCTATTTCTTTGTTTTCTTGAGGTAATCTTGGATCAGACGTTCGATCAGGCGCTGGATGCTGGTGTCTTCTTCGATGGCGCGGATCTTGAGCGCCTTGAGCGTTTTGTTGTCCAGCCGCAGCGAGGTGTTCTTGCGCGGCGACTTGTCGGATTTGCTGTCTGTGGCTTTGGCTTTGGGCATCTTGGGAACCTTCGAAGAAGTGACGTCATGATGGCACTTTTTGCCGGCGACTGTCAAATTACCGTTACAAAATGGCGCAAGGCGTGCGACTGAAATCGAAAGGCGCAGCCTCTTTCGGCGTATTCTCGCAATATGGGGGGTGCGGCAGCGATGCGATCCAACGGAAAACCCCGCGCCGGGGACGGCGCGGGGCAAATGCGGGGCTGGTTCGGGGCACATGGGCCGCCGCAGGCTGGTGCCTCAGGTGACGCGTCCGCGCACCTGATACTTGGCGTCTTTCCAGCATGCGCTGGACATCACCTCCTGCAGGATCTCGGCCGCCCGGATCACATCCTGCTGGTCGATGTAGAGCGGCGTGAAGCCGAACCGCAGGATGTTCGGCGCCCGAAAGTCCCCTATAGCCCCGCGATCAATCAGCGCCTGCATCACCGGGTAACCCTCGGCAAAGGCGAATGAAACCTGTGATCCGCGCTGTTCGGCGTCGCGCGGGGAGGCCAGCGTCAGCTCCGGGCAGCGGCGTTCGACCTCGGCGATGAAGGTCTCGCACAGGGCCATGGAGGCGGCGCGCAGTTGCGCCATGTCCACGTCATCCCAGATGTCCAGGGCCGCGTCGAGGATCGACAGCTGCACAATCGGCGGCGTGCCGACGCGCAGGCGTTCGGTGGTCATCGCGGGGCGGTACCCCGGCTCCATTGCGAAAGGCGCCTCATGTCCCAACCAACCCGACAGCGCCGGTTCCACCTGCTGCAGGATGTCGGGGCGGGCGTAGATAAAGGCCGGCGCGCCCGGCCCGCCGTTGAGATATTTGTAGGAACAGCCCACCGCGAATTCCGCATTGGCGGCAGTCAGATCGACCGGCAGCGCCCCCGCGCTATGGGCCAGATCCCAGAGCATGACCGCCCCCGCCTGATGCGCCGCCGCCGTCAGTGCCCGCATGTCATGACGGCGACCGGAGCGGTAATCCACCTCGGTCAGCATCACCACGGCGACCTCCTCGGTGATGGCACCTGCGACCTCTTCCGGGGCAACGGTGCGCAGCTCGTAGTCCTTGCCGATCGTGGAAATCAGCCCCTGAGCCATATAAAGATCAGACGGGAAATTGCCGTTGTCAGACAGGATCACCCGCCGTTCCGGGCGCATCTTCAACGCTGCCGCGAGGGCCTGATAGACCTTGATCGAGAGCGTGTCACCGGTGGCCACACTGCCCGGCGCGGCGCCGATCAGAGTGGCAATCCGGTCGCCGACCTTCTGCGGCAAGGCCATCCAATCCGCCGTGTTCCAGGCGCGGATCAGCTCCTTGCCCCATTCCTCGGTCAGCACCTTTGTGGCCCGTTCAACTGCGCCTTTTGGCAGCGGGCCAAGCGAGTTACCGTCGAGATAGATCATCCCCTCGGGAATGTCGAAGAGGTGTTTCTTGGGCAGGTCGGTCATGTCAGAGGTCGCCTCGCAGGGTCCAGAGTTCGGGAAACAGCTCCACGCTGAGCATCCGGCGCAGATAATCGACGCCAGCGGTGCCGCCGGTGCCGCGTTTGAAACCGATGACGCGTTCGACCGTGGTCACGTGGTTAAAGCGCCAGCGGCGAAAGTAATCTTCGAGATCGACGAGTTTTTCCGCCAGTTCGTAGAGCGTCCAATGGGTATCGGTATCGGCATAGACCTGCAACCAGCGGGCCTGAATGTCGGGGTTGAGCGCATGGGGTGCGGTCAGATCGGGCGGCGGCAGGTGATCCGTATGGCCGTCCAGGGCCTGGAACAGGTAGCGGTTCACCTCGTCATAAAAACTGGGCTGCGCCAGTTCCGCGCGCAGCAAGGCGTGCTGTTCCGGCACATGTTCATGCGGGCGCAGCATGTTCGGATTGCGGTTGCCGAGGATGAATTCGATCATCCGGTACTGGTGCGACTGAAAACCCGATGACGGCCCCAGCGCGGCGCGAAACCGGGTGTAATCTGCCGGGGTCATGGTCCGCAGCACATCCCAGGCGCTGTTGAGCTGCTCGAAAATCCGGCTGACGCGGGCGAGCATCTTGAACATTGCCGGCGTCTGCCCGGCACAGAGGGCAGAGCGGGCCGCCTGCAATTCGTGCAACGCCAGTTTCATCCACAATTCGCTGGTCTGGTGCTGGATGATGAACAGCATTTCATCATGCGCATCGCTGAGCGGGTGCTGTTGGGCCAGCACGCCGTCCAGATGCAGGTAGTCGCCATAGGACATGGCATCGGCAAACCCCATCCGCGCACCCTCCGCGCCTGGGTCATAGGGGGGCTTTGTCATCGCAACATGTCCTTTCCGCGCCGGTCCCGCCTGTCTGGTCTCGCGCCTGTTTCACGCCAGATGCACGCGGCCTCGACAACGGGTCATTCCGGGCAACGGTATTGTGCTGTGCCGGGGCACGCAAGCCAAAAGCTTCAAGCTTAAAATATGCCGAAAGGGCCACCTGTCCTGCCCCGCGCCGGAGGCGGCGTGACGGCGCGGCGATGGATTCGCCCCCCGGCTGGACGGCCCTGCCCGGCGGGGTTTTCGCCGCCCTGACCGGACGCCTGCGCGCCGCGCGGCCCACAGGGGGAAGCAAGCCCCAAAACGCCTTAAAATCCGGTAATTTTAACTAACCTCTCGTTAAGAACAGCAGCTCATTTAGTACCATATTTTCAAAGAGATCCCGACGAATGCGGCAATAAATTGGCTAGATTGCCACATTTGCCCCAATCCGGACGCTTTTTCTCCCTGATTGCCCCGCAGCCTTTTTGAACGCGTCGCTCCGTGTCGGGGCGTGCCCCTCGCAGTGACCCGTGATCGACCGGAGGATTGAGAATGTTGCCACAGCCCGCGCCTTCCCTGCCCGCCTCCGATGCGGCCTTGTCCGGCGGTGCGCGGCTGTTGCAAGGGCAATACCAGATCGAACAGCCGCTGATCGCCGGCGGGTTCGGCATAACCTATCTTGCCCGCGACAGCCTGGACCGCCGTGTGGTGATCAAGGAATGTTTCCCAGCCGAGGTCTGCGAACGCGACGGGACCCAGGTCCGCCCGCGCGGTCCGGCGCAGCTGCGCATCTACAAGACGGTTCTGCGCAATTTCCTGCGCGAAGCGCATCTGCTGGCGCGGGCGGTGCACCCCAATATCGTCCCCGTCCATCAGGTGTTCCGCGAGAATGGCACCGGCTATATCGCGATGGATTTTGTCGATGGGCTGGATCTGCTGGCTTTGCAAGAAACCCAAGGCCACCGGCTGACGGCCGAGATGCGGCAGGCCTGTCTGACGCAGGCCCTGGGCGCGCTGGCTGCGCTGCACGATCAGGGGATCCTGCATCGCGACATTTCGCCCGACAATCTGATCTGGACCCGCGACAACCGGTTGATGCTGATTGATTTCGGGGCCGCCTGCACGGTCTGCCCCGAAGAGCAGGCCGCGTCCGAGGGGGCGATGGCGGTCAAGGACGGTTACTCCCCGCATGAGCTTTATGAACGGGGCGCGATCGCGCGCCCATCGTCCGACCTATATGCCCTGGGCGCCACCATGGTGTTCCTGTTGACCGGCGAAGCGCCCGCCGCCGGTCCCGACCGTCTGGCAGCGGTTGCGCGGGGCGATATGGATCCGTTGATGCATCTCCTCCCCGACAATCGCCCGGATGCAGCGCTCTGGCACAGCGTGGCAAAGGCCCTGTCGGTGCTGCCCGGCGCGCGCTATCAAAGCGCTGCGGACTGGCTGGCGGATCTGCGCGCCACAGGCACGGTGGCCAGCGCCCCGCCTGCGCCCGTCGCTGAGACTAAGGCCGAGCCTGGGCCCCTGCAGGACACGCCCGTCGTGCCGGAGGCCCAAGCGTCAACGCCCCAGGCGCCGGAGAGGCAGCCGCCGGAGGAGCAGCCGCCCGCGGCAAGCGCTGACGCGGCCCCCCCTCTGGACCTGCGCATTGCCGCCTTGGTGGCCGAGACCAACGACACCATCACGGCGGGCCTGCCCCGCACCTTGCGGCCCGAACCGGACAGCTCCCCCGCACCAACCCAATCGCCGGGCAACGGCCAGTTTGTCGATATCTTCGGCCAGCCGGTGAGCGATCTTCAAGCCTGGCTGGCAGATCAGGACAGCCCCCGCGCCCGAGGTCCCCGCAAACCTGCGGAGGGCAGCGCGACCGGCAACAATCGCAACGCGCCTGCCGCCTCCGCCCCTCGGCAAGAGCAGGACACCCCGGCCAAACGCGGTCTCGGCCGGTTGTTCGCCCCCCGCTCCGCCGCCCCCAAGACGGCCACCACGCCCTAAGTTTCAAGAGGATCGAACATGAAATTCATCAAGGATATCATCGGCGAACAACGTGGCCGTCATCGACCGGCCGCCGTGCCGCCCGAGGACACGCACGACCGCGCGGATCCTGCGTTGGAGGCCGCGCCCGCCCCGTTGCAACTGGACGTAACGACGCGGATCAGCGCGCCGGTGCCCGATCCGGAGCGGGACCGGCTGGACGCAGTCAGCCGCCTTCTGCGCGACACCGACGACGCACCGGCACAGACGCTCTCACCGCCTGCCCCTGACGCGACCAGCGCCACAGAGGGCGGGCCGGGCGACGACGCCGAATTTGACCGCATCCTGGCCCGGACCTTTCGCGACGATGCGCAACC
>NZ_LPUY01000038.1 GCF_001518015.1 Tritonibacter horizontis
CGTGAGCGCGGCGCCGGGCCCAACTGGAGTGATTGCATTTTAATGCAATCGAGACGGGCGGGAGGGCCCCGCCCGAAAGCTCAGTCTTCGGAGGCTGATTTTTTCGCGGTTTTCTTTGCGGGCGCCTTCTTGGCGGTGGCGTTCTTGGGCACGGCCTTCTTCTTGGCTGGCGCTTTCTTTTTGCTTGCCGTCTTTCCGGTCTTTTCGGTGATCAGGGCAACCGCCATTTCCATCGTGACGTCCTTGGCCTCGATGTCCTTGGCCAGTGTGGCATTGACCTTGCCCCATTTCACATAGGGGCCATAGCGCCCGTCCATCACGTTGACAGGTCCGCCTTCACTTGGATGCTCGCCCAGTTCCTTGAGTGGTTTGGCCGCGGCGGAAGACCGGCCCCGGCCCGGATTGGCGCGTTTTTCGGCCAGCATCTCAACCGCGCGGTTCATGCCGACCTCGAAAACGTCAAGCGTTTCCTTGAGGTTGACGTAGACGGGTTTTTCCTCGTCCGGGCGCTGATGCATGATGTAGGGGCCAAACCGACCAAGGTTTGACGACACCATGCCGCCATCCGGGTGTTGGCCGATCTCGCGCGGCAGGGTGAGCAGAGTGACCGCCTGTTCCAAAGTGACATCATTGGGGCCCCAGCCCGGCAGATAATCCTTGCCCTGTTTCGGGAGCGAGGAGCGTGGCGGTTTCTTGTTTTCCGGCGTGGCTTCGCCGCGCTGTACGTAAGGCCCGAAACGGCCGGACTTCAGGTGGATTTCGTCGCCGTCATCTTCGCCCAGGACCCGCTCGTACCCTTCGGCCCCTTCGCCGGAGATCGGCCGGGTGTAGTTGCATTCCGGGTAGTTGCCGCAGCCGACAAACCCGCCGGTGCGCGAGGTTTTCAGGTGTAGCTGACCGGCGCCGCATTTCGGGCATTGGCGCGGGTCGCCGCCGTCGTCGCGTGGCGGATAGAGCTGCGGCGCGAGCGCCTCGTCAAGCACATCGAGCACTTCGGAAATACGCAGATCCGAGGTTTCGGAAATCGCGGCTGAAAAATCGCGCCAGAAACTGTCGAGCAGTGCCTTGTAATCCTTTTCGCCGGCGCTGACATCGTCCAGTTGGTTCTCCAACGCGGCGGTAAAGTCATATTCCACGTAGCGTTTGAAGAAATTCAACAGGAAGATCGTCACGATCCGGCCCTTGTCCTCGGGGAACAGGCGGTTCTTGTCCTTGCGGACGTATTCGCGGTCCTGAATCGTGGTGATCACGCTGGCGTAGGTGGAGGGGCGGCCGATGCCCAGCTCTTCCATCCGTTTGACCAATGTGGCCTCGGTGTAGCGCGGCGGCGGCTGTGTGTGGTGCTGGAGCGCCAGGGTCGCGCCGTCGCCGGACAGCCGGGCGCCTTCGGGACCGGCCTTTTCGGCCTGCGCCGCGATGCTGGCGGCGAATTTCAGGTTTTCACCTTCCATGATTTGCGGCAGGCGGTTGTCGTCCTCGTCCACCACATCATCGCGCCCTTCCTCATAGACGCGCATGAAACCGTCAAACAGCACGACCTGGCCGGTGGCCCGCAGCACGACCTGCTTGTCGCTCGACCCGATATCGACCGTGGTCCGTTCCATCCGGGCACCGGCCATCTGGCAGGCCAGGGTGCGCTTCCAGATCAGATCATAAAGCTTGCGCTGATCCTCTTCGGAGACCTTGAGGCTCTTGGCGTCGCGGCTCATATCCGTCGGGCGGATACATTCGTGCGCTTCCTGCGCATTCTTGGCCTTGTTCTTGTAGATGCGCGGCTCGGAGGGGACGTATTCCTTGCCGTAGCGGGTCTCGATCTCTGCGCGCGCCTCCTGCACCGCCTCGGGCGCCATATCAATGCCGTCGGTCCGCATATAGGTGATCAGGCCAGCCTCATAGAGGCGCTGTGCAGTGTTCATGCACTGTCGCGCGCCCATGCCGAACTTACGGCTGGCTTCCTGTTGCAGGGTTGATGTCATGAACGGCGCCGAAGGGTTGCGCGCGGCGGGTTTCGCTTCGACCGAGAGCACCGACATCTTGCGGCTGGTGACAGCCTGCACCGCAAGCTCGGCAGAGGTGGCATTGCCCAGACTGAATTTATCGAGCTTTTCACCGCCCAGAACGGTCAGTCTTGCCTCAAAGCTCTGGCCACGCGGGGTCGCCAGATGGGCGCGGACCGACCAGTATTCCTGCGGTCTGAACGCCTCGATTTCCATCTCGCGTTCAACGATCAGGCGCAGACAGACGGATTGCACCCGCCCGGCGGAGCGGGCACCGGGGAGTTTGCGCCACAGCACCGGCGACAGGTTGAACCCGACCAGATAGTCGAGCGCGCGGCGGGCCAGATAGGCCTCGACCAGCGGCATGTCGACCTGACGCGGGTTGCGCATCGCCTCGGTCACGGCATCTTTGGTGATGGCGTTGAAGGTGACGCGGCTGACGGCGGTGTCCTTTTTAATCGAGCGCCGCTTGGTGAGCGCCTCTTGCAGGTGCCAGCTGATTGCCTCGCCTTCGCGATCGGGGTCGGTCGCGAGAATGAGAGCGTTGTCGTTCTTCAGGGCCTCGGCGATGGCGCGCACATGTTTCTTGCTGTCATTGCCGACCTCCCAGGTCATGGCAAAATCATCGTCCGGTTCCACCGATCCATTCTTGGCTGGCAGGTCCCGAACATGGCCATAGGATGCCAGAACAGTGTAGTCGGAGCCCAGATATTTGTTGATCGTTTTTGCTTTGGCCGGAGATTCAACGACGACGACTGGCATTAATATGGGCACCTTTTTATACGGGTTCAATCGGCTCTATGGCCGGGCAAAATGTGTCGCGCAAGGGGAGAATGTCAATCCATGCGAAGAAATCCGCGCTGAAAACGCCAGGCTGGCGGGGGCCTGCGTCCCTGTAAAAATTAGCGTTTTTTGATGATCACCCCGCCCGGACCACGGTCAATCGCGCCCGACAGTTCCAGATCCATCAGCACCGTCCGGACCTTGCGGGCCGGGCTGTCGAGGTCTTCGATCAGCTGCATTTCGGGGGTCGGCGCGGCGGCCAGCCGGTCGAGAATGATCTGATGGAGGGCTGCGGTCTGGCGCAGGTTTCGCCGCTCTGGTGGCGGCTCCGGGCGCTCCTGCTGTCGGGGGCGCGGCGGCGCTGGCGCCGACATCGGGGGCAGGGCGTCGATGACATCTTTGGCGTTGCGGACCAGAACCGCACCATCCCGGATCAAGAGATTCCCGCCACTGGCCCGCGCATCAAAGGGGTGACCGGGCACAGCCAGCACATCCCGTCCCAGGTCGAGGGCGTCGCGGGCGGTGATGAGGCTGCCGGATTTCACGGCGGCCTCTACCACCACGGTGGCCAGCCCAATTCCGGCGATAATGCGATTGCGGGGCGGAAAATGACGCGCTTGCGGCTGCAATCCCATTGGCTGTTCGGACAGCCGCAGGCCCTGGGCGGCAATCGCATGGGCAAGCTTGGTGTTTTCGGTGGGATAGATGACATCGACACCGCCACCCTGGACGGCGATGGTGCCACTGTGCAAGGCCCCCTCATGACTGGAGGCGTCGATCCCACGCGCCAGCCCGGAGACCACGACATAGCCGGAGTCGCCGAGATCCCGGGCAAGCGCATAGGCCATGCGCCGCCCCAGCGAGGAGGCGTTGCGGGCACCAACGATGGAGACCGCAGGGCGGGATAGCAGGGACGTATCCCCAATCGCCCAAAGCGCCGGGGGAGGATTGTGAAGCGAAGTCAGGAGCTCCGGGTAATCGGGATCCCCAAAACACAAAAGCCGCGCATTGGCGGCTTTTGCAGTTGTGAGCTCGGCGTCCAAAGCATCTTTTGAGTATGTTTCATACCCTTTTACGCCTGCAGTGGCTGCCACTTCGGGCAGCATGTCCAGCACGTTCTGCGCTGTCCCATATTCGGCGAGTAGCCGAAAGAAGGTCACTGTCCCGATTCCACGGGAGCGCAACAGGCGAAGCCAGGAATACCTTTGATCTTCCGTGGTGGGTGGGAGTGGGGGGTGAGTGGAAGAATATGCTTCTCCGGTCATGCCCTCGCCTCGCCTTGTTGCAAATATAGGTTTACGGCTTCAGGGGTTAACAGGTGGTGAAGATCGAAACAGTTTATAGCGATTTTTCACTACTTTTTACCTACCCTTTGATTTCACTTATAAAAAATAGAAATCAGACCGCTTGGCGACTGTCGAAACGCCGTCGCCAAGCGTCGTTTCGTGGTAAATATGCGGGCCGATATCTGGGAACTTTCGGCGGAATCGTCATCTTCGTTAAGCAGACGTAAGCCGCGCGTTAAAGTCTTGGATTGGGGCGCACGCCCTCCCGACTCGCTGGACCAGCGGGGAGGGCGTGCACGATTCGAACGTGTCAGGTGGCGGAGCCGCCGACGGTCAGGCCGCCCATCAGGACGCTGGGCTGGCCGACCCCCACAGGCACCCACTGCCCCTGTTTGCCGCAATTCCCCATCCCAGGGTCGAGCGCCATATCATTTCCAAGGCCGCGGATCTTTTGCAGCGCTGTCGCGCCATCTCCGATCAGGGTCGCGCCCTTGACCGGCGCACCGATTTTGCCGTTTTTGACCCGATAGGCCTCGGTGCAGGAAAACACGAATTTGCCATTGGTGATGTCGACCTGACCGCCGCCAAAGCCAACGGCCCAGATGCCGTCCTTGATATCTTTGACCAGATCCTCAGGCGCAGCTGTGCCGCCCAGCATATAGGTGTTGGTCATCCGGGGCATCGGCGCATGGGCAAAGCTCTGACGGCGACCGTTCCCGGTGGGGTCCACCCCCATCAGCCGCGCGTTCTGCCGATCCTGCATGAAGCCGACAAGAATGCCATCCTCGATCAGGGTGGTTTTCTGGCTCGGTGTGCCCTCATCATCGACCGTGATCGACCCCCGTCGATCCGTGATGGTGCCATCGTCCAGCACGGTGACACCGGGGGCTGCAATCCGTTGCCCCATCAGCCCGGCAAAAGCAGACGAGCCCTTGCGGTTGAAGTCCCCTTCCAGCCCGTGACCGATGGCCTCGTGCAGCAGGATACCGGGCCAGCCGGGGCCAAGTACCACGTCCATTTCGCCCGCCGGGGCGGGTTCGGCTTCCAGATTGACCAATGCGACACGCAGTGCCTCGCGCGCCTTGGCCTGCCAGTCCTCCGCTGCGATCAGCCCGTCCAGCCCGACGCGACCGCCACCACCGGCGGTTCCGTTTTCGCGCCGTCCGTTTTCTTCGACGATGACCGAGACGTTGACGCGGGTCATCGGTCGCACATCGCGCACCCGGACTCCATCGGCGCGCAGGATCTCGACCTCCTGGATCGAGGCGGCGAGTGTGGCGGACACCTGCACGACCCGAGAATCAAGCGCACGGGCGAAAGCGTCGATCTCGCGCAGCGTGTCCACCTTGACCGGAAATCCCTGGGCAGAAATCGGATCTATGTCACTATAAAGTTTCTGGTTGGTCGCCTGCGGGGCCGGGGCCATGGTGCCGCCACCATCCCCCACCGCGAGGCGCGCGGTCTCTGACGCGCGCTTCAGTGCGGAAATCGACATGGTGGTCGAATGCGCGTATCCGGCGACCTCGCCGCGCACGGCGCGCAGGCCAAATCCTTCGGCCGCGTCATAGCTGGCTGTACGCAAACGCCCGTCATCAAAGACGAGCGCCTCCGATTTTGTACGCTCGGCGAAGATTTCGCCGTCGTCGGCACCTTGCAAGGCAGCGCGCAGAACCGGCAGCGCCTCATCCTCGGGAAGCGTGGTCTCAAAGGGGCGAAACGCGGTGGTATCCATCAAATGGGCCTCGATTTTTTTGCTCTAAGTCAAGAAAGCGACGCAATGACGCGCGCAACCCTCTTTATAACCTCTCAAGAATATGATTTTTAACGGCACCAAAGACAACGGTCGCGGTACGATTTTCTCAATCGATTCCGACGACCGGTACATGCAACGATCAAGCGATCAGGAAACGACATGAAGAATGCTTTGACGCTTTCGGGCTTTATCGCCGCTCTCACGAGCCTTCCAGCAATGGCGCAAGAAGGACTGGAGACCATTGGCAAGCCGACCGACGGCTACCTTGGGTTTCAGCCGGCCGGCTCCGAACTGGCCGAAGGGATTCACCAGCTTGATCACATGCTGCTGATCATCATCACCGTAATCTGCCTGTTTGTGGCGGGGCTGATGCTCTATGCGATTGTGCGCTTCAATCGCCGGGCCAACCCGGAAGCGGCCAGCTTTACCCACCACACGCCGGTCGAGATCGCCTGGACCGTTGTTCCGATCCTGATCCTGATTGTCATCGGCTCCTTCTCGTTGCCGGAACTGTTCCGCCAACAGGAAATCCCCGAAGCGGATATCACCATCAAGGCGACGGGCTACCAGTGGTACTGGGGTTATGAATATGTCGATCACGATTTTGCCTTTGACAGCTACCTGATCGGCCACCCGGCCACGATCACCGAGGAAGACGAAGCGGCAGGGGTCGAGGCCTTCATCAACAGTGAAGAAATGGCGGCCAAGCTGGCGGCCGCAGGGTATAACGCCGACGAGTTCCTGCTGGCGACCAACACCGCAGTTGTTGTGCCGGTCAACAAGACCATCGTGATGCAGGTGACCGGCGCCGATGTGATCCATGCCTGGGCGATGCCTGCCTTCGGGGTGAAGCAGGATGCGGTGCCGGGCCGTCTGGCGGAGCTTTGGTTCAAGCCAACCAAGGAAGGCATCTATTTCGGTCAGTGTTCCGAACTGTGCGGCAAGGACCACGCCTATATGCCGATTACGGTCAAGGTCGTCAGCGAAGAGGCCTATGAAGAATGGCTGAACGGGGCGATCGAAGAATATGCGGGGCTTCCGCAGAGCTTTCAGGTCGCTGCCAACAACTAAATCGGGCATTGCCCGCGGGCTGTCTTGCTGACAGATACGCGGCCAGACGGTCCGACCCAGGTGGGATTGACCACCAGACCCAGACCGGCCGCGCTTTGTCTGCGCGGCCGTGTACGACGAAAGAAGAGCCCAGCCCATGAGTGATGCCAGCCTCAACGCAAGCCTGATCCGCGAAGACGACGCGTCTTTTGGCGACTACTTTGCCCTGTTGAAGCCACGGGTCATGTCGCTGGTGGTGTTTACTGCATTGGTGGGCCTGCTGGCCGCACCCACAGGGGTGCATCCGGTGATTGGGTTCTGTGCGATCCTGTTCATTGCAATCGGCGGCGGTGCGTCCGGCGCGTTGAACATGTGGTGGGACGCGGATATCGACCAGGTGATGAAGCGCACGAAGTCGCGCCCGATCCCGGCCGGCAAGGTCGACAAGGGGGAGGCACTGAGCCTTGGGCTTGCCCTGTCGGGCCTGTCGGTGATCATGCTGGCGCTCGCGACCAATATCTTTGCCGGAGCCTTTTTGGCATTCACCATCTTTTTCTACGTGGTGATCTATACCATGTGGCTGAAGCGGGCGACGCCGCAGAACATCGTGATTGGTGGCGCGGCCGGGGCCTTTCCTCCGGTCATCGGCTGGATCGCCGCGACGGGAACCATGTCGATTGAACCCTGGTTGATGTTTGCGCTGACCTTCTTGTGGACGCCGCCGCACTTCTGGGCGCTGGCGCTGTTCATGCGCAATGACTATGATCTGGCCGATGTGCCGATGCTGACGGTGACACATGGTCGCCGGGCAACCCGTAAACATATCCTTGTATATACTGTCATTCTCGCCGCTTTTGCCATTGCGACCGGGTTCACGGGCGTTGGCGGGCCGATCTACCTTGCGGTGGCGGTGGTGCTGAACTCGCTGTTTCTGAAAGGCGCCGTAGAGATCTGGCGTCGTGACGAAGACATCTGTGAAGCGGATAACTTCAAGGCGGAGCGGTCTTTCTTCAAGCTGTCTTTGCTCTACCTCTTCCTCCACTTCGGCGCGATCCTCGTCGAGGCGGTGTTGAAACCTTATGGAATGGGAGGCTGGTAAAACATGAGCCTGCGTAAGGAACATGAGCTGCATACGCGGCGCAAGGGGCGCAATATGGGCGTTGGCCTGCTGTTGGCTGGGTTTGTCGTTCTGGTTCTGGCGCTGACGGTGGTCAAGCTGACGTCGTCCAATTTCACCTTTCCGAAAATGGACAGCGAGGAGCAGAACTGATGGCGCTGAACGGACCCCAGAAAACGGTGGTTCAGCTGGTGGGCGTTGTTGTGCTCATGGGCGGTCTCGCCTGGGCATCGGTGCCGTTCTACGACTGGTTCTGCCGCGTCACCGGATTTGGCGGGGTGACACAGGTGGCCACCGGCGATTCTGCGACCGTCCTTGATCAGACCATCAAGGTGCGCTTCGACGCCTCCAAAGATCGCGGTATGCCGTGGGAGTTCAAACCCGTCGAACGGATCATGGAGTTGAAAATCGGCGAGACCGGGCTGGCCTTCTACGAGGCCTACAATCCGACGGACCGACCCGTCGCCGGGCAGGCGTCTTACAACGTTGCGCCCTATTCGGCAGGTTATTACTTTGAAAAGATACAGTGTTTCTGCTTTAACGAGCAGGTGCTGCAACCTGGGGAACGGGTAATGATGCCTGTAACCTTCTTCGTGGACCCCGAAATCACTAAGGATCCAGAAGCAAAATTTGTGCATACGATCACCTTGTCGTACACATTTCACGAGATCGATCTGCCAGAGGGTCTAGCCGCCCTCGATACCGGGGAGACATCCGGGGCAGAGATAGAACTGAACTAAGGCCGCTTTGGTGAGGGACACTTAAATGGCGCATGCTAAAAATCACGACTTTCACATTCTGCCGCCGTCGATCTGGCCGCTGCTGAGCGCATTTGGCGCGTTTGTCATGCTGTTCGGCGCAGTGCGCTGGATGCACGACAGCAGCTCCTGGCTCTTTTGGGCCGGTCTGGTCGCGGTGCTCTACTCCGCCTTCTGCTGGTGGTCCGAGACCATCGCCGAAAACAAAGCGGGCGACCACACGCCGGTCGTTCTGATCGGCCTGCGATATGGGTTCATCCTGTTCGTCATGTCCGAGGTGATGTTCTTTTTCGCCTGGTTCTGGTCCTTCTTCAAACACGCCATCTATCCGATGGAAAACTACATCGGGACCGAATACGTGGCGCCGGCCATCCACGCGGTCGACCCGTTCCATCTGCCGCTGATCAATACGCTGGTGCTGTTGCTGTCCGGCTGTGCGGTGACCTGGGCGCACCATGCGCTGGTGCATGAGAATGACCGCAAGAGCCTGATCAACGGTCTTGCAATCGGTATCGTCCTCGGCGTGTTCTTCACAGTGCTCCAAGGGTATGAATATGCAGAGCTGATCCTGCATGAAGGCTGGCAGTTCGGCGGCGACGAGTTCTTCTCCAACTTCTTCATGGCGACCGGTTTCCATGGGTTCCACGTGGTCCTTGGCACCATTTTCCTGACGGTTTGTCTGATCCGCGCGATGAAGGGGGATTTCACCCCGAAACAGCACGCCGGCTTTGAAATGGCGGCCTGGTACTGGCACTTCGTCGATGTGGTTTGGCTGTTCCTCTTTGTGGCTGTCTACATCTGGGGCACCGCCAGCCTGTAAGCCGACCCTCGGTGTATGGGTTACATGATTGCGGTTTTCCTTTCCGCTTTCAGGCCGTATTTAGCAGGCGCGCGGGGTCTCCTCGTGCGCCTCTTTCGTGAGAGGCTCGTGATTGGGGGCGGTGCGGGTGCCGGAACAGGAGTGGGTATTTGATTCGACGCGTGATCTTTCTTACCCTGGTCGGGGGGGTAGGCTTCGCGACGCTGCTGGCGCTGGGGATCTGGCAGATGCAGCGGCTTGCCTGGAAACAGTCGATTCTCGACACCATCGAAAGCCGCATTGCTGCCGCGCCGGTCGCCTTGCCAAACGCACCAAGCGCGTCGGCGGACAGCTATCGCGCGGTGACGGTCGCGGGCGAGATCGAACCCAAGGAGCTACATGTGTTCTGGGTGACCGAACGGGCAGGGGCAGGGTATCGCGTGATCTCGTCCTTCGTGACCCGTTCGGGGCGGCGCATTCTGCTGGACCGCGGGTTTATCCGCAGCGCTGACAAGGCGAGCGAGCGTCCGGCGGGTCCGGCCGAGATCACCGGCAATCTCCTCTGGCCACAGGAAGGCGACTGGACCACCCCGCCCCCCGAGGTCGACAGCAATATTCTGTATACACGCGATCTGGCCTATATGGCGGATCAGCTGAACACAGAACCGCTTCTTGTTGTGGCCCGCGAGGGCACCCGTGTGCCGACGCCATTGCCCGTCACGACCGAGGGTATTCCGAATAATCACCTGCAATATGCCATCACCTGGTTCTTGCTGGCCCTGATCTGGGCCGTCATGACCGTGACCTTTCTCTTGCGTACGCGCGCCAAAACCTGACAGGATCTGACGCCATGAAATATATCTCCACTCGCGGCCAGGCGCCGGAACTTTCATTCGAAGACGCCATGCTGACCGGCCTCGCCCGGGACGGGGGGCTTTATGTGCCTGCGCACATTCCGACGCTCAGCGCCGAGGAGATCGCCGGTTTTGCAGGTAAGCCCTATGAGGAGGTCGCGTTCCATGTGATGTGGCCCTATGTCTCCGGCTCGTTTTCCGAAGAAGAGTTCAAGGGGGCGATTGCCCGTGCCTATGCCGATTTCGGCCATGCCGCGCTGGCGCCGCTGAAACAGCTGGCGGGAAATCATTTCCTGTTGGAGCTGTTCCACGGTCCGACACTGGCGTTCAAGGATTTCGCAATGCAGCTGATCGGTCAGCTGTTTCAGACCGCGCTGAAACGCCGTGGGGACAGGGTGACCATTGTCGGCGCCACTTCTGGCGATACCGGCTCCGCGGCGATTGAAGCCTTTCGCGGGCTTGATGCGGTGGATGTTTTTATCCTTTACCCCCATGGTCGCGTCTCTGAGGTGCAGCGTCGCCAGATGACGACGCCAAATGAACCAAACGTGCATGCCTTGGCGGTGGATGGCGATTTCGACGATTGTCAGGCCGCCGTCAAAGACATGTTCAACGACTTTGATTTCCGCGACTCGGTCCACCTGGCCGGGGTGAATTCGATCAACTTTGCCCGGGTGCTGGCGCAGGTGGTCTATTATTTTACCGCCGCGGTGTCGCTTGGCGCACCTCACCGCAAGGTATCCTTCACGGTACCGACCGGGAATTTCGGGGACATTTTTGCAGGCTATATCGCGCGGCAAATGGGGCTGCCGATCGAACAGCTGGTGGTCGCCACCAACCAGAATGACATCCTGCACCGCTGTCTGTCTGGCGAGGGGTATTTCAAGGGCGAAACCATGCCCTCCATCTCGCCATCAATGGATATCCAGGTTTCGTCGAACTTTGAGCGGGCATTGTTCTATGCCTACGATCAGGATGGCGCCGCCGTGGCACAGCTGATGGACGAGTTGAAACAGGGCGGCGGCTTCAACGTCTCGCAGGGGGCGATGCAGGCCCTGGCCGAGATCTATACCTCTGGCCGCGCCTCCGAAGAGGAAACCCTGGCCACGATCAAATCCGAATTGGCGGCCTCGGGAGAATTGCTGTGCCCGCATGGGGCCGTTGGTGTCAAAGTGGCCAAGGAACATTTGCACGAAAGCGTCCCGATGGTGACCCTCGCCACGGCGCATCCGGCAAAATTCCCCGCCGCCGTCGAAGATGCCTCTGGCGTGTTTCCACCTCTTCCCCCGCGCATGGCAGATCTGTATGAAAGGTCGGAACGGGTGACCCGGATCACCAACGATCTGGGTGCCATCGAAGATCACATCAGAAAGCACACCAAGCCTTGACCATCAAACAAGCCCGCCTGCCAAACGGCTTTCGCATCGTCACTGAACATATGCCGGGGTTGCAATCGGCCTCTGTCGGTATCTGGGTTTCGGCGGGCGGCCGTCACGAACGTCTGGAGCAAAACGGCGTTGCACATTTCCTTGAACATATGGCGTTCAAGGGCACAAAGAAGCGCAGTGCCTTGCAGATCGCGGAGGCGATCGAGGATGTGGGCGGCTATATCAATGCCTACACCAGTCGCGAGGTCACGGCCTATTACGCCCGGGTGCTGAAAGACGACGTTGATCTGGCGCTGGATGTAATCGGGGATATCGTCCTGAACTCCGTTTTTGATGACCGCGAGATCGAAATCGAACGTGGGGTGATCCTGCAGGAAATCGGCCAGTCCCTGGACACGCCGGACGACATCATTTTCGACTGGCTGCAGGAAGAAAGCTATCGCGATCAGGCCATTGGCCGGTCTATCCTCGGTCCGGCGGAGCGGGTCCGCGGGTTTTCGAAAGAAGACCTGCGCCGTTTCGTCGGCGAACACTACGGCCCCGGCCAGATGATCCTTTCGGCAGCCGGAGCGGTCGATCACGACCGGTTGGTGAAGGCGGCAGAGGCCCTGTTCGGAGATCTGGTGCCGCAGCAACAGAGTGTGATGGATGTCGCCCGCTTCGTGGGCGGTGAGGTGCGCCGGGACAAGACGCTGGAGCAGGCGCATGTGGCGCTGGCATTTGAAAGTCCCAGCTACCGCGCCGATGACATCTACACTGCGCAGATCTACGCGGCTGCGCTGGGGGGGGGCATGTCGTCGCGGCTGTTCCAGGAAGTGCGGGAGAAACGCGGCCTCTGCTATACGATCTTCAGCCAGGCCGGTGCCTATGAGGACACCGGGATGCTGACGATCTATGCCGGCACCTCAGGCGATCAGGTCGCTGATCTGATTGGAATCACCGTCGATGAATTGAAACGCGCCGCCGATGACATGTCCGATGCAGAGGTCGAACGCGCCCGAGCCCAGATGAAGGCCGGCATGTTGATGGGGCTTGAAAGCCCCTCCAACCGCGCCGAGCGCTTGGCCCGGCTGGTGCAGATCTGGGACGAGGTGCCGAGCCTTGAATCCACCGTCGCCCGGATCGATGCTGTAACCACCGCCGAGGTGCGCGCGATGGCAGCCCGAATTGGCCGCGATGCCCCTGCCGCCCTGGCGCTTTATGGTCCTGTCTCCGCTGCGCCGGGTCTGGAGGAGATCGCAAGAAAGCGCGCCGCCTGATGCTTTTGGCGCGCCGGACACTGAAGTTGGAAACGGAGCGATTGACGCTTCGGCCGCCTGTGCATTCAGATTTTCGGTACTGGGCTTTCCTGCGCCAAAAAAGCCGCGAGCATCTGGTGTCGTGGGAACCAGCCTGGTCGGCGGATCACCTGACACGCAAATCGTTTACCAACCGGGTGTATTGGGCGAAACGTTCCATTGCCCAAGGCACGGCGCTGCCGTTGTTCCTGATCCGGCGCGAGGACGAGCAGTTGGTCGGGGCGATCACGCTTGACAATATCCGGCGCGGACCTGCCATGGCAGGCACGATTGGCTATTGGACCGGAACCCAGTTTGCCCGCAAGGGATACATGCGGGAGGCCATCGGAACCGTCGTGCACCATGCGTTTACCCGGCTCGACCTCAGTCGGATCGAGGCGGCCTGCCTGCCGGAAAATGCGGCCTCGCGGGGGCTGCTTGAACGATCCGGGTTCAAATATGAAGGCGTGGCGCAATCCTATCTGCAGATCAACGGGCGCTGGCGCACCCATGTGCTGTACTCTGCGTTGCGCAACGATCGCCGGGGCAAGACCATGGCCGGACAAGTCTAGGGTCGCAGACGTCTGGGCCGACCCTGACAGGCGATGTCAAAAACTTATCCAAGTGGGTTTTTTTCCGTGACCTTCCGGCGGTCAGACCTAAATCAGCTTCATGCGAGTGATCTTTGGGTGTGTTTTTACGGTCATGCTGACCGTAGTGGCTGGCGCGAGCTCCGCACAGGAGCACCGCGCCAGTCACTGTATCGCCCTTGCCGAAACCGCGCCCGGACTGGAGTACCTTCACAAGGCCAGTTGGAGTGACCCGCTGCCGGACACATACTCCGTACGTCTTCACTATATCGCGCATGCCTCTTTCCTGATCCAGACGGCGGGTGGACTGAATGCTGTGACCGACTATACCGGTTTCATCGGGTCTACGCCGCTGATGCCCGATGTGGTGACGATGAACCATGCCCATAGCACCCATTGGACGGAGTTTCCCGACCCGGCGATCCCGCATGTGCTGGAGGGCTGGGGAGCGTTTGGCGAAGGTGTCAGCCACCATCTTGATCTGGGCGAAATGCTCGTTCGCAATGTTTCGACCGACATCCGGTCCGGCAATGGCGTTGAACGGTATGGCAATTCGATATTCGTCTTTGAGGTGGCAGGCCTGTGTATCGGCCATCTGGGCCATTTGCACCATATGCCCACGCCGGAACAGTTTGCGGCGCTTGGGCGGTTGGATGTCGTGATGGCGGCCGTGGATGGCGGCTCGACGCTGCCTTTGCCTGATATGGTACAGGTTCTGTCCCGTTTGCAGTCGTCTGTCGTGATACCGATGCATTGGTTCGGCGACTTTACACTGGAACGGTTTCTGACCGAGATCGGCGAGACCTTTGCCATCATCCGGGTGGACGGGCCCGAAATGACCGTCTCCCTGCGCAGCCTGCCGGACCGTCCCACCGTTTTTGTGTTGCAACCCGCTTATCTGCGGGCGGATCAATAGCAGGCTTGCCATCGGCCCCGAGATTGTCGATGCAAGGCATATGACCAGCCTCAGACCTGCCGATCCCGCCTTTCTCGATGCACTTGCCGCGCGTTTGCCGGCCGATAGCCTGCGTCCAGCCGAAGAGCGCCACCTTGAGGAACCGCGCGCCCGGTCTCGTGGGCAGGCCGCTGCGGTTGCTTTGCCCCGAAGCGTTGGGGAGGTCGCCGAAGTGGTGCGCGCGGCCCATGCAGCCCATGTCGGGGTCGTCCCCTATGGCGGCGGCACGGGCTTGGTGGGCGGCCAGGTCATGCCGGACGGTCCCGCGCCGATCCTGCTGTCACTGGAGCGTATGCGCGCCATTCGCGAGGTCTTTCCGGACGAAAATGTGCTCCTTGCCGAAGCGGGCGTGACGCTCGCCGATGTCCAGGCGGCAGCTCATGCGGCCGACCGGCTGTTTCCGCTCTCCCTCGCGTCAGAGGGAACCGCGCGGATTGGTGGCAATCTGTCGACCAATGCTGGCGGTGTGAATGTCCTTCGGTATGGCAACGCCCGCGACCTCTGCCTTGGGCTGGAGGCGGTGCTGCCGACGGGCGAGATCTGGCATGGTCTGACTCGCCTGCGCAAGGACAACACAGGCTATGATTTGCGCAACTTGTTGATCGGCGCCGAAGGCACGTTGGGCGTGATCACGGCTGCGGCGCTAAAGCTGTCACCGATCCCGCGCCACGTTGGCACGGCGCTTTTTTCGGTCGAATCTCCGGCTGCCGCGATCCAGTTGCTTGCCCTCGCGCGGGAGGCGGTTGCCGAGGGGGTCAGCGCCTTCGAGCTCATTCATCGTCAGGGTTTGGATTTCCTGGCCGAGACCCTTCCTGACCTGCGTCAACCCTTTGATGAAACGCCGGAATGGTGCGTTCTTATTGATCTCGGGCTTGGTGCGGGGCAGGCGCCAGAGGAGGTACTGACCGATCTTTTTGGCCGCGCGCTGGACGCTGGCATTTCCCGCGATGGTGTCATCGCGCAATCGGAAGCGCAGCGTCAGGCGCTTTGGTCGGTGCGAGAATTCATCCCCGAAGCCAATCGCCGTATCGGAAGCGTTTCCAGCCACGACATCTCGGTGCCAATTTCCCGCATTCCCGCCTTTATCTCGGCCGGTTGGGCGGCGATGTCCAGGCTGGATTCCAGTTTGCGGATCAATTGCTTTGGCCATCTTGGGGATGGGAACCTGCACTACAATGTGTTCCCAGCCAAAGGCCGCAAGCGGGCCGACTACGACGCTCTGCGCGGCGATGTCAAACGTATCATCCACGATCTGGTTGCGGATTACGGTGGTTCCATCAGTGCCGAACATGGCATCGGCAGGTTCAAGGTCGATGATCTGGAGCGCTATGGCGATCCGGTCAAACTGGCGGCGATGCGGGCCATTAAGCAGGCCCTTGATCCGCATGGCATCATGAACCCTGGCGCGGTTCTGGCCTCTGCGTAGAGATCGCAAAGACATCGACAGCAAAAAGGGGAGCCGTGAGGCTCCCCATGGTATTCGGGGCGGCAACAAAATGCGACGTGCGCAGATCAGTTCTGCGGCATGATCACCTTGTCGATCACGTGAATGATGCCGTTTTCCGCCTCGATATCGGCCTGGATCACATTGGCATCGTTCACCATCGCGCTGCCGTTGATGCTGACGGTGACATCAGACCCCTGAACCGTGGTCGATTTTGTCCCGTCGACCAGGTCGGAGGACATCATTTTGCCAGGCACAACGTGATAGCTGAGGATGCTGACAAGCTGCGCCTTGTTTTCCGGTTTCAACAACTCTTCCAGGGTGCCGTCAGGCAGTGCTTCGAAAGCAGCGTCGGTGGGGGCAAACACGGTGAACGGGCCGTCGCTTTTCAGCGTTTCGGCCAATTCCGCGGCGCTGACTGCGGCGACAAGCGTATCAAAATCGTCGTTTCCCGACGCGATCTCGACGATGTCCTGAGTGGCGCCGGCTGCGAAGGCGGCAGAAGTCAGGGCGAGGCCAGCAACGGCACCAAGTGCGAATTTGCGGAACATGTGAGAATCTCCTCTTAATCGAACCTTTGACACCGCGATTGCGGCATCTGAGGAGACAACGCGGCAAACGCGATTTTGGATCTGGCAAAAATGCGTCATTTGCGATTTGACAAAAAGGAAAGGCCGCCTAAGCCGGCGGCCCTTGAAATTCCCAATCACGTTTTTGCGATCAGACGTGTTCCGTCGTGATCGCGCGGAGGCCTGAACCGGGCGATCAGAGACCGTCGAACTCGCACAGGACATGCACATCCATGCCGAGATCCTCGAGATGTTTGCGCCCGCCCAGCTCCGGCAGGTCAATGATAAAGGCGCAGGAAATGATCTCCCCGCCGAGTTTCTCGATCAGCTTGATGCCCGCGCCTGCGGTGCCACCTGTGGCGAGAAGATCATCGACCAGAAGGATCTTTTCACCGGGCTGGATCGCATCCTTGTGCAACTCGACGATGGCCTCGCCATACTCCAGCTTGTATTCTTGGCTGATGGTGGCGCCGGGCAGTTTGCCCTTTTTGCGAACGGGCACAAATCCGGTGCCAAGCTGATGCGCAATCGCGCCGCCGAGGATAAAACCGCGCGCTTCAAGACCGACAACTTTGTCGATGCGTTGTCCCGCATAGGGGTGCAGCATCTGGTCGACCGCCATGCGGAAGCCGCGCGGATCGGCAAACAACGTCGTCACGTCGCGGAACATGATCCCTTCGTGCGGGAAATCGACGATGGTACGGATATAGTCTTTGACGGTTTTCGACTTGCTCATGGCATCGGGTCTCTGGCTTGGCTTCCTATGACAGCGATCGTCCGGCCCATTGGGTCCCCAAGGAGCCGGACCATCGCGGTTTGACCGAAGCACACCGATCTTGCAAGCGTCAACGTTGTTTGAAGAAGTCAAATTGGCAGCGCCGCTGCCGGTGGCCCGTTATTTCCGCAGCGCCAGATAGCTGCGATAGAGGCTGGATGGCAACCAGGCCAGATGGGGCCGCAGCCAGTCATGTCGGCGGACAGTCAGCAGATTTCGAGCAACGTGAAGGTTCATGATTGAACTCTCCTTTATGTTTACAAATACTGGCAGCAACAGATGCAGCGAAGGGCCGCATATGCAATGTATATACATTGCATATGCGAAAAACAACTCTGAAGCGAAACGAGTTCCGTGAACAAAAAGTCAAAAACCAAGACGCCCAAGAAGGACAGTCAGTTGGTTCTCCGTCTCGACAAGGCGGAGCGGGATGAGTTTGTCGCGCTTTGCAAAAAGCTCGACACCTCGGCCGCACGCGAAATCCGCCAATTCATGCGAGAGTTCGTGAAGAAGAACGACTAGCGCCGCAGCACCGGGTCAGCCCAGCACCCGGCCGGCCACTGCATCCAGTTTCGCCAGAAGCGCGGGGTCGCGTTTGTCGGGGGCCGTCATGATGGCGAACTCCAGGGCCCGGTCGCAGCCATGCGGGCAGGCTGCACGCTCGGCGCCCAGCCGTGCAGGCAGACCTTTGACCAATGCGCGCCCCTTTTCGGAGTTGCCCTGCAGGGTCGCGATGATCTCGGTGATATCAACCGCTCCATGCGCGGGGTGCCAGCTGTCAAAGTCGGTGACCATGGCGACGGATGCGTAGCAGAGCTCGGCCTCGCGGGCCAGTTTTGCCTCTGGCATGTTGGTCATGCCGATGACGTCGCAGCCCCAGACATCGCGGTACATTTTTGATTCCGCCATCGAGGAGAACTGCGGCCCCTCCATCGCGAGGTAAGTGCCGCCGCGATGGACGGTGATCCCCGCTGCTTTGGCGGCGGATTCGCAGGCATCGCCCAGACGTGGGCAGGTGGGGTGGGCCACCGATACATGGGCCACGCAGCCCGAAGAGAAAAAACTTTTTTCGCGGGCAAAGGTGCGATCGATGAATTGATCCACGATCACGAAGTCGCCGGGGGCCATGTTTTCGCGGAATGAACCGCAGGCCGAAACGGAAATCACATCTGTCACGCCGATCCGTTTCAGCGCGTCGATATTAGCGCGATAGGGGACGTCTGTCGGGCTATGCACATGGCCACGTCCGTGCCGGGGGAGAAAGGCCATTTTGACGCCATCAAAGCGCCCGGTGAGGATCTGGTCGGAGGGGGTGCCCCAGGGGCTGGTGACGCTGGACCATTGGGCGCCCTCCAGACCGTCGATATCATAGATGCCGGATCCGCCGATGACGGCAATCATTGTCTCTGTCATGTCGAACTCTCCTGCGGATGTTTGTCGATCTATGACCGAGCGGAGCGCAATTTGGCAAGCCGTGGATGCCGCCGACAGGAATATTTGCCAGCAGCGGCAGCAGGAGGGGACGTCCGGCGCGGGTCGGCGGTACAGGGCAGGCCGACTGGAGGTTTTGCGGGGGGAACAGAAGGTCAGTCCTGCTGACATATGCGTCACCGCCGCGCCGCAGATCCCCGGCACCACATGTGGCGGGCCCGCGTCCCTTGTGTCGCAGGGGGATTGGCGCTAACAGGCGCTCAGCGGATCCCCCTCAGTCGACCACAGGTGAATTGTCATGACGCGCGGCGTGCTCGGCCTTCTGGCCAAGAATATCTCTCCTCCGAACCTTTCTATCATGCAGGACGAAGGCTTCAGTGTTGGCCGTCTGCGAACCGAGCTTCTGTCTGGGTTGACAGTGGCCCTGGCCTTGGTGCCGGAAGCCGTTGCCTTTGCGTTTGTTGCCGGGGTGCATCCGCTTGTGGGTCTCTATGCGGCGTTTATCGTCGGCCTGATCACGGCGGTCTTCGGGGGGCGGCCGGGGATGATTTCCGGCGCGACCGGGGCGTTGGCCGTGGTGATGGTGGCGCTGGTGGCCGAACATGGGGTGGAGTATCTTTTTGCCACCGTGGTACTGATGGGCATTCTGCAAGTGATTGCCGGGGCAATGCATTGGGGTAAATTTATCCGATTGGTGCCACATCCGGTGATGCTGGGGTTCGTCAACGGGTTGGCCATTGTGATTTTCCTGGCCCAGCTGACGCAGTTCAAGGTGCCGGGCACAGTGGAAAACACCGGGCATGGGGCAGGCGGCGGTGCCTGGCTGTCCGGCGGACAGCTGGCCACCATGCTGGGGCTTGTGGCATTGACCATGGCGATCATCTGGGTGATGCCGCGGGTGACCAAGATCATCCCGGCGCCGCTCGCGGGGATCGGTATCACGGCTGCGATCGTGATTGCCTTTGGACTTGATGTGCCGCGGGTCGGCGATCTGGCCTCGATCGAGGGCGGGCTGCCATTGTTTCATCTGCCCATGGTGCCGTTGAACTGGGAGACGTTGCAGATCATCCTGCCCTATGCGGTGATCCTCGCCGCAATCGGTTTGATCGAGAGCCTTCTGACACTGAACCTTGTGGGTGAAATTACCGGCAAGCGTGGCGGTGCGAGCCAGGAATGCATCGCCCAGGGCGGCGCCAATATCGTCACCGGTTTCTTTGGTGGCATGGGGGGCTGTGCCATGATCGGCCAGTCGATGATCAACGTCAATTCCGGTGGTCGCACGCGGATCGCGGGCATTGCGGCGGCGTTGTTCCTGCTGATCTTTATCGTCGCAGCATCCCCGCTGATCGAGCAGATCCCGCTGGCGGCACTGGTCGGGGTGATGTTCATGGTGGTGATCGGCACCTTTGCCTGGAACAGCTTCAAGATCATGACCAAGGTGCCGTTGACAGACGCCTTTGTTATCGTCCTGGTGACCGTTGTCACTGTGATGACCGACCTTGCGATTGCGGTTGTAGTGGGGGTGATCGTTTCCGCCCTGGCCTATGCCTGGAACAACGCCCGCCGCATCCATGCCATCACTCGCGACAGTGTGCGCGAGCAGGGCGCGAAGGTCTATGAGATCCAGGGGCCGCTTTTCTTCGGATCGACAGACGGTTTTATCGAACTGTTCGACGTCGAAGGTGACCCGGACGCTGTGATCGTGGATTTTGCTGCATCGCGTGTGGTGGACCAGTCTGCGCTACAGGCGATTGAAACCATGGCGGGTAAATATCAGGCCGCCGGTAAATCCATTCAGTTGCGCCATCTCAGCCGGGATTGCCACGAGCTTTTGTCGAAGGCAGGCCATCTGATGGTCGACAGCGACGACGACCCGGAATACGGGCTGGCGGTAGATTATTCCGTTAAGACCGGCATTCTGGGAAGCCACTAAGGCCTGAGAAACCGGGGATTATTCGGTCGCGGTCCCTGCGGGGACCGCGGCTTTTTTATTTTGCAGCGGCGGCGGGTTGCCTGGCCCTCGGCCCGGCGTCAATCAGGTGCAAGGCTGTCCAGCATATCAAGGTCGCCGGAGACGAGCGCAGGTTCTGCGCGGCTGATCAGTTCGACCGGCCAATCCCACCATTTGAGCGCGAGAAGACGCGCGATCTGCGGTTTGGAGAACCGGTGCCGCACAATCGACGCCGGATTTCCGGTGACGATGGCGTAAGGGGGGACCGTGCCGCGCACCACTGCGCCTGCTCCGATCACCGCGCCGTCGCCAATCCGCGCGCCGGGCAGGATCATTGCGCCGTAGCCGATCCAGACATCGTGTCCGATTATCGTATCCCGAGTGTCCGGCTGAAACCCCGCCATCTGAGCGGGGTCAAAGACCGGAAAGGGATAGCAGCTCAGTCCCTCCTGGGCATGGTTCGCCGACGCAGTGATGAATTTGACCCCATGGGCAATCTGACAGAAACGACCAATCTTGAGCCGTTCGCGGGCGCCGGGAAACAGGTAGGGGGCCAGATGGGCGGCCCAATCCTGCGGCGGGGCAAAGTCGGACGCGTAGGTGTAGTCGCCAACGTTGAAATTCGGATTCTCGACAACACGCGCCAACATGACCGTGCCGGTATGGGGGGAGCCATCGGGCAGAATGATCGGGTGACGCGCGCTTGGATCGGGCAGGGGCATTGCGAATCGCTCTATTCGTCGGGTCGGGAGAGGGAGAACAGGTCGCTGATCCTAGCATAATCGCGGTAGCCAAGACGGGACAGCGGCTGGTAACGCGTGACGTCAAAAACCCCGTCCACCAGGCAATCATCGCGCAGATGCACGCCGACCACCTCGCCAAAGGCCACTTTGTTTGCCTCGCCGGGCAGGTCGATGATGCGTGTCAGCTTGCACTCCAGCGCGGCAGGTACACCTGCCACGCGGCTGCAGGCGATGGTTTCGCAGTCGATTGCCTGCAACCCCGCATGGGCAAACTCGTCCGTTTCCCTGGGCAAGATGGCAGAGGTTTTGTTCATGGCATCCCGCATCGCGTATTCCACGATGTTGACGCAGAACACGCCTGTGTCGCGGATATTGCTCATGCTATCCTTGGTGCCGTCCTGGTCCGCTTTGGTCGAGGTGGAGGCAAACATCACCTGTGGCGGTACATAGGCGACGGCATTGAAGAAGGAATAGGGGGCAAGATTGTTGACCCCATCCGCGGATCGGGTTGAGATCCAGCCGATCGGGCGCGGGGTGACAACTGCGTTGAAAGGATTGTGCGGCAGGCCGTGGCCATCCTCGGGGCGGTAGAACATTGCATGTCTCCAAATGTTTGCCCAAGACTTACGCGCGTGCTAGGGCGAAATCCACCCCCGCGTCCCGATGGCTTTTGACCTCTGGCGCGATGGCGCATTTGACGGAGCCTGAGACACGTGATCACTATCGCGTCCGAGACGCCAGACGATTCCTGGGAGGTCGAAGCCCTCTATGACCTGTGTTTCGCGCCGGGACGGACTGCCCTGTCCTCTTATCGGTTGCGCGACGACGTGGCGCCGGTGCGCGCCCTCAGCCAATTGGCCCGAGACGGGGATGGCATCCTCGCCGGGGCAATTCGGTTCTGGCCTGTGCATGTCGGAACGGCGGCCGCCCTGCTGCTGGGGCCCGTCGCCGTCCACCCGACGCGACAGGGCGAAGGGATCGGGGCCTCGTTGATCCGGGACAGCCTCTGGAAGGCGGACCATAGCCATTGGGAACGCGTGATCCTTGTCGGCGATGCCCCGTACTACCAACGTTTCGGGTTTCAGCGGCTGGAGGGGGGCGAGATGCCGCCCCCCACGAACCCGGATCGGGTGCTGGGATTGGAGCTGCAGCCCGGTGCCTGGGACCGGGTGCAGGGCCAGGTGCGGCGCTGGACCGGCGTCGCTCAAGGATAGCGGTGATCCGCGCCCGTGGGCGTCACCTCGGCCTGTGATCTTGAAATTCTCGTCCAGGCTGCCGATGTTTTCTTTAACCGGGGGAGGTCGATTATGGGTGAACTGCTGGAACAGTCTGCGCGGAACCTGACAGCGGTCGAGGTGGAGGCTGAGCTGGACGCGATCGCGCGGCGCTATCGGGCTGCCGGGCATTTTGGCATTCGCCTCCTGAATGCGCTGGGCGGCCAGGCCGAAGGAATGATGCGCCGCCTGCCGGCCCCACTACGTGGTGGCGTCGAGCATGCGGTGCTGCTTGCGTTGCATCTTGCCGTGCGGGGGGCCGCGCAAAGCCGCCGTGTTGTTGCCGATCAGCCTGCACAGACCAACCGTTGGGTCAGCGCGACCATGGGCATGGTGGGCGGCGCCGCCGGGTTTCCGGGCGCTCTGGTCGAGCTGCCCGCGACAACGACTTTCCTTCTGCGCAGTATTCAGGGGGTTGCGTCTGAATACGGCTTTGACCCGTCGAACCCGAATGTCCGCTTTGATGCGGTCGAGGTCTTTGCCGCTGCGGGCCCACTGCGCCATGACGACGGGGCCGATACCGGGTTCTTGACCCTCAGGCTGGGCTTGTCTGGCGCCGGGCTGTCGCAGCTGGTTGCCGCTGTCGCACCGCGCCTTGCCGTGGCGCTTGGCCCGAAACTGGCAGCGCAGATGGTGCCGGTTCTGGGGGCGGCGGCAGGGGGCGGTATCAACTACGTCTATGCCGGCTACTATCAGGAAATGGCACATGTGCATTTTGCCCTGCGACGTCTCGCTCTGGATGCGGATGCGCCCTATCCGCAGATGGTCGAGCGGTTGCAAAAGCGGCTTTTGCGGTGAATTTCTGTACTGGAAGTTGCATCTGACACAGGACCCACATCAAAATCTGGTAGACGCGGTCAGACGAGGGGGCGCGAATTAACGGGTGACTTGGCCGCAGGATAGCCTACCATTCCGTGACAGGCGAATGCGGATCGGCCAGAGGGTGGCCCGCGCGAGGTGGAAAACGACCAGACCGGCGATGCAACCGGCGGCGACACAGAGAACGGAGGTCGCATGGGGCAGCCTATTGATGCGAGGCAGACCGCGAAGGCGATCGAAGAGGCCAATCAACAGGTCGGCGCATTGTGCTACCGTGTGTCGGACAAGGGTCGGCTTAGGGTACTGATGGTGACCTCCCGGCGCACTGGTCGCTGGATCATTCCCAAGGGCTGGCCAATGGTGGGGAAAACCGCGTCTGAGGCCGCAGCCCAGGAAGCCTGGGAAGAGGCCGGCGTGCGCGGTGTCGCAGAGGAAACCAGTATCGGCGCCTTCACCTATACCAAGTTGCGTGGACCAGGCGACGGCTGCCTGCTGTGCCGGGTCACGGTGTTTCCCTTGGCGGTGCAGCACCTGGCGGATCGGTTCCCTGAGAAGAACCAGCGCGACCGAAGCTGGATGTCCCCCGCCGAGGCGGCAAAACAGGTGGCTGAAAAGGGGCTTGCGGAGCTGCTGAAAGCCTTTGCGCCCGAGCCGCGCTAGCCCTGCATTGTGCGATGCACGCCTTGCACGGACTTGCAAACTCCGTGACAGAGTATTTAATGATCCGCTCTGAGGACGGGACACGAAATGATACGGTATTCTCTGAAATGTACAGATGGCCATGGGTTCGAAAGCTGGTTCCAATCCGCTGAGGCCTACGACAAGCTGCTCAGGGTTGGAATGGTTGCCTGCACGGAGTGCGGCTCGACACAGGTTGAAAAGGCATTGATGGCACCGCGCGTCCGGCCGGGACGAACAACCGAGACAGCGGCAGGCGACAGCGGGGAGCCAGGCCAGGAGGTGTCCAATGCCAAGCCGGAGACCGCTTCGGCGCCGCTGCGTACCCCGGCAACGCCACAGGAAAAAGCCATCGCAGCGATGCGCAAACAGGTCGAAGCGAATTCGGACTACGTGGGCGCGGATTTTGCCAAACAGGCCCGGGATATGTATCTGGGCGATGCACCCGCACGGTCGATTCACGGCGAAGCAAAAATCGAAGAGGCGAAGGCGCTGATCGAGGATGGGGTGCCGGTTTTGCCGCTGCCATTTGCTGTCAGCCGGAAGGTGAACTGATCAACGGCTCGACGCAAACAGATCAAAAGGGAGAAGCCTCCGATGCATGTCGTGGTGACGGGCAGCAGCCGCGGAATAGGGCGTGAGCTGAAGACACGATTGGCCGCGCGCGGGGACCGGGTTACGGGTACTTCACGCGACCATTCCTCGGGCACCCGACTGGATGTCAGCGACCCTGGGCAGCAGGCGCGGTTCGCAGCGCAGATCAAGGGCGACGCGGTTGATCTGCTGGTGTGCAATGCTGGGGTCTATCTGGACAAGGCGATGAAGCTTGAGGATTACTCGGCGGAGCTTTGGAACAAGACACTGACGGTGAATGTCTCGGGCGTGTTTCTGACCGTGCAGGCGATGTTGCCGAACCTGCGTCTGGCAGAGACGCCGCGGATCGCGATTATCTCTTCGCAAATGGCAAGCAACGCCCGCGCGCCGGGCGGATCCTACGCCTATCGCGCATCAAAGGCAGCGGTACTCAACCTTGGCCGAAACCTTGCCACCGACCTTGCGCAGGAGCGGATCGCGGTGGGTATCTATCATCCGGGCTGGGTGCGCACCGATATGGGCGGGAGCTCTGGCGAGATCTCGGTCGAGGAAAGCGCGATAGGTCTGATGCACGAATTCGACATGCTCTCGATGGAGACCACGGGTTGTTTTCACAGCTGGGACGGGCGCGTTCAGCCCTATTGAGGTCGGCCACCAAAGGCAGCTCCATATGTGCCGCGACCACCTAAATAGTGTGGCAGCGTGACGAAAAGAAACCGGGCACATGGCCCGGTTTCTTTGGTTCTATCTTATGCTCTCGTGCCGGTCGGCGTCATTCCCAGCAGCTGACCAGGGTCGTGAGACCGGTTGCTTCTTTCTGGAGCAGCGAAACCGGCAAGTCACTGGAGGAGGCCGCTTCGGTGCTGGGGAGGCCGACACCGGCCTTGTCCAATGCCATCCGGATCACCTCCCCCTTGAGCGCGAAACGCACGCCATCGGGCAGCACCGGCCCGTCGGTCCGCAGCGGCAGCAGCATGCCGTGGACGGTGCCTTGCTTGTCGAGGAGCGGACCGCCCGCGTCGCCGGGCTGTGCTGTCAGCTCCAACCGTGCGAGATGCGCCTCACCCTGCAGCCCTTTGAGGTCATCGAGGCTGCCCCAGGTCAGGCTTGGCGCGCCAAGGATGCCGCCATAGGAATAACCGGAGACGGCCAGGACGCTACGCAATCTCGGTGCCACCGAGGCAAGCGGCGCTGTGGCCATCGGCGCCAGCGGGACTGAAGGTTTCAACACCGCGACGCCCGCATCGGCATCCGCCAGCAGCACCTCGGCGCTGACGTCGCGATCAATCGTGATCCGGCCGCAGCTGTTGACCACCGCCGCAGTGGTGACAACGATTCCGTCGCTGGAGGCAAAAAAGCCCGAGTGCGACAGCTTGGGTTTGCGGATTTCAAGCCCGGACACCAAGTCGATGGATTGGGTGTCTTCGGTGCCGGTTGCAGGGTCCAGCACACCGGGCTGCCGGGTAAAACTCTCTTGCATGCGGCTGAGAACCCGGCTGCGTCGTGCCTCGTCCCCGGTCGGCCAGATCAGCGTGAACCCCTTGATCTCGCCATTTTCCAGCCGCGCCTCGGTATAAGAGACGATCCGGCTGTTGCGTCCTTCAAGGCTGAATTGATCGCCGGAACGCTCGCGCGGGCCCTCCAGCGGCACGACTTCCAGAGTCTGCATGATATCGTAAAGACCATAGAGCGTGCGACGGTCCCCCGGTTGCGAGATCAGCAGAACCTCTACGCCAAGCGACCCCGAAGACTCGAAATGAGCAAAGGGCGGTTCGTAGCGGCTGAAAGCAACTTCGCCCAGCGGCAGATCAACCCGAATACCGGCGCGGGTGTCTGTGTAGGGCGCGACACCGGTGGAGATCAGCGGCGCATTGTATTCGTCCATCAAGGCCTTGCGCTGCGCAGTGGTCAGAACGCCGGTCGGCTCAAAGCCATTGGCGCTTTGCCAATCGGACATCGAGGCGCGGGTGCCGCGGCCAAATGCGCCATCAATGGCTGAAGTGTAAAATCCGGAGGCCTTGAGCGCGACCTGCAGATCCATGCGTTCTTCGCGGGTCAGGGCCTGTTCGCTGCGGCGGGCTTCGGCGGGGGTTTCGTCCGGAAGGGAGGAAACAGGCGCCGTGTCCTCGGTCACTGCGGCGACTTGGGTATTGTCCTCCGGGGCCGGAGACTGGACCGGCGCTGGGGCGAGGGTCTCCGTTTCGGGGCCAACCGGATAGAACCGCGTGTTCAGATTGCTCGAAAAGGTGATGAAACTGTCGCGCGGGATCTGGCCCTCGGCGCGATAGACCCGCAGCACCTGCTCGGCATCGGAGCGCGTGTAGGGACCAAGCACAATACCGTACCACCCCCCACCAAGCGCATAGCCCGACACGTCGGGCAGGAGGGTTGACAATGTGCGGGCTTCGTCTTGTGCCTCAAGGAGCGAGGGACGGGCCGCCACTTGGATCCAGACGCCATCGGCATCGGATTGCTGCGCTTGGGACACGCCCGGTAGCGCTGCCAGAAAGACGGATAATGCCCAGAACACCGAGGCAATCAGGTTCTTCATGTCTAAACCTCTGTACGAAGAAACAGTTTTTGTTCGCCGCGCAGGTAACCACTTCGTGACCTTAAAGGGAACGCCGTTGAACTGCACAATGGCGTGTGGAGTGTAAATGTTTCTCTGCCTGATGGGGGTGGAAAGGCAAATGCCCGTGGCGCATGGGTCACGGAGCCGTTGACCCCGGCGGGGGGCTTGCATAGGAAGGCCTTCGTACTTTCCACCGCCCGGACCGGCTGCCTAGGGCCGCTGGGGGCGGGTGATCCGAGGTTCCCGAAGGGATTTGAGATGACCGAAACCACCGCTCCGCGTTCGTTCCAGGAAATCATCCTGCGATTGCAGACCTATTGGGCCGCCAAGGGCTGCGCCATTCTGCAACCCTACGATATGGAGGTGGGGGCCGGTACGTTCCATCCCGGAACCACCCTGCGGTCGCTGGGGTCCAAGGCCTGGGCGGCCGCATACGTTCAGCCGTCGCGCCGCCCCACTGACGGCCGGTATGGTGAGAACCCGAACCGCCTGCAGCACTATTATCAGTATCAGGTCCTGATCAAGCCAAGCCCGCCGGATCTGCAGGCGCTGTATCTTGGCAGTCTTCAGGCCATCGGTATCGACATGGACCTGCACGATATCCGTTTTGTCGAGGATGACTGGGAAAGCCCCACGCTGGGCGCCTGGGGCCTCGGTTGGGAGGTCTGGTGCGACGGGATGGAAGTCAGCCAGTTCACTTATTTCCAGCAGGTGGGCGGGCATGACTGCCACCCTGTGTCTGGCGAGCTGACCTATGGTCTGGAGCGTCTGGCGATGTATGTGCTTGGCGTGGATCATGTGATGGACATGCCCTTCAACGATCCGCAGTCGCCCAGCCCGCTGACCTATGGTGACATCTTCAAGCAGACCGAAGAAGAATATGCCCGCTGGAATTTCGATGTGGCCAATACCGACGTGCTGTTGCGCCACTTTGAAGAGGCCGAGGCCGAATGCGCCGCGATTCTGGCGCAAGAGCCGCTCGACCCCAAGACCGGCAAGCGGATCATCATGGCCCATCCGGCCTATGACCAATGCATCAAGGCCAGCCACATCTTCAACTTGCTGGATGCACGTGGGGTGATCTCGGTGACGGAACGTCAGGCCTATATCGGGCGGGTGCGGGCGCTGGCAAAGCAATGTGCCGACGCGTTTGTACAGACCGAAGCGGGCGGATTTAACGCCGAGAGCGCAGCATGAGTGATGCGAAGGAGCATCTGAAATGACGGGTAAAATACTGTCGATCATTTTGATCGTGTCGGGTCTCGCGGCGGGCCTCGCGATGTACTACCTGCAGGTCTATGGCTATTATGACGACGTTACTGCGCGACCGGGCCAGGATGTAATGCTGCTGCCGATTGGCGGCGAGACTCCTGAACCCATTGCCTATGGCGATTTTACGGCGATTGATGCCGATAGCTCGCCCATTCGGTACCGTGCCTGTTTCACCACGCCGCGCAAACCGGCCGAACTGGCACAGCTCTATCAACTGTCCGAGGTCCGCGCGCCGCGCAATGCCCCGGGTTGGTTCGACTGCTTCGACGCCGCACGCCTGGGCGCGGCGCTGCGCGACGGGGCCGCGATGGCCTTCCTCGCCGAAGCTAACATCGAATTTGGCGTTGACCGGATCGTCGCCGTTACCGAAGACGGCCGTGGCTACATCTGGCACGAACTGAACAACTGCGGCGAGAAGGCCTATGACGGCACGATTGTCGGCGATGAATGCCCGCCCCGCCCGGACGCCGGGCAATGAGGCCCGCCCCTTTTTTCGCCGTCGCGACACGGCAGATCCGAACCGTTGAGGACATGTAATGGCTGATCTTCTGATCGAACTCTTTTCCGAGGAAATTCCAGCGCGCATGCAGGCGCGTGCGGGCGAGGACCTGAAAAAGCGGATGACCGACGGTCTGGTCGAAGCGGGGCTGACCTATGCTGGCGCGCATGCGCTATCGACCCCGCGCCGCCTGACCCTCGCGATCGAGGGGCTCTTGGATCACTCCCCCACCGTGCGTGAAGAGCGCAAAGGCCCCAAGGTCGGCGCGCCGGATAAGGCGATCGAGGGCTTCTTGCGTGGCGCAGGTCTGAGTCGTGACCAGCTTGAGGAACGCGAAACACCCAAAGGTGCCGTGTATTTCGCGCTGATCGAAAAGCCGGGCCGCCCTGCGGCAGAGATCATCGCCGAAGTGCTGGAGGACACGATCCGCAACTTCCCCTGGCCGAAATCCATGCGCTGGGGTGCGGGATCTTTGCGCTGGGTGCGTCCGCTGCATTCTGTCCTGTGTCTTCTGTCCACCGATGACGGCAGCGAGGTGGTGCCGCTGGATATCGACGGCATCAAGGCCGGCGACAGCACCTGCGGCCATCGCTTCATGGCGCCGGCCCGCGTCTCCGTCACCGGATTTGATGACTACGCCGCCAAGCTGAAGCGCGCCTTTGTGGTGCTGGACCCGACCGAGCGGCAGGAGGCGATCTTGCAGGACGCCACCAATCAGGCCTTTGCTTCCGGGCTTGAGGTTGTGGATGATCGAGGGCTGCTGGCCGAAGTTGCCGGTCTTGTGGAATGGCCGGTGGTCCTGATGGGGTCCATCGACGCGGAATTCCTCGACCTGCCACCCGAGGTGCTGCAGACCTCGATGAAGGAACATCAGAAGTTCTTTTCCGTCAGGAACCCCAAATCGGGCCGGATCGAGAAATTCATCACCGTCGCCAACCGCGAAACGGCGGACAATGGCGCTACCATTCTGGCGGGCAATCAAAAGGTGCTGAGCGCGCGTCTGGCGGATGCCAAGTTCTTCTGGGAGAACGACCTGCGTATTGCGAAATCCGAGGTCGGGATGGAGGGCTGGTTGCAGAGCCTTGGCAATGTGACCTTCCACAACAAGCTTGGCACCCAAGCGGCACGGATCGACCGGATCGCGGCGCTGGCGCGCGAAATCGCCCCGGTTGTGGGCGCGGATGCGGAGCTGGCGCAACAGGCGGCCAAGGTCGCCAAGGCGGACCTGTCCTCCGAGATGGTCTATGAGTTCCCCGAACTTCAGGGCCTGATGGGGCGCTACTACGCCGAGGCCGCAGGCCTGCCGCAAGAGGTCGCCAATGCCTGCCAGCAGCATTATTCGCCGCTCGGCCCCGGCGATGACGTCCCATCGGAGCCTGTTTCGGTCGCCGTGGCGCTGGCCGACAAGATCGACACGCTCACGGGGTTCTGGGCGATTGATGAGAAGCCGACAGGGTCGAAAGACCCCTACGCCCTGCGCCGCGCTGCGCTCGGTGTGATCCGGCTGGTGCTGGAGAACGATGTGCGGGTTTCTCTGCGTGATGTCCTGTCGAAAGGCTATGACGGTGCTGATCTGGAAAACCTCCTCTCCTTCTTCCACGACCGCCTCAAGGTCTTCCTGCGTGATCAGGGTGTTCGTCACGATGTGATCGACGCCTGTATCGCGATGGACGGCAATGATGATCTGACGCTCCTGGTGAAACGCGCCCGGGCGCTGGAGGATTTTATGAAATCCGAGGATGGCGAGAACCTGCTGCAGGGGTTCAAGCGCGCCAACAACATTCTGGCGCAGGCCGAAGAGAACGATGGCGTCGAATATTCCTATGGGGCGGACAAGAAGTTCATCGAGGACGCAGCAGAGGCGGCTCTGTTTGATGCGCTTGCAGCGGGCGAGGGGGCGATCTCTTCGGCCATCGAGGCCGAAGATTTCGCGGCCGCCATGGGCGGCATGGCCGCTCTGCGCGCGCCGTTGGATGCCTTTTTCGAAGCGGTGCAGGTGAATTCCGACAACCAGGTGGTGCGCCGCAACCGGCTCAACCTGTTGAGTCAGATTCGCAAAGTATGCGGTCAGGTCGCTGACTTCTCCCGTATCGAGGGCTGACACGCCCCTGTGATGCCTCGCTGCGAGCAGCCCTCACCCCGCTCGGGTGGGGGCTGTTTTTGCAAAGCGCCGTACGGTTCTCCTTGCGGGAGCGAATGCCATCCCTATGGTGATTTCAGGGGGGAGTGCTGCAGTGCAGAATGATACAAGGGACGAGCGCATGGACCAAACGCCCAAAGCTGTGTTGATCACGCCAGGAGCGCCGGTTTCGACCAAGACCCATGGCGGGCGCGCAAAATGCCTGCAGCGATTGGTTCGCCTTGATCTGCCGGTGCCGCAGACTGTGGCGCTGTCCTTTGATGCGGTGCACAAGATCGCCGAGGGCGATATGGTTGATGTGCATGCCATCCTGTCGGAATTGCGCCCGGATGCGCTGGTCTGCGTGCGGCCCTCTTCGGAAGACCCGGATTGGGGCGGACCCGGTGCGGTCCTCAACATCGGCATGAACGACGCACGATATGTGGATCTGAGCGAAACACTGGGGCGCGAGGCGGCGGCGGCGCTTTATTTGCGGTTCGTGCAATCTTATGCGGTGCATGTGGCGCGGCTTGATCCGGATGTGTTCGAGGATGTCGAGGACGGCGGCCCGGATGCGTTGAGCGAGATGCTGCAGGCCTATGAGGCGGAGGCCGACGAACCCTTTCCGCAGGATCCGGGCGAACAGCTGGCGGCGGTGCTGCGGTCCATGGCGCGGGCCTGGGAGGGCACGTCGGCCCGGTTGTTGCGGGCCGCCAAAGGCGCGCCCGAAGATGCCGGCCTGGGTCTGGTGGTGCAGGAGATGGTGCCGGGGCTTGGCCAGGGCGAATGCGGGTCGGGTGTGCTGCAGCTGGTCAGTTCGCAAACCGGGATGCCGCAACTGACGGGACGCTATCTGAGCCAAAGCCAGGGACGGGATGCGCTTGGCAGTGATGCGGCGGCGATCTATCTGGAGCATGACGACCGCGGCCCCTCGCTGGAGGAGCTGGCACCAGAGGCGTTTCAGCAGATCAAGGCCAATGCGGCGCTGATGCGTCAACGATTGCGCGAGGAGATGCAGGTCGAATTCGTCATCGAAAGCGGCCGGGTGCATATTCTGGATGGGGTGCGCGTGGCGCGATCCGCCCGCGCCGCGCTGCGGATTGCGGTGCGATTGGCCGAGGATGGCATTATCAGCATCGAAGAAGCACTGATGCGGGTGGATGCCCATTCGATGAATGAGCTGATGCACCGGCAGGTGGCCCCGGGCGCGCAGCGCGATGTGATCGGGACCGGCATCGCGGCAAGCCCGGGCGCGGCCACCGGGCGTCTTGTCTTTACCGCAACGGACGCCCAGGTGAGCAAATCGCGCGGCGAGCCTTGCATCCTTGCGCGTCGCGAAACCTCTCCCGAGGATGTGCGGGGCATGCACGCGGCGGCGGCCGTCTTGACGGAGAAGGGCGGCATGACCAGCCATGCGGCGGTGATTGGCCGGGGATTGGGGCTGCCTTGTATCGTTGGCGCGTCGTCCTTGCGGTTCGACAGTCGCCGCAGGCAACTGACCGCACGTGACGGACGGGTGTTCAAGGCAGGCGACCGGGTCACGATCGACGGGACCTCGGGGCAGATCCTGGCCGGCGAGCCGGAGATGATGGAGGCCGCGCAGGACGATGTGTTCCAAACCCTGATGGGCTGGGCGGACGACGCCCGCGACATCGACATTCGCGCCAATGCCGACACGCCGGCCGATGCACAGACGGCCCGTAATTTCAACGCCCAAGGCATCGGCCTGTGCCGGACCGAGCATATGTTCTTTGATCCTGGTCGGTTGACGGTGATGCGGGAAATGATCTTTGCCGAGACGCCATCAGGGCGCGCGGCGGTTCTGGCGCGGCTGCTTCCGATGCAGCGCAAGGATTTCCGCGAATTGTTTCGGATCATGGAAGGATTGCCGGTTTGCATCCGCCTGTTTGACCCGCCGCTGCACGAATTCCTGCCAACCACCAATGCCGGGCAGCGAGAGCTGTCGGAGGCGCTTGGTCTGCCGGTCAGTGATGTGACGCGTCGGGTCGAGGAAATGGGCGAGTACAACCCGATGCTGGGCCTTCGGGGGGTGCGGCTGGGGGTCACCGTGCCGGAAATCTATGACATGCAGGCGCGGGCGATTTTTGAAGCGACCCTTGAGGCGTCGCATGACGGGGACCCGGTCGTGCCAGAGATCATGATCCCGCTGGTCTCTGCAAAACGCGAGGTCGAACTGGTGAAAACGCGGGTCGATGCCGTTGCTGCAGCGGTCAAGTCCGAACGCGGCCGTGATTTCACCTATCGGCTCGGGGTCATGGTGGAGACGCCAAGGGCAGCGCTGCGCGCGGATGAGATCGCCGTCCATACGGCTTTCATGAGCTTTGGAACCAACGATCTGACACAGATGACCTATGGCCTGTCACGAGATGACGCGGGGCGGTTCATGTCTGTCTACGTTCAGCAGGGCGTCTTTCCCGAAGACCCGTTCCACGTATTGGATGTGGATGGCGTCGGCGAGTTGCTGCAGCTTGGCGCGCAACGGGGGCGGATGACCCGCCCGGATATTACGCTTTCGATCTGTGGAGAGCACGGCGGCAACCCCGAATCGATTGCATTCTGTCGCGCAGCAGGGTTCGACTATGTTTCCTGTTCGCCCTATCGGGTCCCGGTCGCCCGGTTGGCCGCAGCCCAATTGGCCATTGCGGACAAGACCGGTCAAAAACTGCCGAGATCCCTAAAAAACTAGGGAATTTGCGGTTTTTCGGCGCAGAAACGTGCGAGGTGGCGATGCGCCAATCGCGCGGTCATATCGGCTATACTTTCGTTGGGCTGGACGCAACGACGCAATTCCGTTACCTCGTGCCGTCGCCGGAGGTCGGATTGCCGCCTCGGGCTGTTGGACCTGGGGTGGCTTGAATGAAACGAATTCTCTTATGCGCTGCGATTTTTGCGGCAACCTGTGTGGGTGGCGTGGCGACTGCCGATGTAGGCTTGGATGCTCTTTTCAAACAGGAACAAACGACGCTGCAGGCCGCGCCCAAAGACCGGATGCAACGGTTTTTGGGAGGCAAGCGTCAGAACCGCGACACGTCCCTGACCAAAATCCAGTTCACCCGCGCCTTTCTTGACACCCGCCCTGGCGCAAGCGGGGGGAGCGAATTCGAGTGTCTGGCAGAAGCGCTCTACTTCGAGGCGCGCGGCGAGACCGTTAAAGGCCAGTTTGCGGTTGCCGAGGTGATCCTGAACCGGGTCAAAAGCGCGCAGTTTCCCGATACTGTGTGTGGTGTCATCAATCAGGGCACCGGGCGCCGCTACCAATGCCAGTTCACCTATACCTGCGATGGCCGCGAAGAGGTGATCCGCGAGCCGGGTGCCTTTGAACGGGTTGCCAAGGTCGCGCGTCTGATCCTGGACGGGGTCAATCCCAAGCTGACCCAGGGCGCCACCTATTATCATACCACAGCTGTAAAACCGCGTTGGTCGCGCAGCTTTACCAAGACCGCGCGTATCGGTGTTCATTTGTTTTACCGCGACGAACGCTACCGGACGGCCTCCAAGTAAACGGCTGGCCGGAACGCGGGCGTTGCCTTGACGCCGTTTTCTGGCTCTGGCACGGCGGCGGCGTGCCTGATAGTTGGCTTCAACGGGCATACACCTGTGGCACCTGATACAGACGCCCTATGTTTCAAAGCCAGCCAAAGGCCATGCCCATGAGTTCCGATATCCATCTCGCCTTCGCGCATCCTTCCGAACGCTCCGCCGCCACCGCTCGCCCTGGTCCACTCGACCGGATTTCTCTGCGCGACCATATTGTCGAGGTGGAAATCGGGGCGTTTCAGCAGGAACGCGGCACGACACAGCGGGTGTGTTTCAACGTCGTGGTCGAAATCGCGCCCCTGCCGGCAGATCTTGATGACGACGTTGATCGCATTTTGTCCTATGACCGCGTCACCGAGGCCATCGCCTTTGAGCTGGCACGCGAACGGCTGGCGCTTCTGGAGACGCTCGCCGAACGTGTGGCAGAGCGTATCTTGCTGGAACCACAGGCCATGCGCGCCTTTGTACGGATCGAAAAACTCGACCGGGGTCCGGGCGCGCTTGGGGTCGAGATCGTTCGGTCGGCGGGGCAGGTCACGCAGGGCGCTGGACCGGATAGCAAACCGCACCCCCGCCTGATGTTTCTGTCAAACGCGGCGATCGACAGCGAGAATTTCAAAGCCTGGATCGATCAGATGGAATGTCGCAAGCGGCCGCTCATCCTCTGCGTTGGCGCACATGAGCTGGCGGTCCCACAAACCGGCCACAAATGGACCCAGCGTCGCATCGACCTGTTGGCAATTGAACAAAATGCATGGCGTTTGGCGGCGAAAGACGACCGATGCGTGGTGGTCGAGACGCGAACCGAGCTGGACTGGGCGATGAAGAACGGGCAGATTTGTGTCTGGGCCCCCTCGAAGATCGTGCTGGATGCGGTGGAAGGCCCGACCGAGCCGCCCTCGAATGCGGTTGCACTCGCGGCTTGGTTCGCCTCTACTTTCGAGGCCGAAGAAATGATTGTGATTGGCGCGGAATTGCCGACAGATCCTGGTGTCCGACTGCGCGCCCATGCTGAGGAGCAAAAGACCCTGTGAGTTATTACCGCCCTTTGGTTCGTCACGGTGACGCGCGCCCCGAGGGCGCCATTCACCTCGCCGGAAGTGCCCTCTGGTTCACCGAAGTGGAAATACTGGATCGCTCCGCGCCACCACGCATCGCGCCAGCCGGGTTGCTGCCAGAAGACATCCGGTTGCGGTTGATGAGCCGACGTGCGGCGATTGCCGGTCTCGATATGACCCAGCCGCAGATAATGGGCATCCTCAACGTGACGCCTGACAGTTTTTCGGATGGCGGCCAACATGACGAACTTGCCGCAGCCCAATCCGCAGCGGTGCGGATGCTGGCGGATGGCGCATCGATCATTGATGTCGGCGGTGAGAGCACCCGCCCCGGCGCAGATGTGGTTGAAGAGATGGCAGAGATCGCCCGTACGGCCCCGGTCATCGCTGCAATCCGCGAGGTGAGTGCAGCGCCGATTTCCATTGATACCCGAAAAGCAACGGTTGCAATGGAAGCACTGGATGCCGGGGCCTCCTTGATCAACGATGTCTCGGGCTTCACCTTCGATGCAGCACTGGCGCCGCTGGCGGCGCAGGCGGGCGTCCCGGTCTGCGTGATGCATGCCCAGGGTGACCCTAAAACGATGCAGGAAAACCCTCAGTACGATAATGTCGTGCTGGACGTTTACGACAGTCTTGCGGCGCAGGTGGATCAGCTTGAGGCAACCGGCGTCCTGCGCGAACAGATCGTTGTCGACCCCGGCATCGGGTTCGGCAAAAGCCAGGCCCACAACCTGGCCCTGCTGCGCAATCTCAGCCTGTTTCATGGTCTTGGGTGCCCAATACTCCTGGGGGTCTCTCGCAAGCGGTTCATTGGCACAATCGGCAAAGAGCCGCGGGCGGATCGGCGCATGGCGGGCTCGATTGCCGTTGGACTTGCAGGCTTCGCCCAAGGCGTGCAAATGCTACGGGTACATGATGTGGCGGAAACGGCGCAGGCGCTGCGCTTGTGGCAAGCCACGCGATAACAAGATTTCGGCAGATGTCGGCGGCCTGCAGGCCGGACGGCAGACGGACCGGGCAGAGGAGCAGTGGCATGCGCAAACTCTTTGGGACAGACGGTGTACGTGGCAAGGCCAACCTGCACCCGATGACGGCAGATATGGCCTTGCGGATTGGCGCTGCTGTCGGGCGTTATTTTCGCCGCGAAAGCAATACGGCGCATCGCGTGGTGATCGGCAAGGATACACGGTTGTCCGGCTATATGTTCGAGAATGCGCTGACGGCCGGGCTGACCTCAACAGGCATGAATGTTCTGCTGCTTGGGCCGGTCCCGTCGCCGGCCGTCGGGCTGATGACCCGCTCGATGCGCGCTGACCTCGGTGTCATGATCTCGGCAAGTCACAATCCGGCCGAGGACAATGGGATCAAGTTCTTCGGGCCTGATGGGTTCAAACTGTCGGACGAGGTCGAGGTGGAGTTGGAAGCGCTGATCGAGGCCGGCGTCGAACCGGCGCAGGCTGGCAACATCGGTCGGGCCAAACGGATTGACGATGCGCGGTTCCGATATGGCGAACGGGTCAAAAGCTCCTTGCCGCGCGATATGCGTCTGGACGGCCTCAAGGTGGTCATCGACTGCGCGAATGGCGCGGCGCACCGCGCTGCACCGGAAATCCTTTGGGAGCTTGGCGCAGAGGTGATCCCCATGGGCGTGTCGCCAGACGGCAAGAACATCAACAAGGGCTGCGGCTCCACCCAACCGGCAGCTGCGGCTGAAACCGTGGTGGCCCATGGCGCCCATGTCGGGATTTGTCTGGATGGCGATGCGGATCGCGTGGTGGTGATCGACGAGAATGGCACCATCGCGGACGGGGACCAGCTGATGGCACTGCTGGCGGCAACCTGGTCTGAGGATGGTCGCCTGACAGGACAGGCTTTGGTCGCGACCGTTATGTCAAACCTCGGATTGGAACGTTTTCTGAACGCCCGGGATATCGGGCTGGAGCGGACGGGTGTCGGTGACCGCTACGTGGTCGAGCGTATGCGCGAAGGTGGGTTCAACCTTGGGGGCGAACAGTCCGGTCACATCGTGATGACGGATTTTGCCACGACAGGCGATGGTTTGATGGCGGGATTGCATTTTCTGGCGGAAATGATCCGGCAGGGGAAAAAGGCCTCTGAACTGGCGCGGCAGTTTCAACCGGTGCCCCAATTGTTGAAGAACGTCCGATTTGAGCAGGGGCAGCTTCCATTGGAGGCTTCCCAGGTCCAGGATGCGATTTCCCTCGCCGAGCGTCAGCTGAGCGGGCAGGGGCGGCTGTTGATCCGCAAGTCGGGCACGGAGCCGTTGATTCGGGTGATGGCCGAATGCGAGGATATGGCGCTTTTGAACCGGACGGTGGACGATGTGGTCGCAGCGGTGGAATCTGTTACGGCCTGAGTGTCCCCGGTTGACTGGCGGCATGAGGCGCCCCGGCTGGCCCGGTGCCTGCAGGTGACAGCTGCGTAGGACAAACGCGCGGTGCGGAATTGCGCCGCTGTGCGTTGCCTATGCAGCAGTCAGGTGAAGCCAAACAGACGTTTCAGCGCGCCATATTGGCTCAACGCTACCCCGGCAAGGATCAAGCCAAGTGCTGAGATCAGCGAATTGGGCAGAGCCTCGCCCAGAACCAGCGCCCCAAGCAAAACGGCACACAGGGGAACGAGGTAATTCGTTAGGCTCATGAACGTCGGGCCCGCGCCCCGGATCACCAGAACACGCAGAAGGTTCGCGCCTGCGGTGGGGATCAGGCCGAGGATTGCCAACCATATCCAGGTTTCGTGTGAAATTGTCGGCGGCGGTCCCTCAACGACCAGTGCGACCGGCAAGATCACTGACGTGCCGATCAGCAGCAGCACGGTCGCCAGCCCAACGGGATCGACCTCTGGCAATCTGCGAACGAGAACCGAAGAGACCGCGTAGCATGCGGCAGCGGCAAGGCAGGCGAGGCGACCGGCCCATTCCAGTTCGGCTCCGTTGCTGACAAAGGCCTGCCCCCCAATCAAAACGGCAACGCCGAAGAAGCCGATGACAATGCCCAGCAGGCGGCGAAGGGTCAGAGGTTCGTTCGCGAAAAAATGGGCCAGCGGCAGGACCATCAGCGGAACCGCCGACATGCTGACACCGGCAAAGCCGGAGGTGACATGCTGGAGCCCCCAGCTGATCAGGATAAAGGGCAGGGTGGAGCTGAGGACACCCACCAGAATGACCACCGGCCAGTTAGGACGGCCGCTAAACAGCCGAAATCCCCGAAAGGCCCAGATGGCACAGAGCAGCAGGGATGCAAATCCAATGCGTCCGGCTGCAAGCCAGACCGGGGTGATCCCCTGAAGGGCAAGTTCGACCACCATAAAGGTCCCGCCCCAGGTGATGCCGAGGGCCGCAACCATCGCCCAGTAACGTGGTGGAATTTCCGGCATTGCGCGCTCCTTCTTGCACGGGCGGACAAAAACGCGCGCGCGTTAAAAGGTCAATCTCAATCCCTGCGGTGTGGGGCGAAACGACAGTCGAAACAGAAAGTAAAGGCGCCCCGATCTGGCCGGGACGCCTTGTCAACTCCAGGTGCTGCACCGGACGGATCACCGTAGCGATCCGAAAATCGGCGAGACCTTAGTTTTTGGACTTGTCGACCATTTTGCCAGCAGAGATCCAAGGCATCATTTCGCGCAGCTTGGCGCCGGTTGCCTCGATCATGTGCTCGTCGTTGGCACGACGGGAGGCTTTGATGGTCGGCTGACCAACGGCGTTCTCCAGCATGAAGTCGCGGACGAACTTGCCCTGCTGGATGTCGGCGAGGACTTCCTTCATGCGGGCTTTGGTTTCGTCATACTTCAGGATACGCGGGCCGGTGACGTATTGGCCGTATTCCGCCGTGTTGGAGATGGAGTAATCCATGTTGGCGATGCCGCCTTCATAGATCAGGTCCACGATCAGCTTCACTTCGTGCAGGCATTCGAAATAAGCCATTTCCGGTGCGTAGCCAGCTTCGACCAGGGTCTCGAAACCGCAGCGGATCAGTTCAACCAGGCCGCCACACAGAACCGCTTGTTCGCCGAACAGGTCGGTTTCGCATTCTTCGCGGAAGTTGGTTTCGATGATGCCGGAGCGGCCGCCACCGATGGCAGAGCAATAGGACAGGCCGGTTTCCAGCGCGGTGCCGGAGGCGTCGTTTTCAACGGCAACAAGGCAGGGCACGCCGCCGCCTTTGGTGTATTCGCCGCGCACGGTGTGACCGGGGCCTTTGGGCGCCATCATGATGACGTCGACGCCTTCTTTCGGCTCAATCAGGCCAAAATGCACGTTCAGGCCGTGGGCAAATGCGATCGCCGCACCGGGTTTGATATTGTCGTGAACGTATTTCTTGTAGGTTTCGGCCTGCAGTTCGTCGGGCATGGTGAACATGATCACGTCACACCAGGCTGCCGCTTCTGCGATCCCCATGACCTGAAGGCCTTCGCCCTCGGCCTTCTTTGCAGAAGGGGAGCCTTCACGCAGGGCAACGACGAGGTTCTTGGCGCCGGAATCACGCAGGTTCAGCGCATGCGCGTGACCTTGAGAGCCATAGCCGAGAATGGCGACTTTCTTTTCCTTGATGAGGTTCACATCGCAGTCGCGATCATAATACACACGCATTGGAGCATTCCTTTGGCAGATTTCGTTCTGGAGGCGATCATAGGCATCCCAGAGCTGAGCGCGAGAGGATTGTCGTTGAAAATCCACTGAATTTCGCGATGGTCATTCGCGATTTCCAAGATTAATGTCAGATCTATGCTTGACGATCTCGATAGACGCATATTGCGAAACCTGCAGGGCGCGCCTGCTCAATCCTTACCGGATTTGGCGGACCACCTTGGCCTCACCGTTTCACGGTTGTCCCGGCGCTTGGAAAAGCTGCGTGAGAATGGTGTTGTCAAAGGCACGCGTGCCGTCATCGACTGGGTCGCGCTGGGCTACGCGGTCGAGGTGTCGCTCCGGGTTACGCTGGACAAAACCAATCCGCGCGCCTTTGACGAATTCATCCCTGCGGCGCGAGAAATCCCAGAGGTGCTTGAAATACAGACCTTTCTTGGTCAGGTGGATGTCCGGCTAAGCGTCATCGCGCGGGATATGCCGCACTATCAGGCGATCTACCGCGAACGGATCCTGCAATTGCCGAACATCGCCGATATCGAGGCGCTGATGCATGTGGCCAAGATCAAGACCAGCATGGGGCTGCCGCTGTGATCAATCTTGATGACATCGACCTGTCGCTGTTGAAGGCGCTGTCGCAGGATGCCACCCAGACGGCGGGCGCATTGGGCCGCGCCTTTGGCCTCAGCCAACCTGCGACCTGGCGACGGATCAAACGACTGGAGGAGGCAGGCATCCTGTCCCACCGGGTCCTTGACCTCGACACTGAAAAGCTGGGCTTCGGCGTCACTGTCTTTCTTGGTATCAAGCTTGCCACAAAGGGGCGCGTCAGCCTGGATGATTTTGAACGCGCCGTTTCTGCCATTCCAGAAGTGCAGACTGTGGAACATGTGCTGGGACTATATGATTACCGCCTGCGGGTGGTGGCCCGCGACATTGCCGATTTCGAACGGGTCCTGCGCCGCCGGATCATGACACTGCCGGGGGTGGGAAACGTGGATGCCAATGTTCTGTTGTCCGAGGAGCGCCGCCCCGGCCCCCTTGGCTGACGGCGCATACGGCTTGAGCCCCGGGCAGCTCTCTGCCAAGACTAGGGCCGACCTTGGGCATTGGGCCCGACAGAATTGGAGAACAGCGCATGGCTTTGCTCGACACCGTGGACCCCGAGGGGCTAGACGAATTTTCCGTGGTTTTCACCGACCGCTCGCTCAATCATATGTCGAAGTCCTTTCAGGCGGTGATGCTGGACATCAATGCGATGCTGAAAGAGGTCTACAACGCGGATGGCTGCGCCCTGATCCCCGGCGGTGGCACCTATGCGATGGAGGCGGTGGCGCGTCAGTTTGCCCGTGGGCAGGATGCGCTGGTGGTCCGCAATGGCTGGTTCTCCTATCGGTGGAGCCAGATCTTCGAGGCTGGTAGCCTGACCCGATCCGCAACCGTGATGAAGGCCCGACAAACCGGAAACACGCCTGTTTCGCCCTTTGCGCCGGCCCCGATCGAAGAGGTCGTGGCCGCCATTCACGACCAGAAACCCGGCATTGTTCTGGCCCCCCATGTGGAAACGGCTGCGGGCGTGATCCTGCCGGACGACTACATCACGGCGTTGGCCCGTGCGGCGCAGGAGGTAGGCGCGCTGATGGTGCTTGATTGCATCGCGTCGGGCTGTGCCTGGGTCGACATGAAAGCGACAGGTGTCGATGTGTTGATTTCGGCCCCCCAAAAGGGCTGGAGCGCGTCACCGAGTGCAGGTCTGGTGATGCTGTCCGAGCGGGCCCTGGCGCGACTGGAGGAGACCACGTCTGACAGCTTTGCGCTGGATCTGAAGAAATGGCGCGCGATTATGCAGGCCTATGAGGATGGCGGGCACGCCTATCACGCCACCATGCCGACAGATGCGCTGCGGGCGTTCCGTGATACGATGGCCGAAACCCGCGCCCATGGCTTTAACCGCTTGCGCGAGGCGCAATGGAAACTGGGCAACGGAGTGCGTGAAATGCTGGCGGGCAAAGGGGTGACCTCTGTTGCTGCCGATGGGTTTGGCGCGCCGGGGGTCGTCGTCAGCTATACTGCGGATCCGGACATCCAGAACGGCAAGAAATTCGCAGCCCTGGGTCTGCAAATCGCAGCCGGGGTGCCGCTGGCCGTGGATGAACCCGAAGGGTTCAAGACGTTCCGGATTGGTCTTTTTGGTCTCGATAAACTTTATGATGTCGATGTGACACTGGCCCGGCTGAAGATCGCTGTTGATCAGCTACTCTGACCGGTCTAGCGCAAAACGCTGAACGCATCGACGGGCTTGTCCGAAGGGGCCGGCCCGTTTCGACTATCGCACCCCAAGGCCCATTTGCATCAGCACGTGTCGCACCTGGGGCAGAGCATAGAGCGCGTTGAGCCCCTGAGCGCGCAGATCGCGCAGCGGGCGCGCCTCCGTCATGGAAGCGCGATTCAACAGATCAATACCGTTCACCCGGAGGGTGATGTCGCGCTGGCGGGTTCGTGCATAGGCATCAAGCATGGTCTGATCCCCCAGGCCGTCAGGTCGTGCCAGCGCCAGATCCAGCAATGCGCGCAGATCCGCGAGCGACATATTCAGCCCCTGCGCCCCGATGGGGGGAACCACATGCGCCGCTTCCGCCATCAGGGCGATGCGCTCTGCCGTCAATCTATCGGCCTGTTGCGTGATGATCGGCCACAGGGTCCGGCGGGATGCCAGCGTAAGCGGCCCCAGCATGGCGCAGGATCGTTCGGTCATCTCGGCCTCGAACGCCGCATCGGTCAGGGCGGCGAGACGGTCGGCGTTGGCGCTGGTCTCCATCCAGACCACAGCGGAGGAGGCGCGGCCCTCGTGATCGGGCAGCGGCACCAGGGTGAAGGGGCCGCCGGTGCGGTGGATCTCGGTCGAGACATTGTGGTGGGGCAGGTCGTGCGACACTGCAAAGGCCAGCGCTTTTTGGCCATAGCGGGTCGTCTTGACGCCGATCCCCGCAGCTTCGCGCATGGGCGAGTTCCGCCCATCGCAGGCCAGAACCAATTTGCAAGAGACCCGGCTGCCATCGCTGAGGGTCACCCGGGCGCCGCCTGTGCGTGTGAACAGGCGCGTCGTGCCAATACCGGGCCGAAACGCCACCTGAGGCAACTGTTCGATCCGGGTCAAAAGCACACGGCGCAATAGCCAGTTCGGCAGGTTCCAACCAAACGGCAGATCTGAAACTTCGGCCGCGTCGAATTCCCGGATCACGCGGGGCTCCGGGACCGGTCCGCCTGCGTCGACAATCCGCATGACCTGCAGCGGCGCAGCTTGGTCGGCCAGATCCGCCCAGAGACCGGCCTCCTCCAGCAGCGCCTTTGCCGGTTGCAGAAACGCCGTTGTCCGCAGATCGGCCCCCGCCGCATCGCGTGCCGTTATCGGGGCGCTGGGGTCGACACAGATTACGGAGAACCCATGGGTCGCAAAAACCGTTGCTGCGGTCAGCCCGGCAATGCCACCGCCGGAAATCAGAATGTCACAGGTCTCGCTCATTTCGGCTGCCTCTTCTTCGGGTCCCCAATGTGACATAGGGCGCGGGGCGGGGGAAAGACAAGCGATGTGCGTTCGGCTCTGCCGCAAAGGGACGTCACCCGCGCGACAGGAGGAGCAGGAGCGTGCACGCCACCGGCACCAGACACAGCGCGGGCAGATAAAGGCCGGGGAGGCCGAACAGCATCACCAGAATGCCCCAGAGACAGACAAAGGTCGCCAAGGCGTAATAGATATTCTCCGGCGCCCCATAGCAGACTTCCTTGAGGATCCGGCCCAGAATGGGCAGGCGGAAGGCGATGCGTTCAAGGGGTCCCAGGCGTTGGGGCAGGGTGTAGGCGGTCATGGAAAACTCCGAACCTGTCGATCACTGACAAGGGATATAGGAGTGGCGCGCCACCGCCGACAGGCGCTATTTGTCGCTGCGACAGCCTACCGCAGCTGGCCGAGGAATTCTGTCAGGTCCACGGTGTGGTGGTGAATGTGATCGCCCTGATGCGCCTCTGGTGCGACATGCACGGTCCGCATACCCATCGCATGGGGCGCAGCAAGGTTGCGGGGGTCGTCTTCGAACATGGCGGCACATGTGGTGTCGATATCTGCCAGGGCGAAAACACGTTCAAAGGCGCTGCGCTCTGGCTTCGGGCGGTAGTTGGCATGTTCGACGCCGTAGATCCCTTCGAACAATCCGGACAGGCCACGCGCTGCCAGCACCCGCTCTGCATAGGGGGCGGAGCCATTGGTATAGACAATCTTGCGGCCGGGCAGGGCGCGGATGTGGGCAGCCAGCAACGGGTCAGGTTCCAGATGGTCGAGCGTTACATCGTGCACGGCGAGCAGGAACGGGTCGGGATCAATGCCATGATGGGTCATCAGACCGGCGAGTGTGGTGCCATGATTGCGCCAATAGTCCCCACGCAACGTATTCGCGGCGTCGCTTTTGATGCCGAGCGTTTCGACCATATAGGCGATCATCTTGGCCTCGATCTGATCGAAAAGCCGAGCAGACGGAGGATAAAGCGTGTTGTCGAGGTCGAACACCCAATGCGCGACATGTGAGAAAGACTGTTTGACCATGGGAAGAGGTCTAGGGGCCAGAATGCGGATTCGCAATGGTGGAAACATGCGTTGCGGGGGTGCACTTGATCGGGGAGGGGGCAGCGCGTAGACAGATGCGATGCAAGGGAGGGCGTCGCGCCGATGAGCCAGTCAAAAAGCAACACGCAGAAAGACGCCTATGGGCTGATCCTCGATGCGATTGACGTTGGCGTGTTCAAGCCTGGCGATCGCCTGGTGGAGAGCGATCTGGCGGACCGTTTCGGGGTCTCCAGAACGCCGATCCGCGAGGCGCTGCAGCGGTTGGAAACGCAAAGTCTGCTGGAACGCGACGGGCGGTCTCTGATTGTGGCCTCGCTGGATCACAACCAGATGGCAGAGCTCTACATGGTTCGGCGCGAACTCGAAGGGCTGGCGGCGTCACTGGCAGCCCGACATGCGACCAATGAAGAAGTCCAGGTCTTGCGCGATATGGTGGCGTCGGATGATGCCTTGGTGGATCAGCCAGTCGAACTGGCCAAAGCCAACCGCCGGTTTCATCAACAGATCCACCTGGCGTCTCACAATCGCTATCTGGTGCAGCAGCTTGATCTTGTGCATCGTTCGATGGCCCTGATGGCCACCACGTCGCTTGCAGCGGAGGGGCGCGGGCGCATTGCCCAGGAAGAACACAAGGCCATCGTGGCGGCCATTGCGCAGCGCGATGAAGAGGCGGCGGGCGTGGCGCTGAAGGATCATATCTCAGTCGCCTTTACCACCCGTCTGAAACAGGATGCAGGCGCGCGCGGTGGCTGAGGCACAGCGGCCCGTCTAACTGTCGGCGGCGCCACCATGTTCGCCATGCGCGGTCTTGTCCCAGAAAAACGGCGCGGCAAAGACCTCCCAAAGGGCCTTGTAGGCGGCAAAACACCCCATGACGAAATAGAGCGGCATCAATGGGGCCCAAAGCGCCAACCACGCACGACCGGAGGCGCGGGCACCGAAAATCCAGATGCAGAGATTGAGGGCTTCGAAAAAGATCAGGCTGGTGGTCGCGGCAAGCAGCAGCGGCTGTGGCAACAGGTGGTCGCTAGGGTGTGACAGGCCGAGGGCCACCAGCCAAAGGCTCCACAAGACGGGGGCCAGCAGGAATTGCCCCAGTGTCCCCAGAAAAAACGCCTGAAAGCCTAGGAACTTACGCCAACCGAGGTCCGACAGGAGCTGACCCGGGGACCGCATGTGAACCATATAGGTCATCATGAAGCCCTTGAGCCAGCGAGAGCGTTGTTTGATCCATGGGATCACGCGGCTGTTTGCCTCTTCATGCGTGGCGGTAGGGAGCATCTCCGTGCGAAACCCGGCCCGGGCCAGACGAACGCCGAGATCGGCATCTTCGGTGACGTTATGCGCATCCCAGGCGCCCAGCTGTTCAAGCGCATCACGGCGGATGAACAGGGTGGTGCCGCCCAGCGGGACAACGAGGCCCAAACGTGCAATGCCTTGCAGGAGCACCCGGAACCAGCCGGCGTATTCCAGCGTAAAACACCGTGAGATCCAGTTGCAGGACGGGTTGTAGAAATCCAGAACCCCCTGCAGGCAGGCCACATCCGACGGGGCGCGCTCAAAGGCATCCGCGACGATATCAAGCTGCTTGGCTTCGGGCGCGTCTTCGGCATCCCAGATCCCGATGATCTCGCCCCGGCAGTAATTCAGCGCATAATTCATCGCGCGTGGCTTTGTCGTCAGGGGACCATCGCCTGGAACCTCGACAACGCGAAACCAATCGGGCAGGTCAGCGCATTCGACCGCGGCGCGGGTCATGTCATCGTGTTCTTCCAGAACCAGCAAAACCTCCATCTTGTCCCGAGGGTAGGTCAGCCGGCAGAGCCGACGCAGCAGATGGCGCCCGATTTCGGATTCTCGGTAGAGCGGGACAACCATCGAGATCAGCGGCGCGCTGTGGCCCAACCTGTCGCGCCTGGCTGGCGTTGCCGATCCGCTGCGCACTGCAGCCAGCAGTCCTGAAACACGAAGCGATGTGAACAAAAGCAGGGACACCAGGGCCACTGTGACAAGCGTGGACAGCATTGCCCCCGGCGCAAGCAGCGCGGCGAGGATCGCAACCGCCGCAATGCAGACCGCCGGGGCGCGGGCGCGGTGGCAGTCAAAGCTGCGGCAACTCAAATGGCGCGGCACGCTTCGGGCGGCGGATTGGGTCATTTGGGCACTGAAATACTCTGTCAGGCTGGCTTCAATCGCCTTTTCAGGCGCGGGCACTGTTATTAGATCCTCGAACCGGTCAGAGAGAGCCGCCAGAACGGGTTCAGTCTGGCGCGGGTCGGCCATCAGCATCATCACCGTCCGTCCCAGCATGTCGATGGGGACGGCCTGGTGGCGCAGCCAGAAGCTGGCAGGGCGCAACGACAGGATCTCCGCATTGGGGCTGTGGGCCGCTGCGATTCGGTCACCGCTGCCTTGCAGGGTGCCCAACCGGGCGAGATTGTTCAGGTGATCGTGATGCAGATCGGTGACGTTGGCCGACTGATCCAGAGGCACATCACGTAGAAACCGGCTCGCAGGCGCACGGGCCGGGCGGCGAAACAAGACACGACTGTGCCTGTGGATATCCACCTGATCCTGGCCCATAGCTGACGGCTAGCAGTTTGAGACAGTTGAACAAAGTTAATCGCGCATAATTCACTGTCCCGGACCTGTTGGAAACAGGCCTGTACGGGACCCTGCCCGAGGGTCGCGATCGTCGGGCAGGGGGGCAACATTGCGGTTGCGGGTTTTATCCTCTGCGGGCGGCCATGGCTTCGGCAAACCTCTCAAAGAGGTAGTAACTGTCCTGCGGTCCCGGGCTGGCTTCCGGGTGGTGCTGAACGGAGTAGACCGGACGCTCGGTCATGCGGATACCGCAGTTGGAGCCGTCGAACAGCGACACATGGGTTTCTTCTACGCCAGCAGGCAGCGATTGCGCATCGACCGCAAACCCGTGGTTCATCGAGGTGATTTCAACCTTACCGGTGCTGTTATCCTTGACCGGGTGGTTGGCCCCGTGGTGGCCGTGGTTCATCTTTATCGTCTTGGCGCCAAGCGCCAGCGCCAGCATCTGGTGCCCAAGGCAGATCCCAAAGACCGGCAGGTCGGTCTTGTCCAGGATGTCCCGGATCATCGGCACCGCATAGCTGCCGGTCGCCGCCGGGTCGCCGGGGCCATTGGACAGAAAGACACCGTCGGGGTCGTGGGCCAGCACCTCTTCCGAGGTTGCGGTCGCAGGCAGCACCGTGACATCACACCCGGCGGAGGCCAGGCAGCGCAAGATGTTGCGCTTGGCGCCGTAGTCGATCGCGACAACCTTGTGTGTGGCAGTTTCTTGACGGGTGTACCCCTCGGGCCAGGCCCACCGCATTTCATCCCAGCGATAGCTCTGGGCGCATGTGACATCCTTGGCAAGGTCCATGCCTTCCAGTCCGGGCCAGGCCCGCGCCTGCGCGACCAGTGCCTCGATGTTGAAATCACCGTCGGGATTATGCTCCAGCGCGACATGCGGCGCGCCCTGTTGGCGAATGGCCCGGGTCAGCCGCCGGGTATCAATGCCGCCAATGGCAATGCGCCCGGTGCGGGTCAGCCAGGACTTCAGCTCTTCGGTCGTGCGCCAGTTGGACGCCAGCGTCGGGTCCCATTTTACGACCATGCCCGCAGCAACCGGATCGGCAGTTTCGTCGTCTTCGGGTGTGACGCCGGTGTTGCCGATATGGGGGAAGGTGAAGGTGACGATCTGCCCGGCATAGGACGGATCGGTCATGATCTCCTGATAGCCTGTCATTGCAGTGTTGAAGCAAAGCTCTGCCACGCATCGTCCGGTTGCGCCAAAGCCGTGTCCGTAAAACACGGTCCCGTCAGCAAGGGCCAGACAAGCGGTAGGTTTCGGCGAAACGGTATCGACCATGACTCAGACTCTCCATGCGGGCAAAATTCGCGCATCAATAGGGGCCGTGTGGTCTGGGGTCAAGCGCTGAACAGGCGGCACAGCACGGGTTTATGCCCGCAGAGGCGGTTGTTCAGGACATCTTGAAAATCCTGTTGGATTTGATTAATACTGCGCGTTCTTGTTCCACATGGACGAAGAGAGCACATGGATACGCGAGACCGGGTCAACCAGGCCCTCAAGCAGGCAATGAAGGACAAGGCGACAGACCGCCTGTGTACTTTGCGCCTGATCAATGCCGCTATCAAGGACCGCGAAATCGCGGCACGGGGTGACGGCGAAGAGGGTGGTATCGAGGACGAAGATATCCTGGCCATCCTCGGCAAGATGACCAAACAGAGGAATGAAAGCGCCCGCGCCTACGAAGAAGGCGGGCGGCTTGATCTGGCAGAACGCGAGATGAACGAGATCGCCATCATCGAGGAGTTCCTGCCCAAACAACTTTCGCATGACGAAATCAGCACCGCGGTGAAACACGCCGTTGATGAAACCGGGGCTGAATCGATTCGCGACATGGGCAAGGTGATGGGAGCCTTGAAGGCAAAATACACCGGCCAGATGGATTTCGGCAAAGTCGGACCAATGGTCAAGGATCAGCTCTGCTCCGCTGGCGGCTGCTAGGGGACAGAGGCGCCAGAACGGCGTGTTGCCCGGTTGTCACCTGGCAAATTCGATAGGACAGCGACCCCGGCCCTCTGGTAGCGGCCGGGGTTTTTCGTTGTGGGGCCTCAATCTGCCCCCTCAACCCGCTGCCGCAGGGCGATGCGAAGGTCGTCGTAGAGCGCCTTGCGCTCCGGTTCGCTCAGAAAGGCGCCGATCTCCACCTCGCGGCCAGCGCCACGCAGGGTGACATAGTGGGGCACCGGCCCGTGATCACGATGCAGCACAACCTGCGCCCAATGCCGGTTGCAGCGCCACGTCTGTTCGCCGCCAGCCGCGTCCGTGCGGATCAGTTCGGCCAGCTCGGGCCCAAGGCGGAGCACCTCGATCACCTGCGACTGTCGCCGGTGGCGATCCAGCGCATATTTCATGCCGAAAATCGCCAGCGCCAAAAAAGGGATCAGACCCCAGAACAGGGTTGATCCCAGGACCGGCAGCAGCGGCAGCGAAATCAAGGCCGCCGTTGCCCCGAGAAAACCGACATAGCCTTCGGGCGTGAGCGATTGATGCGGCCACACGTGCAGCTCGCCATTTTGATCGCTTGGGGGGCATGTCCAATCATACGGCATGGGGTGAGTTTAGTCGGCGGGCGAAAGGTGTCGAGGGGGACGCCGTCGGAAATCCGGCAAAATACCTCTGCGGTGCTGCGACAAAAAATCGCCCCGGAGCGGTAAGCTTCGGGGCGATTCGGTTTGGTTCGATCTGGTCGCGTTAGTGCGCGTGACCTTTGTCCCAGTCTTCCTGTTTCGGCAGGATTTCAAAGGTATGCTCTGGCGGCGGAGAGGGCAGGGTCCACTCCAGCGTGTCGGCATATTCGTTCCAGTAGTTGTTCTGGGTGATGCGCGCGCCCCGCAAGAGCGAGTAGATCACCACACCGAAGAACAGGATGAAGGATGCAAAGGACAGGAACGCGCCATAGGACGAGATCTTGTTCCAGTAGGCAAAGCCTTCAGGATAGTCGATGTAGCGACGCGGCATGCCCTGACGTCCGAGGAAGTGCTGCGGGAAGAAAGTGATGTTTGCGCCGATGAAGAACATCCAGAAATGGATCTGCGCGCCCAGCTCGTTGTACTGACGGCCGGTCATCTTACCGAAGTAGAAGTAGATCCCGGAGAAGATCGCGAACACGGCACCCAAGCTCATGACGTAGTGGAAGTGGGCCACAACGTAATAGGTGTCATGATAGGCGCGGTCGACGGCAGCCTGGGACAGCACCACACCCGTGACACCGCCGACGGTGAACAGGAACAGGAAGCCGAAGGCGAACATCATCGGGGCCTTGAACTCGATGGAGCCGCCCCACATGGTTGCGATCCAGGAGAACACCTTCACCCCGGTCGGCACCGCAATCACCATGGTCGCCAGCATGAAGTAGGCCTGTTGGTTGAGGCTCATGCCGACGGTATACATGTGGTGCGCCCAGACGACGAAGCCCAGAACACCAATCGCAATGATTGCCCAGACCATCGGCAGGTAGCCAAAGACCGGCTTGCGCGAGAAGGTGGCGATAACGTGGCTGATGATGCCAAAGCCCGGCAGGATCACAATGTAGACTTCCGGGTGTCCAAAGAACCACAGAATGTGCTGGTAGAGGATCGGATCGCCGCCACCTGCGGGGTCAAAGAACGTGAACCCGAAGTTGCGGTCCATCAGCAGCATGGTGATGGCGCCTGCCAGAACCGGCAGCGACAGCAGGATCAACCAGGACGTGACAAAGATCGACCAGGAAAACAGCGGCACCTTGAACAGGGTCATGCCGGGGGCACGCATGTTCAGGAAGGTGGTGATCATGTTGATCGCGCCGAGGATCGAGGAGGCACCGGAGACGTGCACGGCGAAGATCGCCAGATCCATCGAGTAGCCGCCTTCCTGCACCGAAAGCGGCGGGTAAAGCACCCAGCCCACGCCGGAACCCAGCTGACCATTGCCGCCGGGAGAGATAACGGAACACACCGCCAGGGACGTTCCAGCAACATAGAGCCAGAAGCTCAGGTTGTTCATCCGCGGGAAGGCCATGTCCGGCGCGCCGATTTGCAACGGCATGAAGTAGTTGCCAAAGCCGCCAAACAGCGCCGGAATGACAACAAAGAACATCATCAGGATACCATGACCCGTAATGAGAACGTTCCAGAGGTGACCGTTCGGAGTACAGGTCGCGGAGGAGTCCGCGAACATGCGCGCCCCTTCCAAACACATGTGCTGTACGCCGGGTTCCATCAGTTCGATCCGCATGAAGACGGTGAACGCGACGGATATGAAACCTGCTAGCGCCGAAACGATCAGGTAAAGGATACCGATATCCTTGTGGTTCGTGCTCATGAACCAGCGCTGGAAGAAGCTGCGCTCGTCCTCGTGGCCGTGACCTTGAATGGCTGCGTCTGCCATTTGGGTGCCTCCTGTTTATACTCCGCAGTGACCGCACGAGGGATTCCCGGCGGTCCTGGTCTCGCACCGGTTTTAGAGCGCCATTCCATGCCCTTCAATGGCCGAGTTCGTTCTGTATCAAGAATAATTGTCGCGCCCTCTTGCGTTTTTCGCTGATCTTACCGTTGCTGTCGGGCGCGACGTGCAGAAACGGCGTCTTGCTTGACCGGGCCGGTTCCGCCTGCAAAACCACTGCAAGTTGCCCCAAAATGGAGAGTCTCGACCATGAGCGCCTATGATCCCGACAACATCTTTGCCAAAATTCTGCGGGGAGAGATCCCTTCGACACGTGTCTATGAGGATGACGAGACTCTGGCATTCATGGACATTATGCCGCGGGCGGATGGCCACCTTCTGGTCATTCCCAAGACGCCTTGCCGTAATGTGCTGGATGCCAGCCCGGCGCAATTGGAGGCGGTGATCCGCAGCGTTCAGACACTGGCGAAGGCGGCAAAAGCGGCCTTTGATGCCGATGGGGTCACCATTCAGCAGTTCAATGAGGCCGCAGGCGGGCAGGAAGTGTTCCACCTGCATTTCCATATCCTGCCGCGCCACGAAGGCGTTGCCTTGCGGGCACCGGGCCAGATGGGCGACATGGATGACATTGCTGCCCACGCTGAGAAAATTCGCGCCGCTCTCTGAGGGCCGCCGCCATCAGCCCGTGTTGCCCGCCGCGCGGCAGCACGGGCCTTCACAATCAGGCATCGTCCCTCGGTTCGGGGCGATTACGCGACGGTGCAGGTCGGGGCGCTCTCGGGTGCAAAAGCCACATCAAACGTGCGTTTCAAAGCCACATCCACATCCGCCAGCGTGACCGGCAGCCCCAGATCGACCAGGCTGGTGACCCCGTGTTCGGTGATGCCACAGGGCACGATCCCGTCAAAATGACTGAGGTCCGGTTCCACGTTGATGGAGATGCCGTGAAAACTCACCCATTTCCGCAGGCGGATGCCAATTGCTGCGATTTTATCTTCCTGAAGGGCGCCAGTGGCCGACAACGGCTTGTCCGGGCGCTCCACCCAGACGCCCACACGACCGTCCCGGACATGGCCGGTGACGTTGAATTCTTCCAGCGCCAGGATCACCCAACGTTCCAGTTGCCGCACGAAGCAGCGCACATCCTTGCCACGCTTGGCGACATCAAGCATCACATAGATGACGCGCTGTCCGGGGCCGTGATAGGTGTATTGTCCCCCCCGTTTGGTAGCATGGACTGGGAAGCGGTCGGGGTCCGTCAGGTCTTCGCGCCGCGCAGACGTGCCGGCCGTATATAGCGGTGGATGTTCGAGCAGCCAGATGCATTCCTCGGCCGCGCCGCCTGCGATATCTTCGGCCCGAGACTCCATAAAAACCGTTGCATCTTCATAAGTTGTCAAGCCGTTTGAAACGATCCACTGCACCATTTGATAATACTCCTGTCGCTAGGCTCACATTCTAGGAAAACCTGACTCGCCTAGAGACGGTGCAATGAGGTATTCTGAATATGAAGTTCTTTTCATATGTTGCCTGAGGGGTATAGTTCAATGACATCAAAATCAATTCGGGCCCTTTTGGCCGCATCACTTTTGACGACGACAGCAGCGGCGCCGGTTGCGGCTGACAATCTCGGCGCGGCGCTTGTGGGGGGGCTGATCGGCGGCGCGATCCTGAACGAGGTGCACAAGAACAAACGCCGCACCACCGTGACCGCAAACAGCGGAACACGGATCCGAAACCGGGAAACCCAGACCGCGTTGAATTATTTCGGATTTCCTGCGGGCACGCCCGATGGTGTTTTTGGCAGTCGCTCCCGCGCTGCCGCCGCGCAATATCAGGTTTTCATGGGGTATCCCTCTACAGGTAATCTGACGCAATATGAGCGCGATTTCCTGGTTTCCTCCTACTCGCGCGCCCAAGTCGGCGGTCCGCAGGTCATCAAGGCCATGCAAAACCCCGCAGGGGTCCGAACGGTGCTGCATATCTGGCGGGACGAGGCAAACGGGACTCGCAGCGCGTCAAGCGGCTACGGCTATGCCGGTCTGCCGATTGAGGTCTCAAACGCTATTGACGAGATCGCAGCCAGTGCAGAGCCGACTGCAGAACAACTGCTGCAGCGCTCCGGCTTCATGCAGCTGGCAGATATGAACGGCGACGGTAAAAATGACTATATGATTGATACTTCGGTATCGGGCAGCTCCTTTTGGTGCGGCGCATCGCATTGTTCTGTCATGGTTTTCGTTTCCACCCCGCAGGGGTACCAGCGCAATGATTTCATGGCACGCGACGTGACAACGGCCGATTTTTCCTGCCACCAGTCGGTTTGTCGTCTGAGCGAGGCACCGACGACCCTGGCGGCAGCGCCACCGGCGCCGCCGGTCGCCGCCCCGGTGCCGGTGGCTGCACCGACTGCACCGGTCATGGCGTCTGGGCAAGCCACCTCCGGCGGGGCTCTTGGCGGCATCCAGCTGTTTGAGGCCCCGGCGGCGGCACCCCCCTCTTTGACCAGCCACTGCAGCAAGATCAGCCTCCTGACCAATACCAATGGCGGGTTCGTTACCGCTGCAAGCATGACCGACCCGGATCTTGCACTGGGCGAGCAGTTTTGTCTGGCGCGGTCCTATGCCATCAATCGTGGCGAAACCGCTGTGGCCGGCATACAGGGCGTTTCGCAATCCCAGGTGGACGCGCAATGCGACCAGTTCGGCCCGGCGGTGCGGCCGTTCCTTGCCAACCTTGGCACAACGGACCCTGCCGTGGTCATCGGCGACGTCCAGAAATTTATCCTGCAATCCAATATGTCCGTCGATCAGTTGAAAACCACAGCGAGCATTTGCCTGTTCTCCGGGTATCGTCGCGACAGCATGGATGTGGCCCTGGGGGCCGCACTCCTGTTGGTTGGGCTGGGCGAACAGCCCTATGCCGAACTTGTCGGTCACCATATGGCGCTTGGCTTTGGCGCGCCGGTCAAGCTGAACCGCGCGCAGGGCTGGTATAGCCTTGCCACCAATGCCCTCGACAGTGGGGCAGAGCCGGTGTTCGCCCCCGGTCAGCCGGAGCGGGTGGCGCTGATCAAGGCGGCGTCAAATGGACTGACCGGGTCCAATATCCCGGCGCCCGTGCAAGCATCCACCGGCGGGGCAGCGCTGCCTGTCTTTGGTAGTTCTGACTGAGATTAGCACCTGTTATCAGTGCGTTGAAAAGCCCCCGGAACAAGTCTGGGGGCTTTTCCAATTTTATCCGCCAAAAGTTGGAAAAAACCACTTTTGTCCCTTCACAAGGTCACGGGCGTGGTCTATACGCCCCTTCACCAAGTCATAGACAGTGCGGTCGTGGCGGAATTGGTAGACGCGCAGCGTTGAGGTCGCTGTGGGGTAACACCCGTGGAAGTTCGAGTCTTCTCGACCGCACCAACTTGTGAGCCTAAGGCTTTGGTTTCCTTCGATATTATTCGATTGTAGGAAGCTAGAGTGGCACACATCAAACACACAATTCGGCGGAACGATACCTTCTACTATAATAGAAGGACTCCCAAGGGTTCCGTTCACAACTATGGTCAAAGCATTCGTCTCAGTCTGGGGGCTTGCCCCGAGCGTGTTGCAATCATTGCTGAGCGTTTGACCCGCATCTTGGATCAAGCTTTCGTTTCCGGGCAAAAGTTGAACTTGGAAATGACTCTACACCAGATCCCGTCTAAGAGACGGGGAGTAGCTCAAGGCGCCAAATCCGCCGCTCCGTCATCCCGAGCACAGGCTATGCCCGACCTTCGTCCTGCTTCGCGGTAACGTAGCTGCGCTGGTCAGGAACTCAGAGCTCGGATGCTCAAGCGTGCTTCGTGTTGAAGGATGAACTCGCGCAATTCGTCGACGGGGATGGGTTTGCAGAAGGCGTAGCCCTGAAGCGTGTGGCACCCTATGTCGCGCAGGATGCGTGCGTGTTCCATAGTTTCCACGCCTTCAGCAATAATCTGCAGATCCATAAGTTCAGCCATGCCGATGATATGCTTCAGGATCCCATGTGCCAGCGGGTCGACCGTGATCGGGCGGATCAATTGCTGATCAATCTTCATCGCGTCGGGGCGCAGTTGCATCAGGCCAACAACCGATGCATGTCCGGAACCGAAGTCGTCGATTTCAACCAAAACTCCGGCCTCCCGCAGGCGATCCAGGCCAAAGTGGAACATTTCGCTCTGTTCTTCGACCAGAACGGATTCAAGCACCTCAAAGACGATCCGTGGCCCGTCATGGCGATGCCGGCAGATCTGTTCATAGACTTGATCATTCCTGATCCGCTCGACCGTTACGTTGACGGACAGTTTCGGGATTTCGATCCCGAGTGGCCTGAGACTGTCGATCTGTTCCAGCGCTTTGGCGAAAATCAGGTTGTCGATATCCTCGACCAGAGACAATTGTTCGGCGACCGGCAGAAACTCCGCGGGCATCAGGATGCCCAGCTGGGGGGAGTGCCATCGCGCCAGCGTCTCCACGCCGACCACCTCATGAGTGCGCGCGTCGAACTGCGGTTGGAAGTAGGGTTCAAACTCTGATCGGGCGACCGCGCGCCGCAACTCTCGGGCGAGGGTGCGGCGGGCCTGGACCGCGCGGTGAAGCTCGGGGGAATAGAGATGGGTCCGATTGCGCCCGGTTACTTTGGCCTCGTAGAGCGCGGCATCGGCACCGATGATCAACTGGTCAAACTCAAGGAGGCCGTCAAAGGTACTCGCGACCCCAAAACTCGCACCGACCCGGACGGATTTGTTTTCAAAATACTTTGGCAGCTTGATGCGTTTCAGCATTCTGTTGGCCAATTGTTCGCCATCCTGCGACGTCGAACCTGGGGCCAGGAGGAGGACAAATTCGTCGCCGCCGACACGCGCGGTCAGATCCGCTGATTTGGTTTCTTCGCGCAGGATATTGGCGACTTCGCACAGGATGAAATCCCCTGCCTCATGGCCCATGGTATCGTTGACGTATTTGAAGTGGTCCAGATCAATGCGCACCACGGTGGCGGGTTGGTCGAGATGTTCCGCGCGTTGTTTCAGCGCCTGGTCGAGGGCCCGGCGGTTGGGCAGACCTGTCAGCGGGTCGTGCAAGGCCTGATGTTCGATTTCCTTGTTTGCCGTCACGATCGCTTCGCGCTGTTCGCGTGCTTCGGTGATATCGTTTGAGATCGCCATAAATCCGTAGTGATGTCCCGTGTCGGTCTTGAGTGGCGAAATGCTCAGGTTGATCCAATAGGGAATCTTGCCATAGCGATAGTTCAGGATCTCCACCTGAATCGCCTGACAGGCACTCTGCGCGCGGCGAATTGCGGCTTGGGTTTCTTTGTCGGTATCCGGCCCTTGCAGGAATTCGGCGGGTTTCATGTTCTGAACATCTTCGACCAGATGGCCTGTGAGTTTTTCGAACGACGGGTTGGCCCAGATGAGCCGTCCGTCCAGGTCGGTAATCGATATGGAATCGCTCGCTCGCTCTGCAATGGCGGCAAGTTCACTTAGTTCCGCCTGTTTCGCCTCTAACGCGCGATGGGGCCCGACGATCACGGCCTTGCCCGCAAGGGCGAACAGGCCGAATGCCCCGATCAATACAATTGCAATGGCGGTCATGCTGTTGGCGAGAACGGCATGACCGGCGGCCTGAACGGCCAAAGGATCCGGAAGCAAGGCAACCGAGAGCCTGAAATCGGCAAGCGCGCGCACCTCGGCCGTGCCACGTTGCAACAGCCCTGAAAGGGGACGCACGAGGTAGGTCCGCTTTACAATGTCATTGGCGGGAAAGATCTCCAGCGTATCCAGACGATAGCCGCTCAATAGAATGCCTTCGACAAACCCCTGATGCAAAACGGGTGTCGCCAGGACGACAAACGCCTGGTCACCGCGGCTCTGGATCAAGACGGGCAATCGCGCCGGATCAGTTTCGGTCTGCGAAGCCTGCAGCAGATCATCGATTTCCTGTTGGCCAAAAATCCGGCGCTCTTCGGGACGTTTGTTGTGATGCGCAAGCGGCTCGTTAAAGGCATCGTAGAAGGTGACCCAAGACAGGCTCTCGGGCATGCGCAGGGCGGAGAACACATCCGGCACGTATGACGTGTTGTCATCAAACCCGAGTGCGATGTTGACCAGATTGGGGTCCTGAGCAATGACGGAGATCAAGATCTGATGGTGCGACAGCACCGAATTCAGATGTGCCGCCGACTCATCTGCCTGCGCCTTGATGGCGCTGTATTGGTACTCCTTGAAGAACGGCATGGCCACATAGCGAATTGCCAGCGCCGAACTGATCAAGGTCAACGTAAGGATCAACAGCGTCAGCATCCAGAAACGCCTGGCAACTGTGGCCGACCTAATTTGGTGGTCAACGTCCATTCAGCGGAGGTCCTCAAGGCGGCCATTGGCGTCAAAGCGGGCAAGGCAGAGGTCCGCCAGCCCCAGGGCCTCATGCGCGTTTGGGGCCGTTTGCGGGTCATAGGCGGAGAAGGGTGTCTGGTAGGTTTTCAAAATGCCCGTCACCGGGCGCGACAATGATTCCAGTGCCGATTTCAGGGCGCGCCGCTTGTCCACAATGCTGCCTTGCCACGCGGGCGTGGTGGCCGCCTGGTCCGCAGCGGCGATCAGAATCCGGGTCAGGTCATAGCCATGGACAAACCCCGTCGGCGCGGAGACATCTGCCAGTCCCTGCGCGTCCGGCAGCGCGCGGCGCAGCACCCATTGCAGCAGCGCATTGCCGTCGCGTTCCCGTCGCAGGCCGCAGGTTTGCAGCACCGAAAGAGAGAGCGCAGCGCGTGTTTCATGCGGCACCTGTTCGGCGAAGGCGCCCCCAGTGATTCCCCAATGGCTGAAGATTTTGACATCGGGCAGATGTTTTCTCATGGCGTTTATCATAGCCGCGCCATTGTGCCAGTTGGACAGCATGATGATGCAGTCGGGCGAGTCCGTTGCCAGTTTCGCCGCCAGTGCCCCCGCGCCGGCATCGCCAATGGAGGTCGGGAAAAACGCGACCTGGTTGGCACTAAGGTCATGCGCGGCAAGCGCCGCCTCCAGAGTCGTGCGATTGGCCAGCCCCCAACCGGTATCCAGCAGCAACAGTGAGATCGACTGGCAGCCCCCTTGGGTGATTGCGGCATTCACCAGGAATTCGCCGGACTGGTAATCGTCCACCGACAGGCGGAACAGCCAGTTTTCGTGTCCAGGCGCCGCCCGGGTTATCGGTCCCGCCGCGGACCATGGAAGCAATGTAAGTATTTGATTTTCATTAATATAGTCGCGGTATGAGAGGTACTGCGGAGAATGCATTCCGCCAAACATCAACAACGCCGTTTCGCTGGCGCCAAGTTCCTGAATATGACGGTGCGAGCGTTTCACGTTGGTCCGGTGATCCTTGGGAACAAGGCGAATGTCATAGCCGCCCAGCTGGTTGTCGACTTCCTCCAGCGCGGTTTTGATCCCTAGCTCTATCGCGCTCGCGGAGGCCCGGCTTTTGGAAAAATCCGCGTCGATGAATATGTCGAGTGTTTCGGCAGATGCGCGCGCGAAAGGGATCATGGTGAGGCAGAATAGCAAAACACACGGCCAGTTTGGGACACGGCGGGACATGGGATAACTTTCACTGGAACAAGAAACACACTGTGCACCGAACCTAGGCGTGCCCGGTTAAGGAAGAGAAAAGCAATCCGTTCAATTTTATCTGACAGAGCAAAGAAGGGCGGCCTGTCCGGGGGGCATAGCTGCGGAATGCGGCGGTCAGAGCCGGACAATCTCCGCATTGGCCGCCAGGGCATCCGCCTCATCATGGGTGACCAGCAGCACCGGCAGATGCCGACGTCGTGCCAGCGCAAAAACCAGCCTGCGGATCTGGTCCCGAAGCGATGCATCAAGGCCCGAAAACGGTTCATCCAACAGCAACAGGTCTGGCTCCGACAACAGCATCCGCATCAGGGCGATACGGGCTTTCTGGCCGCCGGATAACGTCTCCGGATCGCGGTCGTGAAAACCGGCCAGGCCGATATCTTCCAAGGCCTGATCAACCGCGGCGCGGCGGCTGTGGCGCGGAACCCTCCGGTCGAGGCCGAACGCCAGATTGGCGCCGACGCTCATATGTGGAAACAGCAAATGGTCCTGGTAGAGGATGCCCACCCGTCGCGCCTGAGCTGGCAGGCGGCGGAGCGACCGCCCGTCCAGGGTGATCTCTCCGCTCAGGGTGAATTCGGGCGGCAGTTGGCCGGCAATGGCGGCAAGCAGGGTGGATTTCCCTGCACCGGAGGGCCCCATGACGGCCCCCACAGTTCCGGGGCGGATATGCAGGTCGAGAGACAATAAAACCTTTCCCAAGCGCCGGATTTCGATGTTCTTCAGCTGCAACCCGTCAGTCATGCCACATGCCTCTCCGGTTGCGCCAGGCCAGAGCTGGGACCGCCAACGCCAGCGCAAAGGGCAGGAGGGCGGTTGCCGTCTGGACCAGGGCATAAACGCCAATGGCACGCCGATCTCCGCCAGCGGCCAGCGCGAGGGATTCGGTCGTCAGTGTCTGCATTCCGCCGCCTCCGACCAGCAGGGTTGGCAGGTATTGCCCGACGGAAACGGCCATGCCTATGGCGGCCGCGGTCAGGATCGGTGCAAGCAGCATGGGCAGGCGAAGGCCAAAGAAAATGCGGTTGTCTGAGGCGCCCATGGCGGCCGCGACGGTGGCCTGACGGACGTCCCAGCTTTTGTAGGGACCTTCCAGGGACAAGCGCAAGTAGGGCAGGACAAAGACAAGATGCGCGAGCACAACTGCCCAAAGGCTCCGGTCTATCCCAAGCGTGAGCAAACCGATCTGCATGCCGGGCAAGAACACCGTCTGCGGCACCAAAAGCGGCAAATAGAGCAGCCATTGGCCGTTTTCGGTCAGACGCAGTTGGCGGCGGTCTTCGGTTTCCAGACAACCCAGCGTCAAGACCAGCCCGATCAACGTGGCCGCTGCCGCGATCGTAAGGGTGGTGGCAAGCGTTGCGAGGGCTGCGCTGCCATGGCGCTGCCAACTGCGCAGGGTGAAGGCATCCGGCAGCATGGCGGGAAAGCTCCAGCGTTCGGCGAATGACCAGGTCGCAAGCCCGAGCAGCCCGAGCAGGACGGCGCTGGTAGCGGCGACCCCAAGCCCCAGACCAAGGCCGCGCAGGAAGTAATCCTGCGTCCGCCGCCGCCCGCGATAGGCGGCGCGCGCGCCGATGTGACCGATCAGATGTTCGGCGCTGCGCCAGGCGAGCAAGGCAGCAAGAACGAGGCCAAGTTGCAGCAGGGCAGCAGCAGAGGCGAGGCTGCGCAGGCTCAGGTCTGGGGCGCTCATCCAATCTACGATCTGCACCGACAGGGGCGCAGGCGTGGTCGGGCCGAGGATGGCCGCGACATCCACAACGGACATGGAGTAGGTTAAAACCACATAAACGGGCAGCCGGATGCGCCTGTAGAGCGCCGGAAACACGGTCAGAAACCATCCCGCCATGCGCCCGTAGCCCAGGGCGGTGGCCACCCGCATGCGTGCTGCAGCGTCGATCTGGCTCAGTGCTGCGAGGGCGACCAGCAGCAGAAACGGAACCTCTTTCACCACCAGTCCGGCAATCAGCGCGAGGCCCATCGGGTCCTGGACCAGCAGCAGGTCGGGCGGACGGGACCAGCCCGTCGCCCAGGGGCTGATGGCGCGGACAATCCAGCCAGAGGGCTGGATCAGGAACATCAGACCAAAGGCGGCGGCGGCATGGGGAACCGACAGCAGCGGCGCCAGCAATCGCATCAGCGCCCGAAAGGGCCGCGTCCCGGCCCAGCCCGCCAGAAGCAGCAGCGTCAGCGCGAGGGAGATCACGGTTGCCAGCCCGCCGGTTTGCACGCTGAGCCGGATCGCCGCGCCAAGACCGGGCCAGGCCCAGAGCGCCGCAAATGGCGCGACAGAAAAGCCAGTCATGCCCGCAGCAGGCAGATGACCCAACGCCGCGAGACCGGTTCCAAACAGACCTGCGGCAACGGGCCCAAGCAGTGCCAGCAACGTCACAAGAGGCAAAATGGGGGGCAGGCGCATGAGGCGACGGGGAACCTGGCTGAGCCTAGTTCCCGACGCCATAGCGGGCGACCCAATCCTCGGCAATCCGGGTCATCCAGCTTGGGTGCGGCTCCGGCTGGATCTGGCCAAGCGCCTCGGGCGACAGGGTTGCGGGGCCCAGATCCAGCGCCTGAAACGCGGCCCGGTCTTGTTCCGGCAGCGCGTCCATATCGAGCACCGTTCCATAGCCAAGGACGTCCGGATCTTGCGCCCGCAACTGGGCTTCCGGCGACAGCAGGAAGTTGGCCGTCACCATCGCCGCCGCCTTGGCACCGGAGTTATAGGGGATCGCCACAAAAGAGGCATTGCCGATGGTGCCCGCCTCCAGAACAAATGTGCGCACGCTTTCGGGCAGCTGGAAATTCGCAATCGCGGTGCTGGCTTCGCCCGGGCTGAAGGAGATCGCAAGATCAATCTCGTCATCGTTCATCAGCTGCAACTGGCGCGGTCCGGTGGCCGGAAACGCCCGTCCCGACCGCCACAACAGCGGCGTCAGCTGATCCAGATAGGCCCAGAGCGGCGCAGTGATCTCGCCGTAGTTTTCCTCGCTGACAGGGGCTGCCAAGGCGGCCCGCTTGTCGGTCTCATCGGTCAGATCCACCAATGTCTGTTTCAGAAAGGTCGTGCCAAGGAAATCTGGCGGCTGTGGAAAGGTGAACCGACCGGGGTTGGCCTGCGCCCATTCCAGTATGGCTTCCATATCGACAAGGGGCTGCGGCAAATCCGTGGTGTCATGCATGAACACAACCTGCGCCATGGCCCAGGGCGATTCAAAACCCTGCGTTTCTATTGTGAAATCGCGGCGCAGAGCCTTGTCCTGTACATCCGCATATTGCCAGTTGGGCAGTGCTTCGGCGAAGGGGCCAAACAGCAAATCCGCCTCCTTCATGGCGGCGAAGTTGGCGCCGTTGATCCAGATCAGGTCCACGGCGCCCTTGTCGTTCTGACCGGCCGATTTTTCCGTCAATACGCGCGTGACAGCATCTGCGGTGTTTTCCAGTTTTACCTGGGTCAGGGTGATGCCGAAGTCTTGCGACAGGCGCGTACCCACCCAGGAGATGAAATCATTGGTCGCGGTCGAGCCGCCCCAGGCGTGCCACTGCACCGTCTGGCCCTGTGCTTGCGACACAACGGCGCGCCAATCGGATGGGTCCGGGTCGGCCCAGGCGGTCAACGGCACCAACGTGAGAGCAAGTGACAACATGCGTTTCATGGAAAATCCCTTGATGGTCTAGGTCTTGATACGGTGGCTTTGGCCGGCGGCGCACAGGGCGCGGTGTCCCCCTCAATTTGCCGATCCTGGCGGTAAGGTCTATGTCTTTGACGAAAACGTGACGCCGGGTGTGTCGATACGGGCAGAATGCTTGCACCCTGCTGCAGGGGCCGGTATGCACAGCCCGGCAAACTCGCATCGCGATTTGCGAGGCCAGATAGGACGCCAGTGGCTCTGGCTGATGTGCGTCCGCCTTTTCGGTGCCACTGTGGCCTGCAGATGGCACGCGCCCAGACGAGGGGGAAACCCAGCCATGCCGCTCGACTTGCCCGTACTGCGGACGTTTTTGTCCGAGCACTACGACCTAGCCCCATCTGTTGAACTTGCAGATGCCATGTCGGAAACCTACGCCAAAATGTCCCGCGTGGTCTCGCCGATGGATTGGGCGATCTACGCCCCCTACGTGAAAGCGATCAACGAGCTGAAGGCAAAACGCAATGCCGTCATTCTCGGTCACAACTACATGACCCCGGAGATCTTTCACGGGATTTCCGATTTCGTCGGCGATAGCCTGCAGCTGGCGATCAAGGCGACAGAGGTCGAGGCGGATGTGATCGTGCAATGCGGTGTGCATTTCATGGCCGAGACCTCCAAGATCCTGAGCCCGGAGAAAACCGTGCTGATGCCGGACATGGATGCCGGTTGCAGCTTGGCGGAATCCATCACGGCCGAGGGCGTCGCAGAGATGCGGCGGCGGTATCCCGGCGCGCCCGTGGTCACCTATGTGAACACCACCGCCGAGGTCAAAGCTGCCTCGGACATCTGTTGCACCTCGTCCAATGCGGCGCAGATCGTTGCCGCCATGGACAGCGACACGGTCATCATGACCCCGGACCAGTATCTGGCGCAGAACGTGGCCCGTGACGTGCCGCAAAAGAATGTGGTCTGGTGGGAGGGCTCCTGCATCGTGCACGAGCAGTACACCGCCCAGGACCTGCGCGATTTTCGCGAATGGAACCCGGGCACCCAGCTGATCGCCCACCCGGAATGCCCGCCGGATGTGGTGGCCGAGGCGGATTTCTCTGGCTCGACCAGCGGCATCCTGAAGTATGTGACCGACAACAAACCGGAAAAGGCGATGCTGATCACCGAATGTTCGATGGCGTCGAACATTGCGGATTCGCTGCCCGAGGTGGAGTTCGTAGGTCCCTGCAACATGTGCCCCTACATGAAGAAGATCACGCTGGAAAAGGTGCTCTGGTCGCTGCACACGATGGAAGGACAGATCGAAGTCGATCCGACCGTGGCGGAAAAAGCCCGCCATGCAGTGCAGGCGATGATCGACCTGTCGCGCAAGCTGGGCCTCTGACACGGGAATGGACGAGGTTCAAACCGACCGTATCGTGATCATCGGCGCCGGGCTTGGCGCGCTGTATGCAGCCTTGACGCTGGCGCCGCTGCCTGTGGTGATGATTTCACCGGATGCGCTGGGGCAGGGGGCCAGTTCAGCCTGGGCGCAGGGCGGTGTCGCGGCGGCCATGGATGCGGGCGACAGCCCGGAGGCGCACGCCACCGACACCCGCCGGGCCGGGGCTGGCACGGTTGATGCCGCGGTCGCGGATCTCGTCACGCGGGAGGCGCGCGAACATATCCTCGATCTGACGACCCTGGGTGCGCCCTTTGACCGGACCTCCGACGGTGGCTACGTGCTGTCGCGCGAAGCCGCGCATAGTTTTGCCCGAGTGGTGCGGGTCAAGGGCGATCAGGCGGGCGCAGAGATCATGCGCGCGCTGATCGAACGGGTGCGCGCCTGTCCGTCTGTTCAGGTGATCGAAGGGGTCCTGGCCGAGGGGCTGGACGTCACCGAGGGGCGCGTCACCGGCGTGCGGCTTGTATCCTCCGCACCGGAGGGGTCTGCGCCGGTGCTGTTGCGCGGCGCGGCGCATTTGATGGCGGGGGGCGGCAGTGCCGGGCTCTATGCCATCACCACCAATCCACCTCGCATTCGCGGTCAGGCGCTGGGCATGGCCGCACGCGCCGGGGCGGAAATCGCCGATGCGGAGTTTGTGCAGTTTCACCCCACCGCCATGGATGTGGGCGAGGACCCGGCGCCTCTGGCGACCGAAGCTTTGCGGGGCGAGGGCGCAACGCTGATCAATCGGCAGGGGGTGCGGTTCATGCTGAACGAGCATCCCGATGCGGAACTGGCACCCCGAGATGTGGTTGCGCGGGCGATTTTTGCGCAGACGCAGGCGGGCAACCAACCCCAGCTCGATACACGGGCGGCGCTGGGCGCGCGGGTCACGGATCTCTACCCTTCGGTCAGCGGCGCCTGTGTGCGCAACGGGATTGACCCGGTGCATCAGCCGATTCCGGTGGCGGCGGCAGCGCATTACCACATGGGCGGCATCGCGACCGATCTTGCCGGGCGCAGTTCCTTGCCGGGCCTCTGGGCCTGTGGCGAATGCGCTTCCACCGGGCTGCATGGCGCCAATCGGCTCGCCTCCAACGGCCTGCTGGAGGCGCTGGTCTACGCCCGCCGCGCGGCGCAGGATATCGCGGCGACCTGCGATCTGGCCGAGGCCGCCGCGCCGATAGAGCTACGGGTGAAGCTGGGAGGCGCGGTTGTGAATCCGGACCTTTTGATGGCGCTGCGCCAGACCATGACGACCCATGTCGGTGTCGTCCGCCAGGCCGAGGGCCTGCGTCAGGCGTTGCGCGATATTGCGGCGCTGGAACGCCAGCAACCGGACTGCGAGGGAATGTTGAATGTCACCGCCGCCGCGACATTGATCGCCGCCGCCGCGCTGCTGCGCGAGGAAAGCCGAGGCGCCCATGAACGGTCCGACTTCCCGGATCTGTCGCCTGCGCTGGCCAGCCGGTCCCGCATGACATGGACCGACGCGCGGATGTTGCGCGACGATCTCCTGAATACCTGACACCCCCAGACGACGGAGCCTCACATGAGCGTTGCCACCTTGCCCGACCTGATCCTGGAACCGCTGGTGAAATCCGCGCTGATGGAGGATCTTGGCGCCTACGGAGATGTCACCACCCGGACGGTTATTCCGCAGGGGGTGACCTATTCCGCTCGTCTGCGCGCGCGTGAAACGGCCGTTGCCTCCGGCCTGCAGGTGGCGGCTCTGGCCTTCAGGTTGGTTGACCCGACGCTGACGGTGACGGCCTGTGTCCGCGATGGCGAAAGCTGCGAGCCGGGGGATGTTCTGATGACAATCGAGGGCGCGGCCGCCTCGATCCTGATGGGCGAACGGGTCGCGTTGAATTTCGCGGGCCGGCTGACCGGCATCGCCACCCTCACCGCAGCTATGGTTGCAGAGGCCAAAGGCACCAGGGCCCGGATCACCTGTACGCGCAAAACCACGCCGGGCCTGCGGATGGTGGAAAAACTTGCGGTTCTGCATGGCGGCGGCTTCAACCACCGCTATTCATTGTCGGACGCGATCCTGATCAAGGACAACCATATCGCCGCCGCCGGTGGCATCCGCGCCGTGCTTGAGGCGACAAAGGCGCAGGCGAGCCATATGATGGCCGTCGAAATCGAGGTCGACACGCTGGAGCAGTTGCACGAGGTGCTATCGGTCGGCGGCGCGTCCGTGGTGCTTCTGGACAATATGACGCCCGAGCAGCTGCGCGAGGCCGTTTCCCTGGCCAACGGGCGTTTGGCGCTGGAGGCCAGCGGCAATGTCCGGCGGGAAACGGTGGCAGAGATCGCGGCGACCGGGGTGGATTACATCTCCTCCGGGGCCTTGACGCATTCGGCGCGGACGGTGGATCTCGGGCTCGATTTCTGACCTCGCCCGGCACCGGTCTCGCCCCCAGGCGACAGGGGGTGGGCAAATGAACACACTGCAACGCGGGCCAGTCTTGAGGCCCTGCCGAGGGGGCGAGTCGGGGGATATGGCTCATCCCTTGGGCTGCTGATCTGTGCCCGGTTGCGCTATCAGGACTTGGCGCGGTCCAGTTCTGCCTCACAAAATGGCAATCTCGCGTGTCGCTGTGGTGACTCCGGAGTTGAGATTTAACTATTTTAAATCAATATGTTGGCGGGGCTTGGCGGCACGTCTTGGTTCTGTCTCCCACGATTTGGCCGCAGAATACTTTAAAAATATAAATTTCAAGCTTGAAATTGTTTTGAGCTGCGCAGAGGCTTTCCCCAACGACAATCGTAAGGGATGAAACACTCATGCGTATTGCATGTCTGGGCGGAGGCCCGGCTGGTCTGTATTTCGCGATTTCTATGAAATTGCGCGCCCCTGGCCACGACATCACGGTGATCGAACGCAACCGACCGGATGATACCTTTGGCTGGGGGGTGGTGCTGTCGGACGAAACGCTCGACAATCTGGCCGCGAATGATGCGCAAAGCGCCGAGGCGATCCGGGCGCATTTCGCCTATTGGGATGATGTCGCAGTGGTGTTCAAAGGCGACAGGCAGGTGTCGTCCGGGCATGGGTTCTGCGGCATTGGCCGCAAGACCTTGCTGACGCTCCTGCAGAAGCGCGCGCGGGAACTGGGCGTCAATTTGCAGTTTGAAACCGACGTGCAGAGCGCCGAGGACTACCGCCAGGACTACGATCTGGTGGTGGCCAGCGATGGGCTGAATTCGCGCACGCGCAGCCTATATGCCGAGACCTTCAGGCCGGACGTGGACACGCGATTGTGCAATTTCGTCTGGCTCGGCACCCATCAGACCTTCAAGGACGCGTTCACCTTTATCTTCGAGGAGACCGAACACGGCTGGGTCTGGGCACATGCCTATCAATTCAACAAGGACACCGCGACCTTCATCGTCGAATGCTCGCAAGAGACCTTTGATGCGTTTGGTTTTGCCGGGATGTCGCAGCAAGAGAGCATCGCGGTCTGCCAGCAGATCTTCAAGGACCACCTCGATGGCCACGCGCTGATGACCAATGCCGGCCACATCCGAGGCTCCGCCTGGATCCGGTTCCCGCGCGTGCTTTGCGAAAAATGGAGCCACGAAAACGTCGTGCTGATGGGCGATGCGGCAGCAACTGCGCATTTCTCCATCGGGTCCGGTACGAAGCTGGCGCTGGAATCCGCCATTGCCCTGGCCAGGCTGGTCGATGAAAAGCCTGATCTGCCAAGCGCCTTTGCCGACTATGAAGACCAGCGCCGTCTTGAGGTGTTGCGGCTGCAATCTGCGGCGCGCAACTCGATGGAGTGGTTCGAGCGGGTGGAGCGCTACCTGCATCTCGATCCGGTTCAGCTCAACTATTCGATGCTGACACGGAGCCAGCGCATCAGCCACGAAAACCTGCGGACCCGCGACAAGGGCTGGCTCGAAGGCGCGGAACGCTGGTTCATGGATCAGGCCGGTGCGCCAAGGGAGGCGCCCTTGCGGGCCCCGATGTTCGCGCCGTTTCGCCTGCGCGAGATGACGCTGAAGAACCGCATCGTGGTGTCTCCGATGGCGCAATACAAGGCCATCGAGGGGGCACCGACCGACTGGCATCTGGTCCACTACGGCGAGCGCGCCAAGGGCGGTGCCGGGCTGATTTACACGGAGATGACCTGCATCTCGCCCGAGGGGCGCATCACGCCAGGTTGTCCCGGCCTTTATGCGCCGGAACACGAGGCCGAGTGGGCGCGCATCACCGGTTTTGTGCACGCCCAGACGGACGCCAAGATCTGTTGTCAGATTGGCCATTCTGGCCGCAAAGGCTCGACCCAATTGGGCTGGGACGAGATGGACGCGCCCTTGCCAGCTGACAATTGGGAGCTGGTCAGCGCCTCGGCGCTGCCCTGGTCGGACCGCAACGCCACCCCGCGTGAAATCACGCGGGCCGAGATGGACGTGGTGCGTGATCAGTTTGTGGCGGCTGCAAAAATGGCTGATGGTGCGGGCTTTGACATGATCGAACTGCATGCGGCCCATGGCTATCTGCTCTCGTCATTCCTGTCGCCGGTGTCCAACCAGCGTGGCGACGACTATGGCGGCAGCCTTGAAAATCGCCTGCGCTATCCGCTGGAGGTTTTTGCCGCCATGCGGGCCGTCTGGCCTGAGCGCAAACCGATGTCGGTGCGGATTTCCGCGACGGATTGGGTCGGCGCAGAGGGCGTCACCCCGGATGACGCGGTGGAGATTGCCCGCGCCTTCTGGGAGGCCGGGGCCGATCTGATCGACGTTTCCGCCGGGCAGACCACGACGGAGGCAAAACCGGTCTATGGCCGCATGTTCCAGACGCCTTTTTCGGATCAGATCCGCAATGAGGCGGGCATTTGCACCATGGCCGTCGGCAATATCTTTGAGGCGGATCATGCCAATTCGATCCTGATGGCAGGGCGGGCCGATCTGGTGGCGGTGGGGCGTCCCCATCTCGCCGATCCCTATTGGACCCTGCATGAGGCGACCCGGATTGGTGATCGCGCGGCACCGGACTGGCCGCTTCCCTATCTTGCGGGGCGAGAGCAGAGCTGGCGTCTTGCCGACAAAGAACAGGCGACAACCGGGGCGGAGGCCGTTCGGGCATGACGCAGAGCGAACTCAACCCGCACGTTATTGTCACCGGCGGCGGCTCCGGCGTGGGGGCCGCCTGTGCGCAGGCCTTTGCCGCACGCGGCCTGGAGGTGACCATCATGGGGCGCACCGAACAGTCGCTGGCGGATCAGGGGCTGCCCTACGAGGTCTGCGATGTCACAGATGCGGCCAGCGTTTCGGCGGCTGTGGCGCGGGCCACGGCGGCGCGTGGGCCGGTCACGGTGGCCCTGGCCAACGCAGGTGCCGCCGAAAGCCAGCCTTTTGCCCGGATGGACAACGAGATGCTGAACGCGATGATGGCGGTCAATCTGAATGGCGTTTTCAACCTCTGGCAGGCGGTGCTGCCCGCGATGAAAACAGCGGGGCACGGGCGGATGATCGCGGTGGCCTCCACCGCCGGGCTGAAGGGCTATCCCTATGTCAGCGCCTATTGCGCCGCGAAACATGCGGTGGTCGGCCTGACGCGGGCATTGGCCAGGGAGCTCGCGACAACCGGGATTACGGTCAATGCGATCTGCCCGGGCTTTGTCGAAACACCGATGCTGCAGCGCAGTATCGACAATATCATGGCCAAGACCGGCCTGACGGCGGAACAGGCGGAAAACACCCTTTTGGCCGACAACCCGCAGCGGCGTTTCGTCCAGGCGGAAGAGGTCGCAGATGCCGCCCTCTGGCTGGCCTCGGGGGCGGCCGCATCGGTCAATGGCCACACGCTGGCACTGACAGGGGGAGAGATATGAGCCAGGCAAAGCTGGATCACAGCCCCGAAGCGGCGCCCTCCAAGGCGCGTTTGCGGCTGTGGCTGAAGCTGCTCAAGACATCCGCCGGCATTGAAACTGAACTGCGCCGTCGCTTGCGGGACCAGCATGCCACAACGCTGCCGCGCTTTGACGTGATGTCGGCGCTGTCGCGCAACCCAGGCGGACTGAAGATGAGCCAGCTGTCGCAATTCCTGCGGGTGTCGAACGGCAACGTCACCGGGATCGTCGACCGCCTGACCGAAGACGGTCTGGCGTTGCGGGTCGCCGTGCCGGGGGACCGGCGTGCGCAGGTCGCCCGATTGACCCCGGCAGGCGTCGCAGAATTCGCCCGCCTCGCCGCAGAACACGAAGCCTGGATCGACGAGCTGCTCGCCGGGCTGGCCCTTGAGGATATCAACGAAATGACTGCGCTGCTGGAACAAATCCAACCCGCCGCACCTGCCGGAGACGCAACATGAACCTGACGGACACCACCCATTTCAACTGCACGATTGACGCCGGTGTGGCGCGCATCTCTCTGGACCGGCCAGAGCGCAAGAACCCGCTGACCTTTGACAGCTACGCCGAACTGCGGGACTGGTTTCGCGCCCTGCCATATTCCGATGCGGTGCATGCGGTGGTGATCGTCCCCAATGGCGGCAATTTTTCCTCTGGCGGCGATGTGCATGACATCATCGGTCCATTGACGCGGATGAACATGAAAGAGCTGCTGGCCTTCACCCGGATGACGGGCGATCTGGTCAAGGCGATGGTCAACTGTGGAAAGCCGGTGATCTCGGCGGTGGATGGTATTTGTGCCGGGGCCGGGGCGATCATTGCGATGGCGAGCGATCTGCGGATTGCGGCACCAGAGGCCAAGGTGGCGTTTCTGTTCAACCGTGTCGGCCTTGCCGGCTGTGACATGGGGGCCTGCGCCATGCTGCCGCGGATCGTCGGCCAGGGCCGCGCGGCGGAATTGTTGTATCTGGGGCGGTCGCTTGGCGCTGAAGAGGGCGAACGCTGGGGCTTCTTCAACCGTCTGGTGGCGCGTGATGCCCTGGAAGAGGAAGCACTGGCCATGGCTCAGCGGATCGCGCAGGGGCCAACGTTTGCCAACAGCATGACAAAGACCATGCTGGCTCAGGAATGGTCGATGAGCCTCGAACAGGCGATCGAGGCGGAGGCGCAGGCGCAGGCGATCTGCATGCAGGGCAATGATTTCCGCCGCGCTTATGAGGCCTTTGTCGCAAAGGAAAAACCGGTGTTCGAGGGCGACTGACCTCGCCCGCTTCGCCTTCGGTGCGGATATTTCAACAGACAATGAAAACAACGGGGAACATAAGGTGGCGGACCGGACATTTCTGAACTGGCCCTTCTTTGAGGAAGGGCACCGAGATTGGGCGGCCAAGGTCGAAGCCGTCGCAGCAGCGCTTGCGGTGGATCACGGCGACACCGATGCGGCCTGCCGGACATTGGTGCGCCGTCTGGGCGCGGCGGGTGTGTTGCAGGTGACAGCAGATGCATCGGGCGCGGGGCTGGATGTGCGCAAGCTGTGCCTGGCGCGCGAGATCCTGGCACGACACGATGGGCTGGCTGATTTTGCCTTTGCCATGCAGGGTCTTGGGACCGCCGCGATCACCTTGTTCGGCTCACCGGCGCAGCGGGCGGAATGGTTGGGAAAAACCGCCGCAGGCGAGGCGATTGCAGCCTTTGCGCTGACCGAACCGCAATCGGGATCTGATGTTGCCAGTTCGACCATGACAGCGGTCCGGGATGGCGACGACTATGTGCTGAACGGCGAAAAGACCTGGATTTCAAACGGTGGCATTGCCGATGTCTACACCCTGTTTGCCCGGACGGGCGAGGCGCCGGGCGCAAAGGGGCTGTCGGCGTTTATCGTGACGCCTGATCTGGCAGGGTTCGAGGTGGTCGAGCGGCTGGAGACGATTGCCCCGCATCCCCTTGCGACCTTGCGCTTTACCAATTGCCGCCTTCCGGCCAGCGCGATGATCGGCGCGCCGGGGCAGGGGTTCAAGATCGCCATGTCGGTGCTGGATGTCTTTCGCTCGACCGTTGCGGCGGCGGCGCTTGGGTTTGCGCGCCGCGCCCTGGACGAGGCGCTGGGGCGTGTCACCACCCGCCAGGTACAGGGCGCGCCGCTGTTCGATTTGCAGATGGTGCAGGGGCATATCGCCGATATGGCGCTGGATGTGGATGCCGCCGCGCTGCTGATCTACCGCGCCGCCTGGACCAAGGACAGCGGCGCGCCGCGCGTCACCCGCGAGGCGGCGATGGCAAAGTTGTTTTCCACCGAAGCCGCGCAGGGCGTCATCGACAAGGCGGTGCAGCTTTTTGGCGGCGAGGGGGTGCGATCCGGTGCGACGGTTGAGCGGCTCTACCGCGAAATCCGGGCGCTGCGGATCTACGAAGGCGCGAGCGATGTACAGCGTATTGTCATCGCGCGTCAGGCCATGATGGCACAGGAAGGAGCCAAGTGATGCTGGGACCAACCGCACATAGTGATCGCTTTACCCGCGATGCCCTGCCACCTGCCGCGCAATGGCCGGAGTTCAATCTGGCGGGTTTTGACTACCCGGAGTATCTCAACGCCGGGGTCGAGCTGACAGACGCGATGGTGGCCAGAGGGTTCGGCGACAACACCGCCCTGATCGGCAACGGTCGCCAGCGGACCTATAAGGAACTCGCGGATTGGACCAACCGGCTGGCCCATGCGCTGGTCGCGGATCTCGGGGTGAAGCCGGGCAACCGGGTGTTGATCCGGTCTGCCAACAACCCCGCCATGGTCGCCTGCTGGCTGGCGGCAACAAAGGCCGGGGCGGTGGTGGTCAACACCATGCCGATGCTGCGGGCCTCGGAGTTGAAGAAATACGTCGACAAGGCCGAAATCCAGTTCGCCCTGTGTGACACCCGCCTGATGGAGGAAATGGAAAGCTGCGCCGCGCAATGCCCGGGCCTGCAGCGGGTGGTCGGGTTCGACGGCACCTCCAATCACGAGGCGGAGCTGGATCGGCTGGCGTTGGAGAAACCGGTGAAATTCGACGCGGTCCAGACCGGGCGCGATGATGTGGCGCTGTTGGGCTTTACCTCCGGCTCGACCGGTGAACCCAAGGCGACGATGCATTTCCACCGCGATCTGCTGATCATCGCCGATGGCTACGCGCGCGAAGTGCTGAATGTGCAGCCAGAGGACATTTTTGTTGGATCTCCGCCACTTGCCTTCACCTTCGGGCTTGGCGGCTTGGCGATTTTCCCGCTACGGTTCGGCGCAACGGCGACACTTCTGGAACAGGCCACTCCGCCCAATATGATCGAGATCATCGAAAAATACCGCGCGACCGTGTGCTTTACCGCACCAACCGCCTATCGGGTGATGCTCTCGGCGATGGAGGAGGGGGCAGATCTGTCGTCCCTGCGGGCCGCTGTCTCGGCTGGCGAAACGCTGCCAAAACCGGTCTATGACGATTGGATGAGAAAGACCGGCAAGCCGATGCTCGACGGGATCGGCGCCACGGAAATGCTGCATATTTTCATCTCCAACCGGTTCGACGATCACCGGCCGGCCTGTACCGGAAAACCGGTTGGCGGCTATGAGGCAAAAGTGGTGGACGATAATGGCGCCACCGTGCCGGATGGAACCGTCGGCCGACTCGCGGTGCGCGGTCCGACCGGTTGTCGCTATCTCAATGACGACCGGCAAGCGGGCTATGTCGTGGACGGCTGGAACATCACCGGCGACAGTTTCATCCGCGACGCAGACGGGTATTTTCATTTTGCCGCGCGCAATGACGATATGATTGTCTCGGCGGGCTACAACATTGCCGGGCCTGAGGTGGAGGCGGCCTTGCTCAGCCATCCGGCGGTCTCGGAATGCGCCGTCATCGGCGCGCCGGACGCCGACCGGGGTCATATCGTTCAGGCCCATGTGGTGCTGAATGCAGGCTTTGAGGCCTCCGATGCGATGACGCGCGATTTGCAGACCCATGTAAAAGCCACCATCGCCCCCTATAAATACCCACGCAGCATTATCTTTGCCGAGGCTCTGCCAAAGACGCAGACGGGCAAGATCCAGCGTTTCCGGCTTCGGTAACGCGTCAAACACACCCATAAAAACCAACCAGACAACAGGGAGTCTGATCATGAAAAAACTAATGTTGGCCACAGCGGCCGCGGCACTGGCGACAAGCGGTGCACTGGCGGATGTCAAAGTCGGGATGATCACTACGCTTTCGGGCGGCGGGGCCAGCCTCGGCATCGACACCCGCGACGGGTTCATGCTGGCGATCGAGGCCGCGGGCCGCGATGACGTCGAGGTAGTGATCGAAGACGATCAACGCAAACCCGACATCGCCGTGCAGCTGGCGGACAAGATGATCCAGTCGGAAAAGGTCGATGTTCTGACCGGGATCGTCTGGTCGAACCTCGCCATGGCGGTTGTCCCGGCGGCGACCGCACAGGGGCTGTTCTACCTCTCGACCAATGCGGCCCCCGCACAGCTGGCGGGCAAAGGCTGCAATGCCAATTACTTCGCCGTCTCCTACCAGAATGACAACCTGCACGAGGGGGCAGGCGCCTATGCCGCCAACGAAGGGTTCAAGAACACCTTTATCCTGGCGCCGAACTATCCTGCAGGCCATGACAGCCTGACCGGCTTCAAACGCTACTATGGCGGCGAGCTGGCAGGCGAGGTCTACACCAAGCTGGGCCAGACCGACTATGCCGCCGAAATCGCGCAGATCCGGGCCTCTGGCGCCGACAGCGTCTTTTTCTTCCTGCCCGGCGGCATGGGGATTTCCTTCCTGAAACAATACGCGGACAGCGGCGTGGACCTGCCTGTCGTCGGTCCTGCCTTCAGCTTTGATCAGGGCATCCTGCAAGCGGTGGGCGAGGCCGCGCTGGGGGTGAAGAACTCCTCGACCTGGTCCAAGGATCTGGACAACGCGGCCAACGCGACCTTTGTCGCGGACTTCCAGCAGAAATACGACCGCCTGCCGTCGATCTATGCGGCCCAGGGGTATGACACCGCCAACCTGCTGCTGTCGGCGATCGACAAGGCGGATGTGAATGACGATGCGGCCTTTGCCGAGGCGCTCAAGGCGGCGGATTTCGCATCTGTCCGCGGCGCGTTCTCCTTTGCGGCGAACAATCATCCGATCCAGAACGTCTATGTGCGTGAGGTCATCAAAGAAGGCGATATCTACACCAACAAGATCGTTGGCACCGCCCTGGAAAATCATGCAAACGCCTATGTGGACGACTGCAAGATGTAAGTGAAGCGTGCCCGGCCCGCAGGTGACGCGGGCCGGGTCACCGTTGAAAGAAGACGCAAATGTCCACGATACTTATCATCGAGCAGATGCTGAACGGGCTGCAGTCCGGCGTCATGCTCTTTTTGATGGCCGCAGGTCTGACGCTGATCTTCGGTGTCATGGGGCTGATCAATCTGGCCCATGGATCGCTCTATATGGTCGGAGCCTTTGCCGCGGCTGCGGTGGCGGGGCTGACCGGCTCCTTCGTGCTGGCGCTGATGGCCGCGCTTGTCGCCGCCGCCCTCGCAGGGGCCGTGATCGAGATTCTGGTGATCCGCCGACTATACGACAGCGATCACCTGGATCAGGTTCTGGCGACTTTTGCGCTGATCCTGATTTTTTCCGAAGGCACGCGCTGGGTCTTTGGCTCGTTTCCCTTGTTCCTGGATATTCCGGATGCGCTGTCCGGGCCGGTGACCTTGCCCGGTGGCATCGAATACCCGCTTTACCGGCTGGCGCTGATCGTTGCGGGACTGCTGGTCGGGGTGGGACTTTGGGTTCTGATCGAACGCACCCGCCTTGGCATCCAGATCCGCGCGGGCGAGAACGACCGCGAAATGATCGCGGCGCTGGGCGTGGATATCTCAAAACTCTATACGCTGGTCTTTGCCCTTGGTGCGGCGCTTGCCGGGCTGGCGGGCGCGCTTGTCGGCGCGATCCAGTCGGTGCAGGTGGGCATGGGCGAACCGGTGCTGATCCTGGCCTTTGTGGTGATCGTGATCGGCGGGATCGGCTCGATCAAGGGGGCCTTCATCGGGGCCTTGCTGGTGGGCCTCACCGATACGCTGGTGGGGATCTTCCTGCCGGAACTGCTGAAACTCTTCATGGACGCCGCACCTGCCACTTCTGCCGGATCCGCCATCGCCTCCATGTCGATCTATATCCTGATGAGCCTGGTTCTGATCTGGCGGCCATCTGGTCTGTTCGGAGCACGCGCATGAGCCGGGAAACACTGTTCAACGCGGCCCTGCTGCTGGGCCTTCTTCTGGTGCCGATCTGGGCATTGCTGACGGACGAGCCCTTTACCATCACCCTCGCCACCCGCGCGGTGATCCTTGCCCTTGCGGCAGCGGGGCTGAATATTGCGCTGGGCATCGGCGGGCTTGTCAGCCTTGGTCATGCGGTCTTTTTCGGGATCGGTGGCTATGCCATGGGCATCCTCGCCCACCACGCCCAGGGCTTTACCCCGCTGATGGAATGGCCCTTTGTGATTGAGGGCACCAAATCCATGCCGGTGATCTGGCTGCTTGCCATTGTCGTCTCTGCCCTTGCGGCGCTGGTGATCGGCCTGCTGTCGCTGCGCACCACCGGGGCCTATTTCATCATGATCACGCTCGCCTTTGGTCAGATGTTTTACTATTTCGCCATCTCGTGGAGCGCCTACGGCGGCGAGGACGGCATGTCGATCTACGTCCGCAATGACTTTCCGGGCCTCAACACGCTCGCTCCGATCCAGTTCTACGGCCTGTGTCTGGCGCTGCTGGTCGTGGTGCTTGTTTTCTCTGCGCGTCTGCGGCGCGCGCCCTTCGGTCTGTCGCTCAACGCGGCGCGCCAAGTGCCCGCGCGGCTGGAGGCGGTGGGCCTTGATCCGATGCGGCTGAAGCTGGTGGCGTTTGTGATCTCCGGGGCAATAACCGGCCTTGCCGGTGCGCTCTTTGCGGATCTCAACCGCTTTGTCAGTCCGACCATGTTCAGCTGGCAGTTCTCGGGCGAGATCATGGTCCTGGTGATCCTCGGCGGGGTTGGGCGGCTGTTCGGTCCGGTGGCCGGGGCGGTGACATTTGTCGCGCTGGAACATGTCCTCGGCGGGCTGACCGAGTTCTGGCACATCTACCTCGGGTTGATCCTGCTGGGTGTGGTGCTGTTTGCACGCGGCGGTATCACGGGGTTGATCGCAGGACGGGAGGCAAGCCATGACTGATACGGTTTTGCGCACCATTGGCATCTGCAAATCCTTCGGGGCTCTGCAGGCCAGCAAGGACATCTCGATTGATCTCAGACCCGGTGAAATTCACGCCATCATCGGTCCCAACGGGGCGGGCAAGTCGACGCTGATCGCCCAGATCTGTGGTGCCCTGAAACCCGATGCGGGCCGGGTCGAGCTGTTGGGGAAGGATATCACCGCCCTCAGCACCGACCAGCGCGCGCGCGCCGGGCTTGGCCGGACCTTCCAGATTTCGGCTCTGGCGATGGAGGATACCGTTCTGGAAAACGCCGTTCTCGGCGCACTTGGCGCGAGGGGACGGCCCTGGCGGTTCTGGGCGTCGGCCCTGGGAGACAAAGACCTGAGGCACCGGGCCGAGGCGGCATTGGAACGGGTCGGGCTGGCAGAGGCGCGCGCCAAACGCTGTGCCGACCTCAGCCACGGCCAGCGGCGCCAGCTGGAGGTCGCGGTGGCCTTGACCCTGGAACCCAAGGCCTTTGTGATGGATGAACCCATGGCCGGACTGGGGGCGGCCGGGTCGAAGGATCTGACCGGTTTTCTGGACCAGCTGCGTCAGCAGGCGCCGATCCTGCTGGTCGAACACGATATGGACGCGGTTTTTGCCCTGGCCGATCGGATCAGCGTGCTGGTTTACGGCGAGGTCATCGCCACCGGCAGCGTCGATCAGATCCGCACCGACCCCCGCGTCCGCGACGCCTATCTGGGAGAAAGCGCATGAGCTTGCTGACGGTCAAAGGGCTCACCGCCTCTTATGGTGTCAGCCAGGCCCTGTTCGGGGTCGATCTGGACATTGCCGCGGGTGAAGTCGTGGCCCTGATGGGGCGCAACGGCATGGGCAAATCCACCACGGTCAAGGCGATCTGCCGGATGATCTCGGCACAGGGCGAACTGCGCTTTGACGGCCAAGACCTGCATGCGCTGCCCAGTCACAAGGCGGCGCGTCTCGGCCTCGGGCTGGTGCCCGAAGGGCGGCGGTGTTTTCGCGACCTGACGGTGGCGGAAAACCTGCTTGCCACCAGCCGTCCCGGCGCTTGGGACATGACAAAGGTCACAACCCTTTTCCCGCGTCTGGGCGAACGGCACAGCCAGCTCGCCGCGTCCTTGTCGGGGGGCGAACAGCAGATGCTCGCCATTGGTCGGGCCCTGATGACCAACCCGCGTCTGCTGATCCTGGACGAGGCGACAGAAGGGCTCGCGCCGATTATCCGGCAAGAGATCTGGGCAGCCATCACCCGTCTGAAAGCGGACACCGACATGGCCATTCTGGTGATTGACAAGACGCTGGCGGAACTGGCGCAGGTCAGTGACCGCGCAGTGGTGCTGGAACGTGGGCGAACCGTCTGGAGCGGCGCCATGGCGGCGCTGACGCCGGATGTGACCGAACGCTACGTGGGGGTCTGAGCCATGTTCGAGATGCCCCAGAAGGTGCTGTTCAAACATTGCGATCCGGCGGGGATTGTCTTTTACCCCCGCTACTTCGAGATGATGAACGACTGTGTCGAGGCCTGGTTCGCCGACCGGCTGGAATGGCCCTTTGAGGAAATCCACTACAGCGGCGGCGTGCCGACCGCGAATATCGCCACCCGCTTTGCCGCGCCCAGCTTTCACGGTGACCAGCTGACGCTTGGCCTGCGGGTTTTGAAACTGGGGACAACGTCGTTGACCTATGAGATGACGGCGACCTGCGACGGCGGCCTGCGGTTTCGGACCGAGGCGACGCTTGTCTATGTGAACACCGATGGGCGGCCAACACCCTGGCCGGCCCCTGCAAAGACCAAGATTGAATTCGAAATGAAAGGGCAGCTATGACCCATAAGACCATTCACCCCGAAGGCTGGGCCCCGGCCAAGGGCTATGCCAATGGCATGCTGACTCAGGACGGTGTGTTGCATATCGGCGGCCAGATCGGCTGGGACGAGACCAAGACCTTTGTGTCGGATGATTTCATCGGCCAGATGCGTCAGGCGCTCCGCAATATCGTCGCCATCGTCGAGGCGGCCGGGGGCAAGCCTTCGGACGTGACGCGACTGACCTGGTTCGTGATCGACAAACAGGACTACCTGGCGCATCAGGCCGAGGTCGGGGCCGCCTACCGCGAAGTCTTTGGCAAGCATTTCCCGGCAATGTCGATGCTGATCGTGGCCGGTCTGGTCGAAGACCGCGCCCTGCTGGAGATTGAGGCAACCGCGCATATCACCTGAGGCGCGCAGGTCGCGCAGCCTGGCGCGGGCCGGTCGTCTGATGGCAAAAAGGGCCCCTTCGCGGGGCCCTTTTCCGTTCGACATAGGGGCAGATGCTAAAGGGGCTCAGGTGGTCAGCACCGCGTTGCCGGTCAGGCTGCCGGCCTCCACTGTTTCATGGGCGACGACAATGTCTTCCAAGGCAAAATGCCGGTCGATGCGCGGCGTCAACTGCCCGGCGGCGAGCAGGGCGTTGATGTCCGCAATCGCCTCCGCCTTGGCTGCGTCGCTCATGGAGTAGACAAAAACGGGCTGCACATGGATGTTGCGGAAAGCCAATGGATAGAAGGGCAGCGCCGGGGTCAGGTTCGAGGCCGACGCATAGGCCCCGACGGCACCGTTCAGTGTCAGGATCTGCGGATAGAGCTCCATATGGGCTGCAATATCGACATCAACGACATGGTCGATCCCGCCCATGCCCACCAGGGCCAGCAATTGCTCTCCCAGCGGCGCGGACTTGTAGTTCAGCACATCGTCAGCCCCGGCATCACGGGCGATCTCTGCCTTGGCATCGCTGCTGACGGTTGCGACGACGCGCGCGCCCTTGGCCTTGGCGATCTGGATCGCGCTATGGCCGACCGCGCCGGCGCCGCCGGTGACAAGCACCGTTTTTCCGGTGACCGGACCGGCAAACATCAGGGCGCGATGGGCCGTCATCGCAGGCACGCCGAGGCAGGCGCCCGCTTCGAAACTGGCCGGCTCGGGCAGTTCGATGGCCAGATGGGCCGGGATGATCGCATATTGCGCAGCAGTCCCAAGCGGTCCCTGGCCGAGGCCATCGTTGGACCGGTTCACGTTATATAGCCAGACCCGCTGGCCGACGCGCGCCGGGCCGACGCCCTCGCCGACGGCCTCGATCACGCCGGCGCCGTCGTTGTGCACCAGCACCTCTTCGGCGATCATCGGTCCCTGCGCACCAGAGCGCAGCTTGACGTCCGACGGGTTTATTCCAATGGCACGGATTGCGACCAGCACCTCGCCCGGCCCCGGTGTGGGCGTCGCCACCTCCTTCAGGATCAGCGTTTCGCGCGCCGCCCCGCGCGCTGTGTTCAATACCGCTTTCATGCTCGCTCCTACTCATTCCATTCGGTGTTTTCCGATCCGCGCATGAGCCCCCAAATCCGGCCAAAACGCAAGCAGATGACCCCCAGCCCCGAGACATCCGGCAGGAAGAGGCGTCTTGTTAACTATAAGACAAGATCGCCGGGCCGAGTTAGGTTTTACGCAATCAAGCTTCCCTACTGTTTTCCAGATGTGGGTAATGTTTTTGGTCCGGGAGGCCCATTCATGCGGCTAGGACACACGCTGGCGCTCTTTGCATTGATTCTTGTGGTTTCGACCGGGATCTCCTTTTTGGGGTATCGCTACCTCACGCATGCAGGTGAATATCGCAGCCGGAACATGGTGCACCTCAGCACCACCCACCAATTGCTCGAAACATTGAGCCAGAACCCGGTCATCCGCCCGGCCGCGGCGCAAGACCTCAAGGGCTTGCTGCAAATCGCGGATGAGCAGGCGCATTGGTGCCTCGAAAACCTGTCGGGAATGGAGCGTAAGGCCTTTCTGATGCTGGGGGCCGCGCCGGCCTTGGAAATCTGTGCACAGGCGATTGATGAAACCCATCTGTCGTTGCAGATTCTGGAGCCGATGCTGGACGAAAGCACCCTTCACATGGTCGGTGAGGGCAGCCCATTTTCCCGCAACCTGCAACTCCGGGCCTCGGTGAGCCGTCTACAGAACCTCAGCCTGGACTTCCGCCCGCTCCTCGATGGGATTGAGGATCGTCTGGTCTGGGTCGTGCGAAGCGGCACCGCGATTGCAAGTTGTGGCCTGGCTCTGGTGTTTCTGTTCCTGTCCCGACAACTGATCCGCTCCTGGCGGATGCTGAACAAGAAAACGTTGCAGATCAACAGAATGTCACAACGGTTCGGGGCCGCTATGGGGGCGGCGACGGATGGGTTTGCGATCTTCGACGAGCAGAACCGCCTGGTGACGTCCAACGAACGCTACCGCGCGCTCAGCCATACCGACCCGGACGCGGTGAAACCCGGCATGTCGCTTGGTGAAATCCTGATCAGTGCGGTTGCCGCAGGGCATTATGCGTTAGAGGAAGGCCAGACACCGGACGACTACGTCGAGGCCTATCGCCTGCGGGTCGAAAAAAGCGATTTCCGCCTCGAAACGCAGATCGAACTCTCCGATGATCGCCATATCATCTCACGGGTCAACCAAACCGATTACGGCGACAAGGTTGTCACCCGTTCCGACATCACATCCCTGGTGCGCGGCGAGCGCGAGCAGCGCCAGACCGCGGAGGCGCTGAAAGAGGCGAAGGACCGCGTCGAATTGCAGTCCCTGCGAGACCCGCTGACCAAATTGCCAAACCGGCGGCATCTGGACCGGGAACTGACCCGGCGTCTCAATTCGGAAACCGTAACCCTGGTGCGCATCGACCTGGACCGGTTCAAGAAGATCAATGACATTCTGGGCCACGAGGCGGGCGATTTTGTCCTTTGCCATGTCGCCGATGTGCTGCGGCAACATACCAAGGACGGCGATTTGCCTGCACGGGTCGGGGGGGATGAATTTGTTGTCCTTTGCCAGACCGGCACCAGCCTCCAGGACGGCGAGGCGCTTGCCAACCGGGTTCTGAAGGCGGTGCTCGAACCGATTGCCTGGGGCAACAAACGCTGCAACTTCGGGGCCAGCTTTGGCGTCGCCAGCGGTGAGCCGGGGACGATTGACAGCAGTGAATTGCTGAGCAATGCAGATGCGGCGCTGTACCGGGCCAAGGCCTCTGGTCGCGCCACGGTCGAGGTTTTCACCTCGGAGATGCGGCAAGAGGCGCTGGCCGAACGGGCGCTGGCCGATCGGTTGCAGCATGCGATCGAGGTCGGCGAGATCGTGCCCTATTACCACACCCAACACGACGCCCGCAGCTGGGAGCTTGCCGGGGTGGAGGTGCTGGCGCGTTGGGAACATCCCGAATTGGGTGTCTTGCCGCCGTTCAAGTTTCTGGGGCTCGCCAAACAGCTCGGGCTAGAGGCGGAGCTGGACGGACGTATCTTTGAAACCGCCGTTCAACAGATGAAAGACCTGACCGAACGCTCGATTTTTGTTCCCCGGGTCGCCTTTAACGTCAGCGCGCCGCGGATCATGGAACCGGGGTTCCTTGAAACGGTGCAGGCGCGCATCCCGGAAAACCGCGAGCGCTTTGCCTTTGAAATCCTCGAATCGATTTCCTGCGAGGAAGAGGGCGATGCGCTGATTTTCTGCATTGATGCGCTCAAGGACATGGGGTTCTTGATTGATGTCGATGATTTCGGCTCGGGCCATGCCTCGATCAACGGTGTTCTCAACATCGCCCCCGATGCCATCAAGATCGACCGCAACATCATCTTCCCCCTTGGCGAAAGCGAACGGGCGGAGCGTATGGTCGCCTCGGTCGTCGATCTGGCCCAGACCCTGGAGGTGAAGATCATTGCGGAGGGGGTCGATTCTTTCGACAAGGCCAAACTCTTGCGCAAGATCGGTTGCGACATCTTGCAGGGGTTCTATTTCTCCAAACCGCAGAGCTATGCCAACCTGAAACTGAACCTCCTCGGTGTCGATCAGGATCGCAGCGCGATCTGATACCAGCTTTGCGCGCAGCTGTCCCAGCGGCGGGCCCAGGGAAAATCACAGGATAAATCCCACGTCTCAGCCCATGCGGACGTTTCGGCACAGGCGCCGAAACGTCCGGAAATGGTGAAAAACAGGGCGTGCGATCAGGCCCCCGGGGAGAAGCGGAGCGACAGGCAGGACATGCCGCCATCCAGTTTCGCCGCCTCGGAATTGCCGATCTCGCGCACGGCGTAACCTGCCTGGACCAGACGGTCGCGGGTCTGTGGGAAGCCGGCCGGCATCAGCACAAGGTCATTGAACCGGATGGTATTGGCAGCGGCCTCTTCGCCCGGTGCGGTATGGATCACCGCGTAGCCGTCAAAACATCCCGACGCCGCCAGGCGCTCGGTTGCCAACACGGTTTGCCCGTCCAGAAGCGAACAGTCCGTTTTGAAATGCAGCACGCCTTCCGGTGTGATCACCTCACGCAGCTGATAGCCCCAGTCGGCCACCAGGGATTGCAGTTCGGCAATACCGGCCGCGTTTGTGCGCGCCGAGCGACCGACGAGGATTTCGCGTTCTGTGGTCAGGATGTCACCGCCTTCGATATAGGCGTCGGCACCGGAAATCTCGCGGACCTCGCGATAGAGCTGGCGCAGATGCGGCGCCATCTCTGCCGCCTCTCCCAGCCGGCTGGGCGCGCCGGGACGCATGATGATCGCGCCTTCTGGCAGACACAGGGCGGTATCCTCGACAAACACCGCATCCGGGTAGGCTTCGAGCGGGTCCAGCAGCACAACCTCTGCGCCGGTCTCCCGCAGGGCCGCCACATAGTCGGCATGATGGCGTTCAAACAGGGACAGGTCCGGTGTGCCGACGTCGACGGCGCGCAGGCCATCGGTGATGCTGGCGCTGGGGCGCCGCGAAATCGCATGGGTGAAACGGAAGGATCGGTCCGTCATGAGCTTTGGTCCTTAACTGATAGGGGCGTTTGAGAGGGATCACGCCGCACGGCGTGGCAGGCGGCGTTCCATCAGGCGGAAGGCGATCACCAGCAGGAAGGTGAGGCAAAGATAAATGAGCGCAACGAACAGGAGCGGTTCGTAAATGCGATAGGTTTCCTGGCGCACGATGCTGCCGACGCTATAGACCTCAAACACCGTGATGGTCGCCGCCAGCGGCGTGGCCTTGAGCGTCAGGATGAATTCCCCGGCGAGGGTTGGAAACACATTCTGCAGCGCCCGGGGCAACCAGACCCGCCGCAGCACCTTGAACGGGGACATACCCATGGCCCGCGCGGCTTCCAGCTCGCCCCGTGGCACGCCGCGAAACGCGCCGCGCATGATTTCACCCTCGTAGCCGGCCACGCTGAGCGAAAAGGCAAAGACCGCATAAGGGAACGCCTCGCGCAGGAGCGGCCAGATCATGGTCTCGCGAATGCCGGGGATAAACGGAAACAGCGAACCAAGCCCGTAGTACACCAGCCACAGCTGGATCAGCAACGGTGTGCCCCGGATCACGGTGCAAAAAGCCCGCGCCGCCCAGGCCAGCGGCCAGGGCCCGGTGACCTGCACCAGCCCGATCGGGATCGCCAGCATCATGCCAAAGAAGATCGACAAGCCCAGCAACTGCAAGGTGATCCAGAGACCCTCCAGAAACTTCGGGGCATAATCCGCGAGCCAATACCATTCCATTGTTCGCCCGCCTTATGTCTGCTGCGGCTGGCCGCGCCGCATGCGGCGCTCCAGCAGGCTGAAGCCAAGGGTGGAGACAAGCGTCAGCACCAGATAGAGCGCCCCGGCAGCCATGTAGAACATGAAATACTCCCGTGTCGCGCCTGCGGCCTGTTTCGTTTCCAAGGCCAGCTCGCTAAAGCCCACAACCGCCAGCAGGGCGGTATCCTTGGTGGTGATCAGCCAGAGGTTGGACAGGCCCGGCAGCGCATAGGGTAACATGATCGGCAGGGTGATCCGGGCCAGAACCTTGCGCCGCGGCAACCCCATGGCCCGCGCTGCTTCGATCTGCCCGGTTGGCACCGCCTGAAAGGCGCCGCGAAAAACTTCGGTCGAATAGGCGCCCTGCACCAGTCCGATCACGTAAATGCCCGCCCATAGTCCGCTGATATCGGTGCGCTCCAGGCCGATGGCCTCGCGCACCACATTCAAAAGATCGGTGCCGGCATAGTAGAGCAGCAAGATCAGCACCAGTTCCGGCACCGCGCGGATGACGGTGGTGTAGATCTCCAGCCCCCAGCGCAGGGCCGGGCCGCCGTGCAATTTGCCCAAGGCCCCGAACAGCCCGATACACAGCCCCAGCGCATAGGCTCCGGCGGCGATCTGGATCGTTCGCAACAGGCCCATCAGCAGGTTGCCCCCCCAGCCGGGTGGGCTCAGGGCGAGAAGGTCAAAGGCACTGTCCATAGGGCGTCGGGTCTTTCGTCAGGAAATATACCGGACCGCCCACAAGGGGCGGCCCGGCCAGTTCAGCGGGGATCAGCCGCCGTAGATGTCGAAGTCGAAATACTTTTCCGAGATCGCGTCATAAGTTCCGTCATCACGGATTTTCTGAATTGCGGCGTTCATCTTTTCGCGCAGCTCGGTGTCTTCCTTGCGGATCCCGCCACCGACGCCGGGGCCAAAGATCGCGACATCGGTCAGCTCGGCCTTGATTTCGAAATCCTGACCGGCATCGCTGCCGAGGAAATCCTGAAACGCCAGACTGTCACCAACAACCGCATCGACCCGGCCCGCAACCAGATCCTGGTTGTGCTCGTCAAAGGTGTTGTAGGATTTGACCTCCGCCGTCTCGGCGAAATGCGCATCGACATAGTTGGCATGGGTGGTGGAGACCTGAACGCCCACGTATTTGCCATCCAGGCTGGCCGGGTCGCCGCTCAGATCCATGGATTTCGGGGCGACGAGAACGGCCGGGGTGTTGTAATATTTGTCGGAGAAGCTGATGGTCTTCATCCGCTCTTCGGTGATCGACATCGACGCCATGATGATGTCCATCTTCTTCGACAGCAACGCGGGGATGATGCCGTCCCAGGCGATCGGCACGATTTCGCATTCTTCTTCCATCGCGGTGCAGATGGCGCCGATCATCTCGACTTCCCAGCCCTGCCAGCTGCCGTCGGCTGCTTTTTCGGCAAAGGGCGGATAGGGTTCGGCGGCGATGCCGACCTTGACATCCGCGGTTGCCAGGCCAGAGGTCAGCAGCAGGGCGGCCGTTGCAGTGGCGGCGAATTTTGTAAGCGTTTTCATTTGTGTAGTCTCCCTAGGGTCGTGGTTTCTTGGTTTGTTTTTGATGCGTGTCGTCGACAGCGCGCTAGTGAACGGAGGCCACAAAGGCGCGACACCGGTCGCTGATCGGCGCGCCAAAGACCTGCTCTGGCGGGCCTTCTTCCTCGATCTGACCTTGATGCAGGTAGAGCACCCGGCTGGAGACATCCCGCGCAAAGCGCATTTCGTGGGTCACCAGCAGCATGGTTCGTCCCTCGTCGGCCAGCGCCCGGATCACCTTCAGCACTTCGCCCACCAGTTCGGGGTCCAGCGCCGAGGTGGGCTCGTCGAACAGCATGACCCGTGGCTCCATGGCCAATGCGCGGGCAATTGCCACCCGTTGCTGTTGGCCGCCCGATAGAAATGCCGGGTAGGCGTCGCGCTTGTCCCAGAGCCCGACACGGGCCAGATGCGCCTCGGCGCGTTCCGTTGCGTCAGCGCGGCTAAGGCCAAGGATCTGCTGAGGCCCTTCGACCACATTCTGCAGCACGGTCATATGTTGCCACAGGTTGAAGGATTGGAACACCATGCCCAGACGGGCGCGAAACCCTTCCAGCTGGCGCCGGTCCCGCGCCACCAGGCCATCGCGGCCCGGCTTCAGGCGCAGCTCTTCGCCGCCGAGAAAGATCTGACCACTGGTCGGCGTCTCTAACATATTGATACAGCGCAAAAATGTGCTCTTGCCAGAGCCGCTCGACCCGATCAGGGACACCACATCGCCATCCTGCGCTGTCACGCCAACCCCCCGCAGCACATGGGCGCTGCCAAAGTGTTTGTGCAGGGCGCGCACCTCGATCGCGGGCGTTTGGGGTGCGGGGTCGTCTGGCATGATCTGGGTCCGTGCGTTGGGGCGAGTGGCGACAGCCTAGGGGGTTTGCGGGCCGAAGGTCAACTCTATTGCACGGATGTGCAACCCTATTGCCACAAACTTGCGCGTCGGCTGGGCAGGCGCCGCCCCTGCAGCGAAACGGGCGCGGTGGGGGCGGCAGGCCGCCATTTTCCATGTTTCAGAGGGCACGATGGGCCGGTGTGAGGGCGGTCGGGGCAGCCGACGGGATCAACCGCTTCAGGACAGCGCGCGGCACCAGGCCTGCTGCAATGCGGTCGTGGCCTGACGGGGCAGGATGAGGGCGAGATCGCCGTCGTCCTGTCGCGCGACCACCAGACTCAGGTCGCGCGAAAGGTCCAGACATAGCAGCGTTGGCGCCGTCTGCCCCAGCGCTGCCGCGCCCGTTGGGCGGGGTCCCGGGGCCGCGACCTCCGCCAGTGCCGCCTCAAGCGCCGGTACAAAGGCGGAGGTCGGGTCGCTGTGGTGCGCGCTGGTGTTGCCGCGCGCGACAAAGCACATGGCGCGGGCCTGAGGCTCGACATGGCGCAGCGCGTCTTGCGGTGTTGCTGCCGTCAGGGTTGCGAGCGCCTGCTGCAATTGCGACGCCAGACAGCGTGTGGCGCTGGAGCGGACCGGGGCCGGCCGTCGGCACAGGCGGATTTCAGTCTCCGGCGCCAGATCCCGCTCCAACGCCAAAAGCGCCTGGGCGAAATCCAAGGCGCATTCGGGTCTCGGCTGCACCGCTGTGCCCGCACGGTCGATATGGACCAAGGCCCGCTGGACCACGTGGAATTCCGCCACCACCCGCCCATCGCTGAGCAGCGACAGGATGCGGGGCAGCATGATCTCGTCAATTTCCTGCGCCAGCTGCGCCGATAGCGTGCCCTGTGGTGCCACAAGATCCCCAGCCGCCAGCTGTCGGAGCCGCCGGGTCAGGCCCGTCTCCCTGGCTGATGCTGACCTGTCGCGGGCGGGCTCGCTCATGCGGTTCCGGCTCCCGCACCCAGTTGCATCCCCAGCAGCAGCCGCTCTGCCTCTGGCAGCAAGGCCTCTGCACCGTCGGGAGTCTGGCAGAGCAAAATCAGCGCATCCTGTGGGGCGGTCGGAACCCGCAGGAACAGGCGCACCCCGCGATCGTCGATCAACCGGATGCCTTCGGGCGTCTCCTGGGCGTCATGGCTGTCATGCGGGGGCAGCAGTTCAGGCGGCAGCGCGCGTTTCACCCTCTGGCTCAGGCCAAAGGCCTGATGCGCTTCTTCGCTGAGCCGGTCCAATACCTCTTGCCGGATGGTCGGGTGGGCAGCATGGCGCAGCACCAGCCGGGCGTCGAGGTCGCAATAGGCGACAAGGCGGCAGTCCGGCCTGCGCGCCCGCAGCGCCGTCAGATCCCCGATCAGCCGATCGGCCGTGGCAGCAAAAGGCGCCGTCATTTCGCGTTCCGTTCCAGGCGGGCGCGACGGGGGCGGGGGCTTTTTGCTTGTGGCACCGGCCGCACGCGACGGGGCTGGACGCGGAGCGTCGCGTCGTCGCTCTGCGGGCTTGCCCCGGCGGGGATCTCGCTGCTGGCGCATTCAATCGTGTGCAGACGTTTGCGGACCAGGTTCGGTGCGGGGCTCAGCTCTGCCAGGCCCTGCGGCGCGTCCGCAGGTGCGTCGGGATCGGAGGCGACGGCGCGCGGGCGGCTGCGATCCTCCCAATGCAGCAGCAGATCAATCAGATGTTCGACGAACTGATCCGCGCCGCTGGTTTTCCAGGCGTCCATGTCCTCCCCTGCAGAGAGCGCCAACGGCAGCGCAATCGGGAACACCGCGCCAAAGGCCTCGCCCGCCTCGCGCGTGACCCGGCGCAGCACACGGGCGCCGTCGCGTTCCGAGGTCAGTTTGTCAAAATGGGTGACCAGCAGCACGCCGGGTGCGCGCAGTTCCGGTGCCAGGATCGACCAGAAGGCGGCCTCGCTCTGCCGCCAGGCCTGCGTGGCCGGGGTGCACCAGATCACACTGTCCACCTCCGGCAGCACCGCCTGCCAGACATCGGCCGGCATATTCGGGTCAGAGATCCCCGGCATGTCGATCAGGTCGCACAGCTCCAGCGCTTCGCAGGGCAGAAACAGATTGATCCGGCGCGCCTGCTCCAACGGCACGCTGTCCAATGCATCCAGTGCGATTTCAGCTGTGCTGCCATCCGGGGCGACCACTTCCGCCCGTTCCGCCCCGTAAGAGATCCACACAGGCGGCAATCGGGTGGCGGTGACCCGCACTGGCAACGGCCGGCTGCCCAGCAGAAGATTGGTCAGCGTGCTCTTGCCGGCGCTGAATTCACCCATCAGGGCGATCCGGGGTTTGGGCGTTGTGTCGGTCATGGGTCGCGGTCTCCGGTATCAGTCGATATGCGCACGAAGCGTGTGCAGGGCAGCGGCCTGAGTGGCCTGACGGTCGGTTTCGCCTGGTGAGAGAAGCGAGGTCTGGGGGGGCTGTCCGCCGGTGGTCGCGGCGGCGATTTCAAGCAAGATATCGCGGTGATGGGCCAGCGCCTGTGACAGGCGCGCCAGCGCCGCGCTGCGGATCTGGGCGGATTGGTCAATCTTGAGCGCGGTCATGAAGGGGTCGGTTTCAGCGCTGATCTGGCTGCGGAACTGATCGGCAAAGGCGGCATAGCCGCGGGCGCGGCGCCACCAGTTGCCCCACCAGCTGTCACGCACATCCAGCGCGATGGTCTGGGCCAGCGCCACCGGCGCGGGCAGCGGCGGCGCCTCCGGCACCGAGATCTGGATGCCCGCGACCGCCTCGCCAAAGGCATCGTAGAGGTGGCGCGCCACATCGCCAAGGGCGGCGCTATAGCGGTCTTCGACCTGCGCCTGCAGGCGGCTTCCCATCACCGAACAGGCGCTGCGCAGCAACAGGCGCAGGCCGGTCGGATCATATTGCCAGGGGCTGTCATCGCCCCATTCCTCCAGATGCGCAATCAGCGCATGGGTGGCGCGATCCAGAAAGGTCGCATGCGCGCGGTCTACCCGCTCGCCGAAGTTTTGCAGGATTTCGTCGATTTCGACTGCGCAGGTCTCCAGATGCTCCGCTGCCAGGGCGTCGAACCGCGTCAGACTGTCCTCCAGCGACGAAAAGGCCGCGCCTGTGCCCTGCTGGATGCGAATGCCATCGGCCGCCTGTTGCGCCGTCGCCAGTGTCAGCGCGTCACGGGCCACCCGCCGCAGCAGCGGGCGGGCCTCGGTTTCGGCAACGCGGCGGGCGATGGCGCTGTTGAGGGCCGGCAGGCCTGACAGGCTCCAGACCAGATCGGGCGGGTCGATGTCATGGCCGCCGGGCACCGGGCGCGCCTCTGCCCAGGCAAAGAGCGCCTGCGCCGAGGCCTCCGGCATCGCATCCAGATCGCCCGCCAGAACCGCATTGGCCCAGAGCGCGCTGCCGAACAGGATTTCCGCACCGTCCGGCACGTGATGCGCCTTGAGGGTGGCGCGCAGGCTTGCCTCGATTTCGGGCACCTGATTGGCCGGATCGGGCAGCTCGTCGATGCGATTGACAAACAGCACCACCTGGTCGGCCTGCAGATTGCTGAGCATGCGGATCAGCCCGAGATCGACGGTGGAGAGCGCCTGGCTCGCGGTCAGCACCACCACACAGACGCGGCTGTCGAGCAGCGCCTGCAGGGTGATCTGCTCGCGCATCAGAAAGGTGTCGTTGACCCCCGGCGTGTCGCGCAGGCACAGGTTGCAGGGCAGCACCGGGCTGCCAAGATAAAGATCGGCGGACCGGGTGACATCCGCAAACCGGCCCTGATGGTCCGCGTCCGCTTCGGCGAACTCCGGGTCATCGCCCAGGCAGATATAGCGTTCGATCAGGTTCTTGTCGAAATACCCGTAGTCATGGCTCTGCCCCATCAACAGTTCGAACTTGCGGCCCAGGCGCGCCTTGGCGCGGTCGCGCATGGTTTCCACCTGGGTCCGGATCTTGGCCATCTCGCCCTCGGCGCCGGCCCGGCCCGCCATTTCCCCCATCCGGCCCCCGCGGCTGAGCAGGTGGTCCCATTCCTCTTCGGTCATGAACCGAAACCGCGCGCTGGTGTCGGCCCGGCCACGCCCCGGCGACAGGTGCAGCGAGGTCACGACGGAGGTCCAGGGGTTCACGTCCGACGGCAGCAGATCGGACCAGCCGGCCAGCGCATTGACCAATGTCGTCTTGCCGGATTTGACCTGTCCGAGAAAGGTCACCGCAGGTTCGAACTGCTCCAGATCCGCGGCCAGCCGGGCCAGTCCCTTGCTGGTCTTGTCCGTCGGGTCGCTCTGCAATTGCGCCAGCGCCGCCTGCACCTGGGCGATGTCGCGGGCGACGTCCTGCAGCGGCGCCAGCCCTTCGGCCAGGTTGCCGGGCTGGGCGCTGACGCGCAAATCGGTGGTGCGATCGATATCTGTCTCGATGTACATTTCGGTCTTTCGTCCTGGCGGGGAGGTCTGGTTTGGTGACGGTCGGCGGAGCGGGGCGGGGTGAACAGCGGAATCGCGGCGAGGGCGGGAG